>CAZQAU010000001.1:0-149503 GCA_964591375.1 uncultured Gammaproteobacteria bacterium
TTTTTTATTGCAGATTCTGCATGTCCAGGTCGAGTTTGTAAGATTTGCCTTACAAAAGGTTTTTTGATTTTGAGTATACCTTGAGATATATGGTATACAAAAGTATAAAAATCCTCCATTCAAAATCCTAAGGAACGTTTCGAATTTTGTGAACCCACGTGGTTGCGTGACAACTTGGTCACGTGACAACTCCCAAAAACCCTGATGGGGTCGCCAACAGTTGGTTCGAAGACTTTGGATCCAGAACAGGGTCGACAACGCTAGATTACAGGCAGACCTTTATCTTTGAAATTTTTTGGTGAAAATAGCGGCAAACGATAGATCGTCCTAGGGTTTCTACAAGAACCTTCTCTTAGTTTTTTGATTGGACGACTTTTTCTAAGGACTTTTTCGATCCCAAATATTTTACTTCGTTACTCAACTTTTCCTTAGGATCTTGAATGGAGATTTTTTCCCACTCAAAATCCTTAGGAAAACCAAAAATTTTTTATCACGAATTATTACTCTGCAACGCAAGTTCAGACACTTTGCCTTACAAAAGGGTTTTGGTTTTTGTATAGAAAAAAAGTTAGATGAAAATCTTAGATCTCCATTCAATTTTAGTATGAAAATTTTGTAAAGTCAAAAAATTTTTTATTACGGATTCTTGTTTTCCAGACAAAAGTTTGTACGATTTGCCTTACAAAAGGTTTTTATTTTTTTACATGATATACACGATTTTTTGGTTTTTTCTGTTTTGTGTTTAATTGTTGATTGTAAACACGATCTTTTCTTGTCAAGTAGTCAAGCACCAGCAAAAACGAAAAGACCAATCCAATAAGCAAATAGATCACATCCCTGATAAACCAGTATGCAAATTCCATTGGAGCCTTATGAGATTCCAAAATAGCCGAGACATAAATGCCATCTACCAATCCTATAATCAATGCACAAAAAATTGGACCAATGGAACGAACGACACATTCAGCAATGCCCCTGTCTATTATAGTCTGGGTGTTGTATTGCATTACAAAAATTAAAAGGTTTATTAAATATAGTATAAAATACAAAAATCATGACAAGTTATATCTTGTTAAAAACAGGAAATAACTTTATCGTATAATCAGCACTTCTCCATCAGCCAGAATCATTGCATTTCCATTCATTTGTTTCTGAGATACTTTATGTCCTTCCTTTAAAGGGAATTTTGTGTGTTTGAACGTATCCAATGATGTAAAAGTTTCCATAGGTTTATCTTGAGTCTCTGCGTTTTCATTCAAGATCCCCACATTTTTCCCATCATCGTATGTAATGACATGTCCTCTGCTAGAGACTTCTTCCATACTGCATACTCTTTCCATCATTTCTGCCTCAGTCATTTCTTTTTTCTCTTCTTCAAACCCGTATTTGTTCAAATACATTTTTTTACTTGGTTTTCTTTTTGGAAGTAAATGCCAGAAAATCAAAATTTTTTATTCTTAATTAAAATTTTTGTTTTTTGCCTCAAAAAATTGTTAGTTTCTAAAGTCAATGGTCTTGGCGGAAATTGAAAATGAATACCGTAGAATTGTTTGAAATGACATATGGTATCAATTTTGCAGTCCTTTTGATATTGTTTGGGATTATCGGTTATATGTCATATATAAAAGATGACAGTCAACGATGGCTCAAATTGTCGGGTATATTGCGATTGTTTTTATGCATGTATGTTTTATACATGTTTTGGTTGTTAATTGTTGCAAGTCCTATTTTAGCAAAAGAAAGAGAAAGCATAAATGGTCAATATATGCCCACCCGACCTGATAGTCAATGGTTTGGGACAGTGGATGTCGTATACAGATGGGAATTTGTAAACAATGAACTCAAAATCAAAATATTGTATTATTATTTCAATTTTTCGGAAAAAGAAATGGAAGGGCTTGCAAAAAATTATAGCGCAATGAGTGTGGGAAATCGAATCAAAATGATTGACGAAAGGAAACTTAAATATTGATGTTTTACTTAGACAAAAAGTATTGTAAATAAATTACAACTCAAATTCGTTCAGAATTTTTTCCAGGATGTTCATGACGTTTTTCATTTGTTCATCATCAGTCCCATCGGGATTGGTGTATGTATATACATGCATATCCGTGCCATTGACGCTTTTTGTAAGGATATCTGTTTCTCCATTGAAACACAGCGCAGTATCATGTTCATCATATACTTGCTTCAAGTATTCCTCTGCAAGCCCCTGTTCGAAATCGCGGTTTCTCTTCTTGATTCGTTCCATGCATACTTTGAAATCAGGTCTAATGTAGACATAGTGTGATATTTTCACTCCAAGCAGTCTGCGGAACGTGTCCCAAATTTCATCGTAATAATCGTATTCCGATTCAGTCATGAACCCGCATTTCTTGGCTACGTTTGCAAACAATTTGTCTCCCAGAAAGGTGCGTTCTATGATAACAATCACTTTCCTTTTTTTGTCTTGTGATACATATGCAAGGGCTTCATTGATAATTTTTTCAATGGCAATTGTTCGTTTGTTTAAGACGGTTGTCTGTAACAAATACGATTTTTTGTAGGGGTCCGTTGCAAAATCCGTTAGAATTTCTCGAAAGTCTTCAACAGGTTCCTGCATGCAAAAAATGGCATATTTTTGATCTGTAGCAATAAATTCTGATGCGAGTCCATTGGAAATAAGCTCCTGGAGTTTCTTGACAAATTCTGATTTCCCTGCTCCAATTGGGCCTTCTACGCCTAAAAACGATATTCTTTTAAATCGTTCATCAATCTGATGCGCCATCTGCTACGTTGATTATTTTTCCTTATCAAACTTGACTAACTCAGTATTTTAAATTTTGTACTTAAAAGTATATTTATTTTAAAATCGTACCTTTTCAAAGAAAAAACTACCTCTTCAGTCCCATACACAAACACAAAAAACAATATAATAAAATAGATACTTATCTGTTTGTTTGAGGGGTAGAAATCAAGCTGAGATATCTGGTCACCAAATATTGGATGGATCTCCATTCGCTCTTGCTTGAAGCCTCTGCTTGCAATTAATCTTAAATAACCAGAGCTCATAAGATTTTTTGCCACTGCATCTCTAAGATTCCCAGAGGCACGCTTTCCAGTGGAGAAAGTGGCCTGCTTTGACCCTTCTGCAACCATAGCAACTGCACATTGAGCAATACTTACTGCAACTGTTTTCCCCACTCTTCTTGGAGCAGTGGCAATAGTTTGCATATTTACTCCATCCCATCCAAACTCTTTACACAAAGCAGGCCCTATTATATCCCAGTCATCTCCTAAAAGAAAAGGGGCTAAAGCCTGCGTGATATTGGCTACAAATCGGCGCTGGAATCGGTTGAGCCGCCATTTGAAACAATTATGTGTCAAGTATATAAACGTTCTGAATATATGCTCTTTGGTAACTTTGAACGTAGGCTTTGATAGTGTTGAAGAGAATTTTTTTATGTATGCTTCTTCTCTTGTGGGAATATGATGAATTTGTAATTTGGTAACATATTGAGCTTCTGCATCCTCTGCGAAGGCGGCATATACATTTGAATAAGATGCAATAGTGTCTGCGATTTCTGGCGGCATTATATAGTATAAAAATCCTTAATATATGCACTGATTTTTTTTGTGGGGAAGAACTTAGGGATGTTTTATACGTGTTTCATATAAAAAATACAAACATATAAATATACTACGCAAATTGATAACAATGAAAAAATATGTACGCTTTTTTGGAAAAAATAAAAAATATATTAAAGACTATATTGGCAAAAAGAATTTATGACTGCTCAGGAACTTCTTGGAAGCCTTGTTCCTCGAATTCTTCGTCTTGTAATGACATTTCTTGTTCGTACAATTGCTGGCCTTCAGTAGAGCTTTCTCCAGACATTCGTTGATACATAATAAAGAAAATAACACCTAAAATTATAAGAATAGCTGGTATTCCAAATACTAAAGACAGCCACCATAAGTTATGTCCAGAGCTGCTGCTGCTGGAATCTGTGTCTGATGTTGAAGATGTGGACGAAGTTGTTTCCGTGGTAGTAGTTGTAGTGGTTGTGGTAGTAGTAGTGGTAGTTGTGGTAGTAGAAGTAGAAGTTGAGCCTTCACAAGGATTTATTAAAAATCCAAGTGCAGTCAAAATAGAGCCTTGGCCAGACAATCGATTGGAAGGCAAGGACAAATTGTCTTGGAAGTTGCTGGGGAATACATAGGTAGGTGCACCTACTCCTGCAGCCAATCGAACTAATCCAAGTCTAGCAGGGTTTCCAGGGTCATTAGGATCGGCCATATCAAGTAAAGTAAATAATCCAAATCCATATTGGAATCCAGTAGGATTTACAATAGTATCAGTTCCTCCATGATCCAATATGATATCAAATCCTGGTGCAGGTACACCAAGGTTTCCAACCTGAGCTACTACCACACCTTCCAAATACCAGGTAATCATATTCGCAGCTTTGTTGTATTCAATCGCAAGATTGTGCACATTTGAGGGGCTTCTGCTTGCTACACGTTTAGTAGAACTAAAAGCTCTGTAGTTGCCCAATGGTCCTCCTTGTCCAAAAGGCAATCTTTCATAGAATGCCCAGATTCCTTCATTGGTAAGGAAAAAGTCTGCCACTATAAAAGTATCAGGATCCAAGCTGTTAAATGCACACGAAGCCAAACGGAAATCGTCATTTGGATTGATTGGAGGAGGAGCAACAAACGGATTCAACTCGGTTTTGAATGTTTGGCATCCAATTTGCATTCGTCCTCTAATGCTACTAAATCCGGAATCAGGGCCCTGTTTGGGCAAGTTGTAAATAAGAGACTTTACATGATCCAAACCTCCAGTAGGACCTTGTGGGGTAGTTACTGCATATGGGTTAAGAGCTTGGGTGAATCCACCTCCATCTATCATAGTAATTGTACCAGATACCACAGGAGTAAATTGATATACGAAACCTTCGGTTCCACTTGTTTGAGGTTCAAAGGGATGATCAAAATGATGGACAATATATCCATCGCATTTTTCTTGGACAGTACTAGGAATATCCCAAGTAGTAGTGTATGAAGGAGAGCTAGTTGTAGATGAAGAAGAGCTTGTCCATACCAAAGTATTGGAAACACATTCTCCATTCTCTGGATTGCATCTTTCATTGACATCGCATTCAGTATGTCCAGATGGGCTTACATGACAGTGTCCCACACTATTGCAGCGGCCTCTAGTGCATTGATCTCCACAAGGATAACAATTTGTTCCAACTGGCAAAGAAGTAATGTCGCACCATCCGTTTACACACAAAGGAAAAGCGCATCCTTCATTCAATCCAAACCCGTTTGGAACAGATAACGTATCAGAAACAGTGACAGAACAAACTTGAGAAACGCTTGCATTGACCCCAGGGGTAACTGACATTTGTGGCAAAATGTTTGTACATGCCAAACAAGTTTGTGATGGTAATTCTATGTGTGTTACTGTTGGAGAATCATCTCCAAATTTCAAATCAAAAGGAGTATTACATCCAGTGGCAATAGGTCTGCAAGTACTTGCAGCAGCACACCATCCACATCCATTTGCTGCTACACATGCTCCGCATGTGAGAAGGCTGGGACAATTGCCAGGATCAATAGGATCCAAAGTATTAAAGCTAGAAGGCACACACAAACCATTATTGGGATTACAAGTTTCGTTCAAAGCACAGGAAACAGGAGTTCCTAACGATACGCATTGAGATTCAGCATTGCATGCTCCAGGATCGCATTGATCACCTCCAGTAGAGCAAGGGAATGTAATAGGATTGCTTATAAGTCTACAATAGTTATTGACACATGTAGGAAATTGGCAACCATTTGGAGTAGCCATATCTCTAATACAAACATTCGAAATCGAGACTGTGGGACTAATGGCAAAAGCAGCATCATATTCGCATTTAATACAGGTTCCTTGAGCAATTTCAAAATGAGGGCTTCCAACAATAATTTCTGAAGCGGGACAGGTTTGTCCTCTCAAAAGACAAGCTCCTACGTTGGAACACCATCCACAAGCAGGGTCTCTCGAGCAAGATTCACAATGACCCCATTGTGCACAGCCAGCAGGAGGAGCAGGTAAGATACATTCTCCAGTTTGGGGATCACACGTTTGACCGTTAGGACAAGGAATATTAGGCGAAGGTACTGGAATAACAGCCTTTCCAAGACCATCACAAAAATAGTTGGTGCAGTCTCCAGAACAGTCTTGGTCAGTAGACGGATTGCCGTAAAATTGGTAAATAAGAGAACAGTTTCCATATGCACATACTGGAGTAACACAGTCTTCAGTTTGAGAAGGATAAATCGGACATACTGTGGAAATAGATAATCCATTATATGGAACAGATTCTGCGACACAAGGAGTGGCAGTTCTGACAGGATATTCATAACGCCCATTCAATGCAGCAATCTGGGAATTAGGCGAGCCAATGGTATTGATGGAAGGACATGCAATGCCTAATGCTTCGCAATAAGGACCAGGTCCTCCTGCAGCTGATGGACACCAACCACAAACTCCTGCTGGTTCTGTGACACAAGATTGGAAGGTGGTAAAATTGTTGCAATAAATCAAACGCTTTCCTACAGTGCTTCTGGCAGAAAAGGTAAGATGTTCAGGGAATTTGTTGTTGGGAAGTTCTTTAATAATTGGAGCTACTTCAACACTTCGTTTAAGTACGGGCACATAGTTTCCAGTTTGAGGATCACATGCATAACCAGGAGGAGCAAACTGGTTTTTGTTGTAATTGGGAAACAAAATAGATCCAACGCAAAATCCTTGTTCGCATTTGTTTTCTTCGTAATAATTGTAGTAATAAACATCAAATCCTGGGGAATAGTCTCGTTTGTTTTCAGATGTACAATAACCTCCAGAACAAACACGCTGAACACAGTTAACAAACACAATACTATTTGTAGTTGTTTCCCATGGGTAAATATTGGTGCAAGTTCCAACTATATCTTGGTCATTGCTTCTAGTACATTGAATTAAAGTCTGGACTGCATTAACACTACAATCCTCGAGAGAAGCCTCAAAGGTCATGCATTGTCTTGAAGATGGACACCATACACAGTTTTTGGTTAGATTTGCAACACATTCGGAAGCAGTTGAAATGGCAAGACATTGTTCGTTTGTATAAGTGTCTGGTTGACAAGCAAGATTGGAAGGAAAACCGGACCATCTGTTTTGGATAGGATTCCATACAGTAGGACAATTGTCACAAACGTCTCCAACTCCATCTCCATCGGTATCTGTTTGAGACGGATCGTAATCATCTGGACAAACATCACATGTTTCTCCAAACCCATCGTCATCATTGTTGGCCTGGTCAGGGTTGTAATATGTTGCACCAGTGAATTTATTGTAGAGCGGTTTGCCTGGAACGGGATTGCAATTATCACATGCATCTCCTATGTTGTCTGCATCTGCATCTTTTTGGTCTGCATTGGGAGTAAATGGACAATTGTCGCATTGATCATAAATACCATCTCCATCTGTGTCAAGAGTGGTGTTGATTCCTGGACCATCAGGACAATTTGTGACATATCCATAAGTTGGAAAAGAGAGAAAAGCTACTACAGCAAGCAAAACAAAAACACACAAAATTTGTTTCATTTTTTTTTGTGTTAATATACTATTGTTTTCAAAGCTTGATTATATTTTTGTTTATCCTAATTTTTCTTTTTGGTTTTTAGAATGTTTTTCCTTTTTCTGTGCCAAATTAAACCCGGTATTTAATATACGATATATTTTTTTTTTGAACACCAACTTTTTTTTGGGTCTAAAAAATTGGCAAGTAGGTTAGACTTTAGAATGGACAAAACTTAATATTCTATCCGTTAAAATATTTTCCAAAGTCGAAAGATTATTTGTTTTTTCTTTATTATAAATCATTTTTTGATGAGTATTTTTTTGTTTCATTCCATATCATTTCCTACATAAGCTTTTATACATTGTTCACCATTTTCTTGGATGCCAGTTTCACTATAGGGCATGTCCATGGTGATATTTGGAGTGAGAAATACCATAGTATGGGCTCTCAGCTCAGCACACATATCAAACAAAAATTTTTGATACCATTCAGTGCATTCAATAACAAATTGAGCAAGAGTCTCTTGGTTTTTTTGTAAGGTATCAAATTGATGGGTCATATTCAAATTTTTGCGGATGTCTTGGCAAATTACGAATTGCATGTATTCAATCACTTCTCCTATCAGTTTGATACCGCTATTTGGGGTTCCAAACTGTACGGCCATGGCAAAAAGGGACTCCATGATTCTGATGCAAAGCTGTTTTCTGGGGAAGTGGTCTCCAAAAGTCTTGTTGAACGCAAACTTGGATAGAGTATACGCATTTGTTTGGACTGCGTGCTGATTGACGCCTTCAAAGACTTTGTATTCGGGTTGGCAGATATTATAAAACATAGATTGAGAAGAAGTGTTTAGGGCATCAGAGAATGGAATCATGGCTTGAAATCTCCCAAACAAGCCAAAGAACTTGCAGCACTTGATAGTTTGGAACTGTCCCCCTTCGTTTCTCATTTTGGTCATGCCAAAAGAAGCAATAAAATCAAATTTCTGGGTCAATATCATTTTGAGCATAGTGGTGACTTCTTCTACTATGGAGAGCTTGGGATTGGCTTTCTTTGCAATCAAATATTTTCCAATGAATCGTTCTGCTACAACGCTAAGACTGTTTTGCAAAATGTCTTGGCACATGTGCTTCACCACTTCTCTTACAAATTCGTCATTGATTTCTTTTTGTACATTGATCTCCTTTTCAATTCCTTGATCGACAGTATGGCTGTTTTTTTCATAGGTATCATAGTTATCTGCATAAAGGAGCTCTTTTTGATGGTTTTTGGTATCAATGAATCTTGTGCGACGATGATTGTTATTGTGTTGGTAATAATCAGGATTATCATAATGCTTTTGCCTGTCACGCTTGGGATTGTATTGAGGCTTTCCTCTATATGGAACAAAATTTTGCTGTTTGGTATAGTGTTTTGGAGCCATAGTACAAAATCAACTTTTTTCTTGGAGTTTTTGTAGTGTGACGGATTCTATTTTTTGAATAAGTTTTTTCGGTTTTGACAAAAAATTTCCGAATTTTTATTTTTAATTTTTTTCGTAATCAAAAAGGCGCAAAAAAAACGTTTTTCAATAAATACAAAAATTGATTAAAAATGACTTCACGCGGCGAAATTCACAAAACAATTGCAAAAAGCAAATCAGTACACAAGAAGAAAATGAAGGATTTGAAGTACTACTTGGACAAGGAGCGCTATGGGAAAAGATGTTTGCAGATCCTGCAAAGAAATATGACATGGATGGATCCGAAGCTTTATGCAAAGGATAGCCAGGGAATCATAACCATTACTCAGAAGGAGTTGATGAGCATGGTTTCTGTAAAGGCTTTGGAATTGAGAACCACCAGTTCCATTGCAAGAACCAAGCGGACGAAGCAGGAGAACGAGAAAAAGAAAAAAATGCAGCAAACAACTGAAGATGGAGACGGTGCAGTGTCCAACATCATTGCCATTCCAAATATGGACGTGCAGAGAAAGAGAGGGAGGCCTCCCAAGAACAGCGATACCTCGGTATCCAATCAGCAGAATGGGGTGTATTATGTTGGAAACATCACATTCAACGAGCAGAGGACTGTGCTTGAAGAATTTAGAAAGAAAGACGAGCCGGAAAAGAAACCTGCATCGAAACAAGGAGTTGAAGTGCCTGATGCAATAGTGCTTCTCCCTGTGCAAAAAGAAGATGATGTTGTAATTTTTAACAGCTCCAAGTCGATTGATAAGGAAGCAGAGATTCTAGCTACCAAGCCCGACGTTGCCCAATCGTTTAATAATGTGAACAACATGATTAAAGGGCGACAAGAGCACCGTAATAACAGAAAGAAGAATAAGAATGCTTCTGAAGAGCCTCCTGCAGAGCCACAGATTATGATCACTTTTAATCCTATGGAGATTGAAAAGTTGACCAATTCAGGACAGCCTGAATTGAATTCTGTGGTTAGAAAGGTGGAAATATGTACGCCTGAAAGAGTCTTTGAAGAGGCAAAAACATCTGCTATTATTACAGATGGTGGTATTGATATAAGCAAGCCGATTGATGTCGAAGCGAAAGTGAAGACTATTGATATAAAGACCAAAGAAGACAAGCAAAATGTGACTGAGGAAGATGAGATAGGCAAGTTGCTAGAAGATGTGGATACTTATTTATCCGATGAGGCAGATGAGGAAGAAAAGAAAAAGGAAGAAAGTGATGCAATGGATAGAGAAGAAGGTGCTGTTACAGAAGATGAGGAGGATGATGAAGGAGATGATAGAAGGAAAAGAGCAAAGTTTAGCAATGAAGTAAAGGAGAAAACGCCTGCAGATCCAGATTATACAAGCCCTATTAGAGCGTTTTTGGAAAACGATATTAACACAACTTTGCCATGTTATGATGGGAAGACGGAGATTTTTTACGATGGACAGAAAGCTACATGTGAGAGCAGAGAAGAAGAGGATAATCGAACGAGCAAGTCCAAGGAAATCATTCTTGCAGAAAAAGATGGCAAGAAAACGAATAGTCTTTTTACAAGTGCGCCTTCGAATGAGCAGATGCCTATGAGAAATCCATACTATCGAAACACAGTGGACAGTCTTTTGTTTGATTTTTTTATGAAGTATAATCTTACTTCGAAGAAAAAGAACGATGACAGTCCGAGTCACAACGAAGAATTGAAGAAGGCAGCCATTATGACGAAAATGAAGCACAGTTTGGAATTGATGCATTTGAAACAGCCTGTTCCTGGCACAGGAGAGCGACCTTGTGTGAACAACGAAAATTGTATGGGAATGCACAAAGAGTTTGATGCGAATGCACGCTGTGTTTTGAAAGAGTATGTGTCTCCATTGAATATTTTGCGCCAGTATGTCAACAAAGCTGCTACGAATATGACTCCCAGAGGCCCATGCTATATGTGCTCTCATGCACAGGCATCAGGTCTGCTGTGGAATGCAAAAGGAAGAGGAGGTTCTATCAAAAAAGATCAGATTATTACCACCATGGGATATGAAACAGGATGTGTTGGAGGATACACTTTGAGTAGTTGTTTATTTCCAGGAGATGAATATTATGGCATTCAATCACCCATTGTGCCATTTCAAATTGATCATTACGAACCTGTAACAGAAACTGTAAATGGTCATAATATTAAGGGGTTTAGACCGACCTATCCCCTCTGTAAAATGGATGAACGAGTGTATTTTTTGAATGGGGATGGAGATGTCGTTCGCGACCTTCACCCCGATATTTATAAGCAAGCTATTGAGCTTGGGTGCGAAAAGCACACCGCAATTTCTGCAGAAGATTTAGTAAGCTACAAAGAAGGAGGTATATTTCAGACCTCTGTCAAAAATATTTCGTTGGAAAAATCTGCGCAAATGCAGTTGGCTCATGTGCCATTGCATATGAATTTGAGAGATTGCAAAAGCATTGATATGCAGGTGAAGAAACAGGCCCTTTCAGGGCAGCCTGGCAAAAACCATACTCGAAATTCGGTTACGAGATCCAAAAAAATGATAAATAATAGAGATGGCAATACGTTATTGATTTCCTTGACGCATGGCAAAGTAGCCCATGTGGCATCAAATAAAATTAACGAATCCTCTTCAGAAAACGAGACAGGTAATAATATAGAGAAATGGAAGATGGATGTTTGTACAAGCATCTGGACAGGGGATAGAGAAATAAATATTTCGGCTGCCAAATTGGCACATAAAACAATTGGACAAAATCCGCCATGGCTGATGCCTGCTCCATGTGAAGATGAATGCATATACAATCCAGATGTTTTTATTATAGGAGATCCCAATAGATACATAACGCCAGTTTTGGTGAGACAAATGCTATGTGGGTACAAAGATATAAAGGGGTTTATACAAACCACAGAAGGCGACACTCTTGATGACATTGAGATATGTGGAAAAAAGATGCATTGGGCAAGTGATTTGCCTTCCAAAATAAGATATGATTTTGTTAAGGACGCCGAAACATATCTTGAAAAAATAAGGAAGTATATTACAAGGGAACATTCCATATTTCTTTCTTTCAGGGATATTGATATTTCAACGGACAAAGATACGCTAAAAAAAATATACGAACAACTTGAGATTTTGAATTTGCTTAGAGTGGGACAGGAAGAATTGATTCGAGTGATTTCCAAAGCCAAGAACGAGAATGAAATATTTGAATTGACTGAGGTGCCTTATCCATTATTATTTGACATAGGCGAAGTGTATAAAGATATGAGAAAACGATATGAATTTAATATGAAATGCAGAAAGAAATTAATTAATGGCGGTATTGGAAATGTGGAGGAACTTTATGAAGAAAAAATCCAACTTATGAAAGAAATCACTGAGTTGGTTTTACTAAAGACAAATGCAACGACAATTAATGACATAGAACACTTGCAAACAAATATTGAAATAAAGAATCAAAAATTTAGTCATATCAAAGAAAGTTTGGATGAAGTAGATGATGTTATTTCGCAAGTATATGAAGCATGCAGAAACCCCTATTTGTTTATTATAAAGGCACATGCCAAGGACGTTTTGTTTGCTGCTGTATGGAATAATATTGATGCGGATAGCAAAGTAAAGAATGCCCAAAGCAACAATAATGATTGGACTGGATGGAAATATGGGTTTTTGGATGGGATCGAATCACTGATGTCAAGAGGAGGAAAGGGGAATTGGAATGCATGGAATTCACAAGCCAGTATGAATGTGAATGGAGAAGTGAACCAAAAACGAGTCTTTACAAAAGTAAACGGTCTTGACTCCAATAAACTGGATCCTTTATTCCAGCCTTTTATATTGGCTCCTATCAAACCCTTTGTATTTGATTCAAGTGTGAATCGGTGGAAAAATGAAATGCCTCATCAAAGAGTTTATACATATCTCAACAATTTGTACAGAAAACATAAAGACACTGTGGATAAAATAGAACAAAGTGTAATATATCAACAATTGTTGCCAGAGTTTCTCAATGGCGAATTTATAGATTGTCTTATAGATAAGTTACCACATGGGTTAGAAAATTATGGATATGTATGGTATCCCAAAAAAATGACTAGTTTTCAGGAGATGAGAGAACACAAGTATTATTGTACTCTTGTAGCAAGAGTGCAGCATTTGGATGATTTGCTTATGAGCGAAAACATCCCAATCAATATCAAAAAAGACATTGTAATTATGCAAGGGGCCCATTTCGGTTTGATTTCGTTTATGTGCGAATCAAATAAATTTAGTGATGCAGAACTGAACGAATCTGCAAACGAGACTATGGATTTGGGATACGATATTTTGGACAGGCTACGCACTCTAAGAAACGAACGCAATTCTAACGATTCTGTTTGCCTGAGAGAATTGCGGTATATTGATGTGTATATGCCTAATTATGCATGGTCGTTTCACCAAGGCGAACTGCCTGATTTGAAGCCGATGATTATGGAGCTTAGATATAATGGAAGCAAATTAACAAAATCCGATATATGCCATGATCCTGCCTACGATGAGCTTTTGGAATTGCTTGACAAAACACTGGAGCTTCCAATGAAAGGGCGGCAGATGAACAAGCCTTTGTCTAAAGCGTGTCGCAATCACCCTATGATATTTGAATGCATGAAACGAATTTTTCATTGCTCTCTGGGAGCATATTATGATCATTCATGTGTGATTATGTCCTTTCCAGTACGATTGACACTGTATAGGGAATTTTGTTTTAAAAAAATGGATCAGTTAGTGTTTTGTTCTTGGCTATATGGACATGAGACTTACGATCATGTGCTGCAGCAAATCAAAGAAGAAGACCATAATCACTTTACTAATACAGTGTTGAAGGAATATGTGCATTTTATGATTACGAAAATCCCTGGGCTTTGTAGTATGCTAGATAGTATGCATTATATGCCCGAAATAAGGCACAATGTTCGCATAGGAATGGATGGCATTCGCCAGGTCATTAATGACTGTGCATATGGAGTTGGACGCCAAGACTTTAGATTTCACAAGAGATATATGTACTATGTGGGTATGAGAATCAAAAACACTGAGAAAACTAAAAAACAAGACCCAAAAAACAAAAAAGAATCTCGAAAGGGTGGGTTATCTGCTTGTTTTTATCGTGTTGGCAAAAATGAAAATGTCATAGTTTCAGAATACACAAAAAGTGGGGAGAAAAAATCCACAGTGGAATCTGATACTTGGCAGTCTAGAAGCACAGACCCTGAGATGTTTTTCCAAGGATCTTTTCCTCTTACAGGAGAGGCAGAATTGGTAGATTATCAGTATAATAACTTATGGGAAAAAGTAGGGCGCTATGGACCATCTCGTTTATATCAAGACAAAAATTTGGATGTGTTGTCGAGACTTAATGTGCAGACGGCAAAGGAATTAAAAGATAGAATTAAAGCACTGAGACGCCACGAAGAAGTAATGCTTAAAAAACAAATGAGAACCATTGAAGAGCTTGCTCAAGAAAGAGCCACATTCAAATACGATTTTAGAAAGTATTTTAAAAAGCTTCATGGGTCTTACTGTATTGGTAAATTTATTGTTTCCGAAAACAAATGCCCTTGTCCAGAATGTGTAAATGATGACCCTCAGGTCAAATATGATGAATATCAAAAAAGTTATTTGTCGAATGAAATAGGCTTGCTGCATTTTTCGTATCCAGTAATGGATATTGTGGAAAATATGTGTTTCTGGGCCATCGCGGGACCAAATCATCAATTTCAGTGGAGGAAGAAAGGAGTATTGCTGTGCCAATACATTACTGCATTTTGTCCTATGATAGACAACACAAACGAAAACAATGAAGCGTTCCAGGTTGCAAAGGAAAAAATCACAGATGATGAGCTGAGTATGATTGGCAATCAGGCCTTGATACTTGGGGACAATGCCGAAATCACATTTGACTGGATGGTGAAAAAGCCATTGTATTTTACAGATGCAGTTATGGATTTGCTGACTATGGCCGTAAACCAATTTATTGGAGATTCATACACCATTGACATATTGAATGCATTTTATGCAATTGCCGATATAAATCCGAGAGCATACCATTTGCTAAAGTATTATTTTATGATTGCTTGTCGCAATAGAGTTATTAGAAAGTTTAGGCTGTCGTTTAACTCCATAATTAAAATATGTGAGGCATTACAGAAAAAAACAAAGGCTATGGGAATTAATGAGAAAATCCCATCTCATTTATTCAATGCATTATTTTGCGAAGAGCACGGTTGTATTAAACGTGAGCCCACAGATTTTTCAAGCAAGGCAGTAAACTCGATAGGAGATCCCAATACCCGTATAGACTTGGCAACTGGGAAGAAATATTGTAAGAAGCCTGATAACAAAGAGCCAGGAGTGATGGCCAAATATTGCAATGACAAAAAGGTGTCAAAATTGCTGCAGCCAAAGACTATTTCGGATACCATGGAAGTTGCCATTAGTTCTGTAATGGACCTAACAAATTTATATGATGACGAAGAAGAAGTGGAAAAGAAACCAATCAATCTAGCAGAACAATATGAAAAGATCATGGCTGGAATGAAAAAGAAGAATCCTACCAAGACAAGCAGCGACAATACCGCTTCTGCAGCATTCTTTAGCAATGTGATAGACAAATTGGATTTGGATTGTGATGCCAATCACGAAAATCAGGCCAACAAAAAATCCAAGAAAGTTCAGACAGAAAAGAAAACACCTGGGAAACGAGGCAGAAAAAAGAAAGAGGATACTTTAGAAAATGGAGAGTCCCCTAAATGGGCAAAATTTAGAGTGGAACTCCAACAACAAATTGATGAAAGATGTGCCAAAACCCCTCTTAGAGACATTAATTTATTTTACGATATGCTTGTTTTGTATGACAAGTCCATACGGCTTTGTGAAGTGTGTGCGTCTGTATGTTTTGTCACCAAAGACAAATTCACCGAGTTTGGGTTTTGTTGTGGTGTGTGCACTAGAAAGATTCGGTTAAATATGCCTAGGAATATTTCGGCTTACCTGGGATTCAGGTGTGCAGCATGCAATCCAAAGATTTTGTACAGGTGTAACAATGTGGCTAGATATGTATTGTACGATGACACATGTGTTTTGATACGAAGATTTAGATATGTGTATCTTTGTGCAAATCACGATAAGAAAAACATTGGCAAATATCCCTGTTTGATGTCATTGACAAATGTTTTGTCCTATGCGATTGGGAATTTGGTTTGTGTGCGAACCAAAAAAGGAGTTATTCTTGTAGAAAACAAATACAAAGAAAACAAGATGGATCAAAAGATGGCAAACAATCAAAACAAACCAACCGAATCGGGTACCACAAACAGTATGGCAGATAGTTCAGATGAATATCGCAAAAAGGAAAGGACAATTATGTCTGCGATAAATCAGGTCAATATTCCAATGGAATGGTATTGGGATTAATTTGTTATTTTTTCAAAAATGGGTTTTGTTTATTGTATTGTGTTTTTAAATCTGTATAAAAATTTGTGTTGCAAAATAAACAAGAGTGTTATTAAGAAAAGAGTTTTTTGCAAACACCCCCAATGGCATTGGTTCGCAGGCATTTGGCAAATGAATATTATTCAAAAAAGGACGAGGATTTTTACAAGGCATTGGAATTTTGTTTAAATAAAGCACTTAAAAAAGATGTACATGTATGGTTAGAAGTTTTAAATCATACAACTACAGAAGCAAGCATAAAAGAAAATGAGCAGCCATCAACATGGATGATGATATACTGGTTGCTTTCCCATTACAAAGACAAAGAGTATAGCAACTTGTTTTCAAAGGAAATGATAGAAATAATTGATTTTTACGATGCCGCAGGAGATGACCAGTTTAAATTAAAGGAATCTGATGCAATTAGATATTTTTGCCCAGATATAAAAGAAAAAGAAGAGGAAGAACAAAAACAAATAGAAGATTATGAAGTGGTCAACAAAACATGGAAAGAAACAATAATTTCAATGTTTTACACGTTTTGCTGCTGCAAAGAAGCCAAGTTATACAATCGATTAAAGCTCGATAATTAAATGTGTTTGTGTTCCTTTAGTAAAATATCGTTCAATTTGTTGCTTTGGATTTTGTCTTTGTATAAACGCATTGTAAGTCTGGAAACATAGATTTTGTAAATTACGAAAATAATCACTGCAATCATAAATGTAAGCTGCACAGTTGGCATAATTATGGCCATGATAGACAAGCCCCCGGCCGGGGCTTGCTGTTCTTTTTTTATATCCTCGTCCGTGATAAATAATTTCCCGTGCTTTTCGTAGTTTGTGCCAAGATTGTAATAGATGTTGTAAAATGAATATAATATAAATAGAGTAAATATAATTATACTAATAGCTCTGCTAAGAGTCATTTCGAAAAAAAATGTTTACTAACTATACATAAAGTACAAAATTATATAAATACATTTTTTACACTTTTTGTTTATGGTTCTTTTCTGCAAGTCTTCTGTTATATGAAGGGGATAACTTGAAACAATATGTTTTTACGATATGTTCGTATTTGGTAATGATTGATTTCAATGCTTTTAGTGGAGGATGGGCAATAATCATACCAATCGCTTCGTTACTAGCTGACATCAACGCATTCAATTGAGCATATTGTGTTTTTGATGAATTCGGTACTGATTCTGTTTTAGGGCAAGTAGTATCATTCAGCATACTTGGAAATAATACAAATGTTGCATTTGAGGTAAATGTCATCATGGATGGTTTCTGAGGGTCTTGTGTCATATAACTAGCCTTGGGCTTTGTAGAGGCTTTTTGTTTTTCGGTGTTTTTTATTTCTTGTATAGAGCCTGGGATAATTCCGTATGCTATAGGAATATCAAATTGGGACAATGCCAATGGAATATCGTCTCGTATTTCAACAATTTTAGAAAGCATATCTACATTGAAATATGCCCGAGAAGTAGTTTTCAAATCAAAACAATTTTCGACTTCTTTAGGACGAGGCTTAAATTCTCCATTTTCGTAATCAGGCAATGTGTTTGCCATATAGGATAATGACTCTATCATCTTAAAAAACATCGTCATTTTCGCAATGTGTGACACTCTATTGTCTTCCATTTGTTCTTGAGTAAATGGTGCATATCGTTTTTCATTTGGCAATATCATACCATCTTCAGGATTTATATATCTTTCTCTTACATGCCGCAGTAACTGATGCCCAAGCAAATTTTGATTCATTGTTTTATGGATGTATGCCAAAAGCTTTCTGTCTATATCGCGTTGGAGTTTGATACGATTTGCAGTCTCATTTTTCTCAATTCCACATTCTCTTAAATTTGTATAACTAAATCCTTGATTCAGTTCAGTCCTTGGTGCATCAATAGGATAAATAAACGAAAGTTCCTCAAATAATTCTTCTTTTGTAACAAAGCCTTCTGAGACGAGTTTTTCCAAAAGCTCTCGTTTGTGGGTGCGAATAATTTCATACATACCAGCCAAGCTTTTTTTCTTTTTTGTGATTTCTACCTCTGGAGACTGAGACGTATCAAAAACATAGCTAGGCCTATAGTAAAAATCCGATTCATGCGTAATAAAGTTGCGAAGATTGTATTTTTCAGTCTCAGTTGCACCTGTATGCAGGCTAATAATATCGGCTGTTTTGTTGTTCATTCCTGGCATTACATAAGGATCTGTTGGTGAATCAATCGAAATCCCCCAAAAAATATTCCTTTTTTTGTAATACGCCACTCTCGGATCAGCAGCCAGTTTATATATTTCGTAATGGACTGGACCATCAAACCGAGGGCATGTGATAGAAACGGTTCTAAGACGAACAAATTTGTTGATATTGTTTTCTTTGTTTTTCCTTTCAGCAAGGATCACGTTTTTAAAACTAAACCTATCAAGACCCAAATCGGGATACCATGGACATGGATCATTACCAACACGAGAACAAAATGCACAACCGCACCATTTGCTATTATTCATATGCACAAACTTTGGAAGATGTGGTTTTGGTTCAGAAGGAGACCACTCACATTTTATCTTATTTCGGGGTAATGCTTGCAATATTTTTTTGGCTTCTTTTTTCTCAATGCCATGGTGATACATTATGCATTGCAAGACGCGTTCTTTGTGTATAAGTCTCCATGAATACCATCCAATAACTCCTGTTCTCATATATAACGATTGGCAATAAGGAATATCCCATAATAATCCATATGAAATTATTTTGTTGACTTCTTGTTTCACATATGCCAATTTGTGACCAATGGGATGCTTCAACGAAAACAATAACAATTCTACAACAATAGGATAATCAACCCATAATTCATTATTTGAGCAAAGTACTTCACTAAGATCTACCATAGCTTCTTCAGTTATTTTGTATGTATGATTCATAGGAAATAAAAACGCATATAAAGAGCTTAGCGGTTGCATCCAGTCCACAATTCTCAAACAAGCTGAAAAATCCTTAGGGTCAGGTATTTTTTTGGTTTTCAGTTTTTGCATTAAAGAGTATTTTCGTTTCCCAGTGCAGTTTACAAACTGGACTTTGATTAATGCCAAATATGTCTCTGGATTTTTGAATGCCTCTACAAACATATCACATATTTCATCCATGGTCATGCAGCCTATAAATTCATGCAGTATTCTATAGTAATGTGCCAATTCGATCGGTAACATTCCTTTTGCTACATATTGTTCATATTCACGAAGTTCGCCTTCCATTCGAGAGGCTTCCTTATTGCCCAAAATTGAGGATTTTTTTGTAAAAAGCATTCTTCTCACCCAGCAAATAGTAAAGTATAAAACGTTTCGGTCTCCTTTGTAATAATTCCTTATTGCAAGTGGGTAATAAGGACATTGTCTCATAAAATAGGGTTGAATTTTTGCATATGTAAGAATCAATGGGGTAAAGGCCGATTGCATTGCCTGTAGCATTCTACTATCAAGTAACATCATGCAAACATTTTTGTTTCTGGATGGCAGAAATACGGCCTTGACAAACTCTGGCTCTCCAGGAAATTCGGCAAGACGAGCTGTTTGCATGGATTTTAAATAAAATGTGTTCAAAACAAATGCTGTCTCGACCACATCAAAAATCCTGTGCTTTGGCATCTCAAGCAATGCCATAAATTTTGCATTTGACGGGGCGACAGGATTAGCATACTGCAAGTCATAATAATGAATTAAGTGTCTGGTATTTTCTCCTTGATGTACATAAACAAGCTCGCATTGTACATCACTGGGTCTGGGCTTGGTTACTTTAAGCTGATGAGTTATAATATAAGCAATATTTCTGTAAAACTGCATGGCTTCGTAGAACATGCGTCCAATTGGTATAAATGGACAATCTTCAAACAAAAAAAGGTATCTATTTTTGATGGTTGTTTTGTTACAAGATAGATTCATAATAACATCAAAAGATGGTAAATCAAAGTTGCCTTCTGGATTGAACACAAACTTGATAGCAATAAGACACACCATAGCACAAATGGCACAGTAAATACAAGTTTGATTCTTTTCGCAAAACCACGAACAAAAGGTATCTTCGTTTTCCATAGATTTTATAATACGGCAATAGTTTTCAGGAATAGATGGGATTCCCATATTTAATTTAACATATCCGCAAAACACACACGATTTTCTATTGTAGTTTAAGGTTATATCGTGTTTTTGAACAGAATGGAATGCCGATTTCAAAGTGGTATACATAGCAAATCCCAGTCGCAAAGGGTGTATAATACGCATATTGACATTTTCCATAGTATCAAACTGTCCAACAATATGCTTAGGTATGGATTTAACGGCATTTGTATTCACCAAATTTTCCTTATCGTCATTAAACATATTTATCACAGTCGAAGGATCTGTATTACTATAAATATCTCTATTCATTTCATTCAATCCTGCTCCTTTCTTTTGTAGTATGTGCTCTTTGGGCTTAAACACCGCTTCATCTTCATCTTCACTATTTTCCTCTTGATTTATATTGTCTTGATTTAATAATTCATCCAAATCGCCCAACAAAGCACTATCGTTGGAACAACTTGTAATGCTATCATTATCTGATGGAGGTTTTCCCAAAAAAATCTCTTCAAAATTATTTACTAAGCCAGGCGAAATAGTTTGATTATCTTCAAACAAATGCGCAGTCTGTGTGTAATCAGTTACACCATCAGTAACTCCCGTGCTATAAATAAATATCCCAGATTGGTTGCAACTTTTTTGCCTTCGCTTAAATGTGTTTTGATAGTATTCTGCAGTAATATTGGCTTGGTCCAAATCGTTATTTTTAAATGCTTCTGATATCTTTGTATGCAATGTGGACATCTCAAAAATCTCTTGCAACATTTGCTCAATTTGGATGGAAATATTGCCATTCTCAGGATTTGCCTCTAATACATTTTCAGGATCAATAACAAATCTAAGATAATTCGCGTCTCCACGCAAAAGCTTTATCATTCTATCCATTTCATCAGGCCAATATAACAGTGGCATTGAGGCAGTAAATGATTTGCCATTAATAACAGAATTTTCAATCAAATCAATTTCTTTTGTCATGTGTTTAAACGATGGTTCATATACTGCTTCCGGATTCTTCTTGATAAAATCCTCAATATCATGTTTTCGTTTCTCAATCAAAGCAGATAAAATAAATGCATTCAGTACATACAATTTGCGAGGAATATCAAAGCAATATATGTGATGGGCTTTATCCAAAGCGCTTTTTCTGGTATCTGTCTTCAAAAAATCAACCACACTCACATCTGGTACATATTTTATCTTGATGCTTTTTTCGTTGATGATTGTATTCAAAATAAATTCCTGTCCTATACCATATTGAATTTCCAAAAGCCCTTGATTTTTCCTATAGGTATCTTCTAATAAATCCACTCGAATCACCCTATCCAACACACCCCTCACTGCTTGCATATTAATATAAATATTCTCTATCTCGTTGTTTATCACATCTTTAATATTCGTATTGATTTCTTGTTCTTCTTCGATGCTTGGCTTGTCTAAGTGAATACCAATGTTTGGACTCAAAGGCCTGTTTGCTTGCACTTGGCAACTCATAGTTTCCAGTTCTTTGATTTTTTTCTCCATTTCTTCCATTCTGAACGCATGGTCTTCCTGGATTTTTTTCATAATACTTTCCTGGGCCATTAGATATGTTTGCGTGCATATTACGTTGTTGTACCATACCCCTCCCTCGAACAACGTTGCACCAAGATGTTCCTTGTTGAATTCTTTTATCATCGGAAACGCTTCTGACAACATCCCTCCATTCTGTACTATTGCACTGATGATGAAATGTGGTATTTCCGTTAGCTTTGTCGCGGCCATTCCCCACTTTATAAGCACTGTGATCATAGAATAACCCGCTTTGAGAAAATACGACTTTTGGCGTCTGATTTCCATCCAGTCGTCTATTGTTGTAATATAGGTATCGGATTCTGCCAAGACCCTCTCGATGTTCATCTGAGAAATCACGATATTGAACGTGTTCCTCGACCATCTCAGTTTCATTGTCTGAACAAACAGCAGATGAAAGTCCAAACATGTCCTTGGCAAATAGACTATTTTCATTATCATGTCCTTGAATATTGTCTTGGTCAGCCATTTTGGAGGCACATAATATTCCTGTACTATAAATGCTGGGGACTCGTTTTCTGTTAAACACAAAGTTTGTTTCGCACTCGACTGACCAGCCTTCTGTGGTACAAAAACACGAGGAAGCAGCGGCATTTGTTCCAAATCCTTCTCTTTCATAGCATTTTTCACTATGGTCTTCAGATCTTTCTCGTGTCTCTTCGATCTCTTTTGAGTAGTCGATCCATGAAGAACCAAGTCCGATTTGCGTTTCATCAACGGGTATATCCAGCTTTAGTCAAATATTATCTGCAGAAATAGTTTTTTTATGTTACATACATAACAATTAGTATTTTTAAAATCTTGTTACATATCCTATTCCGCACAAAACATTTTTCAAAAAAACCATTTGTTACATAATGAATATAGAAGAAATCAAACCCATCGAAGAAATTCAAAACATTTTGGGAACTGCTTACAATGATACTAGCACAGATTGGTCTGAAGTGGTCACGATAGTCCAAACATACAACTCTTGGGTGAAGATCGGGATCAACGCTTTTCTCTTCACGGCCTTTCTTTTTTGTTTTTGGCAATGGCTTTATCACCGTAGCAACAAAGTCACCAAAATCAAAAAAATATGTTAGAAAAATTATTTATCTTTTTTGCGATTTGTCAAATTTGTGTTTTTTGGATTTGCAAAAAAAGTGATTGAATTGTAATAAAAATTAAATATAAAAAATTTTATTCTTACAAATAGAAACCAATAACATATTTTTGGAAAATCACAAAAATCCCACAATTATATACCAAGGAAATAAAATCAAGACAAGGCGAAAGTTTATAAGATAGAAGGTAAATTTTTAAACAGTTTTTCCTTGTACAAGATTATCTTGTGCCTGAGATCGTGCGGCTTCTTTCATAATAGACAATTCACTTGCACCATATGCAGTAAATACTTTGTTTTTGTCATTGAACACCATCAAATCAGGTTTTTCCTTTTCAACATTCAATGATGCCACAAGGAATCCACCTAGTGTCATGGAAGAAGCGATCCATGCAACAACATATAACGAAAATGCCACATAAAATCTATTTAATTCATTAGGGGCATGGGTGTTTACATGGCGGTCATCGTAGTCCTTTGTCCATACAAATAACGAAATCCAAGCAATCAATCCATACAGAGACATCGTAAGCAAAGGCTCGATCATTGCTTTATTGTGTTTGGGACTTGTTTTTTGATACATGTGCCCGTATCTGAACCAGCTTCCGAATGATATAAAGAAAAAGAATGCTCCGATAATTGAAGTTGCCAGTAAGAAATCAGGGATATTGAAATCATTGACCAGTGCAAAAATACCAACCATGGCAGCAATGCCACATGCGGCAGTGTACAAGTAGAAAAGAACGATGCCGACTAAATACAATGTGAAAAAGGGAACACTATCTTCATGCACAAAAATAGTCACAGTTTCTGTACTGGGTACGGCTGTAGTGTATTTCGATGTAGAAGTTGGGTGCCCTAATATATTTACTTTGAATTCTCCTGTGGTGGATTCGGTGACCATATCGGTGAATATTTTGGTTTCTTGTGGGTTCAAATCCGAGATGCCCACCTGATTTAGAATAGGAGATGCCATAGGAATAACATTTCCGGAAGGAGTATTTATAGTTTGTGTAGATTGTATTGTATCACCAGCCTTTCTATGAATCAATTGTTCTTTATAGGATTTGCCTATCGGTCTTGATTGTGCCACAATCATGATTTTTTTGGTATATAATGGTTACCAATTAAAATATTATGTATCTAAGAAAAAAATTCGAGAATGTGGATTAATTTTATATCTTATTTTATAGTATTGTATATATTACAAACTACATTATATTTTTTCTTTATACGAATTTTACAAAAAACATTTTGAAAAAGTGAGTATTATTTATACAAAACAAAGGTATATGCATAGAACCACTCAATGAGAACGCAATTTATATTTTTTTGAACGAGAATTTATAGAATTAATATACATTTTTTTATTTTGCTTTTTGGGATCCAGGATTGAATAATATTGGCTGAGTTCTTCCGTATGCACCCACATTCATATATATTACAAATAACGCTTGGACATCTGCGATTCCTGCACACAGAGAAGAATATCTGGAACTGACTAGAGCCAATGTACCATTATATAATTCTGGATAGAGATGGAAATGTGCCCCATATGTAGCGGTAATGACTATAAAAATTACAGCAACCATAAACAATCCAAAATCCATTTTACCAATGTCTCGTTTATTGTCTAGAATAGTGTCTGTATTCAACGAATACCATCTTGAGACGATTCGAGTAAATAAATAATATATCAAAAAGAACCCGCCATGTAATGATGTGAACACAACCAAGGCTATAGTATACATATCTGTATCTGTCCATCCGATTGCCAGTCCAAGGAATGTAATGGCCGAACAAAAATGAGGTACAAATATAAACAAAAATACATATGCTACTGTTGCAGTTTCGGCCCACTTTGACACATGGGTATATTTATCACTATCGGCTTTGAAAATGTCAAACGGAGCGAAAACGTGTCGAAAACGTATGACGATATTGTAGATGGGATTGGCGACGAAATGATGCAGAAAGGCTTCGACTGGGGTCAGGACAAAATCATTGAAAGGTCTAAATAAGATAGCTACAAATGCATAGATTTTTAGGTATAGTTGTTTGAAGAAGCTGCCTATGTTTTCCAAAAGCGTCATGGTTGTTTAGTATACTATTAGAAATAATCTATTTGTTTTTAGAAAAATAGTCTAATGATAATTATGAAAACCTATTTTTTGGTATAAAAGAAGATTGGATATTTTACAGTTTTTTAATTAAAGTATTTTTGGAATAGCAGATATAGTAATTTTAGTTGTAGGGAAGTTATGGCTCAAGTCAAAACACCTCATATATGGAATTATCCTATGCCCAAATACGACAGTTTGCAGTTGAATATTTTGTTAGGAGATAATGATTTGTTTGATACTGATTTTACTCCTATCACATGTGACAATGCCCATGCAGAATTGTATGATTGTTTGAAGAATGTGGAAAAGAATCGGCCAAATGGACATTTTAAAATAGTGACAACGGCGCAAAAATACCTGGAAAGCATTGAAATATTATTGGAACTTATAGACATCAAGTGCCCAGAGGGCATTGCTTATTCATATCTTACCAATTTAGATACAGAAGAGGACAAGTGTTCTTGGAAAAGCACGCATGCAATCACTCCCTTGGAGCGAAACCGCGACAGGCTAATGATTAATGGAAAAATGAAAATCAATCCAGAAATGACAAAGGCAATTGTTGATTCGATTCCTTTGGAGGATTCATTTATGTTTTCACTCGAGTATGAAGCCTGTTTCGCAATCTGTGTAATGGTGCTGGGATACATTAATGCAGCCGAAATGATGTTGATACAGGATTTGAAGAAAAAATTAGGGTATGATGTAGCACAGAATTTATATTTAGCTGCGGCTATAGTTGCGCAAATTGGTATTGGATGGAGCACATTGTTTCAATCTAAAGAGTTTTCATTGCAAACCGAAACACTTCCCAGAACATATGAAGGGCTGTATGCCTATGCCATAGCCAAGGCACAAATTATTTTAGTAGAAAAGTTTATAAGCAATACGAAAATCACGAATCATCAACGATGCACTCAGTATCTCTTTATTGTAAATAACATGAATAGGGCACACAACTTGATTAATGCAACATGTAACATTTGTTGTTCTACAGGAATCAGTATGTTTGCATTGTACTACAAATATTTATATTATGCCAAAGCATATTTGGAATACGCTTTAGGATTGAGAGAAGGAATCAAGAACGGACAGAAAATCAAAAGCGAAGAAACAAATTATTCTGAGGTGTACAATATCACATGGGTGGTTGATTTTTATTTAAAGCATGCAAAAGACCAAATGATGCGCTGTAAATTGTCAGGATTGGAAGAAGATATCAAAAACATTGCAGCCCGAGCAGAAGAGTTGAGAACAAGAACGATGTATATGAAGAATGTGTCAAAAAACGGTCATGATTTGCCTACAGTGTTTGCCAAAATGGAACAAATAGAACTGAATCCGCTTATGTATAGGGATGTTTTGCCCAAGGAAGAAAATATTGTCGAAGCTCAAATGGAACATATGAAAAAAATAATGTTTTAGGATACTTTTATTTTTTATCTAAAAGTGTACAGTGGAGAGTTGGTGTTGATTTTGATGCCTCCAAATTCTGTTAATGTCGAATAAAATTTGTTGAACAATTCATTGGATTCATTTCCAACTTCAGATTGCAAAGAAGCCAGTGCTTTGTTTATAGTCCATTCATCTTTCGAAAGGTCTACTTTGTTCAGTAGCAACAAAAATTTTCTGTTTGCCTTTTCACAAAAATCATACAAGGAATCAAACATGGCAATAAATTTAGCCAGTTTGACCTGGTATCCCTGTTCCCTGCATAGAATAAATCTCATGTGACCATTGATTTTTTTGACGGCCACTTCAAAATCCGGTGTTTTTGTGTAAAGAGTAGCATTGACAAGCACGTTATGGCATTGTGAAAAAATGGTATAAAATGCTGTAAATATTTCCTGATGCTTTTCTATCAATACGCTATTGAGGTTCACCAATAATCTTGTGTATGCTAACGCTACAGCAGCAATGCGATTTTGTGTATCAGACTTCACATCGTAAAATTCTTTTTTGATATCTTCCAAAGAATAACATCCAGCAGGAGACTCGACAATTGTTTTGAAAATAAAATTGCCTACGAGTTCTATATCATCGGCTGTGACCAAGGCTTCATCCTTTGTGATAGCAACTGCAACTTCAGAAGAGGTATATTGTTTCTGCGTGTTCAATGAGTTTATCATATCGAAAAACGCAAGGTTTTTTACATACAAATTTCCCAAATAACAATGTGACCCCTTTTTGTTAATTAATCGTATAAGATATTTGAAAATATCATATTTGATACTGTTGATTTCTTCATCAGTTGCCAGCCCTTCTAATTTTGATGCCTCTTTCCACAGCCTTAAAATATTGGATGCAATGGCTGGTATAATAATACTGTATCCTAGACTATCTTGCATTTTTTCTGTTTTAATTGGTGTTTGTAATGCATTCCAATTCGAAAGTTCTGTTTGAAGTTTTGTTGGTGAATAGTTTTCAATTTGATTAAGCAGCTCATTCACCCTGTACAAAAACTTGCTTTCGGCAGAAAATATCAAATCTGTTTTTATGATATTCATCAAAAATTGTCCTGCGGATTCAGGCGTTGCATTTGCCAATTTGTATTTCCCCAATTTATCATTTTGCAACATTTTGTTGACTTCAATTGGAGATTTATTGTACCCAGGACCTGACATCCATGGATTTCTTGATGCCGTTAGCAAATTGGGATTCATATTGTTTGAAACTAACCAATTTGTCATGTTGTGACCAGCAGTGTCTTGGGTTTCAATATCAGACAAACTCATTTTTTGGGTAATTCGGTGTTAAAAACAAAAGGTTACTTGCTTTGTGATATAGTCACTATATTTTAGAAAATAATTTTGTATTGTACTTTTTTATATATTTATATAATTCCAAAAACAAAAGTAATTTGTTTTTTGTTTTAAATATCAAAAAAAGAAACAATAGTGTTACAAAAAATCAAATTATGGAATTGACCACGGATACATCTCGTCCTGAGATTGGAACCACTTCAAAAGTCGAGCAGGGAACACAATCTATTGCCAGTTATGTAGCCTCGGCCAAATTCAATAATATGCTCGAAAAACAAATGATTATTCCTCTTGGAGAGGCCGGAAAACTTACTGAAATGGCATATAGTCAAAAGGTGGTTTTGAGTATTGACCAATTGTTTTCGATGCAGTTTGAAGAAATCAAACAAACCCATGCCCAAAGCGGATTGTTTGTATGGGAGTATATCGTGAATAATATAACTCCAAGTTTTATGTCAATCTCAGACACAGGGGCAGATAGTGGTGATATAGAAAAAATTAAAAGTATTAGGGTAGCAGCAGCTGTATGCAACAATGAAATTTTGTATGCTTCAAGAGTTCCCACCTCAGGCGCGATGTCTATGAAAGTCAAAAACGATATCAAAGGGACGTTTCTTATGCAATACATTCCACCATTACAAATTCCAAATAGAATATTAATTGATAGCTCTGATGTTTTTATTACAAGAACAGAGGTTTTGAGAGAATACAAAAAAATAGCTTCGGCTTTAGGCGACTCTGTTGAAAATGGATTTTTCTATATTATTTTTGACATTGGAACAAATGAATGGTCGAGCACATCAGTAGATTATATAATCACTCCAAATAAGGGGTTGCTTGCAGCAATTGAAGAAAACAGAAGAAAACCACAAGAAAGCAGATTGACTTTGGAGTCTTTGTTAATTTCTCATCCACATACAATGAGCATCAGTAAAACAGGGCTTGACAAATTGTTTGCGCTTTTGAAAGTCCCAACTTTGGACACAACAAGACCTTCTTCTACATCAAATACTTTACATTATTCAGACCGATTGGAACTTACATTAGGAGCATCTGTGGCTGCTTTGAATATTTTAGGAAACAACTTGTTGCAAGATACTTCCATTATTTTGGGAGCATTGGGCTTTGAAGGAGCGGATATATTCATTCCTTGTGTCTATTTTTATGATTTTGGAATAACTACTCAATTGGCTTTGCCGGGTCTGCGACATATTGAAGAGGTTTCTTTATATGGAAGAGAAAAAAGGCGAACAGACGAAGTATCAAAAAGAAAAGCAATTAAAAAAATGCAAACCCAGACGAATACTAGATTGTTCCCACAGCTTTTAGGATCATTGATTGAATTTAGGGATACTGCATTCAAGCAAAACAAGCAAAGGATGGACTACGAAAATGCCAATTTTGTATTAGGGTATAACTATGCACTGACTGTAATTGAAAAAGTGCTTAGTGATATGTATGATACCGCTCCCAAATCGTCGCTTCTGAAAGCCAATATTCCGTTTGAATATATTTCTGGAATGAAATTATCCACAAAGGAGTTTGGAACCAAGCGTGTTGTGGCACCTGAGTCTGTCAGTATCATTCCGTCTATGGCAACTCGGCCGTTTTGATTGAAATGCATTCAATGAAATACGTTTATAATTTACAATAAAAATATAGGTTTTTACATATATCCTTCGTATACACAGTTTGTGATTTGTTGCGATTGTTTCAAGAGTTTCATTTTTTCAGTTTCTTCTATTGCAAACGGTATTCTGTCGTTAAAATACCGAACGGCTACTTGTTCAACTGGTTGATTTATTCGTATCGCATATTTATATTTTGATGAGTATTTTACAGAACTCAATCGAACGGATATTGTCATGTCGTTCGATAAATGAGTTGATAACAGATCTGGATTTACGGATGTTTCCAGTAAACAAAAATCAATACTCATACGTTTGTATGTAACATATGATATTTTAAGATGGTTATTTTCTGATATATTTGGATTAAAAAAGTTTTCTATTGCTACAGCAATTTTGTAAAATTTTTTAGCACTTTTTTCGTCCAAATTCGTACCAGCTAATAATTTGAAGGTAAATTGTTCACCTTCATAAAAATTTAATGTTCCTTCCATAGTGACTGCATTCAAAACTCTGTACATGCATCGCACACAAAGATATAACTTGTCATGTAATTCTTTTTGGGGCATTCTATCGTTTAATAATTTGTAAAACAATGATCTATAATTCTCAATCTTTAGACGACCTAATGGATATAAAAACGTCCCAGCTTTGAATTGTTTAATCATTTTAATGTATTCTTTATAATCGACATATGGCTGAGTCAATTCGTATGCAACTCCCATAACATAAATACCACAATTTCTGTTGATTTGTGGTTCAATGTAATTTCTAAATCTAAGTGTAAACGGTCTGTAAGGATCGTTTGTTGACAGAAGCACACATTTGTTTTTGTATTCTTTTATAGCATACAACATGTACGTATTGTACAGCAACAATATTTTTTCTGCTACCTGCAAAATTTCAGGACTAATTTGTGGATTTGGATTGTAACAATATGGTAGATTCTCGTCTTTTTTGATGACCTTGAAACGAGTAGTGTTTCCTATTTTTTTGGAATAGCTAAATCTATCCACACAAATTTCATATATGTGTTCTGCAGTGTTCATGCATAAGGAATCGAATGCAGTGATTTCTTTTTCAACAAAATCCACTACCATCAGTTCCCAATGAGTATTCCTTCCATCTCTGCCTGGAACAGTGCTCACAGGCACGATCATTGCCCTCGCCGTCAATGGGCTAAAACATTGTTTCGCAAAGTATTTGGGCGCCACTTTGCATGCGTTTTCTATGGTAAATGTGTCAAAAAATACAGGATCCATACATATGATAGGCCGCACCAGCATTGCAGCTCGTTGATTGCATAATTGCATAAACCTAGAAATAGTATCACATGATACATTATTGTCCCCTCCATATTTTTCCATTGCATACAGTTTTTTTCTTAAAAAGATGTGTGAAAATAAATTTTATTTTTTGCAATCATTGCTAAGCAGGATACATAATAATTAATTTTTCAAACTATTTTCAATTGCCACTATCTTTGCAAAGGAGGCCTGGAGTGTAAGGATAAATCCAGTGAGGTTGTAGTCAAAAGAAGAAGCCTCCATTTTTTTGTTGATTTCCTCATATTCTTTTGTTTTTTGTTCGATCGCCAAATCCAATGCAGTAGTGTCACCATTCTTGCTGGCAAGCAATTCTCTCTCATCTGTTAGTTTTTTGATTTCCATTTCATAGGCAGTAGATGCAAGAAAAAGAGAACCGTCTCCTGAGAGTTTGGGCACCACAATTTTGCTGCAGGTAGAATTCATGGTTAGAATTTGCCAATTGTCTGGTTTCGGACAAGGATCAATGCGATAATATCGATGATTCAATAATCTTGCAGCAGAGTCTTTGGCATAAGAAACAGTAGCTTTTTGTTTGGTCAATGCTTCAATAGTTTCCAAATCGGGATTGGGTTCATTGCTCTGTTTCAATATTTCAGATTCTATTTTGGTCAAGTCTTCTTTCAATTCATCGAGAGTTTTGTTTCCAGAAGAAATTTGGTCATTAAGTTGAAGAAGCAGATCATATTCTATCAAAAGAAATGGAAAATCTTCAAAAGGCTGGTTCTTTTTTGCTCCCAAGCAAATCTCTACTCTTGTCGGAACATTGTCTCTTGCAGAAATGGTAGATGAAGAAACATTGAAGCAGATATCTACCAAAAGAAGCTTTCCAAATTTGCCATTGGGTAGCTTTAACATAGGATTTGCTATGCGAACTTGATGCTTTGCAAGCTTCACATAGCCCTGCCCTGCATCATGAAACTCTCTCAAATCATTCCCATCATTGACAGTAAACACATTGCGGTATGTGAATGACAATGGATGTGTCAAAGTGCTATTTTTGTCGATAGCTGAACTTAATTGCTTTATCTTTTCGTTTTTTCTAAGGGCTTCATAGGACTCCAGTGCAGCAGAAACAGCGTTTTTCAAATCAGGAGCATTGTCCAAAAAGAACATGGCATCATGACCTGTCTCATTGGCAGTCAAAGAATTGTCATCAATTAAATAAATAGTATCATAGATATATTTGTCTTCTATGCCATATAAAATAGCATGCAAAAAGAGACTGTTTCCGTGTTTGTTTTTGCAATGGGGCAAAAACGCCTGCACGTGATCAATGGGTGCATCAATGATTTGATCAATCATATCATTTTTGGTAAGCCCCGTTACTTGTTGAGGACATCTTTTTTTGTTGTTTTCACAAAACACAAACACAAACGACTGTATTGCTCCCAACGACTTTGTTTCAATGGCCAAATGAACGGGAGTATTTCCATCATTGTCTTTATCGGTAACACTAAACCCGAAATGATTGACAAGAAACTTCACAGTTCCAAAGTATTCTTCAAGAAGTGTTTTTTTAATATGTTCTTCAGGGTTCGTAGTTGCGCACAAATGCAATGCATTTTTGCCATTTCGATCAAGAACTACGTTCAAATTTTTGTTTTGATAGGAACCAATGTGCTCAAAAGTGTATTTGATTAATGGCAATGCAAATGCTTTTGCAAAACACAAAAACGGATGGATGACTTCATGTTCGTTCCATACAGTAGGATCAGATCCTTCTTCCAAAAAGGCCATGCATTTCGATATGCATGCATTGCGTTTTTCGCTACTTTGAGTACAATTTAATGTCAATTGATAACATGCTGCAAAAAATTCTGCAGGTGATTCGCATTCCATTTTTTTCAAATTGGCTTTGTTAAAAATGCAAAGCCCTTTTGACTAAAATAATAGTTTTTAAAAATAATTTTTTCCAAAGGCCAAAAAAATAATTTGCACAAAATAATATGCCCATAAATGCAGAAGAAAAAAACGGAAAAAAATAAAAAGGCGACTTTTGCAAATTCAATGAAATGAATTATTATACAAGTTTCTTAGTAGCATATTCGTACTATAGTATTCATCTTACAAAAAAATATCATTGGAGTTTTTAGAAACAGTCCAAGATAGTGCTTACCAATAATTATCTAAAAAAATCCACATTTGATATTTTATTGGTGCTATAATTAGTGACCTAAAAGAGAATAAGAACAATAACAATTTTTTGATTAGATCGGCAGCATAATAAGACCTTTAGTGTTACACAAAAATCGTTATTGAAAAATACGCAACATGGCTAAATACACAAAACTCGAATCAGGTGACAATATTGTCACAGAAGTAATCGACGATGTTTTTTCCGCAACTACAAAGTTGATCGAAATACCAGTTGAAGTCATTGAAGATGTAGTTCCCGGCACCAACAAACCCTTTAACAAAGTCAATTACAATGACAAACTGTACGCAGTCAATACTCCAGGAGCCATGCAAGAGAGAACCCATTCTTTGGTTCTTGTTGGAGTGTTGGTATTGTGGTGGGCATCTGTCGCAACTATTGCTGGAGTGTTTGGATCTCATTATATCAATGGCCCTGCAACTCCTTATTTCGTTTCCACAACCGATTTTTTGACCAGTATAGATGACGATGATCATGTCGCTCCAAACAACTGTGTCGGAGGATTGTACACTAACCCATGTCCACCCAACTACCATATCATGCAGGCATTTGCATGGCCGTTTGCAATGGGCTTGACTTTTTGTGCTTTTGCAGCAATATTCATTGCCATATGGTTATTTGTACTAGTTTACAGAATGGTCACAAAATCACCATATATCTTACCAGCAGAAACCAGATCAAGAATGACCACTTGGGATGTCATTGATCATTATACTTTCAAAGTGTACAGAGATGCTGTAGTACACGATCATCACATGCTTTTGTCTCATGTGTTCTCATGTATCACTGGATTGTTTTTGCATTTCATCATTGCACTTACAATTGGAGAAGGAATTGGAAGCATTTACATTGCTGTTTTGACAGCCTTTATTTTCTTTGCTTCCGAGATTGCCGGATTGTTTATGGTCTGGGAAAACAGACGCAAGGACCCTACTACTGTTGGAATTGTAGGAACTCATATTCGCCCCATTAGTTTCCCTGCATGGGTTATTCGCATTGGATTATGGGCTATTGTGATTGTGATTGAAATGATCTTTTTCACACGATACCCTGCTCATGCTCGCCAGACGGATATGTACATAATGTTTATTTTTGAATTGGTTCTTTCGTTTTTGCAAGCCGGAGGTCTCCAAGGACTCTACTATCTTCATTTGTCTCCTGTGCTCAGAACTATGGATCCATTTAACAGATGGGATGTTGCATACTTAAAGAGATATTACAAGCCTTTATTGACGAATCCAGATTACACTGTGGTATCAAAACGCTATGAATTCAGATGGACTTTGAATCCCATGATTTACGAATATGCCAATCATTTCTTCAACTTGCTCCGAGTTACCATTGTCATTTGGGCATTCTGGGGACTTACCAACGATCACACCTACATCCCATTGCTCAAGAGCGATTTCCCCCTTTAAAACATGTTTCCTATATGATATATTTATAGTCAATTGTTTATTATTTTTCCAATCCAACATCCCAATCCATTCCATTATCCCTTACCATATTATATTCCCTTCCCCATATAATAATATCAATGTCTCTTTCCCCTCCACCCCCCCCCCAATTACAAAATTATATAATATTTGTTCATTATGAATACAATTCCAAAACCAATCCAGTTATACATTTATTATCCGAAAAATGTTGTACAATTTCCATAACAAATTCCCCAATAAAAAATCCCCGTCAGTTTTTCATAAATGGTTCAAGTTTCGCATCCCAAACTGCAATACATTCGTTAAATCCAGTAACAGTGTCAAATTCAAAATAATCTTCTCTCAAAGCTTTTTCTTTCACATATTTTCGTTTAAATGAGTCTTCAAATGTTTCGATATCCAATTGAAGCCTTAGTATTTTATCAAGTTCATTCTGTTCTTGTATCAGATTGGGAATATGTATTTTGTCACCAACTAATTTCAATTGGACGTTAATAATATTCCGCAGTTTTGCGAAAGTAAGATAGTTGTGATATTGATTGTATTCTACAAATTCATCACGATCCATAATAAAATATTTATCAATTTCCGATTGGTCTGCTTCTTTGTTGAACGGTGTACATATTTTTTCTATAGTGTAAAAACCATTCGTTTCGTTTTTAACATCATACATCATATCATTGCATACGTTTTCCATCTTATTCAATGCACGTCTGTATATATTCAAACACATTCGTTCCCGTCTAAATGCATGTATTTTTTGCTTCAACGAATTTTTCCTTGCATTCACACATTGTTTCATCATAACCAAAAACTTATTGAGCTTTTGGCTTCTTGTTTGGGGTTGAAATGTTTTATCTTTTGGTGCCATTGTTTTTTTTCTTTGTTGTTTGAGAAAGTAATAAAACGACGCCGATTTAGCAATACAAAAAACTTTAAAAATATAAAATATTTTTATATTGTTGTACAAAATCAAATACAATTTTTGGATACTGAACAACAACATGGCTCCTAAAAAACAAAAAGAAGAACCCGTCAAAAGAAAGGGAATATTATCTGATCATGTGAGACTATTTCAAAATCCGACTCCTGAATGGGAAGATATAGTGTCTCATAGACAAATGCTAACACAAGCAAGGAAATTGGGAAAAGTTACAAAAAGAAAGAAGCATCATGTGGATAATTTCAAAAGATATACTAGAACCAGAATAGTGAAAACATTGAAAAACGAACCTGCGTCAAAAATACTTACAGTATTATATGAACCTCAAGCCAGTAGATCAAATATCCATATTGACACAGGCGATTTTTCATCACTGTTATCCAAGATTCACAAATACCCAAACACATTGCGGTGCAGAACAACTGTTTATGATAGCGTAACGTCAGATTCTGATAAAGATAAGAGTGAATATGACGATGAGAGCGAGGAAGAACATTTGACAATTGCAGAAAAAAATAAATTGTTTCGCTTTTTTGAAAGCGATGCAAAAAAAGTTTTGCTATATGAATTGTTGCTTTGGATACAATATGGCACTCCAATTCACGCCAGACGCAAAGCGTTGTTGTCCCAAATGTTGAAATCCAATGACAGTGGAGAAGAAGACACAGAATAATTTTTTTATTAAATGATATGGAAATCAATAAAAATATTTGGTTTATTGTAACAATACCGTAAAACAAGTTCTAATTAATGAAAGAATTGACTATTAAATAAGTGATTTTATTTCCTTTCCTGAAATAGAATTTTGTTTGTAAAATGTCGTTGGATCCTTCTATACTTGTTATGCAGCCCAAAAACGGAGGGCCTGCCTTTTTCTATGGCAATCCTACAGATGATTATCGATTGAATCATAACGAATATCCAACAAAAAACGAAAGCAATATGATTTTTTCGGGTCTGATACAAAAAATGGTCCGATACGACAACTCTGGCATCATCGAAATGAACATTGTGTCATTTATATTCTTTCTTGTGTATGGGCTGTTTTGGATTGGAATTTTTGACAGAACATCCATAGGACAATATTTACAAGAACGAAACATTTCAGCCGCTTTTTCTATTATGGATATTGTTGTAGCATTCGTATACAAAGACCAGCTAATGGGTGCGGTAGAAGCATTTGTTTCTATGCCATTGAAATTCGTCAATATATTGCTTTCTATCAACAATATAAGTGAAACAATGTCTGGATATTTATCAGTAACGGCTACAGGCAAATGTGACCAATGTGTAAACGAAATCCAGCAATTTTTCGAAATCTTGAGAGCTATCAACTATATTACGTTGCACTTATATTTGAAAGGAAAAGATAAGATAAGGGCACCATATTCTGATAGGATTGCCAATGTAATATATCTATATTCAGATGATTATACGTCTCCTGCTGCGCAGCTAAAATTATTAATCAAAGAAGCGAAACGATCAGTCAAATTTTTTGCATTGAGAGGGTATTTATCTGATCCTGATGAAATCAATGTCAATACCAAATTTGACGAATTAAGTGCGAAATTAGATGTATCATTACAAAGCACATCAGTGGTTGCACCTCCAGAACTGAAAGATCAATTAAATGTGGCAATGGGATTCTATATATTGCTTATTATTCCATTAAATATGTACAGTCTTGTCAATACGCTTACGCCATTGATGTTGCCTATTATTATGTATATGTTTATTGGGTCCATTATAACCAAATGGTGGATAGGAGATCCATTTGATCCAAACCCACGCACACAAAGATTTGACTATTACAAAATAAGAGAAGAAAACGATATTTCTATTGAATGGGGCGAATGGTATGCACTCACTCGCAAGCAACAAATGGAAAATATGTATTATTCTGTGTTACCATGTGTACATGAACAGAAAAAACCAGTTTCTTTGTGAAAAAGTAATTTATATGTATAATAAAAAAGTAATGTCTTGTATTTTAATAAATCCAAAATCGCTACAGTGAGTTTTGCTTAGTATATAATGTTATTTTCTGGTTGTAATAATTCAGTCTCAGAAACTACAAATGAGCCATTATCTGATCAGTCATATATAAATATATTTCCACAAGCGTTCAATCCATTGGCACCCAATTTGGAATCAAGATTGAATATAAAACGAGACAAAAATGTCGAAAAGTTTGTAAAAGAATTAGAAACCGTTAATAACACAGCATTCAATTCTGAAAATGCAATCAATAGTACTGTAATTACTGTATTATATATTCAGTTAAACAGCAATAGACCATCAAATTTTCTGACTATGCAAATCGATGCAAATACTTCTGCTGATATAGTTATAAAAAAAGTGGCGGAATCTCCGGTTGGTCCTCTCCATGGACTACGACACGCAATCAATTTCAATTACAATGGCTGCATGGCTTTTGAAATGTTTCATCCAATATATGATAGTTTTGCCAAAAAAATCATATGTAAAAATCACTTGGAGTATGACAATCGCAAAGTATGGTCATTGCCATTTGTTCGCAAACTATCCAACGAAAAAGGCATGTACGAAAATCGTTATTGTATAATTGTATACAATCCCTGCATCGGTTTAGAATTAGGCAAAAAACCGTCTTTTTTGAGTCTGTTCAGTATATAAGGGGTTTTTGACAAATATATATTTTCCTTTTGTATTGTATTGTAAAAATAAATTTTTTCACAAAGTCAAAAAATTGAATTTCCAAAAAACTCACAAAGCCATGGCACAAAAATCAGAATTTAGAAAGTGGTTAATTGAGAACATTAAATGCAAAGGAGAAGTCAAACCTGAAACACATGCCTTCTTTAAAGTAGATGTAAAGCAAGGGATATATGCCCCACATACATCACTAGGGCTTTTGGATCATTTGATTCCATTGCGAGGATTTTCAGCATACAATAAAGAAACAATGGAAATCGCAACGGCTGATAGATTATTGGAGTACTTGAAAGAGATTTTTGATTTCTGTTTTGATACCGTAGAAAATTTGATAGTAATTACGGACAAAGAATATGTTCCAATACAAAAAGGAGTTACCCAGCAAATGCGAAAAGAAAAAGAAAAAGTAGACGAGGAATTTCGCATGAAAATGCTTGACATTATAAAAGAACGAGGTTTTTTTATCAAATTGGGTCACACTTTGCCACTCCCATGGAATGAGAGTACGGGTGGTGCAAACAGATCGAAATTGATGAGGTTTATAATCAATACATTTATGTATGACCAAAACTTTTTTTATTGTCCACCATGTGGCAAAGTGATTGTGTTTGATGGGCATTATTTGACCAAAAATGAAGAAATATTTAAAGATATTGGAAATGCAATACCAAATCAAGTTCCAGTTGCACTTGTTCATCCTAGTCATGGAAAAGAAAAAACATACAAAAAAGACCAGCAGCAAATTATTGTGGATGGGATAGTATATGATTTAGGGGAAGAAAATGTACATAACGTTGCTGGAATGAAGCAGCGACCGAATGTCAATCCATATATTGAATTTAAAAATGATATGGGAGAATTTGATTTGGCGTTTGTCCGTCACATTGTTGTTGCAATGAAAGAGTTTGGAACTACTTCATTTACGATATACTCTGCAGATTCTGACATCGTATTGATATGTTTGTGGTTTTTGTATCGATTGAGAAATGCGATTGGATCGTTTAATATTGAAGAAGACTATGAAAAGATAGAAGGAGAAAGCAATTCGGCATTGAAAAAAAGAATTGAACAACAAATCAAAAATTTTACTACTGCAGCAAAGAATATACAAATGTATATTAATTACGGTGCCAAAACCAGAGATGATTACTGCAACGTAAATGTCTTATACAAAAAGCTAGTGAAACGTTTTTTGAATAACGATGAGGATTTGATTCCCACATTTTTATGTGTGGTGGTTAGCAAAAGCTCTGATTATACCTTTGGGTTTATGGGAGTGTCCATGAAGACATTTATCAATTCTTATTTGGAGAATATAAAGTACATAAGGCCCATCATCAAATTTGACGGGGATGATTACACGCATCTCCTTATTGATTCGTATGCTTACAAAAGAATGCTGATAGTGGCCTATCTTGCACAATATAGCAAAAATCAAAACGTTAAAAAGCTTCTGCAAGAAAAGAAACTGAAGGAATTAGATCTTAATGATGTGCGAATAGCAGTTAAGAAAGCAGTGATTACCAAAAAGAACAAGAGTTTGTTGGAATCAGTAGATTCATATAAACAATTCAAAAAAAGAAGAGTCAGTAATGAAATTGATAGCGATATAGAAAGTGACGATAATGAGTTGACAGACAAAAGTATAAAAATAGAATTGTTTGAGGCAAGTCCTGATGATTTTAAAAAAGCCATGAAAGCTTTTGCAAAACAAGTTCCTCCGGATTCAGAAATCAAACACAGATTTGACTTGGTGCATGGATATATGTTTTTTATTCATATGTATGGGAATAAGTTTGTCAAATATCCAAATGCAGAACGATTTGGATTTACTTCATCTAACGGGAATATGTTGACTGCTGCAAACATTAAAATGCTGGCATCCAATGATTGGGAAAAATTGGAAGAGAAACGGAAAAAATATATACTGCAACGCAGTGATTTGAATGCAACATATAGAACAATCACGAATACAGTAGTTAGCTTGACTACTGATAGTATCAATGAAAATGGGAAGAGGCAACGAAATATTGTATTGGATGATGATGAAGAATGAAAATAAATCTTTTTATTATACAAACAATAAAATATTAGCAAAAATCACGTTCCTTTTTTTTAGTAGGCAGTTCTGTGGAAATATTCCAAATTCGTGTTATTTGGGCCTCCACCTGCCTTTGTACATTGTCCAACAATTCTGGAACGATTCAATGATTCGAAATCTGCCATTGCGGATAAGAACAATCCGATCATTTCTGTTTGTGCACGTTGAGCAAGACCCCAGTCTTTAGTCAAATCCAAATCTCTATAAGCAGCAATGTCTGACTTTTGTACGCGAGCAAGATTGGTAGTTCCGTCCCATCCAATAAGATTTTTGTCATCCACCAATTCTGGATGAATGGCAATGCTCTCCACAATGCTTCTGATGAATCTACGCTGGGCATTATTGAATTCTTCTTTTGTGGCAGCGTTACTGAGCAATTGATTCACTCGCCCATCAAATTTATGGGATGTAGGACCATCGGGGTTTGGATCGTTCTTTGATAATTCATAAAGCCCTGTAATGCCCATTGTATGTGCCCAAACATCATTGACTGTTGCTTGGATTTCATCAGCAGTTCCTCCATTCAAATAAAATGCTTTCAGCAATGCATTGTCATCATCATAAGATGCCAGTTGGGTAAGACCTGATTCAATTCCTTTCGCAATTCCAGTTGAGGCACAGAACAAAATGAAATAAACAAGATTGCATAAGAATTGGACTTGGACACAGTTGTTCTTGCAGTAATCAGAGCTGAACAATTTGTGATACAAATCAGGGCTTTCAAGATACAATTTCAATGCATCCAAAGCTCTGTTCACAGCAGTATCACTTCTGTAAGAACGTGCCCACAAGGTTACTTTTCCGGGCACCACTCCAAGTCTTCTCATCTGGTCCCAGTCCACTTTCTTGAGTTCTGCTTGAGTTGGAATGTACATTTCGACTAAATCTCCAACAAAAACGGTATTGAATCCGTGCAAGGCGCCAATACCATTGATAAGCAAATTTGTTTCCACCTCTTTCAAAGCCCCTTTTGCATAAGGAGTTTGTTGAGTACTCAATCCTCTGATAACAATGCTATTTAACAATGCATCTGTAACCAAACGGTCTGCAAGAGAAGCTGGAATCTTCAAATCATTGATGAGAATATCCCTTTCGACAGAAGCAGGGGTTTCTCCTAATCCTTCGTATCCATTCAATGCAGTCATGATTTTGGGACGGCCATTCACTTGATCACATTCATGACCCCATGCAATTTCACGAAAATGGATATCAAGAATGATATCCAAAGGGGGCTTAGATGTTTTGTACAAAGGAGATGTTAAATTGTTTCTCATTTTGTTTGCCCATTCAGTGTTGTAGAATGACTTTTCTGGAACAAATCCGGATGGGGTTGGTTCCTTTGTGTCATCGTTCATAGTATGTCCTCCTTGATAAGTTGCCATTTTGATAGAGTATTCTTTTCTGAGGTATAACTTTTAGGATTTTCTATATTGAGTAAATCACAAAATGAATAAACGACTAGCAAAGTGTTTTATCAGAAAAAACCAGGGATTTTTGATTGCTAATAATTATCATAAAGAGTCGCAATTTATTAATTTTTCAAATTAAGTTTCTTCTTTTTTTACAGACATTATACATAACTTTTTGGTAAAAAAGTTCTTATGCTATTTTGAAGCTGCAAGTGTTTTGCAAACAGGACAGTCATCTACAATTTCTTCACCTGATAATTTGAAGATATTGTGATTATAAGTTTCAACTGCACTGGCCATATTCTTTTTCGAAATTGTCTTAATAGGTTCAAATTTATCTGCCAATGTAAATGGGTATTTGAATTGGTCTAGCTTGTATTTGGAACAAGATTTGTATAATGTCACATAAAAGTCGTTTTCTGCCATACGGTATGCATAATGGCCTTGTTCGCTAATTTCTGCACATACTAAAAGCAATTTGTCTACTGATGGGAATGCTGCGCCTGAAACTGCAGCCTTAGTTACTTTTTTCGTGCTTATGCCCATTGTCCCGTCCTTTAATACATATAAAGCAAACGCGAAATTGTCTGTTCTCAATGTGTATCTTCCATTATAGTATCCAACAATAATTATATTGGAAATCGTGTTGTTGATAGGCACCACATTTTTTGCAACGGGTATAACAATATTCTCTTTAATTTCAGTTCTCTTTCTTTTTGACATTTTGTATTAAAACGTAAGTGAAAAAGTTTGCTAAAGGATATGATTTAAAAATTTAAAAACAAAATTTACTATCACAATTTCATGGTAAAAAATACAAAAATTATGTGTTCAAGACAAATTCTGTCAAACCAAGTCTTCTCAACTTCATATAGGCAATGTCATTGTCTTCGCGAATGGCTGCATTTACTTCATGGATTGTCGCTTTTGTTCCGTTTGAGTACATGAATTTGCCGCAATGAATATATTTTCCAGAAGTGAATACATAAATAGGATAGATAAACGAATCACCGTTTTGGTCAGTTCCTCTCCTAAACACAACATCTCTATAACCCAAATCAACATCATATGCATGATTGTAATTCAAAGGAATTCCATCAGGACTGGGATCGAAGTCTCCAACGTCGAAGTTAGGGGCATTTGGTGGCATATAGGGGTCAGAAATACAGTTTTTGGAGAATTGGGCAGGTCCAAGCCCATGCAATGCTCGGTATATAAACAGAGGGTCTTCAGGAGAGTCCATAGTTTCATCCAAGTACTGATTCACATGGTGATTCGAGCCCATATTGTATGGAGCATTGGCTTTGAGAACCATTGGAACAACAGACAATGGCTGATAGGAATCAAAATCGATGTTCTTTGTGGACGATGTTATTTTTGTTTTCAGTACTCCAAATCCAGCAGGTTCGTTGATTTCAATGGCATCGGCCCAATATGCAGTAATGTCTTCCATTCTTCCCATAATAGCAAAAGTAAACAGTCTTGTTGAGCTTGTATCTTGTGCAAGAGGACTTGGTGTTCCACTATCAGAACCAGCGACAAACCACAAGAATACATAGTTTTCTGCAAACTTTCCTGGGGTTGTGGTAAGAGTTTCCAAATCAACATGCAAATTTCCTTCTCTGTTTCTTCTTGCATTGGGTCTTGATCCAGTAATGGCTTCTTTTTTGAGCTCAGTCACAAGCACGCTCGCATCATCTTGAAGCTGAGAATTCAAGCCTGCAATATTAAACATTTCCAAAACGTCCCAATGAGCATCATCTTCACTACTTCTTTTTGCAAACACAGGTTCTCCTCGTTGGAAATCAATGCGGGAGTACTTGCTTTTGTCAAAGCGCTTCATTCCCATGACTTTGTATGTCACAAATTGCAATGAACCAGTTAGACCCTGGGATTTGGTGGAATAGAAATTGACATTTGCAAAGTTTTCTGGCACAGGCTCAGAGTCTGTCGGATAGGTTTGTCTTGGCAATTTTACTCCTTCATAGCCAGAGACTTGCATGCCACTCATCAATCCGGCTTGCTTTGCGACATTGGGTCCTAGATTGCTCAGGGCAGGGCCTCTGACCAAAGAGGTGCCTCCTCTGAAAGAGGCAAAACTTGAATCTCTTACATTGGCTCTAGCTACAGCTGGAGGAACAGTCATAATTCAGGTATTTTTTCTCGTATAACTAGCTTGAAAAATTTAGGGATATTGATAGTAAGAATAAAATATATTCAGTACAATACAAAAGCCTTTTAAATATAATATAGTAAAGTATAATACAATAAACATTTTTTCAATAAATTTCATTTTTTATGTTTCGTTTTCATCTATGTTCCGTGTTTATTTTCTATCATTCCCGAATATTCATTGCCGCCTTTGATACCAAATCTGTCTTCTTTCATAATGTTTTGTATTTCCCTGAGGGCAGACTTGAGAGTGACACTATTCTGCATGGCCTGGAGCCTTCCTGTAGCAACCATGGCCATTTCTGTGCATATGGTACGATCTGTAGCATCAATAAATGATTTCCCTAATCTACAGAAGGAAGAAATGGCTTTTTCGGTCATGGCTCTATTGTTATTCTGGTCCATTAGGAAAAGCCCGTTTCTTTGCAAAGAATCAATGGCCAAATAGGACAAATCTTCTATACGATACTGATTTAATACCCGCCTCAAATATGGAGTGTGATAGCAATGCCATTCGATTAAGGATTTGTTTATATGTTGTATTGTAATTCCACATTCTCCAAATGCCTTTGATATAGCAACATTCCAAAATTTTGCAGTAACATCGAATCCTATAACTCTGTTAGTAGATCGCAATGCCTGTATTAGCAGCATAAAAAAAAGCTTGATTTGTTTTGATATTTGCCGACTTCCATCCATGTATGGATCAGGAGGGTCAATTTCATAGTAACATAAAGGACATGTTTGCTCTGTCCATTTGTCCAAATCATCTTCCACCCATCTCAAAATCAAATCGTTTTCTTCGCGAACAATCACAGGATGGGTTTCTGCAAATATTTCGCCTATACCAAATTTCTGGGCCATATACTTGACCTTGGCAATTTTAATTTCTAAATCAAGTGGGGACAGTCCTAGCCTTTCTACCCTAGCTCGTGATTCTGTAAGATCTAATATGGTTGGCTTAGGCGGCACTTTTTTCTGTTTAGATAGCTTCAAAAAAATCAAATCTCCATCAATAATATATTTATCGTCGATGTCTGTTTCTCCCGGACAAAAAGGGAGTCCTTTTTTATACATGGTCAAATTATCTACAACCGTATCATCATCTATATGAGTGGTTATTTTCGACAGCAGTTTTGCATATTCAATGCATTCATCGTCATTTTGTTCACTATCGATTACGATATCTGACGAATGATTATTTATTATGGGCTGTTCTTCATATATACGGTCATTGATGTTATTTTCTTCTTCCTGGTAATCGTTGTCAGAATTTACATACAAATCTTCAATATCACTCTCGTCTTGATTTTCCTCTTCTTCCTTGTCATTTTGTTCAATCTCTTCTTCGTAGTCTTCATCACCCTCATCATTGTCTTCTTCACTAGATGAATGGCGGGTCCTTTTCAAATCCATATTATTTCATTATCCTTTCAATTTATTTTTGTATTTTATATATTAAAGTATATAGATATTGTAAATTATTGTTATTAAAAAACAGCATCATGCATAAGCAATTATATGAATTGATACCTAAAGACAAATATGAGACTAGACAACAACCGCCACTAAATCTTGCATACGAACCAATACTAGGGAAAAATGTAAATACTGTGTTTATAGAAAATTTTGAAAAGTCTCTTAGATGTGTGGATATCAAAAGTATGTCCATTTACCAAATTGGGGGATATCTCAGGCAAATGTCAGGTGTGATGGAAACCAGAATAAAAGGCATCGAAAATGCACCAAGAAAACACGTCCATTTATGTATCAAATGCTATCGCCCATTGCGCACCCTGATGAAATTTCATGTATTGTATCTTATCAACAATTATGAAAGCATATCAAAAACCACAGAACATCAAGCATCAAAAGGATGGTCACAAGCATCGCTTTTCTTTTTGTTGATTTTGTTCGAGTTAAAGTTGATGAATTCCATGGAATGCATTATGAGACAAGTCAAAGAGCTGATGTATTTGACAGACAAACCACCCGACTGTCTTAAAAACAAAACAATCCCTGCAGGAATCATTAAAAAAATAATGCCTCCCAGTTTTATATATAATGTGGGGAACGAGGCATGTATGCCTGCCTGTTTTTTATATATACCTAGTGAAAATGTAGTATTATTGAAAAATTTCATGGTTACAAGAAGCGAAACGCCTTTGAAAGAGTATAGCCAAATACAGTTGTATGTGCAATGGAGACGGTTTGCTGAACGCATCTACTATACCGATGCTATGCTTGACAGTAATATTAGAAAGTTTTTGTGGAATCTTTTGGGATGGACTGCAGAAATAGGTTCTATTAGTTGCAAAGAAGAGTCGGGAAGACTTGATATGGGAAATGGATATGTGACCAAGTCCAGAAACGAAGGGATTATGGAAGATGTTGTAAATAAAAGCGCCACGATTGTTACCGAAAAAGGAAAAATGAAATTAGACGATGCCAAATCAAAGAGTCAACAGGCAGCAAAGCAAGAAAAAAAAGTGAATGGGGGAGAAGAGGTTGTGATTTGTGGCCCTTACTTCTACGGAGAAATATGTGAAATGTTTGCATTGGGCTTGAACAATAAGACTATATTCAAAAATAGATTAGAATTGGAAAAAAAATGGCAACCAAAGAAGGGGATAGAAACTACTATTTTAGTTACATTGCTTAAAAAACTTGCTGATTCAAATAGCACAGATGCGTTCTGTGACAAAATATTTATTAACAGTATCAAAGCATATCTTGACCTCCGTATGAATATGACAGTTGAGCCTGATTTTATAAGAAACACGGCTGAAGCTGCAAGAGTGTTATATCGACCACCAGGTACTACAAAAGTATTTGAAAACAAAAACGACCGACTTCCACCAAGAGATACACCATCTCACGAAGAAACCTGGTATGGCTACTTAAAAATGTCATTTATGAGTAACCAAGTACAAAAAAGCGGACTTAATTTGTTCAAGTCATCGGCATTCACACCAAGTGTAATGTACTATGCATATGCCAGATGTTTGCAAATAGAACTACTGATTTTTGATAGAGATTTTGATTGGATAAATCAATGTTATTTGCAACATTGCAATTGTTTAAATGAAACCATTACCCATGTAAATAATTACAAATACCCAGTAGTACTACAACTTGATAAAAGTTTGTTTATTTACAATGGAGAACATGCGATTACAATGCATTCAATTTTTGAAGCGATAGCTATGTGGTTGCTATATGTATCAATCAAGTCGAATTACAAAATTAATTTTGGAAATGGATTCGTGCATAGTTTTCATTGGCTCAGTGATTTCTTTTGCCGCCTAATTAAAGTTGTTGTATCTCATACAGATTACAACAAGTCTCCAGTGATGCAGGCATTTGTTAAAAAGTTTTCTGATAAAGGAAAGCCGATTCTTATTGAGGAAAAAGAGCGTTTCGAAAGAGAAATTTATAACAATTCAAAAAAAGAAACAATAAAATATGGATTTTCTATTTAATCACAACTTATCCACGTGAGTTTTTGATTCTTTGTCTCGTTCTAAATCCATATGGTAATATGATAGTCGTATTCAGTTCTGACAAATTGCTGGTACTGCTTGCTGAAATTTTTTTTGCATTATCAGAATCATCTTTCCTTTTCTTTGTTTTCGTCGTTTCAAATGTGTTGTTAACTAAATCTCGTTTTCGTTTGTTTGGAACGGCCTCTTCCTTTTCGTTTGGGTGTATATTATGTATCGAACTTGATTCTTCTGGTTCCTTTTTTACTTTGCCATTCTGAAACGAAGAAAAATACGGGTAACTCATTGGCAGCGTATACGAAAAAGGATTTGACATCGGCAAAAAATCTTTGTTGATTGGAAAATGAGTCAAATTAGGCCCAAACACTCCAAATGTTCTATGTGATTCCGGAAATTCTGGTACCAATGTTGTAGATTTGTTTTCTTTAGAAGAAGAAGATTCTCCAGTACCAGGTTCCTTTTTTATTTTGACCGAGGTCTTTTCTTTTTTCACTTTAGCAGATTTGGATTCTTTTTTAACCTGAGGTTGGATGTAATCTGGAGAATTGACCAAAGTAGAAACAACGGTCTTGATTTGATTCACATAATTCTCATTAAAATTATTAATTGGAGGTATCATCACATCTGGCTCTATTTTAATAGGCTCAAGTCGCTCCAGCTTTTCATGGCTGCCAGCTTTTTCTCTCAAACCCTTTCTTTTCTCTCGTCTAATAATCATTTGTTGTTTGGTTTGTTTAATTATTTCCTGTGGAATAAAATTCCATACATAATTGACATCAAATGAAATCGATGTAGTAGATCTACGAGCTCTTTTGTCTGGCACAATTCGAGTATCGGGTTTGGTTATATCCGGCCCGTATATATTTTGTATAGCAGGTATGATGTTTTTAAGTTTCTCAGGCAATTTATTTGCATCAATGGTATGGTTAGGAATGCTATGCAAAGCACCTGCAAAATAATCCGGGGTATCCGTAAACATAGAAGGATACACTTTCACTTCATTTGGATCATGCATTCCAGCAATGGCTGCAAACATCATTTCAATGGGGTTTCCATATGTAATCACATACAATGGCTGATGAACAAAATCTCCCTTTGGATTGGTAAAAATCGCAGTAAAACTGCCTCCTGTTTTCGCATGGAATATTTTTGCTAGTTTCGCAATTTGATCTGCTATTTCAGTATGCGCCCTTGCTGTCTGGTATGTAGGAAGCTCTTTCAATGAATCAGCTCCTGGATAAAATGGGACTGCCGGCATTTTGTTTTTTTATTCACTGCTTTTGCAATTGGATTAAAAAATAGGTTTAAATTTTCTGGGCGTTTTATTCTAATCTCCCACTTAGCGCCTCCTATCGTGCATTTTCGATTTCCAAAAAAGTTTTATTTTTTCAACAATGTACAAAATCATGACAAATCAAACCAATCTGTATTTTTTATCGTATTTATAGAAGCAAGCTTTTTTCTTGGTCCATTTTCTTCGTCATTCAGCCATTCAGCCAAAGAATCTTCAGTCCGGGGATGCTTTTGTGCTTGGTCATTGGCAATTAGTGCATATATTTCATCAGTTAAAACAGGGGATTTTGGTGCAATATTAAAGGTTGTTTTTGGTGAATCCATTTTATAAGGATTGTTGTCAAACTTCCTTTTGCCAAGTTTCAATACTTTTGTTTCGTTTCTGTCTATTCCCCATTGATATGATGCAAATCGGCTCGTCCATTTATCTCTATTCCTTTCCGGCAATTTGAACGTCCTCAAATATACGGTTGAACATACATCAAACTTCTTTTCATAAGATTGCTTTAAAAATACAAAATTATCATTCTCTTTCATTTGGATCTCTTCGGAAATAAATCTTGGAACTGGCTGCCAAAACGGTCCCATATCTTTGTGGATATATTTTCGTTCGGTGTCTTGATGAAGAATGGCTTCGCCGCTCAGAATCTGTTCTTTGGCCGCATTCAATATTTGAAGGGGATCTCCAAAGTGCATGACGTTTATCGACTGCTTGCTTTCCTCTGGTATTATTTGCAAAGCTGGCAATGTGAATGCAAATGTGAAATTCACTCCAATATTCGCCAATGCATATAGTGCTTTTTGCGCCTGATACATTGTCTGCTCAAAATAACGCATGGCTTCAATTTCGCTATATTCTGGATTAAATATTACATCGTCATTGGATGTAGCATTTGGTGCAGGTGCAAAAATACTCTTCACCATTTTTTCTTTGTTTTTTTGGTTTTGTGCTCCTTTATATAAAATTGAATTTGACGATTTTGTAGCCTGTTTAGCAATGCTGGGAAAATTTAAAAAAAATATTTAAAATTTAAATTTTTTACAAAAACTTCAGTTTTTTGAAATTGTTTTTAAAAATGTCAGTTGTTATAATAGTGATTATTGGCAGCGATACTTGTGGTGAAAAAATAATTGGAACTAAGTTTTTGTATATAAAACATGGCGAAATCATTGGGCGTATTTCAGAATTATTTTCAAATCAAGAAAACAATGAAAGAAATTTTAAACAGGACATTTATAGTAAATTATCTAGCGGACATTATTCTGATACAGATGCTATATCATGTTGCACGTCAAATACTCATATTGAACATTCACATAATGATTATTATGATGATTTTAAAGTACCATATGCCGAAACAAAACCTGAAAAATGGATCCAACCCGAAGTACCAAAACGTCATATATCGAAAGGAAAAAAGCTTAGGTCAAACCATAATGGATATGGAAATATGCGAAAGGATACTTATGCAAATCGCAGAAGGAGATAAAATCCAATGGATAGTATAAATTTGTAAAAATTTCAAAGTTGAAAAATTAAAAATATAAAATATAAAGTAACAAAAAAGAAGCAAAAAGGGATTTGCTTACAAAATTAAAAGTTTTTAAAGTACAAGGTTATAAAAATGGGCAAGAACAAGGAAGAGAAAAAGGAAAAGAAAGAAAAGAAAACATCAACACCTAAAGAGAAAAAGCCTAAGGCCAAGGGGTTTGTGGAACTGATGAAAAGTGTTAAGATCGTGCCTAAGAAATGGAGTAAAGTGGCAAAGATAATCAAAGTTAGAAATGCAAATTTATGGATGGAGAAAGTCGAAGGAGACTTGTTGCAATGGAGTGGGTTCATTGAAAGAAAATTCAAAGACGAGAGTTCTTTGGGATCCTGTGTAACAGATGGATCTGTTACAAACAAAGAAGTTGCTGCCAGATTGAAAATGGAACTTTTTAAACAAACCACTTGTCTCAAAAATGCATTTGAAAAGAGCAGAAAGGAAATCAACAAGATTATTGAGGCGATTGACGCAGTTGAAAATAAAAATTAAAGTGTTTGAAAATGTTATTGAATGAAAAATAAAAGATAGGATATTATTTACAATACAGTTTACTTTTTCACATTATGAAATGACACTACAATTGCGTAGCAAAATCGACATTTACTACAATATTATATAAAATGGAAGCCGGTGGCCCATAGGCAATAAACTTTGTGATACTTGTGTATTGGGGGTTGTTGACTGCATTGAGCATATTAAAGTGTATGCTTTTGATAAATAAAGTGTAGCGTTCGTTTTCTAATACAAATTTCATTTCTTTTTCTGTTGGATCCCTTCCGTGGAACTTTAGTAGCTTTTTTACAATAAGATCTATAAACTCCTTGGAAAATAAATCAGTGTACAAACTCCTGTGGTTTGCGATATGTAATGTGGTTGCCTCTACCCTGTCTCGTATACTACATGTGATTTGTTTCGCATAGTTTGCGTTTTCGATTTCGTTCAAAAAGTCTTTGTCTTTTTCCCTTTCGTCTTTTATTTGCCAATTGGTCATTAGCATAAGTTTTTGGATGAGAAGTGAAACAAATGCCTCTTTGAATGCGTTTAGTTGTACTTTGCTGCGATTGTGATTGGGTATATTTATCCCGCCTTCCCTTGGCATGTATACATTTTTCATCATTTTTGTATGAGATTGTTTTTATAAAAGTTGATCGTATATTTTTCTCAGGTTTTTATTCTGCATTGAAAATGGCTTTTTTTTATTTTACGAACAAACAATGTGCATGCAACGTATTGTACATATATGATAATTTTTTACAAAATATTTTTTCCGAGATTAATCCCATCAATTTTAATACTTTTGTGTCGCCATCAGATTTGATAAATTGGAAGTAATAGTATCCATTCTTGACATCAACACTTTGATAGTAGCAAGGTTTTCTGCATGTTTTGTATGAAAATATTCCATTTCCGTTTCAAGTTTCTTGATTCTTTTTCGATCGTATATAACCAGTTGAAAGCGCTTTGCATCTATTCCTGCTAGTATGGCCAGGAATATAAATACAATTACAATAATTACAAACATAACTGCAATAAAGTAACCGATGTTGTCTGGTATACTAATTATCATATTTTATAAATTTTTTAAAACAACAAACTACATTAATTCCAAAACACAATTCTTTACTCAGTTCCAACTTTTCTTTTTTTGTATTGAAAAAGGCTGTCAACTGATTCTATTTGTCCAGAAGCATTTCGTTTGCAATGTCCAGGTCCAGTATTGGGAACAAACACGTTTCCAGTATACCATTCTGGAATGTTTTCGGCAACAACAGTTGAAACAATAATGTCTGCATGTTCTTCCGGGGTTTCTTTGGAAAAAGGAAATCCGATCAGCTTTTCATATGCAGGAGGTTCAAACACCTTGAACATAAACGGAGCATCTCCAACTCTTTGAAGAGGAAACTCTTTTGCACGAATAGATGTTTCATGTGGAGGGTAGATGAATTTGAAGGGTTTTTTGCCATCTGGTGAGTCATCGTCTTTGAAAACCACATTTTCCGTTTCGATAACTACTGCATGAGGAGTAAAGTTTTTGAGTTTAAAGTGTTCTGGCATATATTTGCACAAATCTGCTTCTGCTTGTTCTTCTGTTTGATACATTGAAACCGATACACTATTATTTGATGATGCATTGGTTTCGATGTCCACAACTTCATTTGTTTCGTTTTCAGATTTTTCCATGGTTGCTTTAGATTCTGGTTTGTGGAAAAACAAAAAACAAAGTCTTTTTTATAGCCGTAGCCGACGTAGCAAAAAGATTTGGCGTTTCGATAGGAGATATTTTTATGGTTGCCCAGTAGGCTACGTATTGGAAAAAAGATTTTTTTCAAAAGACTTCACAAAACAAAAATGGAAAACACCCAAATTGAAGCGATTCGTTTGCCCAACGAAAAACCGACGGAGCGCCAGTTCCATGCTTTATTTTACAAAACAGAATTGTCGGATCCATGCAAAACCTGTTTTGGAATGCATTTTTTTGACAAATTTGACGAAGACAACGGGGAATATTGTGTATTTTATTGCAGTTGTCTTATGCCTGCTAAAAATGAGACAATGACAGAAACCAAAATGCTATTGAAACTTTTGGAAACCAAAGTTAACGTACAGAAAGAAGGTGGCATGAATACCATTGTATGCGATGGATGTGGGAGATCAAGTCATACACAATGTGCAAAAAAAACTTATTCAAAAGAGGAAATTGAAGCAATAATGAAACCGAAATCTGATGTTCCATTTTTTTGTACAAATATGTGCAAACAAATTTATGATGCTGCTGTTGGTATGGGGATCATTACGCTATCTGAGAAGATAGCTTCTAGTGATATATTATGGAGTGGAATCAAATGCACAAAATTGAATTGCGGCGACTCTACGAATCCCAATCACAAACTTTTGTGCCAGAACCCGACCGCTTTGATCAAGGACAAGGATATAGACTACATCAAAAAGTCTCTTACAACACATATTTGCTGCCACTGCAAAGAACAATTTCATTTGCACTGTCACAATTACAAGATGTATAACGAAGAGAAAAAATTCAAACGTTCTCTTTTTTCAAGCAGCGTGCCGCAAAAGGCTGTGGTGCATTGTATGCGTTTTAGATGTTTACAGACTTCTATCTTGGAAAATGAGAATCCTTTTTCTATTTATTGTATGTTTAAAAAATACAAACGTACTAGTTTTGACAACTGGACCAAGAAATATTGGAAGTCAAAAGATGAAAAAATGAATTTTGCACTTGCATGTAACATAGAAAAAATATTTGTAACTGTTTATGGAATTGACATAAAAAAATAATTTGGTTTTGTATACAACATCAATCTTTTTTAGTCCGGTTTCTTTTTCTTCGAACAGTCCTTAAATATATGTAATATTCAATAGGCTCTTCGCATTTCTTACAGCACATTGCATCAGGCCCGGACTTTTTGTATTCTTTTCTTGTGCACAAAATACATAATGGCGCATGTTCACAGGGACTGTTCTGAACATCGGCATACTTATCACAATTCATACACATCAAATTTCCACTTTCTTTGATTGTTTTGGCATTCTTTTTTGGAATTGGAGCAATCAATCCATTAACATGATCTCCAGGGTAATTTGTGAATAATTTGGATATATGAGGTAAATATGTATAAGACACAATTTCAGCGCGACAGACTGGACAGGAAATGTTTTTTTCTAAAGCCGTTTCATAATGCCTCTTGCAACATTTCACACATAAAGAAGCATGGTTGCAAGGATTCATTCTGACATTGGCATCTGCGTCTGCACATGTAATGCATTCCAATTCATTTTCTCCAAGCTGATTATCGGTAGTATCAACCACAGTATCAACATCCATTTCTTCTGAATAATTTACAAACATTTCTTTGATGGGTTTCCTAACCACAGGCACAGATTCCGTTTGCATCGAAGATATAAACTCTCCAAACGATTCAGAAAACTGTCTTCTTCTGTGTTCCTCAGTGCATACTCTTGTAATTTGTGCTCGAACGGTTCCAAGTAAGGACAATTCTCCAAGAAATAGGTTTATATTTCTTAAGCTTTCTTTTATATTATTTCTTTTGTCTGGGTCAGTTTCGTGTTCAACTCGCGCAGCAATTGTGTCAAATTCTGCATTTAATGCATTTGAAATTTCTAACATAACTCGACTGGTTGTATATTGATTTGCTTCATTGATTCGAGGTGTATGAGGATTATCAAATTTGACAGGATCTATCATTGGCCAGTTGAACCAGGCCACCTTGCGTCGCAATTCGAGCACTCTTCTCATATCAACCCATCTCTGGACCCGTGAATCTCCAGGTTCGATATTGTTCAAATAGTTTTGTAAATTATTTTCCAAAGAAACCAATGCTTCTGAATGCCCATACAACATCAAAAGACGATAGCTCATATCCATAAATTCCGGTTTGAGCATTAATGTTTTAGGATTTTCAAACGTAGGTATACATTCAAGTTTGTCTTTTAAGTCGTCAGGAATCGTATCTGCTATAACAGGAACGTTTCTTAAAAATAGCACTCTCATAGATCGCAAAATATTATTATTCAATGGTAACGCTTGATCATTAGATGGATCAGGTACACTAAATATATATGGCCCATTTTGTGAAGACATCTGGCTTCCAAAAGTTTGTACTAATTCATTAAGCATAGTTGAAATATTATTTTCTGGATGCAATTCAGCAGACTCTTCCGAATTTTCATCCACTTGTTCGTCATTACTGTTAAAAGGAACAGGTGCATGGACAGCACTGAATGTAATCAGATTTCTGAAAGCCATATTATTTTGTTCTTGATTGATATCGTTTACAATATCTGATTCTCCAGGTTCGTTTGCATTGACTGGTGTAGTGTTATTTACTATGTCATTGACACTCAGCCTTCCTTCGTTGTTTAAGGTAATATTGGATCCCATATGTATTGGTTGTGAAACCGATTCCATATCGGTTCCTGATGGCAAATCGTTGAGTGTATCGTTGGGTATCACTCGTCTTTGAGTTGTATGTACGATTTGAGCTCCATTTTCATTGTGCAAAACATTAGTATCGAAAAAATAAAAAGTCGTAGTTTGATGATTTAAGCGTTCGTTATTAATTTGATTGTTCAATCGACCAAATATCCTCTCCAAAAAATGAATTCTCGAATTGTTATTCATTTCAATAGCACTCCTTTTTTTAGGTTTGATTGTTTGTTTTTTAAAAAGGGTTTGTGAAAAAATTATTATTAAAATTTTTCCTTTGTGAAAAAATTTTAGTGCAAAGACTGAGAAACATATAAAATATATAATTTATTTAATATAATTGACAATAGCAATACGGAAACATACAAATTTCAAATGTTTTTACGCAGGTTTCATTCTGTAAGATACTCTTCTGATTCATTCATTTCGGGGAATTCTTCATCTTTGACTCTTGTTCGGATTTGGGTGTTTTGTTCCCTTACGTTATCACGGAGATCCCATAAGAAAAATAGAATCATATATGCGCCAATAATAATCAATGGTATGTACAACGCCCATCCCAAATTTGGCTTATCTGGCACTTCCAAATGCACCACCAATAAAATAAACGAGGTAAGAGTAGCAGCCCATGCTATTGTCATTGCCATCCAGCCCGAAAACAGATACCATGCATGATGGAAGCTGAACCAGAATGGGAATCCGAGTGCAATCAGCCCCCAAAGCCCAAAAAAGATGTATGCCGGAATAAATACAACTGCCCATGGAACTCCATCATTGTCTGGATCTAAAGCTACTTTGGGAGCAACGAAACATAATTGCATGACAAATAAAACGGCCAGAAAAATCATTCCAATATTTTCCCATATTTCCACTTTTTTGGCGGTTTCTTCGGAAATGTCATAACTCAGGCTTCTGGCCTTAGAACGATGCTTGGCAGATTTTTCGGTCGATTCTGGACCTGTAAACTTATCCATCATCGCCTTTGATTTTCGTTTGCTCATATTGATAGACTCTTTCGTATTGTAAAAATTATGTAGATGTGGTTTATTATATTAATCACAACAACTCAATTATTTATATAATACAAATTTTTTGTATTATTCTTTTTCTGATTTTTGGGCATTAAACAGACAAAATAGAATTTTTTCATTTGGCATCTTTTTGTTCAGTATTGTCATTTTCAGCAGCCTCTTTTTTCTTTTGTATATCTTCGTGCAAATGAGTTATCTCTTGCAAGCATCCCATTATAAGAAAGAAAAAATAGATAACTACTATATATCCAAATGATCTGAAATAAAAGAAAAATAGCTTAAAAAACATAAACACTCGTGTCCATATCTCTGTAAACCACCCGAATATATGTTTGTTGTCTAGGAATGAAAAAAGCTCTCTAAAATAAACTGTTGTATACAACTCTACGGTCATTGACGCAGTAAAAATAAAAATTGCAAACATTGCAAAAACGGGTAAAATAGATGAATGTGAAAATACTAAGATAAATCCGTAAATAATCCATAAAATAAATCCATATGAACAAAATGATAAACATATTTCATAAGAGTTATCTGGAGGATCTATAAAATTGTCACAATGAAAACCTTTTTTGTCTAGAAGGTTCATCATCACTTCAGTAATTTGACAAAAAAATGCTACAAAAGACACCCATTTTGTAATGGTTGTTAATAGGTTCACATAAAAACCATCTTCGCAATACACTTGTGCCATCAATACAAGTAAAAATGGTGTAACCAAACCAATTAATAAATTCTTTGGATCACACATTGGTTTTGCGATCTGAATCCATCTTAGTTTTTCAGCGTATTCCTCAACATCAATGTCTATTGATGATTTAGTATTTGCTTTGTCTTTTTGATGTAGCATATGCATATTTGTGTTTTTGAGTAGTATCTTTTCTTTTGGAAACAAAACTTGCTTTTCAAACTTTTATGACTAAAATTTATTTTTATAAAAAGGTGCTGTGACATCACATAAAATTATTTTCCCAAATTGGGTTATTTAGTGTTCCTTATTCAAAAACTCGGAAATACTATGAGTTCTGCCACACTGGCATTTGTAAGAAACAACAAATCGTGACATAGATTTGATCAATTTCCACATAAATCGAAACAGGGCCATAATATTGGTATACAGTGCAATATTAAAACACATAATGTTTGTTACAATAAACAAAAACACGTTCCATATGATATCAAATCCTTCGCCGCATTCATCACCCGGCGAAAAGGTTTGTTTGTATTTAAAATATTTCAGTATATTTGCTATGTTATTCATAAAATAAAGACTGGTCAATATGAAGACCACTACATTTGCATTTGTAAACAACATCAAATGAAACGATATCAAAAAAACAACCAAGTTGAATGCCTGTTCGGCATAATAACGACCAGTGTTCCCGGCCAGACGCAAATGTTTGTCTTTTCGCATAAAAGCAGCCATTCTTGCGATTGTAATAAGAGAATAACATCCAAAAAACAAACAAGAAAATGTCGCTAGTATAACAGTCATTCCGTATCCCATATGCCCAGTATCCAATAGCAGTGGAACCATTAATCCTGCTACAAGTAATGTCATAAACAACCGAGGATGGGTAGTATCGTAAACCAATTGATTAAACACTTCATTTGGTTTTGGGGTCTTCTCTTTTTTCGGTCGTTCTTCATTGACTGGGATTTTATTATTATCCTTGTTGTCATCGGCAACCTTGGTTTCAGGTTGTTTCTGAGGAGTTTCAATTTTTTCTTCCAATGGAATACACCCTTCAGAACGTGGCTGATTTTGACTGATTTCATTTCTGCCATGAATGGGTAAACAATTATCAGGTTGATCTTGACACATTGAAAACGTCATTTCTGCACACGATTTTTTCATTGATTTGTCATAACAGACATTATCACAGCTATAATAACCGGATTTTGCCATTGATTCATTCAAATCAATATCATACTCAATTTTTGCTGTAGGATTTTTCCGGTTTATATACTCCACTATACGTGATCCGAGTTCTCTTTTTGATTTCATCAATTCTTTGTAGGAAGCAAATGCCTTTGCATAGTTCGTGTTCAATTCTTTCAACATTTGTTTTGCATGCATTACATGATCGTCGTCGAACTTATTCATTAAATCCTGTAAAGTTTTGTTTGATACTGTGATCATCATATGAGCTTGTGCATGATTGTACTCGTCTATAACCACATTGTTTCTCGCATCAACAATTTTTTTATCTAACTTTTTTAGATCCATATTGTAGGTATACGTTGTAAAAGTGACAATGTTTCCTGATCTTATCATTGATATGGATTTAGGATTTTATAAAAAACTGACTTTTTTTATAAAACTTGACAAATAAAAATAACTTTTACGATTTTGACGTCACAATTTTTTAAAGTTTTTTATTTAAAACACTTTTTTTCGTATAAATAGCTCAAATTACGTGATTATAAGCGGTTTAAATAAGCACATTACAAAAAACCATTATGGGAGACAATTTGGATCGGGATTTTTATGAAATGGAGAATGAAACAGTGAATGTTTCGGATACTGTAAAAGATACAAATAAACGAGATAGATATGGAAACAATTTTACTAGTGAAGTGATAGGAGATGCGTTTGGAGCAAATGGGGATACATTAGTCAAATACGACAAACCAAGCAAACAACGCAAAATATGCATCGAGGACGATGCTTGCTCAATTGTTGAAAATGTAAGAAACATCCAACTAGAACTTGCGAAAGGAGCAGAATCAGTTGGACATATGCTTTCTGATATATCAAAACGAGAAGTAAAGAAGGCAAGGGAACGGGCGAGGCTGTGCCATGTGAAGCCATTGAAAAGTTTGCAGAAAGTCAAAACACTCAAAGGAAAAATTGAATTCTATGAACAAGTTAGGGTGTTTGATTATAAATATGCTGTTGGAGATGCAGTTATGATTACTACAATACATCAAAACGACAAATCCGGACAGCCAATAGATCTTACGAAGGAAGTAGAGTCTATTTTTATGCAATACAGAGACAACAAATATTTTACTGCACTTGACTACATAAAGAACTTTGGGTTTGGGGTTATTAAATATATTGTAAAAAATGTCAAGGGCATGACATTGATTCATTTGACAAGATATATTCATTCTGCCGAAGTGAAATCAGCAATGGCGGCTGGAACTGCCTTGCCCAAAAAAGATTTGTTGCCGGACATTGATATTAGAGAATTGTATATTTGCAACGAAACATTGACTGTTACGGCCGATTGTATCATAGGGCCTATCAAATTGGTAGAATTGATGCATTGCAAGGTGCCTACAGATCTTATGCCTGCAATGAACAACAGTACTGTTTTGGATGATTTTATTCCTCCTTTATTTTTTTGCTCAATGGGATGCAATATTGACAACACAAATGGAAAGATAGAGTATATTCCGTCTCCAGGAGCTACCTTTTCAAATAGTCCTTTACCACTTAAAGGACATTCTTTTGATTCATATGTCTCCTTTTGTCATTCATCAGAATTGTATTCTTTGCAATTTTATTCGCATCCTTATTTTGATTTTACTGTGTTGCCAGTGATCAAAAAACTCATACAATTTGGAGGAGGCACTAGAACAATGCTAGAGTCAAAACTGTTATTGAATTCGCTTGTAAAAAGCAATGTGGCAGTTACTGCAAGGAAATTTGATAAGTCAAATATCATTACTGAACCATGTGTGTTATGTGGCACATCTTTGTCCCAGAATCACAAAGGCAAAAAAGTATACGATATTGTATGGAAATATCAAAAGCCTAAAAATACAAAGAGCAAACACAAAAAACAAACGGCTGTTTATATGGATGAGTTTTTAAGAAGATACAAGGATATCATGCAAACTGTAGAGAAAAAAGAAAATACAGAGAAAAATATTAAAATCAAAACCATAAAGGGGATTGCTGGTCCCAAGTGTGGATTGTCTATCCTGATGGCTATCAAGATAATCAAGCTTGCGAAGAAACTGTTTGGTTTTTTATTTAAAGATCCTATTCAAATTATTAATCCACTGGATGCCGATGAGAGTGAAAAGAAATCCGAAGAAATGCAAAAGAAATTTATGGAATTAAAACAAAAGTTTTTCACATTGCTCAAAGATGCAACTACTTTTTGACAACTCTGGATTTTTTGACAAGGCGTTTTCTTCTTGGATTGGACTTTCCAAAATCAAACATATTTTCTTCAATCTTTTGCTTTGTGATGCAGTGTTTTGAAATAAAGTAAAGTTTTTTCTCGTAATCAAATTCCTCTGTTTCAAATGTTCCTAGGAGATGGGATTCTTCCAATGCCTTGAAAATGAAATCACAATTTTCTTTTGTATCACATTCGTACAAAGTGATATGAGGTTTCCAGGGCAATCTGTTCATTCCAGGGAATGTATTAACAAATTGGCTTTGGAAATTGACAACATATTTTTTCATTGCTTCGTTGTCTGTTTCGTGAAGTCGGATAGCAATGTGTTTGTCTCCAAACTTTTCAATGACTCCTGCACGCAACATTCCAATATCAAACGGATTCTGTTCGAAATATTCTTGGCATCTTTCTATAATATGTTGGAAATTCAATACAGGATCCAATTCTCCAAAATATGTAAAGGTAACATGGGTTTTGATTCCATTGCCAATGGTTTTAATTGCCTTCGATTTTAAGGTTGGACTAAGATCCACAAACTGTTTCAAATCTTTTTCAGAAAGAGTACTTCCAGCAGCTTCTCTTAGTTCAATCCAATGAGTATATCTATTCCATTCATGTGGATTAACATACTCTTCTTTTGCAGTGTTGTTAGAGTCACTCATTTTCAGGTAGTTTCTATTAGAGAAATTATTTTTTTGAATTATAAAAACAAAATTTATAATCACAAATTATTTGAAACTAAATTTTAAAATGAGTGTGCGAGAGGCAGAGGAAAACATAAGTTTTGAATGGAAAGTTGCGTTTTCAGAATGGAACAAAGAACCACGACAGTGTTTCAAATGCAATGCGATTTATTACGAAAGTAACAATATGGGGAAATGGCAATGTGTGCAAAAACATGTGGCAAGGAATCCTAGGACAAGAGAACAATACGAATTCCTTGTGAGAGCAGACCATTGCAATGTGCTGAATATGAATTATTCGAATCTGGACGATATCAAAATAGACAAAATAGTGTTTGAACGATTAAAAAATAGCTATTTTAGCAATGTGTTTGGCATAATAGGACGAACAGATCCAGCAATTGGGCGCAGAGATGGTTTTAGTCTAAACTTCAATTATGTTATTCGACGATATGATTGGATTACGCAACACACCATCGGAAAACTTGTGCCAGATATCCCTGACAGTTTTGTAGAAACCGCATACTATAAACTAACCAAATATCCAAATGTTTCATTGATTGTCCCAAGGAATTTGCTTAGAAAATAACTGTAAATAAATATAATTATATAAAGTTGTACTTTTAAGTCAAAATTTTGTGCATAAAATATGGTGGCAATCAAACATTAAAAAACTATATCATCATGTATAGGATTATTTTGTTTACGTTGATTGCTTGTGTCTTTGCATTAAACCAGATTGAAATGAAAAATAACACAAAAATAACCTATCTTCTTTGTGACATTCATTTTCAAAAATATGCCTACGTTGTAACAAACGGATATTCAGTCCCTATTACTCTAAAGGTGAATATCACATGTGATTCATACCAAAATGAAGATACAATTGAAGCAGCGGCTTTAATGTATTACTTTGGGGACATATCGCCTGCATATGGAAAAATCCAAGACAAATTGTGTAGACTAATGTTGTATACAGATAATGAACCATTTGATTCAACAACATATGTCTATCAAACAATAGAAAATTTGTGTGACTATATTCCAATATTACAGAGATAAAACATTGGTTCATATTTTTTAAAATAGTGTGTTCAAATTAAACATTTTTTTGTTTGTTCAAATTAGTATAATGTAACAAATGTAAATTATAGTAACGTTAACATATAAAAAAAGCTTGTTGTTGTGTTGTGTTATATAGTACGATCGTCATTCATGAAATTTTTCCTATTTTTGTTATGCATTGCTGCAGTGCATGCAATATCGCAGCAACAAATGAATTCCACAACTGGATTTAGCACATTGTCATGCAATGTTGCGACAAATTCATATCTTTTTACCATAGTGAATGGATATACAGTTCCAAATAATTTGATTGTTTTGCTCGAGTGCACAAATGTTGCAGCCAACTCTGTTTCATATACGGTTCCAGCTATCGGGACAGTTTCAGGAAGCATTTCGCCAATCACTGGAACAGTTCAGAATCATTTTTGTGCCATATCCGTCTATACTCCAAGCGAACCGTTCACAAATAATACTGTAGTATACCAGTCAGTAGATAGTACTTGTGGAGGTGTCACAGTACCGAGCTCTGTTCAAGCAGATTGTGATTATTGGAACATACCATGTCAATTTGATACGGGGCAATGGTACTATAACTTGCCGTGTTTATTATTATTGTATCTTTTGATGATTATCGTGGTATTGGTTATCGTAGCCGTATTTGTTTTAATATTATGGAGTGAAAATAATGCAATCAATCAAGCAAGGAAAGACCAAGTGAATGGAGCTAAAGCAAACCCAGAATTGATGAAATCGTACTTGGATCATCACAGAGGACAACCAACAGTATATTCCTCCTTAAGAACAGGATCGAATGCATCTATGGTCTTTATGAAAAAAGAACCTCATATATTCACAAGAGCATTTGGAGGCTTGTGGTTTGGCAGAAAGAAAAGCCAAAATGACGATGACGAAGATGACGATTTTGAAGAGGGAGTGGAATTAGAGAATTATTAAAAATTTGTATTATTTACTTTGAAAATATAAAAATGTGTTTCATTTCACTTTCGCATTCTTTTTCCTACATTTGCCACAAATACAACACATAGTAGTGACTGCAACAACTATTAGTACAAACAATCCTATAGATAAAGGAATCCAAAGACAAGGATCTTGTAATAATGTGCCTTGAGATTTGCGACAGGCAAAATCGCAAGCACTGCAACTAGTAGAGTTATTAGTAGTTGTTTGATTTGCATTTATAATGTCCACACGATTTGTATTGGGATCAAGTGTCAAATAACAGGGGAACACCTGACTGTAATATGTAGGATTGTTTAATTTGGATGTATCCATGGATCGCACGGCAGTAAAAATACATACTGGAGCAACAGTCGTTTCGTTTGAAAATGTAAAGGTAAAAGGAGCAGATGTAATAGTTATACCATATTGCAAATTGATAGAGTTTTCAGCGGTTTCAATTGTGGCAGCATATACCACAGGTTTGTTTGTTGTAGGATCAATTAGAGTGTAGTTGCATTGCAAAGTCAAATCCACATTAATAGCATTGTTTGGTACTGTATTTATCAGATAAGCAATAGCTGTTCCGTTGCCTGCAGTGATATTTGCAATGCATGCACTCTGTGATGTAATATCAACCAATCCATTTGTTGAAATATCTATCAATGCAGAATCCAAAATGTCCAAAAATAATTCAAGAGTGGGCTGTTGTGTGGTAAGTACTGTTCCAATATCAAAATAAATTTCTTTTCCTTCATTGGGCCACCAATTTGGCATATCAATTCTGTAATTTGGCATTAAATATGGAGAAGGGGCTCCTGCAGCCTGTACAGCAGCAGTATAATCACCTCCGTTATTTATAACCGCAGTATTATAATTGTCTGCATAAGTATTAACACTGTTTGCCATTTGGCAAGGACTTGGCACCAATGGCACAATAGGATTGACTGTGGTCATTTGCCATCCAGGCACACCCGTATATGCGCTCCACCATGAAGGCGGCTCATAAGTTGGATTTTGGGTTTTGTAGTTATTTAATATATTCTTTTGGCCTTGTGCATAGCCAATGATTCCTGTCTGAGCAAATAGTTGGGCCATTGTATTATTCAAATAAAACATAGACACTTTTTTTGCCATGCTGTTTTGAGTTGGTACTTTTCCTGCGCCCAAATCGGCTCCTCCTGCATTATAGGATGGGACTCTAAAGCGTCCATTTTTGATAACAAATGTTTTGCCATCAAAAGGAACATTGACATCGGATCCCAGTGTGACATATGGATTATATGCACCCATTTCATTTGTCAAGTTCCCATAGTCACATAATATCACTAACCCATCTATAGTGGGAACATTGCTTTGAGCATCAGAATATACCTTGTTTACATATAATCGAAGCAAATTGCCTTTGATAGGATAGTTTGGATTGTCAGATGTTCCTACAAACGTATCCAATACTGTAGCGTCTGATGCTTCAATAAATGCTTCAATAGCTTCTTGTGATGAGCCATAATTATTCATGGCAACATATATATCAGTTACCAACTGAGGTCCGGTTACAGTATATACACTGCAAACAGGATCCACTGCCCATCTTCTATGTTGAGACGCAGGATCTAAGTTGCACGTGCTACAACAAATGCTTGTGCATTCTTTGTTTAAAGTAGCGGAATATCCGTTATTTGGATCTGTATTAGGACCACAATTTGCTGAAATAGATAAAGGATCCGTAATACTATTACATGGCCCCAAATCAGTTGGATCATCCGCAGTGCATTGGCATGCTGCTAATGCATTGCAATTTGGGCTTACAATAGGAGTATTAGAGTCCACTGGGAAAAAACTGTATGGGACATTGCCTTTGAAATTCAAACCATATTTAACATATACTCTTGTTGAAATGATTCCTATGTCTAATTGAGGTGTTATAGTGTTACAAGGTGAAATTGTACAATCAGTAGAATCAGGCGATAAAAAGCACGGATTTGATTGTGTTCCTATGGTATTAATACTCAACAATAATTCATTGTATGATATATTCGGAGATGCTGCGGGCATTCTCAAAGCCGTTCTTAAATATTCTGTATAACCAGACTCGACAGAACAATTTAATTGATAATTTGTTGCAAATTCTGCATCAGGACAAGCCTTGAACGCATCGGTATATAAAAAGGTTTGGGTATTTGATGTTTCCTTGACGTAGCTTTCACACACTTCTTGCACGTTATTGTTCACGAATTGTCCATATGTTATTAACAGAACAAAAAGAACTAAAAATATAATTTTGATCATTTCATCAAAAAATGAATTTTTTGTCGTCACCTGTTCTGTTTATATTATTACGATTATATATTAATGATTGAATCATTTTTATAATTACTAATACAATTATTTAAAAACTTTTTCAAATGGGCAAAGCGTTTAATCGATGTGTGAATGGACACGGCCGGGTTGTGACTATTTCCAATGGAAATAAATATTTCCATATTTGCTATCTCAAGGGAAAGGGGATTCGTGGAGAAATACATACCAAAAAGAAAACAGTTGTCAGAAAAAGAAGCAGAAAATAATTTTAAAAAACAATATGTTTTATTTGTTCATTGAATTTGCTGTAGTAAACTTGTTTTTCTCCTTCTTAAATTAACAGCATAATAACCATGGCTACTCTTGTTTGGTTGAGCTTCGTTTGTTTTATACAAATCATTGTCTTGATGTTGGATTTCTTTGACTTTTTTCTTTTCAGAGCTATCCATGCATGCAAATGCAATTACAAGAATTATCAATACAAAAATGGTCACTATGGATACATATAATATAATACTAAATGGGGTACATCCAGCTTGGAATCCAAAAGCTGCTCCTAAAGATGGGCAACTATATACCGTTTGATTATATGATACTGCTACTGCAATGGTGCCATTGCCAGGATATGCATCGCAACTAATCACCGGATTTTGTAGCAATCCCATTTGCACAGTTCCAGTGCTATCCGTTATTGTATAAGTAACGTTTCCAATAAAAATAGGTAATGTATTGTTCTCTAAGAATCCAGAAGTCGTGTTCAAAGTAAAAGAGTATGATTTTGGTAAAAATCTACAACGATGTCCTTCGATATTTGACAAATCGTTGACTTGTTGAGAATCAGGTAAAGTGGTATCCAATATAATAATTGAGGTATTGTATCCGAAAGGTGCACCTACACTTTCTACAGTTACAATAAAATCTCCTGATGTTGAGCCAACATTGCATAACATAATACTCAACAATCCAGTTTGTGTTTGCGCATTATAAAAGCAACTGCTCTGTGAAATACTGACAATAGCATTTGGAATGTGTTTGCTGTATTGTACAAGCTGTTCGCTAACATCAAATGTACTTTGCATTCTAAGCAACGGATAATTTGTACGGCCAGTTGGGAATTTGGAAAGATACAATCCCTTTCCTATTTTAAATATATGGTAATTTGGGAAATTAGGACTGTATTTCGGAGGCAAGTACTCTGGTACAGGTGGCGTTGTCGACCCATTATTATATGCAGATTTGTAGTCCTGAGAAAAATCGTTCAAAATACTAGCAACTTGGCAAGGAGTCTTAACGGTAGAATATGTTGTTCCAGGCACACACAATCCATCTAATGGAGTACCGCCAACTTGCAAAGATGAACAAGCAGCATTTAAAGCATTTGCCGAATTGTACAAATTGTCTCCCATGCCTCCTGCATTACCATTCTGATCGCATTGTGTTCCGTATTCTCTTGCATATTTATCTGCACTTATGTAATACCATGATACAGTGGAATTCATTCCATTTGCGGTTGGTACACCTCCCACTACACCTTGCAAAGGATTTTTTGCTCCCAAGATGAGCTGTTGGAAGGTGGATTCTGATTTGTCTATACCACAAACTACGATATATCCATTTAGGGCTTGTCCAATATCATATGGCACACTTGGGCCTTCTAAATTGATTGCATTAAGCAAGCCTCTAACAAAATTGCGCCTTCCAGACATACTAACAGTTCGGCCATTGTTTGTTTTTAAAAATATACTGTAGGTATCCGTTATATTATCGTTTGATATAATAATTTCTACTGCTGCAGTCAAATACGGAACAGCCGAAATTTTAAAAATACTACAATAAGGCAAAGCAGGGAAGCTTGCAGCTAAAGTAGGCGCAGGAATTCCATTTGCTGGACAATCTCCACAAACTGCACCTTGGCAATAGTCTTGAGAGTTTACCACTCTTTTCACATAGGATGTGTTTGCTATAGAATCAAAATTATTGCCACACAACTGGCCAGATTGAATCATTGGCTGTATGTCAACATCTAAAGGTTTGAATGCACTACATACACTTGAAATATAATTGGCTGGAGCACCAGCACATGTTCCAGGACCAACTAGTAACAGATTTGGGTCTGTTAATGATGCATTGATACTTGCATCAAATGTTCCAAAAAAATATGTGTATGGTACAAATGGAAACACCCTTATTAAATTATGTGTGATTTGAGTTGGTATGACTCTTAATGTGATTTTTGTATTGTTTTTGATTATATTACAATCGGTATGTCCTGCACAGCTATTTGCCGAAGAAAGCACTTGGGATTTGCCCGTGACATCAGCTGCAACTGCGGTCCATGGTATTTCGTATACAATAACAGATGAGTTTGTAACTGACAGACTTATATTTAAATCAAATCTGGTAAGCACTCCATTTTGATTACATGTTAACATTGTGTTTGCACGATCATTATAATTACAAGGATAAAACGATTGAGATGTCAACGATACTTGTCCCATGGTAACTGGTGTTGTAGTTAATAAATGTAATACAATAGCAAGTAATAACACTTTTGATGGATTACATTTGCATGTAGTAGTCCAGTATGCACAACATACCAAAAATGCGCAACAAAATGGAATCATACAAATCAATATACCGCAAAAAATAGACCAAATAAGATCCATTTTTTGTATTTCTTTTTATCAAATAATCAATGACAAAAAAACTGCCTGTTCCTTTTTTATTTTTTTATCTAAACATTAAACATAATGTACATTATAAATTTAGCATACGCTTTTTTGTGATAAAATATTGATTTATGGAGTTACTCCAGTAATCAGTCCGTAGTCCTGAGTTTGTATAAGATTGTACCAAAAAGGCTCCTGCCATTTATTCAATGCACAATCTTGGCCATTGAATGCCTCTCCACAATAAAATGGATCAACAAAAGAATTCCTTCTGCCACTGGATCTAGTGTGATTTAAACAGCAATCCAATTCTGGAGGACAACATCCCATTGGAATTGTAAACGTTACAAATTCTGGCAAACCGGATATGGGATTGGGTCTGGTTGTTTTAAACGTTTTCTCACAGCATCTTGTTCCAGGAGGACATATCATTTTTCCACAACAGGTCTCGCCTGCTCCTGTGTTTGCACATCCTCCAAAACTAAATAGATTTTGACCAAATACCCCATGGCAAAGTTCATATCCAGCAGGACAGCATCCTACAACCCGTGATTGATTCATAAGTTCAGTCTGGGTTATAAGACTTGTTTCATTATAATAATTCCATTCAGTAACTGCTTGTACGTATGCACATTGTGATGGATCAGGGCACTTGATAGTATAATTTGCGCAAAGCCATGTGTTTGTTTGTGATATATCTTGAGAACAAGGTACAGGAAAATCAAATACAAATGCATTCGGATCTGTTGGGACAAATCCAATATAATATGCATATTCTACATATGGACAATAATCAAATGTGCTTGAATATGCCAACTGACATCCCTGTGGGGCATTTGTTGTCACATTTATTTCGCAAAATGTGGATTGATCATTAATATTCGCCATTGGAGGCAATGGACAGCATTGAAAAGTGCCAACAGTATTTTGATTGTATACTGCTGGTAAAGGAGTGGGAGAGCCAGTGGGAACCGCTTGTCTTGAAACAACTTGTGGTATGCCTTTGCAACATCCCCATCCTGTAGGACAAATGGAATTACCGCAGCATTGATTTATACTATCAGCACATCCTATTTTAACCCCGATAGGATCATAACAACATACTTGTCCTACTGGACAACAGCCTTGAATCCTGGAATTTTTGTCAGATATGCAACCAAAGGAATTTGGCTGACAACAACCCATAATACGAAAATTTGCTATAAATCCCGCAGGACTATATGTATTAGGGTCAGCTACTAAAGTATTTGCAACTGGTAACAGCACATAGTCTGTGTTAGGAGGACATGTCCAAAAAGAATCTAATCCAGCAACTAAAGATGCACTTAAAGAAACCGCCAATGGTTTTGCCAAATTAATTGGATATTGTGGCCCAGGATTACTTGCAGTCACTATCACCGCCAATACAATTACAATTGCCAAATATTCTTTCTTCATTTTCGTCAGAATTGATTTTTGACCGCCTTTGTTTTATTTGTATTTGACAAAAATTATGAATACATATTTTCATAAAAGCCGTTTTTTATTTTTTGCATTTGACTATTTTAGAATGAAAAAATCAGGCTCATATGACCCAAGAATAAGACCCATTTTATCACTTGAAAACTTAAACAAATCGGACGTTCCTGATACTCCTAAGAATTCACCCATTGGAAATGAAACAGCGAAACGCATAGCATTAAATAAGGAATGTGATTTGCCAAATACTATGTCCAAGAAACCTAGAACTGAACCAGAAACGGAAAGCTTTTACCGATACGAAAGTATAGATGATTATGAAATAGCTAGGCAGGACATATTACAAAAACTTGATAATGAAACCTTTGAAGAAAAACGCAAGATTACGATTGAAAAACTTGATGAAATTAAGCAATTAATTGAACTGGCGGCTAAGGAAATGGAAACAATACAATACGATTTGGCCACATATAACAAAAAAGACGATACTTTATTGAAAACAATCAACAAAGACCAGGATATGATGATGTATTTGACATGTGTTGCACAACGCATTTGTGAAGTACAGAGAGATGTTAAAAAAGCTGTAAAGAAAAAATGACATATAATGTTTGGAATAAAACATGTTTTATTTTTTAAAAAGTATGCATTACAATACATCGTCGTCATCTTTGTGCAATTGTTGTTCGTCTGTAACCGCCGTTTTCTTGTAGCCTTTGCCAAATTTAAATGTGTTTTTGCGCCACTTTTCTTTCGCCCAGTCATTGAAAATATCGCATCGCCCGCTTTTGCATGCAGCATAGGTAATTACAATTAAAGCACAAAATGATACTATGGACAAAGTGACGACTAATAAAACCCATCCTGGCACATATCCAGAAGGTAAGCTTCCACTGCTTGATGTATCATCGCTCGAACTTGGTGGAGGCGGTGATAATGTAGTTGTTACTTGGTCATAACTTTCGGTTGTATATTTCTTTTGGCTTTTTTCTGTATTTTCATATAAATCCGTAGTCAATCCAGTGTACATTCCATGAGTTGTACTATCAGAAGGAGGGGGTGATGCTACACATAAAGCAAACAGAAAAGCACATATTGTAAATGCAATTGCCATATTGAAACAAACGGAATTATTTTTATGTGTTCAAATACAAAAATACAAACATATTTTTCTCACTGATTCCTAAAAAATATATGCGGCAAATATATACATTTGGATTTTTTAAATTATTATGAAGGTTGCGAAGATATTGCTTTGACAATAGGTTTGTTTGCCTTTAGAGCATTAATTTTTTGGTTGGTTTCAGAAGTTGAGGAACGGATTGCAGATATACAACAAATTCCAACAAACATCAAACAAAACGCAAGGATAAATAAAATAAATCCCCATGCAACTGCACTTGAAGTAGGTTCTTGTGGAACAGGACAATCCATGCCATATGATTGACATGCATTTGTGGCATTATACGAGACAACTGGGAGAGAACTTGAAGAAGCAACTACCGAACAGCCACTAGTTACCAATGTATCAAACAAAATACCGTAAATAGGATGGGTCAAATTGAATGTGCATGTTGTTGAAGTCGGTATTACACCACTATGTCTTAATGGCACTTGTACAAGAACAGGCTGTGAATTCGGTGCTATTTCAAATACAGGAGCACCGTTCTGAGTAATACCACTTCCTTGAGAACACTGTACAATAACAGTATAATCTCCAGGCAAGGTGCCTGTGTTTGCAACAAACATTTTCATTTGTCCATCATTGGAGTTTTGTATTACACCACATAAAATGTCTCCAGGTTGTACTCCTGTATCTTTTAGACAATATGGTGTATTAGGAGTTATTTTGGGTTGACTAAAACACCCCGAAGAAATATCTTGTTGAACATCATACAATTCTCCATCAACAGTAACTTTGAGCCTCACATACAAATTATTGCTTTGTAATGTAGGATCCTGGTAAATTAATTTGTTTCCATTGACATAATACAATGGAGCAGGACATGGCCCGGAATCAAGACCAGTTGTGGATTCGTCCACCCAATTTGGTGGCAAATAGCCAAAACTTCTGTAAGCATCAATAAATTCCTGGCAATTCTCAGAAACTGCCATCCATTGATGATAATAACTTGATATTTGACAAGGAGTATGTACTTGCATATTATCTCTAATCAAAATTTCTGTCGTAGAACTATTTTTTACCAAATCCGTTATGCGGTCTTGTAATGTCCAATCTTCACATTGCATGAATCCCGGAACGCATGTATTTCTACATTCTTTGCAAAGGAAATTGGCATTGAAGGTATTTGCATAATATCTATTTTGTATGCCGTTCTGGCCACAGCCTGTACCATAGCCATTCATTTTTTGTTCAGGCACATAATAAAACCATACTCCCTTATTGTTTTGTATTGTAGTATTTAATCCAAGTAACTCGGGCCATGGCGTAAACGCTATTCTTTTACCCTGTTGATTTCTTATGCCTATACCATCGTTGCTAATTATATCTTTCCAAGGATTTATAGTGATATCATTTGCATTTCCCATAAATATACCAGGTCCTGAACCCGATTGGTTGCATACAACAATAAATCCATTCAATTCTGATCCAATAGAACCAGTAGTAGAATCTATACCAACAATTTCGATCAACATACTGTGATTTGCACTAGTTGCTACTTGACCAACTAGTGGAGATGATGTTTGTTGATAGCATTGGCTTTTATCAGTGCCAGTTCCTTGCACACAATTTTGTGCCATTACTACATTTGTTATGTTTACAAAATCAGCTTGAGCCCCGCCTTGTACTATGGTTGCATTGATAGTAAACACAGGATTTGGTGCTGGCCTTATTTGATATACTTTGCATAAAGGATACATTTTTCCAATAGCAGATGCAGTATAATGTGTTCCACCAGTTGCATCAACTAATCCAGTTCGTTCAATAGCACAAACTGGACATATGTTAGGATTGACATTTGCTGGACAGTTGGGTTGCGCTCCACCTTTGCCGTCTTTATTTACTCCTGGAACACATTGCACATATGCAATACCTCCACTATCTTCTGTTTGTACAGACGATACACAGCAATTATTATCACTTGGACCACATGCGTTTACTCCTCCATGAGGAACAGTATATGGTCCTACAATATCATTCGGATCATTGTTTCTAAATGTGGTTGGAGATAATCCATATGGAAAAAATGGAGGCAGTACACCTGTACTTGATAATGTACCAGATCCTCCACAGCCTGGCATCACAGGGCGAATAGACATAACTCCTCCATACTGATTTACATCGTCATCTGAACTACAAAATTTAGCCGTTTGTTGATTTGGATTCATTTTCCATTGGGGAGCTCTTCCCATATAGAACCAATTGCCAAAGAAAAACCTACATACACTATTTGGAGCTAATCTCATAAATTTTCTTTGGCATTGTGCATCCCCATCATCTGCACCATCATCATCCACTTCTGAGCGTTTACATGGTCCTGTTCTTATTGTATGAGGATTTCCAGAGTCGTCTACATTTGCATCGTTTTCTGCATTGGTATCACCGTTAAAACTGTATGGAGTATCCCATCTCGCAGTTGCTGGAGGCTCCACCATTCCAAAAATACAATTTCCGTCAGGTTCAGTACAACCTGCATTTTTAAAACAAGCTGTGCTTGGAGCAGGCATATCACACATGACTTGCCTATCCACTTTTGAAGAACCAAATAGATTTGTGGTTTGATCACTAACACTCTCCAAACATGCTTTGTAACTGTTACCATCATCATCACCTCCACTTCCAGAATAACAATTGCCCACCCAAGGCCAATTAGGACTTCCACTTGATCCTCCAAAAGGATTGAGTTCGCTTAATGTAGTACACGCTTTTGTGTTTCCAATAGCAAAATTGCATATATGAGAAAATTGTATTCCAAGTTCCTCTGGCTTACAAGAGGATGTAACATTCAAACATTTAATGTTGTTTTGAACATTTGCTGTGCCCCCACATGTACCTGGAGGGTTATCATTATATCCATCAAATACTGCGCTAAAAAACGAAGCATATGCAAATGGAACTTCCAAATCGATATCGGCAAGTTCGTAATATACAACCAAAGGAGAGGACTTGACTGTCAAGGTTAATTGTTCACTAAGTACAGAACAAGTTCCTCCTGTACATTGATTTCCATTGTTGTTACTTTGAGGACTTGAATTAGGGCTTGGTACAGTAGTAAATGTATATTGTACATCGTTTCCAGTGCCTGGATTTATACCAATATCCAAAACAGTCACGTTTTGGTTGTCTCCACAATTCAAATTTGGAGCGTAATATGCACATGAGCGGAAATTGCTCACGGCAATAACTCCCGAAACCCCGCCAATAGTAGGACATATAACATTTGGAGGTTTTGGAACAGTCGAGCCTGGTAAGCATTCAGGAGGCAAATTAGGTTGTGTTGTAGGAGGAGTAGTGGGATTTGGCACAGGAGATGCTGTTGGAGTAGGCGTTGGAGATTGGCATACAACAATAGAAACCAACACAAATAACAAAAACAGTCTCATTTTTGTGATGGTATGTAAAAACCAATCTTATTTTAAATTACAAAACCGAAATCACGTTAGATTTTGTTTTAGTACAAAATTGTTTTTAAAGTAACAAAAATAGACTAGATAAAGCAAGAAATATTTTTTATTTGGGAAAAATTTATACGGACAAATCCGGAAATAAAAAATTAATTTACAACTTAAAGTAAAGAGATTGATACAAGTATTTTTTTTTATTATGTTTCACTGGAACTGTCTGAGTTTTTGTTTAATTTTTTTAATGCAGATAATTGTTCATAGAATCCACTATGGCTGCTTAGAATAGAGGCTAATTCCGAGCCATCTACTGTGCCATAGAAGTAAGGCAATGGCTGGCACTGGAAATCCTCTGGGAAACCAAACAAAGACGGTTTGAAATTACACTGTAATGGAGATCCTAATATGGGTATAAATTCGTCCGATATAGCATTGCATAAATTATTGACCACATATGAAACTTCACAAGCAATTGTTTCGTTTTTCATTAGTTTGTTCATCAAATTTACGACAATAGCAAATCCTTTCTCGCTCAGATGATCGTCTGACATTTGTCCATTCACTAAGAATCCAACGATTACTCCGCCCATAATCATTCCCAGAACCCCGATTCCAATACAAATTACAAGAGCGAATGTAGACACTTGCATTTTTGTAACCCAAATATGCTCATCAGTGTTGTTATTTTCTACAACAAGGTATTTGGTTTCTTGTTCTTCCATATCTACTATAACATCTCCAGATTGTTTGAATGGTTCCTGATTTGGATCATCAGACATAACGACTGGATTTGGTGCTGCAGACTGTGTCTCAGGTGCACCTCCCAATGCCCTTTGTTCTGCTTGTAATTGTCTTTGAGTCACTACTCTAAACACCATTCCCGACTGCAATGTGGAATGTCTATCTGGTCGGGATAACATAGAAACCATTTCCTCGCCCTCATCTCCATCTGTTTTCTTATAACTATTTGTTTTTTTGCTCCTTGCAAAAAAACTGGCGATTGTTCTCGGGTCCATTTTCACAAAACAGTATTTCAAAGGTTATCTTTTTCAAAACCCTCTTTTTTATTTTATGATCAATCCCAATAAAAATTACAATTTTATAAAACCATTACCATCTCAATGCTCTTAATTTTTCAAAATTTTCGTTTAATGCCGACATTGCATCAATCCTTTTTGCCAAGTTATCGCATTCATATTCAGTGCAGTTTTTTATAGCTTCTGGGGCAAGATTTTTAGTAGGGCATTTCTGACAAATATCCCATGTTCTGGCCGCATTGGTAATGCTTTGCTGATAGCTTTTTGTGATAAAATCTCTTGCACTCGGACTCTCCTTACAATTATTACAAATCTTGTATTTGATATCTACATTACATTCTTTGATAAACGATTTCCCTATCCCTTCATATTCCAATACAATATGTTGTCTTGTTTTTGTACTGTTATTTAATGTTTCTCGAACAATTCCAAATTGTTCTGATTCGTTAGGCAACGGTTGCATTTCTGTAACTATTGTATTACATATCGCACAATGCTTGTATTCACGTTGCACTCCTGCTTTAAACAAAGCACTGTCTCCATCAACTTTTTTATACACTGTTTTCATTTCAGGCTGTTCCAGCCATCTCTTTTTCAAGTATGGTTCACCTCCAGGAACACAATATTTAAAAGCAATCACTAAATTATCATACAGTTTTTCTATATAGTGTGCTGCATCATAATTCATTTTTTTCTTTATCGCATACGAAACCTCTTCACTGGCTTCTCTCACAGATTCTTCTGTTTTTTTAACTCTAAAGTTCTGGGACATTCCTTTTGATATCTTTCTCCTAACAACTACGAATTTATATCTATCGCCAGCATATGCATCTTCTCCAGTACGTTCCTTTCTTTTCTTTGCTATAATCATTCCAGCAGTTATTGCCAGTCGCTTTCCTTCTTCTGGTGTATATGCGACTGCCAAGTCTCGTCTTAACGAACAACCTTTTGCCAAATCAATTAGTGATACTTTGCCAGAAGCAAGTAATATAAACTGTCTGGCCACATAGTCCACCATAAAATCTACATCATTGTACTTAAGCACTCTAATCACGCACTTGTTAAATATCTTGTCCAAGAAATTGAACGAATCTGAACGTTTTGTCTGTACTCCTTTGATATCCAAGGTGTAAATACAAGTATCGTCAAACTTGATAGCAATGTAATGTTTCTTTGACAACAAAATCATAGCAATGTAAATCTTTTCAAATTCAAGTACAAGACCCCATGAAAACACTTCTGTAGATATACGCTTAGATAAATAGGCTCCAATATGCATCATCTGAATAGGAGTATATGTGGCAAAGGTGCCATCCTTGTTCTTAAGACAGAACATAATACTATCAGTGTCTCCATAAATAACACATAGATCTCCAGGGAATCCTAATTCGATTGTGACATTGGCTTCCGCAAACTGCTTGGCTTTTGTCACTGCAATTTGACCCTCTCTTGTAATGCATGCTGCAGCAGCTTTCAATCCACACAAACTATTTACCGCTCCCAAAAATCCATAGATAGAGTTCATATACACTTTGATAGCATTTTGATAAGCATCTGCATTGACTTTTTCGTCTTGAGCTTTTCGAATATTATATTCCAATTCGGTCTTCCATTTTCGGAATAAATCAATTTGCTCTTCTTGGGACATATCGTCTTTTACCAAAGGACATATGCCTTTTTCAATCTCTGTTGAAAGAGTTTTGATTCTGGTTTCTGCTCTGCCCATAACTTTCTTTGCCTCTCCTCGCCATGCTTTTAGATCTCTTTCAAAACAAGGCAACATGCCTTCATGCACTTCTTTTTTGACCCATTCAGGATTCATTTTATCAGGCTCAAGCTCTATCGTTTTGTCTGTGATGACCGGAATTTCTTGTGTCCAATAATCTTCTTGTTTGATCCCAAGCTTTCGCTTTGCCCATTCAGTTATCATTGTCGTATAGCAAGTATTGCGTCTCATCATAATGGAAGGATATAACGAAGCAAAATCAAGGGTTGCTACGGCCACTGTGTAATATCCTTCCAAAGGCTTCATCACAATGGCCCCTGCATATGTTTTCTTTTTCTCTCCTTTTCTGGGATATGTCGGTAAAACACATACACACATCCATTTCACTTCCCACTTCTTTTTCTTGTAACTCAATATTCCTGCATATACTTTGATTTGAGCTCCTCGAGTAATCAGATATGCAAATGGCACACTTTGAATTGCAGTGTAACTGATAAGCTGGGGATAAATACCATCTTTATCTGCTATTTTCCTTGGTAATGTAATATCCCCATACAGATACCTTCTTATCATTTCTCTGCCTTCATATGTAAAATGAGAAGGCTCAATTTGGTCATAGCCAAATGCATACTTTGACTCTTTCAATATAATATTGGATGCATTGTTCAGTGAAAAACTTCTCCATCCAGACTTGAAATTCATCATATAATACATCAAATCATTCAAAAACAGTCCTGGCGTGGTAACATCCACAACTCTTCTTTTCTTTACATATGTGGTAGACCACTCAATGTCTCTTGTTCTGCATCGCTGCAAAAATGACCTGCCTTCTACAATACCAAGCACTTGACACCTTCTAGTGTAATACGGAATATCAAACCCATTGCCATTCCAACTCTCAAGAATCTGAGGCTGCATCACATGCTCAAAATAAGCCATATCCCTTAGCATATCGGTTTCATTATAATAATAAAATACAGTTGTTTCTGTGTCATCTTCTTCTTTTCTGCTAAGAGTCCACATTTGTATGTCTGGGTCTTTCGATTTCTTTTCTTCCTCATCGTTTACAAATTCAGGCTTGCCTAATACAAATTCAAACGCTTTCCCTTTGTTTGTCTGAGCATCATGGAAATTCCATCCCCATTGAATGATAGGACAAAATCTGGGGGTAGGAAACGCCGGAAATCTCATCAACATCTCAGCATCAAAACATGCTATTGTAAATGGAGGCGGGGTCTTGATAATTGTCTGAATCTTTTTCTCTTCTTCTGTCAACTCCCTCTCAAGCTTATCAGTTTTGGGGTCTCTTTTAATACTCTCTTCTGGATCCTTGTATTTTATAATATCATCTACGTGAACAAACACTTCAGAACTTGTATAATACATGCGTTCGTAGGACGAAGCAGATTGCCATTTCCCTCCTTTCAGTCCAATCCATCCCATTTGCAATTGCCTATCTGCTATAAACCTCACTATAAAATCTACATTGCATTCGTATACTGAAAACATAGGAGTATCTCCAAAAACTCCTGGATACCAAGCATCATTAAACAGCTTTCGATTAGGGTCATCCCTGAAATCCTCTTTGTTGAATGGAATCCCCAATTTCTTAAATTCTTTTTCTTTATCCGTTAACCATAACCTATCATTGCGTTCAAATATAGTAGAACCCATAGGAGGAATGATGCTTTCATAATAGTTAGCCCATGGTTTGACATCGTCTCCCTTAGGAGTTTTGCCTCCATATGGAAACCATAGCATTTTTCTCAAGGTAGGAACCAATTGAGGATTCAACAATTCCAACTTGAAAGCTTTGGTTTTCAAATCACCAGTATATCCCATCAAATCCTTTACTTCCTCAATCACTTTGTCATCGTCATCAGGAAGAGGATATATCAAAAAACGCTCGTTCTTGAACCTGAAATCATGCCAAAACTTTTTTTTTAGCACATCATCCAAAATATTTCTCAAATTCCTGATCATAGCAACCAAACACCGTTTCCTTGATTCTGCATCTTCATATTTATTTTCTACATCTTCAATCCAGTTGTCAGGCACTGCTACATATACATAAGGCCTAAAACCTTCTACTCTAACCGTTATATTATTTTTGTCTTGTGTTACTGCATGCAAATTTACATACAGTTTTTTCGATCCTCCTCTTGTAAAATTACTGTAGTCTGCATCATATGTATATACAATCAAATCCTCTTCGGGAGAAGGCAATGGATACTCTTTTCTTTTATATTTATCAAATCGTTTGTTTTGTTTTTGTCTAAAATCAAATCGTTCACACGACCTGTTGTTTCCCAATGGGTCTTTGTATAAATCTCTCCACGGAGGAGACTGATCATATTTGTTCATTCCATCCTCTTCTACAAGAGAATAGGTTGGGTCATAATCCACACATGCCTCAAAATCATTATAAACAGTATATCTTCTCATATCCTTGATCTTAAACCCTGTTATCGCACCATCTATATTGGAAATATATTTATGATACTGTAATCTGCATGTCACTGAATGTATCATTGCAAGCACTTCTGATATCAACGATATCTTTTTGCCAAGCTCTTTTGGAGGCATACTAGAAGCCACAGAGTCAATAATCTTAGACAATTCCGATACAATTTCATTTTTGATATTATTCACATCCTTTTGCTTGTTGATGTATTTATGGTATGTGCTCAGCCACAATCCGGCCCTTTCTGATACTATATTATATGTTTTCAAATAAGCAAACAAATTTGTCGCACTGTCATAACTCAATTCAATATCAGTATCGAATTTGACAAACGCTTTCTGCTGACATATAATAAAAACAAAGGAACATTGTTGCTCTATCAAATGATACATCACTTCCGCTTCATGCTTGAGCCTACTAAAACCATTGGGTTTGCGGTTTACAAAAGAATAAAACTTCTTTTCCTGCACCGCAGAAAATTCATGCTCTTGTAAAAAAGTACTTACGATATCAACAATGTTGATCTCACATGATCGAAAATAATTCAGTAATCCCAAGTAAAATGCAAAATTGAATGCCTGGTCTTCTGAACCAAGAGGTACACTTGAAAGCATTGCACAAAACCCGGTCATAACAAAATATTCGTCATCTGTAAATAACGGACGTTTGTCCTCTTTCTTTAGCAAATCAGTCTCGTCGCTATCCTCTGGATCTCGTTGATGAAATTCTTTAAAATCAGTAAACGACCTATCTTGCAAACGTTCAGCTATCAAATTGTTTTCTATAATCCCAGTTAACACAATTTCAAATGCATTTATCAGACGCTCGATATGATCGTCTTTCTTGATCACTTTCAGCCTAGCCACTAGCCTATTTTTCACTATATCACATGCAATTCGTTTACATCTTCGTTTGTATTCATTGGGAAACGATATCTTAGTTTCCATTACGGTTTGTTTATTTGTTTGCAATATGCTCTGCTCGGATACAGATTGTCATTAAAAAACTTAAATTTATTTTTAATGGGAAATACATTTAAGACATATACAAACCATAAACAACAAAATAAATGAAGCTAGAGCCAATGCTGCAATGATACAAATAACTAATATAACAGTGTCTTTACCAGCAGGCTGTGGAGCTGGGACTGGAGTAGGATTTGGGTAAAGAATAGGAATGCTCGAAATATTATATTTTGGAGGAACTGGGAGATTTGTGTTTGTAGCATTGTTCACACTGCATAAAAACGACTCTACATCATTGATAACACTTTCTGGTGCAATGGAAAAGCTGTTTGAATATATGGTCACTGTGCATACAGGATTGGGTCCCAATTCTGTACCATCAATGATCAAAGGAATTGTTACTAAAGTACAATTTCCTCCTGGCAAATTCGCAATAATTGGCTGGAAAAGACTAGAAGGGGCAAGATTGCTATCACTGGCACAAGTTGTTTGTACACTATAAAACCCATATACTCCAGGAGGGGATGTGTTACATACAGTAACATACATAGCACAATTCGTTGCATTGACTGAAGTCAATGTATTACCACATGCTCCATCTGCAGTACTCACATAGCAAGAGCTCAAAGCAGTATTAATTTGTGCATTTGCTACTTTGGCACCTATGCCTACAAAACTGCCTGCAAAACTTACTACCACTTCAAAGGTGAGGTCTTTTGGAGGCGGTTCAAAATATAATGTCCCATTGCTTATCCACATATTTGGCTTGCCAGGATTATAAATGGCAGGCAAATTTGGGATTCTATATAATACTTTGTCGTTTGTGATCATATATTCTTCCAAGTCCAAAAAAATCCCCAATGCATTGCATGGAGTAGTCGTATTGATTCCCAAATAAGAAAAACCAAATCCTGGTACACAAGTAAGAATGTTTTCAAATGAAACGATGTCTTTGTAAGGAATGGGAAGAGATGTAGGACCTGTTGATTCTCCATATCTAGACACGTAATTTGCAAAATATAGCTGAGGTGGAGGAAATTCATATATGTTTTCAGCAACTCCTTCTTGTCCGCAATTTTCTCCATATGCTTTTGACTTTTCTGTGTTTACATGCATAAACATGGCATGAGTCTGCACAACTCCTGTCAAGGCCTGGATATTTGCAGGAGTAGGCAATCTAAATGTTTTATTAAATGTGGGATCTATAACTTCTTTATATGACCATGGATTTATTTGAGGTGGAGTCCCAGGCACACTCATATCAAATGGAATGGTGTCATTGTCTGTGCACGTTATGATAAGGCCCGGTATATCCTGACCAAAGTTCCCTGACGGACTTTGAACAGCCTCTATCCTGGCAATTATATTGCCTTCTGGAGAAGCCTTTGAAGACCCAGGACCTATAGACTCCAATGTCCAAACTTGGGTTGCTCCTTGTCCTGTGGCATTAATAGTAATTGCAGCATAAATCGAAGGCGGATTTTGTATTTCCCATACTTGACACATAGGGGCCAAGGAATAAAATTCAAGTACATATCTAGCCGTGAATAAATCGGGACCTGCAAGACAACTGAATGTATAGGTCATTATATTTGTACTGGTTGTAGAAACATTTAATGGAGCTGGGATTCCAGGAGGAGAGTTTCTGCACCGTATAAATTGTTCATTCAATGTTGCATTATAAAAAGTGTTGTGTATTGTTGTACCATCCGGTATATCAGGGCTACTATAAATCACACTTTGAACATTAATTAGTCCACAAAATGAATTTGCTTGTGCTGTTGTTACAGAATTTTGTGGACAAAAATAAACTAAATAGGCGTATGGCACAGTGAATGGATTTCTCGTTCTGCCGTTTGTTGTAAGCAATGTGTATTCCAATATTGGTTTCGATACATTAAATCGAATTTCAGTATAGGTCGATGTTTGACATTGTCCATCTGAAGTAGGCACTTGGCAAGTATTTGCTGTTTGTAATTGAGTGCTTGTTGAATCAGGTGGAATCGTGCTTAATTTGACTAAAAAATCGGTCGTTGAGCTCTGATTATCAGATGCAGACAATCCCACATCCAATACTGTAGCAAGACCTCCTGAGTCTGTACAATTCAGTGCTGCTCCCGTCACAGATACATCAAAACACGATTGGAACGACGATACTGCATAAATATTTTGTGTTAGTACTAACGATAAACTCCCCAAAACAAGTATTGCCAAAACACATTGCTTATTCATTTTCTTATATTTTTTATTGCTGTTCTTTTTTAAATTATATTCTTATACAGATACATCATTATGTCGTTTATTTATCAAAAAATACATCATGATAATTTTTGTGATATTACTTTCTTTCGTCGTATGTGACGTTCAATACAATCAGGATGCTTTCTTTGCATGCAATCCCATGAGCAAAAGGTTTTCCCACAGTATCGGCAATTGTAATTTGACATTTCCCCAACTCCAGGAACCTTCCCGCAGACATTTTCTTCCACACAATACATATATAAGGACGAGTTTTCCACAGCTTGTTCCTTTTTTATTTTGATTTCTTCTATCTTCTGATTCGCTTGCTTGTTCATTCTATTCAATATTGAGAATTTCAAGTCTTCTGCCCGATCCGATTTGTTTTGTATGTAGGAACGATGTAAAGCAAATTTCTTGGAATTTCCTGGTGCTGATAATTGTTTATACATTTTAATCGTTTTTTGTATTTTTGCTTATTTCAAATCGTCTTTTTATTAGTGTGCTCTGTAGGCTACAATTTTGTTAAATCCAACCACGTTGTTTGAAACTCATTTTTTTACTTTGCAATTTTTTGATTTTTTAGAAACAATGTCTCCTAGCCCAGATAGAAAATTGAATACTGATACAAACAAATGCGGAGTGTATTGTGATGAATGCAAGAAACCAGTATTAGAAAACGAAGAAACCTCTGAAAATGAGCGTGAACAAGATTGCGCTTTTTGCTTTGGAATATTGCTAGGATTTGGAATGATCATACAGATGTTAGGTTCCATAGGCTGCAATTGCTAAATAATTAACTATAATCATTCCATTTACTTTTTTGTTTTTTCAAACTCCATATATTTTCTTTGTCGTTTTGGCAAATATGTTTTTTATATTCGAACGTTAGTTCATCGTAACAAATAAAATTTGTGCTATCTTTTTTGTATCGCTTTTTCATATTTACATAACAATCCTGACAAAACACTTGACCCACTTTAACACAATAGCTTTTGCTACAGCAATTGTGATAGTAATATTGTCTTCTGATAAAACATTCACAATTATAGCATACAGCCACTCCGTCGTTGCTTTTGACAATGATAAACATTTTGGCATAAATATATAAAATATGATTTAACTATTGTATTAGCAAATTTATTAATAATCACATATTCCTTTTACAAAAAGAACTGCTGTATTTGATTTTTAAGACGATTCCATTTCTTCCAATGAAGGCATATCATCAATTTGTTCGGTTTCTTGTTCATTTTCTTGTTTTTTATTGTTTTCCCGGTGATCTGGTACATCACAATATTCATTCTGGCATTCAAATTTGATGTTGCCATCAGGTACGTATTCACTTCGCATCATTGCCGCTTGTTCTACTCGAGCACTCTTGCAGGATAACATTCGACCAAGCAAATCATTTTTTGAGTCTTTTTGTATCATATTAGGATCAATCAACATAGGGTAATCGCTCCAATCACTTTTGATGACTCCTTCTTTTATCAATTTTGAAATAATATAATCATTTTCCAAGGGATTGTGTCGTTCGTCACTTACTATTTGATGAAATTTGCCAATACTGGATCTGAAAAGCGCTTCTGGATATTTGTAAAATATTTGAATGGCATTACTAATTTCAGAACTAATTATCACTGTAGGATTCAATATACTTGCTCTAGCAAGTTTGGTTATTCTTTCACTAACATCCGCTTGATTGATAGATCTCAATGAATAATCGTAACGCATTAGTGTTTTGTTTGTTTCCATTGTTCGTAACCATAACATTGCAGCGTCAGTAGAAATTTTTTCAAGTTCTTTAAATTGTTGCAAAATCAATGTTGCAATGTACCAAACAACATTAGGATTCCTTGCAATAGCTTCTTCGTTTTTATCCATTTTCGGTTTTAAAACTTGTAAAAATATAAAAATCGAATGGCTTTTGTACTCAAAAATTAAAAATAAAAAATCAAAATTTTATTTTTTATAATTGTCAATTTAAACAGTTATTGTGCCAAGGCATTTTCCGACAACAAATGGAAGACTATCAAGTGATATAAATTCATCATTATGACGCAAATTACAACTACAAATTTTAACATTTCTCCACTCTCCAAACCACTTGATGCCATACAACAAAAGCATTTGCTGAGAATGGTGTTCTTTGTACACCCCTCTCTCACGAAGAACATCTGCTTTTTTTCGTATATTGTCACCACACTCTGTTTTAGTATGACCAAGTGGGTACAAACTGTAAAATTCACTATCAATATGAGTATACATAACTTCTACAGCCCACTTCACCTCCAAATCAGTATCAATAACAACCAATGACTTTTTTCCAACCATTTCTTGTTCATAGCTAATTTTAGCAATATCGAGTAATTTTTTGGCACTATTGTTACTCAAAGTCTTTTTTGTATTTGTATCGGTATCTATCCAAAATATTTCAAGCCCATGAAAACTAGCTTTCATATATCCAAAAAAGGTCTTTGCAACCAACATCATTTCTACACAACACGCATTTTTCATAAACATACTATCCAAAATAAAAATCACAGTGCCTCCGCCCATAGCAGTAAAAATGGCATTCATTGCAGTCCTGCTCCAGTTAATATCATCATCTCCTTCTTTGTATATGCAGACGGTGATTCCATAGGGTGCTTCCTTCATTAACTTCATAATGAGTCCAGCAGAATACTGTTTTTTGCTCTCATGGACAATGATCACTATATCCGATCTGGTCTCCTTAAGGATTTGCTGTTCTCCCAGCGTTTTGTCTATCGAAATAGTCCCGTATTCCATTGCTATTTTTCTGTTTTGGGTTTTTGAGTTTTCGAAAAATTTTTTTATTATAAATATGTATCCTACTAGGCAATTCGAAAAAAGACTTTATTATTTATCCCACACAAAACAAGAATTCAATTCGGTTTCCACACGATAAACTATAAGATCTTTATCTATCCATGCAACAAGTGCTCCAGTTCTAACATCAAGTCTAAACTTGATGATTTCAGATGTGCCTTCTATATATTTAGTAGTATTTTCATATATTTCTTTGACATCACAATGGCAAAATTGCCTAATAATACCACAAATATTCCCTATCAATAAATAACCAATAGTTGTACATATTGGTTCATGTAGTTGCAATTTGAAAATGTATCTTATTTTTTTGACAAATTCCGATAAAATCCAAAATACATGATTTTTTTTCCGTATTCCTCTCTCACGTATTGATAAAAAAACAAACACTTCGCCTGCTTCCATAAAACAAATCCTACAACCAATAAGATCTCTAGGTGGATCTAAAGAATTTATCTTCAGACAAAACTCTGCTACAGAATCGGGTAAAATATTCAATTTTTCTGTCGCCAAATGAAAAACTGTGTTTCGTGATATTTCGAGTTTTTCCATGGTCTTTAGTTTTTCGAATAATTGATCTATAAATATGGAATCAGTAATAATTGTGTGATTGTTGCGTATGACAAGTCGGCTATGAAATGCCCGATAAACTTCTTTGTTTTTTATCCCCATCGCTTTGTTTTGGACGAGAACAAAATTATTATTTGAACCAAAAAAAACTTTGGGAAATGGATTTACAAAAAATGTCGCCTACTTGGCAATTCAAAAAACTTTATTCCAGTACAAAATAATCATTTAATACTCTTTCTATATGGTCAGATAAAAACGGTCCTTTTGTCCATGCAGTAAACGTGTTATCATACCAATACAGTTTTAAACTAGCACGCAAATTTTTGCATTCTATGTATTGAAATCCATAATCGTCAATTTTTTTAAACACACAATCACGAAGTCTTTTAAAAACACCAGTACTATTGCCAATCAAAAAATACTCCAATTCGTTATCTATTCCAAAAGTAAGCTTTGTCTTATATGTAAATTCAAGCGATTCTACAAATGCAGACAATATTATGGATAATATAGACATTGTATGTTCGTTTTCTAATCCTGATTTGTCCAATAACAAAAATACAAACATTTCTCCCGTTTCCATGATAGCAATGTGCCATTTAGTATCATTAAAAAATGAATTAATATATTTTAAACAAATACAAAATTCGACTTTGGAATTTGATAGTATGTTAGGTTCTTCCAACTTTGGATAAAATTCACATTCCAGATTACAGGATTGAAACCACGTTATATCTTTCGTTTTCAATATATCTACTAATTCTTTCATATTGATAGACTGATCTTTAATTGTAAGATGACAATGATATACGAAGTAAATTTTTTGAGTATGAAATCGCATTTTTGTTTTGTTATTATGCTAGCACGTTTGAATTTGAAAATTTGTTTTGTTTCGGACGAGAACAAAATTATTATTTGAATACAAAAAACCTATCAAAAACGGATTTGCCAAAAATGTAGCCTACTGGGCAATTCAAAAAAAAAGCTTTTTTATTTCCATACAAAATAATCATTCAGTGCGGTTTCTATTTGGTCAAATAAAAACGGTCCTTTCATCCATGCAGTAAACGTGTTATTATATGAATACAATTTCAAATTAGCATGCAAATCTTTGCCTTCTATGTATCGAAATCCATCCCCGTCCATTTGTTCAAACGAAAATTTGCGAAGTCTTTCAATAACATCAGTAATGGTGCCCATCAAAAAATACCCCAATTCAGACTTTATTCTGTAAGTAAGATTTGCTTCATATGTAACTCCAAGCAAGTTTACAAATGCATTCAACATTATGGGCATTGTAGCTTTGTTTTCTAAGCCTGATTTGTCCAATAACAAAAAGACAAACATTTCTCCCGTTTCCATAATAGCAATGTACCATTTAGTATCATTAAGAAGTGGACTAATATGTTTTAGACAAATACAAAATTCGACTTCAGAATTCGATAATATGTTAAGTTCTTTCGATTTTGGATAAAATGAATATTCCAGATCATAGGAATGAAACCATGATATATTTTTCGTTTTCAATTTATTCAACAATTCCTTCATATTCGTAGACTGATTTGTAATTGTAATATTGCAATGATATACCCAGTAAATTTCTTGGATATTGATTCCCATTCTGTTTAAAGTATTAACCAAAATCGATTTGAACAAAAAATCGCTTATCGAAGCACTTTTGAATTTCAAATACAAATTTAAAATTAAATATTTATTTCATACAAAATACACTTTCTACAAATTTTTCAACGGTTTCCAAACATTTCTCCGATTTTGTATACATGGCAAAACAATTGTCATCGTACAATGCAATGTTTAAAGTTGACTCTTTGAATTCAATCACAGTTACATTTTTTCCGTTTATGGTCGATTGTTCAACTTTTTCAATATTAAGTGGATTTATGTTTTCAACTGCATATGTTATGTGACCAAATATATAGACTCCCATTGGAATAATTGGATTGCATCCTAAGAACAATCCGACATTTGAACCAAGCAAATTTAATAAATTTCTAACATCTACATTAAAAGGTACTGGTTGTCGACCCTTTGTTTTCTGTTCAAACGGTGATAAATACAACAAATCCCAGTTCTTGAAAAATACAATGCCACTGTAGTATCTGAAACATGAATGTATACTTTTGTATGAAAACCATATTTCAAAAAAGGCATTTGGGAATTGGGATGGCTTTACAATATTAACATGGGATATATTCCATGCCACACATCCAAATTCTGTTGGAAATGACTGGAATTTTTCTATGACACTACTTATGTTTTTATCAGCACCATGTGCCATAAATTTTGTTTTAAATGCCCAAAACGCTGTATCAATGACAACTTTGTTTGTTTCTGTGGTTTCTTCCATAACTACTTTATTGTTTATTTTTTCGCAAATAAAAATATTTACATTGTCAAAATTTAAAAACAATTTTTTTATTTTTCTTTATTCTTTGTCAAACTGTCGATTTTGCGTTCTTCGTTCCAGTACATACATTCTCGAACAATGGCATAGATTATAAATACATTGAGAGTAAGGAGTATCAAAAGAGACATAATTAATATAAAACCACGGATCAGCCATTCTTCCAGCCCTAAATTATTCCAGCAAGTCAAATCGAACCAACTGCATGGCTGGGGCGGAGGGACATAATTATTTGCAGCGACATTGCTTTGTATATTATCAATGAATCGTCCAGGCCCTGCAATTGTGCATTTGACCACTTCTTTTTGCAATAGCACAAAATTGCCAGATCCGGATGGAATATACAATTCCAATTGCATATTCAATGCAGACCCTGCTTGTCCAGTATAAGTATAGTCGAATATATTGGTGCCTACTTGGCCTGCAGCCACTTCGATGCTTTGAGTGGCACTCAATGTGCCTGGAACTCCAACAGCAGTAAACGAAAACACTTGTGGAGTATCCCCACTAGGCAATATTGCAGTAGCAACCACTTGATATTGTCCTGCAGTGCTTCCAGTGTTTTTTACACTGTATGAGAGAGCTCCCTGGTCTTCTTGTGCAGAAGTGCATGCTAGTCCTGCACTGGAAAATACTCCAGGGGATACCAGATTTATTTGCCCCACAAACTCTCCTTGAAGATAAATGATAATATCAACTGATACTTCAGAAGAGTCTCCTCCAAGTGCCAACGTGTATAACTGACTATTTTTGATAAAATAATTCGGACTGGGTGGATTAAATGCAGGCGGCATATTGAAATAACCAGACGAAAATGAATGGGTACCATCTGTAGTATTAACACCAGTATATTGCCCAAGGAATTGTGCCCATATTTGAGATACTTGACAAGGTGTGAATACTACATTATCACCTAATATTAATGCGTTTCCCTGTTGGGGAAAGCCTGGAATACATGCTCCAGCAAATGCACCTAAACTGCTATCCGAACTAGTAGCTTTTTCCAATGCAATTGGACACACATAATCCCTGACTGTTTGTTGATTGTATATAGTTGGTTTTACTCCATTCATATCACAACCAAGCCCGTATTGGTAATTTGTTAAAGATGAGACATAGTACCACCACGCATTTGCAGGAGTACCCCCTACATTCTCTCGGCATACTGCAGCAGGCAAATTGCAATCAGTATATCCTTTTTTCCCTGGGATTCCTTGTGTGCCAGCTTGTGAAGTATATGGATTTGTGATTGTGAATGTATCGCCAGGAACAGTCACTCCAGCAGTATCATCAACTAGTCCCAATTCGCAATTAATATCTCCTGCATTATCGTCATTGCAAGTATTGCAAGTTATGATATATCCTGAAATTGTTCGTCCAATTAATCCAATTCCGGTATTTATATTTGTAATCTGGGCCGACAAAAGACCTGGGACGGCTTGTAAATCTCCTCCATCAGTGGTACTTAGAACTAATATTTGAGTGCCTTGGCTTGTAGTGACATTTAATTTAACATTCATCAATCCTGTAGGCCTTTGCAAAATATCAAATACAGTACATAATGGTTCCACTTCTCTTGGTAATACTCCCAAATAATGGGAGTTTTGATCATCGTCCAAATACCTGCATAATAATGCAGTGCATTGAGCGTCAGTTGGAGTAGCGTTTCCAGTCTGAGGATCAGTGGTTTGGGACACATATGAATTTCCAGGAGGACTATAGAATTGATTCAACTTGCTATATTGACTATTCAAAAACATCTGAGGACAAACAGATTGGGATTTGCCATTTTGTCCATTGACTTCCAACTGAAACACTCCAGCCGTAGATGCATCGTAATCTAATGCAGAGCAATCAATCGTTTCTGCAGCAGTATCAAAATCTGTTTGTCCGCCATTTGGCAATTTGACATCCTGGTTTACAAATACATAATATGCATATGGAATCGAATATTTTTTTCTTATCAGTTGATACACTGCCCAAAGCTCGGTTGATTCAAACGAAAGAATCAATGGATCTGCTAGAACGAAACAATTGGCTCCATTGTTAGTTCCACTGCAATTCTGCTTTTGTGAATAAACAGAGGAGCTACTTGCATTTGTACTGTGGTACAAACTGAACACAAGCTTGGTTGCTTGGCTTCTGTTAGGCCGAATATTGACTCTGATTGCAGTCACATTATTGTCATTGCCATATTGCTCGCAAGGATTGGTGAAATTGTTTGAGGCGCTTCCTTGCGAAAGAGGTAACTGATTGAGAGGTGATTCTAAACAGGTAGGATATGTAGTCACGCTTTCCACCACTCCTTCTAAAGACTGTCCATAACATAATGCAATTCCAACCAAGAAAAAAGCCAGTATTTTTTGCATGGCAATAAATCGCTTTTTAATAACTTGGTCAAATAAACAATCTAATCAATATTTTAATCAATAAAAGGAAATATTTTACATTTTTTAAAATATTGTGTTTTCTTTAATCAGATTATATAAGAAAATTCCAATCTTATAATGTCTGATGTTACTTTTTCTCGATCCCTTTTGGCAGGATTGGGCGTTGGTGCCGGATTCGCCATTATGATATCTCTGTTTACCATTTTAATTTTTGTGTACCTCTACATTGAATTCTATCGTCCATACAAACGATTAAACAAAGCTATACGATTCTACGGACAAACAAAGGGATATGACAAAATTAACGGCATCTTTTTCCTGGAACTGGCCGAAGGAGCATGCAATCATGACATACCAGATACCATTCAATATTTAGAAAAATATGACCCGCCGTTCAAAATCACTTATGCAAAACACGATGTCGAATGAACTATCAATAAATCACAAAAAAATTAAAAATTTATATGTGTTACTTATTTGTTTGTAAAATAAAAAAAAGATTGTAATTTATTATAGTATAACTTTTTTGCATATATCATGGCTTTTACAGAAGCACAAAGCGTAGGCACTTTTGTTGGTCTGGTTTCTATCATTGGATTTTGCGTTTTACTAGAATTGATTTTCGTGCCAATTGGGATATGGTTTTACAGCGAAGGAAAGAAATATTACAGAGCATTGTCCTTTTTTGGAAAGCATCCTGAAGTATCTATTTACCAATTACATCTCAATCCCAGTACCGGAAAACCCGATCATATGATTGATGAAGAACATGCAGCAAACATAATTCCTGAAAAAACCAAAGCAAATGGAGCATTGAGTGGTGACAATATCATTACCACAGAACAAGCTGCTAGATATTATGATACATCAGTCGAACCTGAGTTTAAATATGATGAGCTTAGTGAAAGTCAAGGGAAATTACAAATGGCAAATATGACTCAACATAACTCATATAGTAGCAATTTGACTCGAAGGCCACCGACAACTAATGAATATGTCAATAGCTAAAATATTCTTTTTCGTATACTGTATTTTTTGCTTTATCAATGAAATTAATATATCCCATTAAAAAACAAAAATAAACATTGTAAGATTTTCTTTTGTTTCTGTCAAAGAGTGAATTAATAGAACCTAATTTTTTTCTCAAAGTCATGAAACGACGATTTGAAGCCATTGTTATTTCAGATGAAGAAAGCAGTGAGGAAATAGAAGTGATTGAGACAAAAAAGGCGGAAATCGCGTTGAATATCAAGGAGCCGTCTACAAAGTTTATTGATGAGCCTATAGCCTTTGGAGACTTGATCACTACCAACAATAGAGTGTTTCGAGAGGCGGTTACTCCTGAAAATTCAACGGATATTTTGTATTTTCCTCCATTGGTACACAAGAACATGCTTGCTTTTTTCCAAAGATACAAATCGGATGACAAACTGCGACGCATCTTCGAAAGCAATGGAACGGACACTACTCCGATCATTTCACCCTATGATCATTTGCCTGCAATGTTTATGATGGGAATGCAAAATTCTGTTCGAAATCACACTTATTATGCATTTGGAGACACTTCCAAAGGGCTGTGGAGCTGGGTATTTGCTTTTTGTTTGGGCATATTTAAAATTGAAGTGATTCACAATGACAAACTTATTACTTCTTCATGGCTCCAGTATTTCACAGAAATTTTTGTTGGGTATCAGCTTCCTACTTTGACTATTCAATACAAATTTTATTTCCCGTTTCAAATCAACGTGGTGATATTTGACATTCAAGGATTGCAATCGTTTATTGCTCAGCATAACACTATTCCGGCAGATGAGACAAATAAATGGGGATTTGGAACCATTGTTTTTTCTTCAGAACGGCAACTTATTGACAAAAATACAAACAAACCCAAAGTGCTTTTTGATTTGGTCAATCCGGAAGCTACTCCAAATGAAATTGCAAAAAAAACATATACCAAAGAAGTTCTTGTATTAATGGAAGCTGTTTCGCATGGATTCCCTGCAAGACAAAATGCGCGTCGATGCACAATGTTTAGTCGTATTAAGAAAGAAGATTTTGCATTCAAAGTCAAAGAAATAGAAAACTATAGAAAATCTCAAACAAACAAAACTTCGAATGTGTTTAAAGCATTGCAACCTAGTTATTCTTTATTGTGGGGATTTGTGAAACAGGTCGGAACTGGTTCTGATACAGAAATAGAAAAACGAATTGATGATTATGTGAACTGGAACCCGACTTTGGCATACAAAAACTTGTTTGAAATAGTGAATGCAAAAATGATTGGCAAACGAGCAAGGGACGCATGGGTTGTAGTGACTTCTGGCTATGGCAATGTCGTAACAGGAATTCATATGGCAAGGACCAAAAGCCAATACGATGTGCCTGTTTTTGTTTTGTGTACCAATTATTTTACATATGTGCTGGTCAAAGCCCGTATTCATATATTGGAACATATTTTCCAAGGAGTTGATACTAGAATATATGCAATTTTGGCACCGCGAATGTTGTTCCATTTGCAACCGAAACCCATTTATTCATCAAAGGGACATGTGTTCAAAGATGTGATGGCAAGAATTGCCAAAAAAGTAGCCAATGCCACTCCTGCAGGACATGAATTTGTAATTCGCAAAGTCATGTTTGACAAAAACACGGTCAAAATGGAGTACATTAAGCAATTACTCAATGAGAATAGTCCCGTAGACCAGATTGTGATTTTACATGATCCTCGTTATTATGAAATAGCACATGAAGGAGAGGCTGTATCACACAATGCATCGTTATTGTCTGCTCCAGAAAATATATATTATGATATAAACGAGGATGTATACACGGAGATTACCACCATAACCGATTTTGTTTACAATCAGACCAAAAAAGAAGAATCATCTGCAAAGTACATTGTGTATCAAAACAAATCCCTTATGGAAGGCAGACAAGATGAGATTGTGGTCACACAAGATTCCATATTGGATGCCAGTTCGCAATTGTCGTTGTATTCGTTAGCTGATCCAGTGTCAGATTCTATCGTTCAATCTATCGAAAAAAGTGCTCCAGAAACCGAAATACAGAAAATGATTATTCGTTTGTCAGAAAACATAGAGCTAGAAGAAGTCCCTTTTGGGATGATCACGGAAGAAGTAGAAAGCGGAGTCGTATACCCAAGCATCAATGAAAAACGAAATGTTAATTTGACAGGCAATCAAAAAATATTACCTGAAGAGCCTTTGTCTCCTATGGATGCACTTGACAATATGCAAAATATGGATGAGGAAATGGCAGAAAAAGACGATGAGGTGGAAGTTGTTGGAGATCCCATTGAAATAGAAGACAATGATATAAAAGCCATTGATTTGTCTTCTTCTTCTATTGGCAGTGAAGATACCGTATTGTCAGATTCAAGTGACAATTCTATTACAAGAACAGATGTAGTCAAAAACATTTTAATGCAAACATACGAAAAACGGTCAGGGAATGACAATTCTGTGAATGTACTTACTGAATCCGACAATGAATTATTGAAACAAATTGTTTCAAGAGTGTTTGACCGCAATAATCCCAATCACATCAATTCCATTCAAATCTTAGAAGACACTCTGATTAATACTTTGTTTGTAAAATCAAACATCAAAGTATCAGTCGATGCATTCAAAAAGCGATTGGTGATGTCGATTATGAAATTTAGTGACGATACTCAAACGGCAAATACGTTGATTAATAATTTTGTGTCTCATGTTGTTGGAGTGATCAATGTTTCCAAAAAGACAGTGCTCGACATTGTGAAAATACAAAACGAATCATTGACCAAGTTTTCTTTGTGGCAAATTACTGCACGAATTATATTTGAAACGATGGTTTCTGTATTGCCAGACAATTGGAAACATCCCAAGATTGCCATTGGTCCCAAAGAAAATGATTTCTACAATGCAACAAACAAATTTGTGAATGATATTAGCAAGACTTTTTCTAATACAGAAAAATGGGAGCCTCTTCTTTACCGAATATATCGTTCTGGCAAGCCCATTGTATCGGAAAAGAACTGGCAACAAAACAAATCTGTATTCGAAAAGAGATACAAATATATTAACAAAACATTGTTGATGGGAACAGAAGGAAAAACAAAATTATCGGAAATGGCATTGCCTCCTTTTTCCAGAGATATTGTCCAGTTTATTGAACAATTTTTCCCTCCAAATGTTGCTCGTGTTTTTACTCCCAATTCTACTTACGAAAAGAACGGTCATATTCGTTATATCAAAATGTTTAAAAAGGCACGTGGTATTGGAGAATACCAATACTTTATGTTTATGAAGTATTTTCTGGTTCGATATGCAACTGTATTCCAAACAGAAAGCACTTTTAAGCAAGAAGTCAAGTCTTGGTTTAGTGGCAAAAAACGAGCGGTTAAAATAAATGGCAAAAAATTACAAGCAGATTACAATTTGCTGGAACTTGCCAATTATTTTGTCAAGAGTGGTATTATTCTTGCCTCATTCCCTATACTTGACAGAAACAAAGTGAATGACGCCGAATCAACTAGAGCACAAGGCCTTGTGCAAGTATATGACTGGTACAAGAAACAACAAAAAGAAAAGAAGGTTTTGAAATCATATGAAAAAGATATTCCCAGAATCAACCCCGTGAAACGAGCCAAAAAGGATATTTTGAAAACAACATTTATTGCAAACACCAATAGCTCTTTGGAGTCTGTACTGAATGCATGTGATGATATTTCAAGGATATCGTCCAATGATGTTGTACAGCAATTGAGTAACACAAGCAGTGAGCTTGACAATGTTCAAAAATCTATTACATTACTCAATAGTGATATTTCTAGTGGAAAAGAGACTTCAAGTGAAACTATAAACATAGAACCATCTTCTTCTTCTAAAGAAGAAATAGTAGTCTCAACCGGAGTGGATTTATCTGCAGTAATTGATGCTGCGTTTACCAAAGCAAGGAAAGAAACAATCGAAATACAACAAAAGGCTCTTGAAAAAGAAGCATTGAAAAAACAAGCAATTGCCGAGCAGGCCTTACTGGAAGACAAATTGCAACGAGCACGAATGCTATCTTTTATTGCAAATGCAAAACCAGAAGCATATCCAGTAGATTTGAATATCAAATATGTCCCTTCGGTTTTGCTTTGTAATGCTTTGAAAAATTATGTAGATTCTGTTGACAATAATAGAACTGGTCCGTCATCACAATTATCTTCTATAATATTTAGTGATGAGTGGAAAGAAACATATTTAAAGGCCAGATATGGCGTAATTGATAGTTATTTTAATACATTGGTTACTTATGAAATACGCCAAGAAGCTGGTGGCCGTGTATTATATTCTAGACATATCAAAGAAGCATTTGCGCCTTATCCAAATGAAGGAGATATTGACGAGTTTACTGGAGAAATTGATGCCGAGGAAGAAAAGAAACTGAGAGAGGAAATTGACAAAGATGAAATGATGCAAAATCTGGCTTTGCAGTTGGAAGCAACTTTAGAAGAGGACATTGACCTAGAAGGAGAAGAAGGAGAAGAAGGATCACAACAAGAAGAAGAATCAGAAGAACTTACCAATGAAGATTTGGAATTTTTGGATGAGCATGAATATGTGACTGATGAAGAATCAGAACTTATTTCCACCTTGACAAAGACGATATTGACTATTTTTGTTGAAAAACTCAATAATCACCCTGAAGCGGTTCGTGTCAAAGAAATGCTTGAAGAACTGGAAACCCGTCGTATGGCGTTACAAGCCGCAGAATCACATGATACTATTTTGAATCACAAAGATCTAAACGGATTGTTTATGCAAGAGTATCAAGAAAACGTGCCTACGTTTAGAATTAATGCTGTTACTAAAAAAGAAAGTCAAGATGTTTTGGAAGATATGCTGAAAAAGTATAACGATTACGGTTCCAGCTTGGAGGTTCATATAGCAAATATTTATGCTCATAGAAAAGAAGAGATGAACAAACAATATTTCCCTTTCTTTAGCTTTTTTGGCACTTATCAAGACACGGCAGAAAATACTCCTTTTATTTTTGATGCTGTGAACCAGAGTATGACACAGATTCTAAAGAATGCGTTGGAGAATGAAATTCTATTGTTTAATATGAATGCTGCGATATTCCATCCTACAAAACCCAAACTATGTAGCAATGCATTTTATACGATTGAAAGCGACGAACCTGTGCAGGAAGAGCCTCCAAAGAAAAAAAAGACGAACACAACGAGCAATATCATTTTTGATCCTGATGCAACCCCGATTGAACAGTACATTCAAATTATCATGCAAACAAGAAAAGAGCAGAAGATGGAGACGGCCAAAACTATGCTTACCAGTGATTCTGGGGCTGCAACTCCGATTGTACCTTATATTTCTAATACACCAGCAGATTTGCCAGAAAAGAACGATATTTTACAAGGCTATGATTTGATAAGGAAGCCTTTGACCATGGACAATTTTAAATTATGGACGGATTTGGGATTGACCTATGATTTAGTAGAAATTCTTAAAAGAATTCGTGATGTTCGCCAATCCTTTGACGTTTCGATGCTTCTTACTTTGGACATAAAAGCGTTGAAGCGCAAAGCGAACATAACCTCTATGGATCAAATAAGAAGATATATGCCAAACAAATACGCTCCTTTGATTGCATGGTACAAACAAATGCTGGAAAAATATGTTATTTTGCCAGAGGGCATTACCTCAGCAGATATTATCGAAGATAGATTCAATTTGCCTATGAATCGACAGACCGTATGGGAATTTAATATTGCATATTCCAAAATAGCCAACATTAATCAAGAGGTGATAAACTTTTCGGAAGCAATGAATATGACTTTGGGCAAGATAGTCAAACTGGGTCAGTATGGAGGAGATATCTTTTTGCTGGTACTTTACTATTCTAAGAAATCTCCAGAAAAGAGTGTTTTGTACAAAAATGTTTACAATGCTGCAAACATGTTTGCCCGGTTGCTTGATGCTATTGATTCTGGGTACAAGTTAAATCTGACTCCTACATTGGAAGTTCAAAATCCACAATGGCTAAATATTGTTTCTGGCTCAAATGTTACTATTAAAATGAATTCTGCTGCTTTGATTTTGTTCTATCATCGAGTGATTAGATATGCATATGATACGATTATTAACATTGAGCGACGGGATTTTTATGCTGTTTGCGAATTTGTGTGGAATATAGTTGGCAACAATTTTATAGGAGTCTCTGATCGTGAACTACTATCATTTATGAGAAACGTCAATTGCAACGATTTTGAGACTCTTATAAATAAGCTGTACGAAATAGACCCAAGTCCTTTTACTATCAAACCAAACAAGACTGTCTCGGTATTTGAAGACAGTACGGCACATTTTAAACAAAAATTACGAGATGCATGTGGCTTATTGTCTCCTGATGACAATTTTCCAAATTCGGTTAATATGTTTGACAAGTATAGTTGTTTGATAGAAAGAGGCTTTCAATATATCAAGTTTAGCTATTTGTTGGTGAAGGCAATGAGACAAATTTTGATTATTTCTGCCATTGGAGGAATGGACCCAGATACCAATAAACCATTCAATATTACAAAAGATAATGTGTACAAAGTAGCCGATGTTTTTGTTAAAATGTATGCTACTGTGACGGCTTCAAAGACCTATATGAAAGAAGCAGAAAACTTTTATCTCAAATCATACGAAAAATACAATCCCAAGTTTGACTTTAGTAATGGCGACAAATTACTAGACTTTAAAAACGCTCTGATTTTGGACATAAGTGCATATATTAAATCAATACTGGCCATAACTGAAACAACATTGCCAGATTCGGATGTTGCTCAGCTTGTTTTAAATGCAGAAAAGAAAACAACAAATAGCACTTGGCTTTCTGCAAACAAAACGATCATTTTGGATGTTGAAGAAAGTTTTATTGACTACATTCAAAAATCAACACTGACCATATTTAATCCCAATCCAAATCCGTTATTACAATCGTCAACTGTAAAACCAAATCCTAAAATGATACTAAGGATTTTGAGTGAGTCCTTAGACAACAACTATTTTGAGCCGTTTATTGCAGTTGCAAAGAAATTATACATAGTACAAGTATTTGCCAATTCGTTGGTAATCACCCAGGATATTGTAAACTCAATCGAACAAGCAAACAATGTACTGCTTGCAAATATTACAAACATGAACATACCTAAAAAAAAGAGTGTATCGAGTCCTATGATCTACCAAAAAACTGGCACTATAAAATATACAAGCAATGCAAGCCATTATTGGAAATGATTAATGCATTTCGAAAAAACCATTTTTATTATAATTAGTTTTTATTGTGTTTAAATTTTTTTGGATTGAATTGAAAAAATAAAAAATTGATTCTAAATTTAAATTATACGGAATCAGATAAAAGAACTTAAAGTCCTATTTTTAAGCAATTTAGAATCAGTTCAGTTCTAAAACAAATACAAGTCTTCATAAAGGCAACCTAACTTAAAAAAAAACAAAAAAAAAATATGGCAGAAGACAATCAAACAAACGGGGATGCCAATGGAACAGACTTTTATGATGATAATACTACAGTATCAAAGGAAGGATCAAAAACCAGAACAAAGTCAAACACAAAAAATGCAACTGCAAAATCTAAAGTGAAGGAAGCAAAGGAAGCTGCAAAAAACAAACGTGATGCAGGCACTCAAATTGTTGCCAAAAAAAAAGTCAGGCAACGAGATTTGCACAATAAGGCGGCATCGGCTGGAGGAGGCGTAAAGAAACCTCATAGATTCAGACCAGGCACTGTTGCATTGCGAGAAATCAGAAGATATCAAAAAACGACAGAACTTTTGATTAGAAAGTTGCCTTTCCAAAGATTAGTCAGAGAAGTTGCACAGGATTTCAAGGAGGATCTCCGATTCCAATCGGCTGCCATAATGGCTATGCAAGAAGCATCCGAAGACTATCTTGTTGAATTGTTTGAAGATACAAATTTGGCTGCCATTCATGCCAGAAGAGTCACTATTATGCCAAAAGATATGTCTCTTGCTCGTAGAGTTGGAACACGAAACAGATACAATCCAATGCAAACTCCACAAAAGCGAGTTACAGTCCCCAGAAAATCAATTGCTGCAGGAACCACTCAAATGGGAGGCAAAAAAGCAACGATTCCTAGTGTACCAGTTGCACAGCCTACTACTACACCAAAATAATGTGTTCATTTTGTGTTCATTGTATTTTTTATTTTGCGTCAAAAATAAAACCAATTTTTCTTGATATTATATACACTCTTTTTTTGTAAGAATATAATTGACAAGTTTGTTATATTTATTGTATAAATCAATAAACCAGTGCATAAAAAGATACGATATATTTTATGATGCCGCCAAACACTTTGTTTCCCAATGAAGTTTCCATAAACGAACTGGAACGGTCTTGTTTGTGGGCATTATCCAAAAACCCTATTATTGCAGCATGTATTCATTATATCTCGTCCAAAATTCATGCCAATGGAATGCACTTTTATTTTGGATGCAAGTTTGTAGGGACAACACCAAACTTTAAAAATGTGGTGGACAAGTATTGGATCCCTGCATCCAAACAAGCATTGCATCATATCATGGTTCAGGGATTTTTTGTATGGGTTCCAATGGTGTTAAAAGATGGAAATGTCTTTCCAAAAATTCTGAATCCAATGAGCTACAATATCAAAATGAGATATTCGGAATTGTCTGAAGCATACAAGTATCGTGTGTTTAGGACAGGATTGGAAAAAATACTAAATCCATCAGAAGAAATAGAAGAAGATGAAACCAGAGAATATATCAGAATTGATTGTGGATTGGGCATTGATAAAATCACTGGAGAAGACAAGCTTGCAACAGTGGTCGATTTTGTCGAATTCTTGCCTACAAAAACTGGCAACTTGACTAGTCTTTTGGCAACGCTATTTGAAGAAATAACTCTAACTGATACAGAAAAGCTAAACTATAGCAAACAGCAAACCAATATTGCTCATGCAGTGCCGTTTGTCGAAATGCCGGAATTAAATGACAGTTTTGTGAAAAATTTGTTTGAGTCAAACGTAGCGCCTGCAACTCAGGACAAGGCCATCAATGATACATTCAAAGGAATGAGCAATGCAAATATTAATGCATTTTTAACACTGAGAGCAAGATACATTCAATATGCAGATCAAAGAGGACTTGATGCCGTATTGAATCAGACAGATGAAATGATAAAAGGAATAATTGCAAAAGCAGACCAATTCAAAAAACAACTTTCAGATGGGACAAATCAGCAAGGCAATTTTTGGCCTGCTCCTTATGGAAGCAAAGTTTCACCTTACAAACCAAGTGCAGATTCTAAACACTATAACTATATCATGGACAATTTTAGAAAGACATGTTGCAATGTGTTCCAATTACCTGTTGGACTGTTAGATATGACCGGGAAAGTACAATCTGCTACTGAATTCCAGCGACAAGAAATAGATAACATAATTATGTTTTGGACAAGACAATTATCTACTCCGTTTACTGAAATATATAACATAATATATTCACAAGGAGATTCTGATTGGTTCAAGAAAGAAATTATTACCAAATGGCTGTCGTCCAAAATACTCGAAGTAACAAAACAAAAAATATTAGGTACTTATGTAGACCAAAAGACTTTGCTTAGTAGTGCCACAATGAAATTTGAGAGTGACCATACGGTTATTGAAACGCCTGATATCAATGGAAAAAGAAAAAGAAAAAATTTAACTAAAAACCAAAACAATCACACGATATCAGAAATTGCGACTGTTCATGAAATACCACATAACAATATGGATAGTAGTACAGATGAGGACGATACTAGTGAAGACGAAACTGAAAGGAAATCTAAAAAAATTAGACGATCCAAAAACTTTTATGACAAACAAATGGAGACAGAGTCACTCAAGAAAGCTATTGATATTGTGAATGCACTGGAATTGGCTACAGAAGACGGAGGCGAAGATGTATTTGACAAAATAGAAAGCGAAGATGGTTTGAGCACGATTTTGATAGAGAACATAGATCAGCTAAAAACCCTTGTGCAAAAAGAATCCCATGTTACAGTAACCTATGCACAAGCCACTCCTTTGACCATGGCACAATTGGTCACAGCTTATTTGTACAAAATTATTACCAGACATGAATTTATTACTGCAGTAAGGGCACAGTCTAACTTGGGAGTGCATCCTGATATGTGCGATTATGATGGAGTATTGAATGATTGTCAAGAAATACTAGGGGCTATTCAGACAGAAAAAATATTACAAGACACTGCATTGGCGCCATTATTGACTTTGCAGAAACAAAGAATAGTGAAGAACGAAAAAGAGGCTGTAGATAAAGCAGTGGACAAAGTCGTTGCCGAATGGGAACGCAAAATGATGCTGTTGAAAAACACTATGAAATCTACAAATGATTCGAATACATCAAAAAAAGAAAATACAAAGGAAAAGAAAAGCAAAAACTCTGAAAACAAACAAGACGACAAAGATGTGAAAGAAAAGAAAGCCAATAAATCTGATGGACTGGGAAGTAATGAAACTATGAGTGGCCGTAAGAAGCACAGTAGCAAAAAAGGCATAAATATTGGCAAAGATAAGGCTACGGATGCAACTGAAGTATAATTTTATAATTTCAGCTATTTATTTTATTTGTACTTGTTAAATGCAAACAATATTTTATCCTTCAAAGTAAAACTACTTTTTTGTAACAATTACATCTATGGACGTTTATTTTCTTATTGCATTCAGTTTTACCGTTTTGACTGCTACGTTTATCAGTCTATTTTTCATCAAGTTTTACATTGACAGATTTTATTGGATAATCCAAAAACTATGTATCGTCAGCATTGGCTGCTGTATTATCCTATGGGTAGCTGCAAATTTTTGCAATATAATGCATCACGGATTTAAAGATGGCATGGCCAACTCAATTCAATCTCATATTTCTCTGCTAAATACTTTCAAATGGCTTTCACAAACAACTCTTTTGTGTTTAGACGTCATTTGGACAACAATTCGCAAAATGTATAATTTTTAAAAATAATTATTTATTGTTATAAAATATGATAATTTTTTGACTTTGACAAAACCCACACATTCAAAGTATTCTTTTTTGAAAAAATGGTCAAGATTGTAGAAATCGAAGATGTTATGGAAGAAGATAATGTTACGGCAAGACGCGTTAGGATTATGACTCCCGAAGAATTTAACGAATTAAATTTGCCAAAAGATGCACCTAATATACAGGCGTATGCTTCAATTGTTTCTCATCGAATCATAACATCAGATAAAATCGACTCAAAGGATAAGCGATGGGTTATTATCGAAAACAAATGCATGGGGTTGTGTCCAACAATTAGCGGGTTGGAATTCCAAATATTCTCAGCAACTATGGATATCAAACAATCCATTATAGCACAAACATTTGAATGTATTGATTACATAGAATTTTCGCATATTGAAAAAGAAGATGCAAAAAAGTTTCCAAAAACCAAACCGATTTTGGTTGATTTGTGTACGTTAAGAGCGTTTTTCAAATTGAACAAATCTCTTACAGATATCTTTTTTGTTATCAATGATAATGGCTACGTTATGTCATTTCTTACTTTCACCAATATGAAAGACATTGAAAACGCAATGTCGGTACCACTCCAAGTAAAAGGATTTGCTGATAAAATCAATGCAGCGTATAAACTAGTGGAACAAGAATATGAGAAGGCAACAGGCAAAAACAAAAAAGATTTGTCTATTGAGGAGGTTGTATCCTGTTGCAATTCTTTATGCAAACAAAAGCATATGAATGCATTCAAAAACGAGGATTTGGAGAAAAAATTGGCAGCCGGAGAAAACATTTTTTCAAGCAAAGAAGAAATCGAGAACAAAATGGAAGAACCCAAATCAGTGGATCCTGATATATCCATTGTTAATCTTATTGCAGGAATAGACATACATGGCAATGAAGACAATACTCCAGTGAAAATAGTGTCACATGGAAATGTCATTACTGGCATTAATGAAACAAATCTCATTGAGGATTTATCAATTGAAGTACAAAAAATTACATTACAAAACAGAAACTGAAAAAATACCAAGTGTATTATTTTTTGGATAATATGTCAATCAATAAAAATTGCAGTCTTTTTATAATGAGAAATTCGTGGTTTTTTAATCCTTGCTTTGCCACAATGTCGTTTTCAATTGCCACAAACGTTTTGGCTTTGACTAAGTTTTGTTTTTCAAGAATGAATGCAATAATTGCTGCTTGATACATGTTTTTGATATGGTATAAGTTTTGTTCGTTTGTAATTTTTGTTCTGTTTATACTTGCATTAATTAATACAGGGACAGAGTAATTGATTTTGTTGATAATATATGATGACAATGGATTTACTATTGTAAGCAGCATCTTCGCCTGATTTGTTTCAACAGATGTATTTCTCAATGCCATGTGGTATGGAAATATACATTGTGCAACTGCAGTTGGCATACAGGAAAAATATCCTGTCATTGCTGGATTTTTGATTAAATATTCATCTTTGAGAAAAGGTTTACTTTCCGCCAAACAAGGGCGTACTATGGCTTTGTTGTTTTTGTTTTGTTTGTTACTATCATTAGGAATAGCCTTACTAGCTGGTTTGTTTTTTTCTAATATGGATGCTATTTTTGAACGCAATTCATTATCAACATCTTCTGTAGTTGTAATTGGTGTATAATATACACTTTCCAGTACGGGTTCGTTTTTTTTAATTTTTTTACTATTGTATTTTTTGCCGGAACTGCATCTCAATAAATCCTTCAATTCTTTGTCTTCGAAATGGTTTTCTTCCAGGTTTTTTTTGATGTTTTTGAATCCTTCTATCAATTCCTCATCATTCGATAACTCCTCATTGATATTTTCAAAAACCCCTGAACTGTTTGAATTGTCATAATCCATGGCTTCAGTATCAGAAGCCTCCAATTCTTCCCCTTCGTTTTCAATATCATTATCTTCGTTTTTTTCTTCAAACACATATCCAAATTCGTCGTAGTTATTTTTATATGCTCCTCTGCGCTTTGCCATTTTTCAGTTTGATATTGAATACGATTTCAAACACAAATACAAGTCTATTCTTTTTTATTCAGTTTCAAATTTATTTATACAAAATAATTTACTTTCAAATATTGAACGCATTGTCACTACTAGATGCCAATTGGTTTACAACATTATCAAAATTTTCTTTTGTAAGCTTAGGCAATGTCCCCGAATTGTTTCTCACAATCCAATTGTGTGGCTCGTTGATTTTGTTTATTTTAGATACATCTTGCTTTTCGTTTGTTGTTTTTCTCTTTTTCAGTGTAAGTTTTTTCGGTTTGTTTTTCAAATTGGCTTTGTTGGCGTTTCGTTTCTTGACAACGTCTTCAAACGTTTGACTGATTCCAGATTTTCCTTCAGAGTCAATCAGTTCTATCATAGTCTTTACATTTATTTTGCCGATTTGATTCAAATCGTTGTTGGTAGGCAAAATGCAAGGTTTATCAATGCTACCCAATATCACATCAAACAAATCCTGCTTGGCTTGTTGTATTAATTGTACTTTTTCTTCAATCGTGTTCTTGATAATAAATCTCACTACAGTAGTCATTTTTGTCTTTCCAATTCTATTTGCACGATCTATAGCCTGTTCTTCTGTACAAGGATTCCACCATGGATCCATTAAAAATACAAAACATCCCATTTGTAAATTGAGTCCGAGACTGCCAGAGCCAAAAGTCGATATAAATGCCTTTACATTGGGTTCGGTTGAATACTTGTTGATAGCAATTGTTCGGTCTTCTTGATTGAGAGAGCCATCGATATACACCCAAGACCCTTCTCCATAAATTTCATCCAATAACTTTCCAATGTATTTGACATTTTGTACAAAATACGTAAATATGATTATTTTATCATTGGGATTCACTACATTCGGATTCGTCAATGTATCACGAAGAAGTTTCAACTTTGTTGTATTTGTTATCATAGAGATTTGTTCCAAAATTTCTTTGCCATATGCAGAATTCGATACATTGCTATCATCATTTTCATCCCCAAAGTCAGTTACATCCAAATCTATAACTCCAGCTTCTTTATCAGCCTCAAGCATATTTTTATAGTTTACAGAAAATCCTAATAGTCTACAATCTACCGCCGCTTGTCGCATTGCCATAATCAATTTTAATATAGACATATACGCAAGTTTTGCACTGTCTTCATTGTCCAACATATCTTTGACTTCTTTGATACTGTTGCGTTGAATGCTACTATATATCTTCTTTTCATAGTCATACAAAAATTCTGATTTTATCACAAGCTCCTGTACCCCATACTTATTAAACATCTGAGAATCGATTTCTTTCAATTCTTTTGCATCTAAATCCATTCCTCCTTTTGTTATTTTTGCCTGTTCAATTGCTTTCTTCAATTCACTTTTGTAATAAGTATCCTTTCCGTATCTCTTTACACATCGATTCAAAATAAACCCAAACTGATCTGCCTGAATAGCACGCATAATTTCTTCAGCACTATCTTTTTTGTACGAAGTAAATGCAGAGTTCGAAAAGGCATCTGTATACCAAGTGGTATCCATTTCTGCATTCTTCCATATTTTTCTAAAAGTTTCGTTTGCAGTAAACCGATGGAAAATATTAATGCCAAGTGTGACATTGTCCATTATAGGCAAAGTGCATGCAGCATTCCAATCAAATTTCTCTTGTTCTTCCGGCTTGTAAATGGTTGCAACCGAATCATAACTAACAAACATTGAATAAAGCAACATATTTTCTATTTTCCATAGTTTTTCAAACTCTTTCACATCATTACAAATTCCTAGTGATTTTGAAATTTGTTCTATTTCTTTCTCCATTGTCTTGATATGTTCTTCATGAATTGGAACGCAGTTTGGCGGTAGCAGACCGCCATTTATCATTTCTTTATACATACTAATTGAATTCCTCAATTTATTTATTTCATTTTGCTGTTCCGATGTTTCTTTCATAACCCCCAATTTCACAATATTGTCCAACCATTCTGGTCTATTCGCTTTCTTTTTGAAAATTGCAATGTGATCTGCACGATTTGCACTATCGGTTCTACCACTATATGCTTCAGCCTTTCCGTGAATCAAGGGATATTTAATTGTTAACATATCCTCTCCATTCTTGCCAAATCTTCCATTCTTGTATTCTTTATACAAATCAAAAATATAATCCGATAAATCGTACTCAAATTTCGAAAATTTTGTATTGCTATCCAGTAATGGAATCACTTTTTCATTCAAAGCCGTTTGCAGATTGACAATATATAAATTGTTCAACGATTTGAAAGGATTGTAATCATTGATAGACTTGATACGCACCATATCTTTTATATGAGCAACCAATTGTTCCTTTTTAATTGCACGTTGCCCAGAACATATGGCAGTTATTCTGGACTCGAATTGGTTTCCAAGGTCTTCTATCATTTTCACAGTTGCCTTTTTCTTTTCCCTTTCTCTATACACATCTACAATATATCCATATTCTCTTTTATCGTCTATTGCGCAATGAGACATTCCGGTCATCATAAATAATGACTGAATATCAGTCAATTTGTTATGTAATGGGGTTCCTGTTAAACATATTCTTTGGTGTGCCATAAGATCCATTGACGCTTTAAACTTTGCACTCATACTATTTCGTCTAATATGGGCTTCATCAAACACCAACATGTTCCATGCAGTAGAAAATATTACATTCAAGCCTTCATTATACAATTTCCCCTTTCTGCTCTTGAAAGGAGGAAGCTTGCGAACCTTGTTCTTTTTATCATCATTTAATATTTCCTCAGTATATCTATATTTGCTATGCTTTTGAATATTTTTCTTGATTGTACTTAACATAGACTCTCCTATGATAACAAATAATACTGTTGGCAAACGATCTTTCAAAAGAGTCCCTGTTCTGTATAAATCTATATTGTGTATTAAATCAATGTATGGGATTTTGCCCAAGTCAAAAAACTTGAGTATGTCTCCTGTCCATGAGTCTATAATGCTTTTTGGTATTACAATCAAAGCGTGACCGCGATTCTCTATCCCGGTAAATTCATGCAGTGGGAGAAATCTTGTCATACTAGACACAAACATATTCATATTGAATAACCGCCTTTGGTCCTCGTCCTTTATCATAGACGATGTGTATGAATGCAATCTAGTTCTTTCATCAATCGTTGCTGGAATTGCTTTGCCTGGAAGAGGCAATCTGGCCATAATAATGGCTGCAGTCAAGGTAGGCCATGTTTTCCCAAGACCCATGCTCATCCAAATATTCCCTCCGTATGAACCAAATGTCACATTTTCGCCCGTATAACTATACAATGCTAATTCAAGACTCTCAACTTGCCATATTTGGGCATTGAATCCCTGGTCATTTGCTTTTTTCAATCCGGCAACTTCCCAATCACCAAACATCCCGTTGTTTGCCGTTTCTGATCGACCAGAATTTTTATTCAATGGTACTATTGCACTATCTGTCAGGAACGATGTATTAAAACAATACTCCTTGGATACAGGTTCCATCGTTAATTCAAATCTTTCTGCACTCAATCTTCGTTTTTTCTTAGCATTTTCTTTCTTGGGTGTCTGTATGATTTCATCCTCTCTTTCTCGTTTCGTTTCTTGTTTGGGACTAGGCATATAATCGTCATCTCCACTATCAATATCAATAATATCATCTGTGTCATGATCATTTGATTCACTTTCTGTAGCTACAGAACTGGTTTCTGGTTCAGAGCTTTCATTTACGTTGTCATTTTCTTTAAAATTTTTTTCAAATAGTTCGTCAAACATATGTAAATCTTCATCGTTTTCATGATCATTTTCAGTCAAATCAACAACATCTTTTTCTTTGGATTTTTTAGTTATCCAACCACCATCATCTTTTTTAATTTCCATACGAGGATCCATCTCTATTGGCAAACAATCAAGCCTGGAGGTTTGTCCTTCTTCTTCTGGATCATCATTTTCATATATTTGGAATTCCGTAACCCCTTTGTCATTCGATTCCGTCGATGTTTTAACATTTATTTGGTGTGGATTTATTTTTCCAATAAAACTTTCAATTTTTCCATCCCATCCATATTTTTTAAATGACTGTTGCTTGTCAAGTATCTTAAACATTACTCTACCACTATCACCAAGCGGTAGAGTTGTGTTCATATGAAATGTTGCTGGGATCACTGCCATGGTCGTTCCATCCACTGTCAATTCAATCACTATGTCTTTTAATAACACATTTGTAGCTCCATTGAGTGTTATCGATGAGATATTGTTCATTTTTGGTATGGGAAACATTATGGCATAAATTTGACTGCAGTTTCGTTTTTCGCATTGTATTTTGTTATAAAAAGTATAAATAGTCGGAAATATTTTTTATTGTTTTTAAAAAAGACAAAGTCAAAAAAGTCAAAAAAGTCAAATTGTGAAAATCAGACTGGCTGTAACAAAAGTACGAAAAAGACTAAAAAAACTAAAAAAATAAATTTAAATATCATGTTAAAAAATGTATATTAACAATAATAATAATACTAATCTAGGCAGCAGAACAAAAATATAAAATTGTCTCGATCTAAACCCGACTAGTAACAAACGCGAAAAATACGATATAACCCAGTTAAAAATGTATGATGATATTGTATACATGCCAACAAACGGTCAATTATCAGACACTATGAAGGCTGCTCATGAGTCTGCACTTTACGAGGAACAGCAAAAAGTCATGGGAAAAATAGATCGAAAGTTTACTTTGGGATATCATCACGATGAAGCGGTGTTTGACCGCAATGAGCATACCCTGAAAGAGACGGCCAGATTGTATGGAGAGGCAGGCTCGTCTACTGTGGAAAAGATCTTTCTTATGCCAGACTTCACCGTCGAACCATTGACTCATGACAAAGATACTGTAAAAGGAATGGCTACTTTTATTTCGATATATTCTTCCATAGACCCAGGTCTTCCAGTAAACGGCATAAAATCCATGGGAGATGGTGTTACCTTGGTCAAACTAGACCCTACAAAATTCACTGGAGGAATCAAAGACATTAGTGGATACAAAAAGTTTGTTGGAGATGTTGTGAAGGGAAACGGAACTGATAGATACAAATTCCATGATATTAGTCCTCTTGATCAACAAGACATCAAAAAATACCATGAAGAACAACAGTCTATTTTGTCAAAATCATCTTCACAAAAGTTTGACAAGAACGAACTATCGAAATTGGCTACTTTGTCTGGAAACTTTAGGTTTTCGTTGGTGCAAAAACCAAGAACAGACGATTCCAAACAAACGGATTATTATATTGCCGTAGAGGGAGCATCGTTATATGATGCAAAAGTGTTTAATGCTATTGCAAATCAACAAGGAAAAGCAAAGAAATATGATACCTTTTCGGAACTTGCCAAATCTCCGGAATACAAAAACACTCAAGCCCATTCTGAAGTAGCAAGACTTCTTGCAGCCAGTCTTTTTAGTGATTATTTGGCTGACAAAACAACAGTCACCAAAAAATTCCACGGAAAGGATTTGGTTTTGCCTGCAGCCACTGTGAACATGTCAAGGAATTCCATTCAATTATTTGAAGACCAGGAAACAAAGCATTCCATGGGAATCAATGATTCATTCTATGGAGTGTTTGCAGGAGTGCTATGTCCAAGCTCAAGTCAAGGAGGTGTGCTTTTTTCAAAAGCTCCCAACAAAGGATATTTATGGTATCATACTTTATCTGACAAAAATAAGATTCCAAATGGATGGAAGGACAATACCTATCCTTTCTTCCCCTCTGGTGCTTTGGACAAATCAGATTCTATGGGAATTGATGCTTTCTTTTTGAATGACAAAGAACAGAAATTTGTAAAAACAAGAGTGGTTTCAAGAGGAGAAATCGTGCAGAAGAACTATAGTACCAAAAACTTTATTTACCCAAAATCAAACACTGTGGACAAATATGCGAACGATTACAAGACGAGAATTGAAATGCTCAAGCAATCGGGCATTGTGTGCAAAAAGCTTTCCCCGCTTGCCATTTATGATCATACTGATAACAAAGAATTTGCTAGTGAAGAACAGCTCCATGCCATGATCAATAGAGGGGACGCTCACATCCAGATTCCTATTACAAACACAAATATTACAAACAAAATTTTGTCTGTATTGCACGAGAAGACATTAGACGCCTCCCAAGGAAAATCTGCATTTGCTCCCAAGATTGGCACAATCATAACGCACAATCCTGACAACTCTCATTATTTATGTGTGAACTCAAAAGCACTCAAATCAATTTTGCTGGGAAAGCCTTTACCAGCAGAAACAGGAGACAGTGGAGCTTCTATTGAAACATTATTGAAAACGCATCCTCTTGACAAAGTATAAAAAAAATCTCTTCTTTACCCTTTTTTGAATGTTATTCTATTGAATTCTTATAATAAAATGATTTTTATTTTACAATTTTTATACAATTGTATGTGTACAAAAACTGCAAAAACTAAGTGCTTTTAAGCAAATAAAAAGTGAATTCCAATATTTTTTAAGCAGCAGTGCCGTTTCCTCGTGCAATGCGGATTTCCTGGGCTTCACCAGTCTTCTTTCCAAGACTCACAATCAAATTTCCTGAGAAAATCAAGTCAATATCGCTTCCTTTCTGGAACAAATCAGATCCTTTAGTTCCAAAGTCGTTCCACATCTTGCTTTCATTCAATGGTTCTGCAGAAAAGGCGGCTCCGTGCTTCTCAAGGCCAACATCTGGAATGGTGGCAACAAAACTGGACATAGTCGAACAAATCTTGTCAGAATGGGTCTTGGAAATCATGATCTTGTTGTCTTCATGGGCAGCATCGGTAGACATGTAAGTGTCATACTCATGAGGGGGAATGGCATGATGGCCAGCAATGGACATGAACTTTCCTTCTTTGCTAATTCTTGCAGCAGGAATGGAGTTTCCAATGTAAAGGGGCTGGAATTGTCCTTTCTCCATAACTTCCTTTGCTTTCAATTCATGGAAATCATCTCCAGCGAGCATATGAGCAAGCACATTGTTTTTGTATGCTGGGGCAAAGTCATGGCTCATTTTTCCTCCTTGTGATCTGTTATGGGGATTGGAAATCACAACATAGTTTCCTTTGCTGTCAGAACTGTAGATAGGATTGATGTATGGGATCTTTCCATCAATCTTGGCTTCGGGATGGGCAGAGCTTTCGAATCTGATTCCAACTGGATTGGGATAATATCCAGCAGAGAGCTCCAAATCGGCGAATCCAGTAGGATACAGTCTCAAATTGCCATTGCCATTCTTGAAATAGGCTGGGTTCAATCCTCCATATGCATCAGCATACAAAAGCTGGTTTGCTCTTTGAATACCAACTTCATACAGCTTTCTCACTTCATCTCCAGTCATCAAAGTGAATCCTTGCGCACCACTTGCATCTCCTTTCACAGTGACGGTCTTGTGGAATGGAATGGCAATAGTGCTGTTGCTATCAATAGCAAAAATACCATTGTCAAATCTCAAAGGAATGGTATTGTCATTGTCTTTCACGGAATTTGCATGCATCTGAGCCTGGCTCACAGAGTCATTGTTTCCTTGCACGGTCTTTTGCACATTTGAGGTCTTGGCATCAGGTTGAGAAAAATTGGTTTTCACAATCGTTTTTGAAACGGGGGCTCCTCCAGGAGTGGATTGACTAGTCTTTGCTTCAGCCAAAGTTTTTGCAGCGGGAGTGGCATCACTCTGCTTCATAACTCGAATAGGGTATTTGTAAGAAGGTACTCCAGACATTTTTTTTGTTTGTTGTGTTGGTTGCAAAAAGTGTAAAATGTACTCGGTTTCGATATATTTCACACTAACGTAAAAAGTAGCGGAATTAAATTTTTTCTAGTGAACTATATTATTGTCAAAATATGGTTTAAGCATAGTTTATTCTTGCACTAAATTGTCATATTTTTGGTTCAATTTTACAATAGGATTTTTTTAACGATATTCAATTACAGGAGGCAGTAAGAACCCACTATTTAAATAACTGGTTCTACTTGATCGTGGGTACAATGTTGGCCGATTTGCATAAGGATCGTCGCTATAATATTGATTGGAAGAACGAGGAAATACAAAAAAGACTTTGTATCCATCAAACTTGCACGAACTAAAAAAGGTTTCGCAATCACGTCTTGTGGCATCATTGTTTCGTGTATTTATCACTTTAATTTCTTTTGTAGTAGTTTCATTGATGGCTCTTTTGATAAAAGTGGATGTAAGCAAAGCCATCTGGGTAAGCACCTTTGGATCAACAAAATAATGCTCGAGTACAGTATCTACCAATGCTTCAAAGTTGGTTGTAACATATGTTAATGCCCGTTCTGTTGCTGACACTAATGTACTTGATATATTGATTACGTTCATATCATTCAGCATTAAATATTCTGCCTGCTCAGCCGCCACCTTTTTATTATAGTACTCTTCCATATAAGACAACAGCAAATCTTTTTCTGCCAGATTGTTCAAAAGGATTTCTTCGCTTGTAGGAGAATTTACTAATACAACTCTTTGAGGAGGGGCTCCTGATTTGATATGTCCTTCAGTAATCATTTGAGGCGTTTCTTCTTCCATAAACGATTGTTCTGTTGCTTCGTATTCTTCATCTTCTGTTTTACTAATGACTGACAATAAATCAAACATCTTTTCTCCTCTGTTAGGGTCATTTGCTAATTTGATCAATTCGTTATTTACGTTTGCTATAGCATTGACCACATTCGTATTAAAATTTTCATTATTGTTCTGTGAGTCTATCAGTTCAGATAGCCATGATTTCCAAAGCAGAAGTATTTCATTGTATGACATTTGTTGCAATTCTTCTTTGTCTGGAATGCTAATTACTCCATCCTTGACCAAATCTGATAGCTTTTCACGAACATCAGGCGATACTGGTATCTTAGAAGCATTCGGCTTGCTAGTCAATGGAGTGAATGGAGCTATAAAAATATCGGGTTCTCCTTCAGGACTTTGAACAGGCGTTAGTACACTTGATTTCTCAAGCTTCTCCAAAGCTGCCAATGTAGCTTCTGCACTACTACCCAAAGCAGGTTTGATTAATTGATTGTCAAATAATTCATAAGGTTCTTTGCTCAAAAACCCAGACACTCTTTCCAAAAACACATAGGCTTTGTTTTCTCTCAATGCCTGTTGTTTTGCTCGCATTTTCTTCAAAAAATTTATCATATCCCTCAACGTATCTCTTTTAACTTTTGCAAACCAGGGAGGCAATGATGCCTGTAATTCATCTAATTCTTTTGGTTTTATAGGTGTATATGGCTTTGGGTTGTTAAATATAATTTTGCCTTCATCCAATAAGCCCTTTGTTTTGGCTGAAAGTTTTGACTGTTTCTGTCTAATTCGTTGCCTTACTTTTTCACTTTCCGATTCCGAATCAGAACTTGATGATGCATTTGTCAAAGGAAACTCATTTATTTTCGTAGATTCAAATGCATTTTTGGGTATGGTTGATGTCTTAGCTGTGTTTTTGATAGTTTGCGAAAACTCTTGTAAATTTGTCTTTTCGAATTGCTTACTAACATCAGAAGTCTTTTTGGGCACTTTTGATCTTTTGGGCGGAGAGGGAAATCGTTTGCTAAACTTTTTGTCTTTTGAATTCTCGGCCGAACGAATTCTTTTTTGTTTTGGTTCATTGGAAACTGCTACAGGCTGTTCAGTCGGTTGTCTTACTACAGCAACTGTTTCAGTATTATAACCATCAGTTTTTTTGTTTTGTAACTGGGCATTTGACAAATTGGATTCATCGTCCGTTGCATCCATTTTGCGTACTAACATTCGTTTCCGAAGCAAAATATCCTCCATTGCAAAAAGTAAATTTCAAGTGGGAAAAAATCAATTCAAAACAAATTAATAGTATGTTTTTGAATATAATACTCAAATGGTTTTATTTTGCAAAAAACTAAAATATTATAAGTATTTTTTAAAATTTTCCAGCTAAACAGGCAGATTTCGTAACACATGGAAAGCAGGATAAAATGAATGTTTATCGTTCAACGTCATTCCATGAGAAGCAGAGTTCATTATTTCCCCATGCCATTTCAACATATTTATTTTGAACGGAGTTTCATTTTTGGTATGGTTTTCTGATTGTTTGGGAGGCGGTATAATTACGCCATTACCATGCACTAATTTGTTCGAATTTGGAGTATTTGCAAATGAAACTGGTTTAAATCCTTTGCTATGCAAAAGTTCATTTGATTCTTTAAAATCATTTCCAGATTCAACAAACGTAAGCGACCGCGGAGTTGTGCTTTGTTGATTTGAAATATAAGTTTTGATCATTTTTATCATATACGCAACTTGCAATTTGTCATCATTGGTAATCATTTTGGCAAAGGTTTCTTTTTTGTATTTGATGGCATGTTTTTGCATAATTTTAACGGATTTCCACATATGGTCAGGTGAATAGAGTGTATAATTATCTATTTGTTCTACAGAAATACCCATTGTATTCATAAAATTGGATAGTTGCATTTCATAATCATCGATAATATCAAATGTCTCAATGACTGAATTGTCGTTTACAATCGCCCCCAATTTTGGAGAAGCATCAAATACAAATTTGATCAAATCTACTATCAAATTTCCAATAGAAACATCCTTTGCCAAACCCATGCCTGTCCAATCATATAAAAATACGGAACTAGGACTTTTGCATTCAGATGCCCATTTGGCAATCATTCTATCAGACAATTCCAGACTCTCATATATTTTCTTGGATTCTGATTCAAAGAACAAAATTTGAGTTTCGCTTGTTCGCACCAATTTGTCGTAGTCAATTGCCTCTAGCTCTTTGATTTCTTTTAGCAACGTCTCGTTTATGAATTTTTCTTTTCTGTTATTTGCGTCAATTTCAGATTGCACCAATGCAGTCAGTCCTTTTGAGCCTTCAAAAAAGATCTGTAACGTTCTCTCCAAAAATTCATCGGAAACCAAGTTGCATTTTTTCTCTTTGTCTGACAAATCAGTAATATACAAAGAAATGGAATTCATGACTTCAAGCAAAATAGTCTCAAGATATTTTTTGATAAGCAGTGTTTCTATGGAATCATCTAACTCCCTAAATATTCTTTCTGTTTGCTCAACAACTATATTCTTTTTGGACAAAATCGCCGACCGACTATCGTCAATATCACAATGCTCTTTTGCTATTTTGACTACATCTTTGTAAAATGCATTCAATTCGCCAAACTTATTGCGAACGGATTCAATGAAATCTTCATGAATCTGATTCAATGCATTAAAATAATCCATTGTCAACTTGATTCTTTTCATACTATCTACAATTTTCTCGTTCAAAGCTTTTTTTCTGTACTCGTTCACATTTTTCTCTTCCACTCCATATTTTTTAATATTGTTTTTGCTTACAACAAACCAAGCATATAATGTAATTCTTTCATATACAGTTAGTTGAGCATATCCTTCTGTCCTATTACTTAATTTACTAAACAATTCCTTTTTTTGTTTTTCCACAATAACCAGTAACTGTTTCGTATATCCATCAGCTGTTTCAAAAATATTCTGTGCATGAATCAACTGCACTGCCATTTCATTTCCTTCGTCTCCAAAGTGTCCAACCACATCACTATCATGGCCATTGCTAAATGCATAGGCCGCTGCACTTATCTGAAAAGGAGTCATCCCCGCTTTTCCAAATATAATGGCTCTCTGGAATAACAAATTTTGGGTGTTTTTGAGCTTTTGTTCTGCACTGCTTTCAACATGCTTGAATTTGTCTCCTTCGTCTCCCACCAAACGCATAACAAATAAAGAATGTGATTTTGATGGAGACAAATCATTCAATTTCTTCTTGAATGCTTCTTTGTTTGTATCATATATGTTTTTCGCTTTCATAACAGTGTTGATTCCGTCTTTCATATCTTTAAAATTGGCACCAGATAAAAAGGCATCCATCATAAAGTTGTCTTTGTAAACATCCGCCATGTTTTCAGATTTTTCGTGCTTTAAAATGGCATGAGTTTTGAGAGAAGGAGCAACTGCTCTTCTAAGCTGATGTACTCTAAGAGTCTTAAGTTCCTCTGCAGACAACGAATCGGTATTTGATGATGATTCCATAACCTCAAACATATTGTTTTCTTTGTCAATATTTGCTTCTTGGGGAATAAATGGAATAAAAGGAATCACATTCAATTCTAAAAGGTTTTGTTTTGCTTTAGGCAATCCAACTAAATTTTGTTCTGGCTGATATGCGTAAATCTCTTCATCATCAGAATAATTTGCATCGTTTTCTGGCTCATCAAAATACAAAACAGGTCCCTTTCCTTTCGTAGATGTATAATAATCCTCATATGCTTTGTTGATGTTGTTGTAATAACCAAGAATGGATTCTCTCAGGTGATATCCACTAATATGTTTATTTTCTTCATTTGGCAATGGAATTTGCACGTGAGAAAAGGATTCAGTAATGCTTTCATTGCCTTTGCTTCCTGTGATCACTCCCCAGTATTTGTTTGATTCGTGAAATTCACCAGCTGGGATTTTCGAAATCATTCCAACAGTGATATTGGGCGGTTCCAATTTTTCAAAATCCTCTGACCTATGGAATTCAGGCATTGCCAGTTCAAGTTTCTTTGTGACTATGGTGTGAAATTTTTCTCCGCCTTTCACACCATTTGACGTCAAAAAAAGCTGTTTGCTTATATTGATACTCGAAAGAAAAACATTCTTCAAGGACTCTTGTCCTTTTACATATTCAATGTCTTCATCCATTTCTGTATATTTTCTCAGACTTTCAGAAAGAATTTAAAACCAAATTTTGTTTGTACTTGTTTTTATATTATTTTTAATTTTTTGCTCTGCAAAAAATAAACACTGAAAACAATGTTATTTATTATTTTGTTTCAAATTTTTTCATTGGAATACAATTGGTTTTCGTGTGTTTTGATAGGTAATTACAGGTTCTTTCACTGGTTGTGGCTGTTCAAATTGTTCTTTTGCTGGTTGTTTGTTTTGTCTGCTATTTGTTTTATTATTTACAGCATTGCTATTTTCAAATGGTTCGTCATTTGTTTTGTCAAGGCCGTATTTTTTGACCTCGTCTTCCAAGTCCCATTGAGTTGTTTGTTGTGGCATGTAAATATTAGGTCGATAGATTGGCTCTTTGATTTGTTTAGGCTTTTGAGTTGGTTTTTTAGCTTTACCAGGTGATTGTTGACTGCTGAAATTGATAGTCGGTTTTAAACTATTTGATGTTAAATTCGTAACCACCGGAGCAGAGTTTGTTTTGATACTTTGTTCTGTATATGGTAGAGATGATATATTTACAGGCTCTACACCAAAATATGTTTTTAGTTCATTAGGAGTCCATTTCATAAGTTTCGCAAACTTCTTGATTCTTAAATCCGTACAAAAAACATTTGCATTGACTCCCATCATCATATAGCCATATGGTGTGATATGATCAAACATCGCCCAGCAGCATTCAGGTACATTTGATAATAACCATTCAATATCAAATCCAAAGAACTGCATCACTTCTCCATTCAATCTACTGTCTCTTATGTTAAACCATGATTCATGTAGCAATGTTACCCAAACATATTCTTTTGTCAGAGGTTTGCCTTTAATTTTAAACGAATCACAAAACAAACGAAGCTCGTTTTTGATTTTGTTTTCTGTATCACATACAAAATTAAAATGTTTTGCACTGAATTTCAAATCGTATACCAAATGTTCAAAATTGTCAGTAAAAAATCGCAATGAAATCGGAAGGTATTTGAACTCTATCCACTCATCAATAAACACACCAGAACTAATAATATCTTGTATAGTAATGCCATGGTTGTTCATTTCTTTGCACGTTATCTTTGGTTCTCTTCTCATCATGTTTCGAACATTATCCACAAGCAACTCTTCGTTGCTATATTCATTTCTGGCTTCTTCATCCACTGGTTCTGTGGGCGGTGTGATTTTTGGTACTATTGATTTCACAATGCTTGAAAAACTTGATAATGGCTGTGGCCTTGAAAAAATCTCTGGAGTTGGTGGCTCTTTCCCTTCTCTAATTGCACTTGTGCACTTTTCTGCATATGGATGCAGATCTATCTTGAATATATCATTTGCTGCATAATAATGCAGTGCTCTAATCGCTTGGATTTTGTTACTTGGCTTCGCATTGTTATTTGGTATGTATACAACATTTGCAAAATTGACGCTTTTTGTAGTAAATATATTTCGGGTCTTGTTTGTGCATCTACAACAAACAGAATTCATAATTACAGTTCGTTCTCTGCATCTATCATGCATTCTATGACCACATTTAAATGTAACAACTACTTCGTTTCCCAGTTTTCTGTTGCATCCCATACAGGTATTTTCTTCATCATTAGGTCCGGTACAACCTTCTTTTATATAGTTTTTCCTCATCTCTCCAAATTTGTTTATTGGAATAGTATATTGTAAAGTAACTTGTTCCGGTGGCTTAGTGTTTTCAACTGGTTTGGCTTCCACTATCATTTCTTTTTGACTTGGTTCTTCCTTGGCAGATTCCTGTTCTACCAAATTCATCAATGAATCCAAATCTATTTCCTCATATTTAGGCGCTTGAACAACAGCTTCATTCGGAACTTGTTTCTTTTCTTTTTTGACAACTGTGTCCTCCATTTGCTGTAATAAAAATCAAAGTAATCAAATTATTATAATTATGAAAATAACAAATCAGATAAACAAAAAACTCTTCTAAAAATACCAAAAATTATATTGTGTATTTTTTTGCCATGGCTAGCTACTTTGATTTGTGCAAAAATGATGCCTTTTCTGCAGACTGTTTTTATACTATTGCTGACTACTATCCCATTTATTTGACTGGAGGCATGTGGGCATGGTATTTTCGATCAAAAGCCCTTTCTGTATTTTTGTTGAGTTTTGGCATTACCTATGTCCAACTGGAAAACTGGGTCTTGCGTGTTATATTCAATCAAGATGGTCTGAATGGCTACGAACAGCAAATGCCTGCAAGAGCAACTCAATTAATTGTGTATTTTATTAGTATGATTATCTTATTAGCAGAAATATATGACATCCACCAAGGTTTATATGTCATATTCATATTGGCTTTTTTTGAAAGTGTTGTCATTTATGCTAGATATTACTTGGAAATCAATACCACAAATCAATTACTGATTGGCGGCTTATTTGGATTAGTTGATGCTATCATACATTCGGCATTTATATACTACTTTGTATTTAAACACATCAATGCCGTTAAAAAACAATGGTGGTTTATATGGTGGGGTCTCAAAATTGATTACCTAGAAGTCATAGACAGTTTCGATGGGGTTGATTACGAAACCGAACGAAAGCTTACGGCAATGGCAAGAGCTGGTGGATTTGTTAGTCATGAAGAAGCATGGGAGTTCATGGATAAACACCGGCCAAAAACAAAGTAAAATTTTAAAAAACAAATCATAAAAACCCTTGTATTATATATTATTTGTTTTGTATTATGATAGCCTTTTTGAAAAAATAAAAATTTGTCAAAAAGATAAAAACTATGAGTCAAAGCGAAGCTGTGGACTATTGGTTCTATGAAACCAGACAAAAATGGATTTGCTGCCCTCAGCCCATGAAAGGACCATTTATGGCAACACATACTGCTTTTTACATCTTATTACCAATATGCATATTATCATTTGCTTATATGTGTTGTATGATTGTATGGGCCCCTATTGCCACAGTCAACAATTCCAATTGCCATGACGATTTGGAAGGCTATGAATCCCAATTATCTACACTTAAAAAAGAATTACATGATATCAATCAAGCAACTGATCATTGTTATGATATTTGCAATCAAATCACATGTTCGGACTGTTGTCCAGCATGTCCATGGACGGCTGCTCCTCCTGCTCCAACCGAAAATACATTATGGAGGTACCGTCCTATCAATAATACCCAATGTCCAAACAGTGCATATGGAGCCATTGTTTCCCCAATACCCACTTCCCTATGCAGACTTGGAAGCGTAAAAATCTTCTTCTGTGGATTTATGCAAGACTATAGTATATCTTTATTGGAATCCCCTCATTCTCCTCCAGCAGGCTATGGCAATGGGACTATAATCGCATCCAGACTTGTGCAAACCATAGTAAACAATGTGTTTTGTATTTCTGCCTTGGATTCTTATGGACCAACTGGAGTGTCCACCTTCACCCTAAGAGGAGACCAAACAGGCTATGCTGTGTCCATTGATGTAAATATCCATGCATTAGCATCTGGAACAGGATGCTCTCCTATTGTATGTCCATATCTTGTAGTGTAATTTAATAAAACATTTAAAAATTAAAAATTAACTTAATGATTGTTGCATCATAATTAAATATTTCGTGGCTTGTGTAAAGATAGTATCCAAGTATGGAAGAAGACGAGGCCACAAAAGAATTTATTTCCAAAAAAGAACAAAAAATAAAATACCGCGATCTCTATGTAGCAAATATCATTTTGCTTGTGCTATCTATTGTATTTATATTAGTTGCCTTTGGCTTTATGGGATGGGCTATTTATGAACAAGTCACCTACAACCAATGCAACGGCGACATAGAAGACACCTATGACAAAATCCAAGACTATCGTGACAGAATCCATACGGCAGAACAAGAATTGATCAAATGCGAAACAATTGATTGTCCTGTTCCCGTTTGTCATTCATGTTGCCCTCCCTGTACAAATTACAGTGGCCAAATCTATATCACCGGAAACTCAACTGTTATATATCCTGGTACCACAACCACAAATCCTTTGGACTTTACAGATTTTGGAAATGTGAACATAAGTACCTATGTAGAAAGGGTTTTCATTATACATAACAATGCAACAACCCCTCTTCGTATAACTGGAAGAAACGTTGCACCTGGCCCAGGCTTGTACATTGTCCCTATTTCATCAGGTGTAGGCACGTTTACAATAACACAATACCAAATCATGGCTCCTGTGACATACACTGGACAATTGATCGATATTACAACTTTGCCTGCTTCAATTACTGTTCGCTTTACTGCAAGCAGTTCTGTAGGGAATACTGTTGCCTTGTTCCAAGTGGCTTCCTCTGACCCTTTGGTTTCCTTGTATACTTTTTATCTTAGTTCCACAACTGTTTCTTAGAAAAAATTCTGTACTAAAATAAATAAAAAAAATTAAAGTCTTTTTTTTTGCAAAATACAAAAAACTCACTCCCACTTTTTTAAAAAATGGGGATTTCTGTTGTGCTTATAATACATCAAGGAAGTGACGAATATCCTCCCCAATGGATAGAACTAACAGTAAACAAATCAAGAAGCTACATACTCGAGTATTACCAAAAAGACGATGTTGCAAATAACACGGTTTCAGATCCTGTAGAAACTTCGATCTTTAGATGCCTATTTGCCATACAAAACGGAACAGCTTGCAATGCAACTGGAGGGATAATTGACAATTTACTTATTTCGCATGAAATGGTAGCTGATGTAGAGAAGGCTATGATCACTATAGCTTTATCAGAAACAGAAAATGTCAAAGTAGTTTCAAGAATAACTCCTCCGTTTGATGCATTGAAAAAACAGTATCCCGACCATGCATTAAAATATTATAGCTATATAGGATTGTTACAAAAAAACAAGCCTTTAAGAAGGATTGATCATGTTAATCAAGTGGACTATGTTTTTGTAATTTGAATGGGAAATTCAATTTTTACTTTTTTCATTTTTTGGTATAGATTTTCACAAAGGATCTTGTATGCAACTTTTTAATAAACTTGTAACTTTTTGTTTACTCAAAAACCAGAAACCTTTTGTATGGCAAATGTTCTGAACTCGGTCCGTACTGCAAGAATTCGTGATAAAAAATTTTTGGTTTTCCTAAGGATTTTGTATGGGATTTTTTCTCCATTCAAGATCCTAAGGAAAAGTCGAGTAACGAAGTAAAATATTTGGGATCAAAAAAGTCCTTAGAAAAAGTCGTCAAATCAAAAAACTAAAAGAAGGTTCTTGTAGAAACCCTAGGACGATCTATCGTTTGCCGCTATTTTTAGCAAAAAATTCCAAAGATAAAGGTCTCCCTGTAATCTAGCGTTGTCGACCCTGTTCTGGATCCAAAGTCTTCGAACCAACTGTTGGCGACCCCATCAGGGTTTTTGGGAGTTGTCACGTGACCAAGTTGTCACGCAACCACGTGGGTTCACAAAATTCGAAACGTTCCTTAGGAATTTGAATGGAGTTTTTCTCCAGTCAAAATCCTAAGGGATGATAACCACGTGGTTCTGGATCAAATAATACATACCCCATATCTTTTGAATCACTCAAAAACCAAAAACCTTTTGTAAGGCAAAGTGTCTGAACTTGCTTTGCAGAGTAAGAATCCGTGATAAAAAATTTTTGGTTTTCCTAAGGATTTTGAATGGAAAAAATTCTCCATTCAAGATCCTTAGGAAAAGTTGAGTAACGAAGTAAAATATTTGGGATCAAAAAAGTCCTTAGAAAAAGTCATCAAATCAAAAAACTAAGAGAAGGTTCTTGTAGAAACCCTAGGACGATCTGTCGATTGCCGCTATTTTCAGCAAAAAATTTCAAAGATAAAGGTCTGCCTGTAATCTAGCGTTGTCGACCCTGTTTTGGATCCAAAGTCTTCGAACCAACTGTTGGCGACCCCATCAGGGTTTTTGGGAGTTGTCACGTGACCAAGTTGTCACGCAACCACGTGGGTTCACAAAATTCGAAACGTTCCTTAGGATTTTGAATGGAGGATTTTTATAACAAAAACCAACTTTATTTGAATGCAACTTTACAAAATCAAAAAACCTTTTGTAAGGCAAACCTGCCAAACTCTGTCTGGAGATGCAGAATCTTCAATAAAAAAAAATGTCAAATTCCATACAACTTCCCCTTACAAAATTGTACTTGATCTAAAAAATAACTCTCCATACAAAATCCTATAGGAAAAACCACGTGGTTAGCAAGTCACATTTTATTTTCCCCAAAAACGACCTTTTTTTATAAAGTATGAAACAGGAATTTTTTCATTTTTTGGGAAGAAAAAAACGGGTTTTTTGGGGGTGCCTATATATGGGGATGGAGGGTGTAGACAAGGGTATACATACTATATAGTATAGGATCATTAAAAAATAGTGTGTAAAAAGCAAAAGATGTGTTTGAAATCATAGTAACATGTGCCAAAGAACATAAAATAACCAAGATCTTTATTGTATTAGACTACTTTATACATTATGTCGGACGTATTGGATATCCAAACACTTGCTGAAGGCAATACTATGTTCAGAAGGATTGTCCACACAGGAAAAAACAGTCAAACTACAGTCATGTGCTTGCAGCCAAATCAAAGCATTGGGCTTGAATGGCATAGTGTAGACCAAATCATTTTTATTGTGGAAGGATCAGGGGAAGTCACTTTGAATGGAAGAAAAAAATATGTATACCCTGGACAATCCATTCATATTGTTGCCGGTACTGAACATGATGTTCGTAATATATCGAATGCCAATCCTTTGAAGCTCTATAGCGTATATGCAGGAGTGGTGCATGATGAAAACCTGTCCGAAAAAATAAAAAACTACAAGATCGTCATGATTCCTCCGTTATTAAAAAATGAAACATACTGAAAAAACTGTTTTGTTGTTTACAAAAATAAAACCAATGTTATGATTTTTAACACATTGTCAAAGTATCATGTAATATTCTGTCAATTTGTATGCATGCATATGCAATAGCAACTGGATGGTTTGGAGTTTCCGTAGGAAATATACTAGGGTCATTAAAAGCAATACATATCAATTGCGCCAAGCCATTTGGTGACTTTGTGGTGATAATATTTGTTTTGGAAGCAGGCTCCTCTCCTCTCTTTCGTTTAATTGATTTCTTGGTTCCAATTTCATAAGTGAGTGTAATTTTTGAAGGATTGACTGCATTGACTGTCACTGGAGTATACGAAGCAGATATCTTTGTAGTAAGAGCTTTTTGCAAATACTGCTCAAAATCAAGACAAATCACTACGCACGTGTTTTCCATCAATTCCATTAGCTTTTTTGCAATTTTCTTTTCTTGTAAATATTCAAAAATCAATTTGTCAAATGTTGCAATGATGACTGTAAAGTAATTGACTTCAATCTTATTCTCTTGTACTAGTTTGTGAAGTTGTTTCAAGTACAAAAAACAATGTTCGTCTTCTTTCTGTAAACTACGACGAGTAAACTCAGTTTCATTATAAACAGTTACTTTGCCTTCGACATTGTCACTATCTACTAAAACTGCCATTTTGTAGTTGTCTGCTCGAACAACAAAATCTTGGGGCGGTAGATTGTATTTTTTATGCAATTCTTTGTCCTCCAACAACATTTTACACTTGAATGTCGTTTCTTCTTTGGAGGCATTGACAAACTTGTGTTCTGTGGGAGCATCCTTTGTGCCTTTGATTTGTTTGCTGCATCCAAGACAATGTGTCCCTTGGAATTGGTTTGTTGCAGAAATGCCAAAAACAACCTGGACTTGCTTCTTATGTTCCATAATTTTTCTTTTTTGAGTGTTTGAAAATTTTTTAAAAAATGCTTAGTCGTAGACAAAATTAAAAAAATAAATTTACAATTTACAACAAAAATCGAAAAACGTTATTTTGTGTTGTTTCCTGTATCAGAAGAGAAAATATGGATGCACCAAAAGAATTTAGTTTGCTTGAATTATATAATGACAATGTGGAAGTGGAGAGCGAACTGATGAAACCACACTACAATCCCCCCAGACCCGTGAACACATATGCTGCTTTTAGAATGGCAGAACTAAACCAATCCGAATTGCTTAAACATATGAAATCAGTTTCAAATCATAGACGAAATTTGCTCGGATTAACCAGTACTGCACATGAATACGGATTGACAACAGAACATCGTCTAAAATGGGTAGATGGTCTGCAAAGAGCTCTTACATTTATGTACAACAACGAAGCCAGTCTTATGGACACTGCACAAAAAAACATGCCCCAGTTCAAAAAAGACGTACGTGAATTCCAAACAAAAAGAGAAAACCTGTTGTTTTGCAAAGCATTGAGGTGTACTGATGAAGCTATGACACTAAATAACAAAGGAGAGTATGTTATTGACACATTGCCAATAGATATGACCAATTATGATAGTTTCGTACCCAATCAAAAAGAATATCCTTTGGCCGAATTGAAATAATATTTAAATTAAACAATTATGTAATAAAATTTTATTTTTTTTTAAAAATCCCAATCACCAAACTTGCATTACTAAATGTCACAACTATTTCTTTTTGCAGCATGCAATATTTTGCATGGAATTTGGGCTCGTTTGTATGAGTGTGGATTCAGAAAATACAAGAACATTAGTGAAACACAACGTCAGAAATTGATTGCAAAAAAAGTAGCTGAATGGCTAAAAGAAGGACGCATTGTACTGTTGTCAGAAGTGAGTGGAGACCAACTTAAAATGTTTCAATCATTGCCAATGGAAAACAACTTGTTGTTTGACAAATATCCTGAAGTGCCTGAAAATGATCACCCAGATTTCAAGATGGAGAATCCTGAAGAAGGCATTGCCGTGATATACAATACTGCCAACAAACAATACAACTTGGAAAATATGTGGGGAGAGTTTGTGCATTTCGGCAACATCTCAGGCAACGAAGGCAAAGGATTTTACTATGCAGAAATAACCAATAAAGTTGCGGTTATGTCAATCCATATCAGTTTTGTGGATGAACAGTTCAAAAAAGAAATAGTAGCAATGTACAGATTTGCTGAACGCAAATTGGAAGAGACTGATATAGAAACAGTTGTCATTGGAGGAGATTTCAATCATAGCATTGAAGATATCAAGGCCGAACTGAATTCGATAGCCGGATTCCCAATCAAGTACACATCTGGCAAAACAATTACTCGGCCACAATGGAGTGAGAAACCCCATTGCGAATGCATAGATCATTTTATTTTGATTGGCAAAGGGGATTTTATTTCCACTGGAAACAATCCCCCGGAAAAAGCTGAAGATATGGGCGATTTATCAGACCATCGTGCATTGTTTGTCAGTGTTTGTGTTTAACAAATCAAATAGGTTTTATAAAAAATAAAAGTCAATACACTTAATTGTGATTTTAATCATCAGATACATAATCTGATTCTGATGAATCTACACTAGAACAATCATCATTATGAAAAGAAGTATATGCAGGTTTTGCAGGCGGTGTCGAAGGCGAATCCAAAGACAATCCATAGTTCCATTCCATAAGTGTAGGGCGTTTGGCAGATTCCAAAAGCTCAATTGCTTTCTTGATTTTCTTTGCTTGTTCTAGCATGCATTCAGAACCCGATTTTGAAATAATAACCATCTTCTTTTCGTTGTCTAGCAACACATCTCGATAGAAATTGAGCAATTCAATTGACTTCATAACGGTTTTGCCTTGCAGTTTCAGTAATTGTTCATACTCTGATGTTTGGATATCAGAACATTCCTTCTTGAGATCGTCTCTTTTTCTTTTCAAAGTTTCGCACTTTTCCTTAAACTCAATAAAGGTGTCTTGCATAACACTATCCACAATAGGTTCAGTCGTCACAGATTTGAACACTCCCAACTTGTCTTTGCCCACGGATTCTTTCGGAACAGTGTTTTCAGAAGATGTCTCCTTCAAATCCAAAGTCGCTTTCTTGCCGATTCTTTTTGCTACGGGAGTAGTTGCTGGCTTGATGGTACTGTCTTTCTTGCCGCTCATTTTGCCTTTGAGTTGTTTTAAAATCAAATTTTGAAGCGTCTTTTTATAGCTACTGCTACGATAGGAGCAATTTTCGATTCATCAAAAAGTACTTTGCGAAAAAATGGAAAAAGAAAGGGGTATTGTAAGAATTGCCAAAAAGCCATATCGAGGAGCACATCCCGTTACAAAAGGATATTTGAATGTGGATGCCTCTTCTGGATCTATGCTGAAACTTGGTGGGCAAGAATGCCGATTTGCGTTTTCTCCTATGCATCTTGGGCCAGTTGTGGAAAAAGATCTATTTGACAAAACAGACGATATTGAATTCCATACCGCAGTTGTTTTTGAAAACTATTGGCAGTATGGGAAGCTGTTCCCTGGTTTGAAGCACATTGATAACAAAGGCAATATTTGTGACGAATGGTTTGAATTTAGACGAATTGGCTATGCAAAAGAAAAAGGAGATAGACATCCCAAAGGCACTAAAACAGAAAAAGTCAAGTACCGAGATAGAAATGGGCGGAATTTTTACGTCTACATGACTGCAACATCTAGCTTTTATTTGGGAAAGCAAATGGGATACATTGAATCGAGAAAAAAGATCTATGCTCCGGTCTATGCAAAGCTGGTACAGGAAACCGATGCATACAAAGCTCTCAAAGCAAAAGTGGATGCTGGAGAAAATGTACAAATTTTGGAAATTGATGCTCCAGACGATAATGAAAGTTATGTCGTTACTGAAGAACTTATGATTAAAAGAATCAATGATCCCAATGTCCCTTTTGGGCATGGGAATGTGTTGGCCGCACTTCTTGCAAATATTGATATACAAAAATTACTTGTATGAAACAATAAAAACTTTTATTTCTTATACATTTTTTTAATTTCTGCAAAAGACCATGCAAGATTGCAGTCGTTTATATTATGTTGTTTCCAAACAAAAGGACATTCTTGTTCTGGAAAACCTAAATAATACTCTATATCCTGCAATTCCATACTTTCATCTGGATTTGTAATAGTGAATCTATTTTTTGCTTTATGTTTTGGTTTACTAAACATTATACTATTCCAAATTTCACTCCATACTTTACGAGTATTAACAAATTGTTGATAACGGGATGTAAAAATATCAAATTGTTCTTTTTCTTCTCCCCATGCCTTTACCACACACATTCTTTGATATGCATTCATTTGTCTCCATTCAAATCTATATTGTTTAAGTCTTTCTGTATCTAAACAAACCCCATCTTTTTTTGTAAACAACTGAGCAATAATACTATCTCCAAAAATCAATAAAACTCCCAATTCAAACACCAATGGCTTTGTTAAATAAATGTATTCAATATTGTTTATCCTATCATTAATTTGTTCATATGTAAAGATTTTATTCTGTACTATGTATGGATCGCTATGATTCTCGCCAGTAAGTGCTGATTGACATATATCTATTATTTTTTCCATTCCATACATGTCCATAGTATGTGATGTTCGTATCATATACGATTTCGGGTCAAAACATTTTGTTACATCATTGGTAATCGATGACAAATAATACCATAAAATCCTATTAACTATTTCCATAGGCCATTCTGGTAGCATTTTATGCATCGGTCTTTTGCATGTTTTCATCAAATTAAACTTAGATATCCAATCTATTCCTTTTGAAAACAGCTTTGTCCTTTGTCCAAACATTGTTTTCCAAATAATATAATTGCACATATTCGTGCGAACTGGGAATATACCACTTCGTTCATGCACGTTACAAAAATCCAATGTATAAAATAATGTACCATCATAAGAAGTGGCAAAATTGCCATACGATATCTGGGAAAACCCTTCTGAAAGATAATATCTATACGGCGGAACAGTTGGTGAAATATTTAATATTAATCTATTATCAGTAATCAGATAATAATGGTGGACCTCTGTTCTAGATCTAACACAAAAATAAACACGTTGCTTTTCGGAAACAAAAAAACTACATATATATAAATTGAATAAATCCTCTATGTTCATCTTGCTAACTATCCCATCCAAATCGATTATTTTTATCGAATTGTATTTTTTGTAAAATTTCTTGTTTCTAGAACGAGAATAATACTTATCCATAGACCACTTATTTAATGAAGTATAACTAAATTTTTCTTCTTCTATCTTATTACTAAACTGTATTACTAAATATCTGTCTCCATCCGATCTGGTATAAACCATACAGTATATATTACCAAAATCGTCTATATGCAATTGATCAACATCAGTACTAAACGTCCACATAGAACATTTACGTTCGTAAAAACCACACGGAATTGGTAAAACTCGATTACTACCATATGTATTTTTAACATAAAATTTATCAAGTAAATGCTCGTTTTGCACAGTTGTCAACTTTTTGTCTTTATCAAAATCTGAGTTTCTATCAAATTTCAATTTTGTTTCTAATATAACAAAATGTTCTATATAATCATCAGTAATTGTAGCTGAAACTTGTTTTCCCTCATTCCCACTTATTGTTTGATAATGCTTACAGGAATTTGTTGATGCGTACATAACGTCAAATTTGTTAATCATGTTTCTTTCTTTCTTTGTTATCAATCCATCAAGTTTGTTATCGTTATGAGATTTTGTTTCATCAACAAAACAAAACCCTATTTTGCTATAGTGTACAGTTTTTCTATCATGTGAAACCCTAACCACATTTCCGTTTAACAAAATTATACAAATCTCGCCACTACTCGACACAACAATCGAATGTATGTATTGATTAAACAAGAATCCGTTGAAACGATATTCTATTTTTAAATTGCCAAATAACGATTCTGGTTCAATGTTACTAAAAAACCCAGCCATTTTTTTTTGATTGGGATTGTGACTGAAAAATCGATTCGCAAAAAAGTTTGAGGTTTAGTCAAATCGGAGTTCAATAGGTTTAAACTTGGATTTTATTTTTGTACTTCAAAAATTTACACAGTGATTTGAATCATGGTTTGTACTGCTGAAAGCATCAGGTTTAGAATACAACTGAAACAATTGTTGCATTCCTTTAATTACTTTGGCATTATCATCAAAATCCGAAGAAGGCATCGTTTTTTGGTAGGTATCCAAACATAAAAGTCGGCCATATGGATCCATTCCTATCCATGCTGCAATGTTTCTTGGTTCCAATGTTATTTTAATATTTCGCATCAAATTAAGCCCCACAACAGTAGCAACTGCTATTTCTAGCACGTCTACTTTTGTAGCATATATTGTATACGAATAAGGAAGATTGCGTTGGAATGATAAATAAACATATTGGCAAATGTCTATAATGATTCCCATACTCCATATATCGCGACAATGACTTTCTTTTACCATATATTTTACTGCCAATTTATTTACTATACTCCCAAGATAGTACCACATTATTTGTGCTGATATTTCAGAAGGAACATAACTATTATCAAACATCTGCATCAAAGGCGTTTTGCATGTGCGAAATATATTGAATTCATTCATCCATTCAATTCGTTTTGTAAACAATTTCACACAATTTGGAATTAGAGTAGTAAGAGAAAGCCTATTGCACAATGTTTTTCTCGTAGGAAACAATCCTGTACGTCGTCTTACAGATTGATTATGTAATTTGTATATCAAATCACCATCGTAATTTATAATCACTAGAGGAATATGAGTTAATTTTTCTTCACGTGTAATTGTTACCAACCTATCATGCAATGTATCGTATCCGTAAAACGAATGTATTTTTCTTGTTTGTGTAATACCATATAGTTTTTGGTTGTCGTCTACAAGCAACTTTAAAAAATTTAATGTGTCACTAAATAAATGGATTATTAACATATCATTATATATAGGATTTTTATCCATAAAATATGAATCATAACGTCTCAAGGTCTTTCTTGATATTACATATCCATAAGTAAATGGTTTTTTTAAAAACTTATTTTTTTCATACTGACTAGAAAAAATAATAAAAAGCAATTTTTCTACTGCTGGAGATATATTACAAGTTAATATATAAATATTATTATAATCATCTACAATAGTATCCAGTATGTGACCTGTTTCGACAACTCGAGAATATATGCCATTTAACAATTTGGTTGTATTAATGTAATACAAACCAAAAGAATTTGCGTATAATTTATGATATCCTTTTTCAAAATCTCTTTTGGCGTGCCAATTTGGGGGTTTTAAATGCAATAACATTAATTTTTTATCATGCAAAAGGCATTTGTATGAATGCATAGTAAAACCATCATTCAGGGGTTTGTGTAAAAACACACAATATGTTTTTGTCATATGCATATTTACAAAGACGGGTTTGTTTTCTTGCAGTTGATTTTTATCAAAGATGATTCTGTAAGTCTTGTTATATGTTCCAGCCAAATCGTGATTAAACTGTTTGATAAACCCATCGTCATACAAAAACCATAAAAATCCGTCACTGGACAGGCCAAAGCATATTATTGATGGCTTTTTAGTTTCAACCATGTTAGGAGGTACTTCATTTAGAGAAGTGTCTTCATCTGAATCCGCCATATTCAAAAACACATTGGACATCGTTTCCTTTTTTTGGTTTGTAAAAAAAGACTTTACAAAAAAAAATAAAAATACAATATGATTTTTTTCACTCTGAAATTTCAGTCGGAGGTGGATTTTGTTGCCATTTTGGAGTATATGTAACCCTCTCAAACAAATTGTTTTCAAATTGATATGTGATGGCCAGCATTGCTTTTAGTTTTGCATGTGTTTCCAATAAAGACTGGTATCGAGTAGAAAATCTCAGTCCTTCAACAGCAGTCTTTTGGGTGCATATTTTGTATCTTGCCTATAAACAAAAACATTTATAAACCATATATCTTAATACAAACCAATTTATGTACTACTTGTTTCATTTGTTCCGTCAGGGCAAACAATTCCATGGTTATGACTGTGGTTTTCATATTGACCAAGTTTTTCCCAAAAAGTCTTTGTGAAAAACAACCTCTTATTCCTAAACAATAAGGGGCTTTTATATTTTGCACTGCTTTTACATATGGATAATATATAAACATACAGTATTTTTTATTTAATCATCACTTGGTACAAATACAAATTCAGGTGGAAAAAATCCAGGCAAAATTGGTATAGTATCTAGATTTAATCTGGGAAAAGTAACTTCGTCAAATGGGGCATAAACTTTGTGTAATGTTCCATCTTTCAAAGAATTTATAACGCCACCCCTTATTGTCATAACCCGATGAATCAACTGCCAGTTTGTATATTTCTCGGTTAATTCAATTATAGTATCATTCCCTTTCCGAATGACCTCTTTGTTAAGTTCTAACAAATGGTCCCATGCTTCGCTTGTGAAACATTGCTTTTTCATAGCTTTAAAAATAATATGTAACACCCTTGGAACCATAACTCTTTTCAGCATATAATCACAGTAATTAGGACGAAGAGTTGGATTAAAATATATGCCTTTGAAACCATGTATTATACGATATGTTTCTTCATATAAAGGATCAGGAGCATCCAACATATATATTTTTGTGGATTCTACTAAGGTTTCTATTTTAAATAATAAACTGTGACCCATCTCTGATTTTTTATAAGAACGCTCTGATACTGGTGACAAAGCCACATACATTAATATATTGCTCCATATCATATCATCTGCTGCAGATTTGCATATACAAAACAAAGGATTTTTACAGGTTCGTATGAAATTTGCAAATCCGTGCTGAAACAATTTATATGGACTATAATAATCTCCGGTCATTAAAAAACATTCCTCTATCTTTTCATCATTAGCTTTATCGTAAATCAATTTTGCTATTTTGTTTTGGAATATACGATACTGATTGTATAAATCAGTAGGTATTGGTATATCCAAGAAAAATAGATTTGATACCATATTTTTGTACAATAACTTTATTTCATTCAAGTAACTTTTCGTAGGTTCCCCCATACTATCCATTATTGCCTCAGTAGCGTGATATTTAATTCTATGTCTATTTTTAAATTCAACCAATAATTTCCTATCCCAAAACCTAACTAAAGTCATACTCGAACAAAAATCTGAGCAACAGCTAAAAACTAATTGTTTATATGTTAGAGCTGCACTTTCTATAATTTTCGGGTCGTTGATAGTTTTTTCCCAGTCATTGTATGGCAATTTAAATCTATACTTGATTAAAAAATCTAGCAAATAAATCTTGTATTTCATAGACCCCGTATATTCATGTATCAATAAGCCGTTAGCAATTTCATTCGATATTAATTGTGATGCAAACACATTTTCTTTCATAATTTGCAAAAAAACTTCAACTTCTGTTTCTCTATGCATCATTTCTCGTACAAACACACCGACATTGAAGGCGGGGTATGTACCAATATATTTCTCAAAAATTTTTAGCTTCAGCAACCATTCATTATTTATTGGGGAATCTGGTTTCGTTGAAAAAAATATTTTCAAAAATATATTTGGTACAGAATATTTATATCTTGCATTGCGTTGTATTTCATATACCCATTTAATATCTTCTTCATATCCCTTTTTGAAAAGATATGTTAAAATATTTGATGAATCCTGATCCCATACATTCAAAAGAAAATGTAACAAAGTACATTTCACTGTGCAACTAAGTTCGCAATTGTGTATATGTAATGGAATATCTATAACTTGTTGGTGTATATCTATTATCACAGGATGATTTTTCAATTGACCATCGTAATAATATCCTTCAAATAATATATTCCAGTCCAGGCCAACTGTTTGTGCTGGTGAAGCCGATCCATGCAGTCTCATGCGATTGGCTAATTGTTCTATATATTCCATTTGTTTAAAGTTTATCATATCTGCTTCTATTGTGTTATTACTACGCTTCCTTTTATTTGTTTGCACAAGCATGGGATTTTTTTAAAATACTCAAAAAACGGAGTATTTTTGTTATTCAAAAAACGTTTTTAAAACGCTAATCGAATCAAACAAAAAATAACATGGTTAAAAACAGTTCATTCAAAAGTTAGAATTTGCAGTATTTGGAAAAAAATGTTTATTAAAACTGTTACACATAAATACAAAATGCTCATTCATTTATGCTTTCAGCAACTACATATTCTATAACAGGCAAATCAAATCCTGGCATGATATTCAAATCATCCAGATTAAATGATGGTTTTGTGATTTCTTCAACAAGGCTATACATTTTATATAATCTGCCTTTGCGCAACTCATCTTGCAATACATGTATCCAATTAGTTTGATAATGCGTAATTATACGATCAGCAAATATCCAATGTGTGTAGGGTTTAGTTAATTCGATGATAGTATCCTGTCCTTTTTTGATAACATCTTTGTTAAGATCTAATATAATGTCCCATTGTCCAGGGGTCGGACAAATCTCTTTCATTGCATTGTAAATAATGGTTAAAACCTTGGGAATGACAATTCGCTTCAACATATAGTTGCAATATTCGTTGCTGTAGCATGGATTATCATCTAGAACTTCGTTGGTCAATAATCTTCTGTTTTGAATGTATGTATCATATGCCTTGTCTAACATATATATTTTGTACGACTCCAATAAAGTTTCCATTTTGTATATAATGCTAGTATCCATAAACGATATTTTGTGAGTCACTCCCTTAAATGGGCTACATGCCACATACATTAATATAGTGCTCCATATCGAAACATCCGTTGCCGAATTGCATAACCACATCAAAGGGGTTTTGCATGTTCGTATGAAATTAGCTAGCCATGCAAATGATGTGTTATATAATGTAAAATAATATTTGCAAAAATCTAGACATGAATGAATACAAGTTTCGGTGGGTATGTAATCCGCGGCCTTTGCAACTGCCGTTTGAAGCTTGCAATGACTTTCGTATGTATATTTATCTAGTTCTATAGTAATTTTTTCGTTTGGGAGTGATTTTCTATAAGAGTCTATCATATTGAACATATTACCAGAGCTGTTCCAAACACGTTTGTGGTTGTTTTGAAGATTTTCAATGTATATCCTGGTATTTTCATATTTTTTGACCATGCATAAACTGTCCCATGTAGTTTTCATTAATTGATGTGTATACGAACCCTTTTCCAAATGAGACAAAACCAACGATTTGTATTTTTTAGAGATTTGTCTATTTATTTGTTCGTTTTTGCTAGTAGCTGATTCTGCATTAAATTGAACCCGATGTTCAAGTAGAAATTCAAAAAACCGGCGTTTGTATTCAACATCTACTATATCATTTACTGACAAATTAGCGATGACAGATGATACCATATCATGTTTAAAAAATCCATTGTTTTTGGCAGTTTGAACAAAAGTCTCTATATCAATTTGTCTTGCAATCATAGCATTAACTGGAATACTCATACTATTCATTAAATTGATATTATAATACTTGTAATAAATTTTCAATTTTAGTTCCCATTCATTGTCAATCGGTATACTAGGTTTGATAGCAAAAAAATTTCTTAAAACTTTTTTAGTCACTATACATCCACATCTTTTGTTTCTATAGCGTTCATATACCCAATCAATATCATTAACATATCCTTTTTCAAAAAGATATGATAAAACACTACCAGTCTTATATGTCCATATATCCAAACAATAATCCAAAAAAGTAAACTTCGCTAATCCAGAGTGAAGAAAGGTATGGTATTTCACATTTGTTTTGTCCATATGTAGTATCAAAGGATGATTCTTTAATTCTCCATCTATATTATGTCCTTCAAAAAATTTAGTCCAATTAATTTTATAAGTGGTGATGTACATATCATTTGAACAGTTTTTGATAATTCGTTTGATGTCACTCAAAGTCTTTGTTTGGATATCTGTAAATTTGGTATCTGGCAAGTCTGTTTCCATTGTTAAATCAACTCGTTTCCTTTTGGTCATTGGAAAATCTATTCTATTTCGTTTTTGTGAGTTTGACAAATTCCAATTCGCAAAGTTTTTTTTTGGTCGATTTTGTAATAAAATAAAAAAGCGTTTTAAAAACGTCGCGCGATACAAAAAATGTATGAATTGCAAAATAAAATTAAACTTTTTATTATTTATATTACAGCAAGTGAAAACATATGGGGTTTGGGATGCTGGGCCTTGGCAATGATGCGTTTGGCATCGCCAATATATCTAATTCCATGTGATCCTAGCATAATATCTACCACTTTTAGTTGTTTGTCGAAAGGGACTTTTTGCCAAGATTTGAAAATATTTATGTAATCTTTTTGAAACAATATTCTTTCTCCTGGAGAGAGTTCTTCATAAAGATGCAACTCCGGGTAGATAAACCGGAGTACTTTTGAAATCAATAAAGTCTCTACTTTTTTTGTTATTTCATGGACAAAATCGTAATGGTTGTAAATTGAGATGTCCAACTGGAATCTTTTGCACATTGCATACATTAATATTTCTTCATTGGGTGCAATATCGTTATCTATCATATAAAGCTTGTTTTCCAAATCTGGGACAATACAGTACATGGTTCCGTTCATTCCAATGGCTCCTGCCATGCCAGAAGAGTTTAGTTTCTCTTTCTTTTCCAATACGCTAAATGAATCATTCCAGCGTGACACTCTAAGTCCTTTGCACCCAAGTGCAGTCATGCAGAATTTCGATACAAATATACATTCCTTTTTTGTAGTAACAAAAAATTTCGATTGAGTAATCATGTTCTTGTTCAAATGCATAAGCGAAACCGCTTTTTTGTCGTCGTTGAAATTAACAGTGCATCCATAATTGCCTTTCTTAAACTCTTCATACTCGCTTTGGTAGGTAGAAATAATCACGAGTTTCCTATCCACAATCGAAGTGAATGCAATATATAAATTCATATTCCAATCAGATTGCACATACACAATCGTGCTAGGATCACTGTTCACGGGATTTGATTCTAGTAACCATTTGATATCATAAAAAAACATATCATTATGTGTTTGAAAATACAGAATATTTGGCAATATCGAAATGGGAGCATCAAAGCAGGTCTTGATTTCGGTCAAAGTCAGTTTGTAAGTCATCCCTCCCTTGGTTCGTAAAATAAACACATTGTCTTTCGCATGGAAAAAATGCTGAATGTGTTTAAATATCTGTGTATCTTCATCGTTGCTTGCTTTGACATAATAGTATCTATCCACCAAGGTATGGTTTGCAAATATTCGAATGCCTCCTTTTGTTGTCAAGACCGCCATCCGTCCATCTCGCATGGCACAGATGCCACTGTATTGCTCTCCTTCATGCATTTCTCTGTAGGTGCTTTTCACAATTTCTTTCATCGCTTCTATTTGGGTTTTGCCGTCCATTGCTAGCATGTGTAAAGCCGGGTTTTAAAAAAGGAGTGAAAAATGCTTTCTTAGTTTTGGCAAAAAATTGTTTAAAAATAGCTTTTATATAATATCTGCAAGTATTAGATACAAACAGTTCAAAGCTGGGTTCAAAAAATGACAAATTTGGGCGAACCTTTTATAAAAGACTCTGTTTCATTTTCGACTTTTCACGAAAAAGAATATTTCAAATACGAGGACTATTGGGAAAGATGGGATCCAAACAAACAATATACCAAAGGGGAATTCGTTGCAGATTATGGAAACGGAGAACACAAATACGAATACAGATTAGTCACTCTTATTAACACAGATACTATAAATGGTTTGCATTATATATTAGTTGAGGATAAACCAACTCTTGGCTTCACATGGCACAGGGACACCCTTTCTTTTGTAATTGCGCACCGTATTTTTGAAAAAGAAGAATTAGATTTGTATCTTCCTTATTGTCAATGCAATTATCACAAATCCCAGCGCAATCCCAGTTCGTGGGCAAATTGGTGGAATATTGATGCAACTTTAGGAAAGAACTTCCTTGCAGATGATTGTGTTGAAGTAGGCAGATTAGAAGGAGTCAAAAAGGCACAGAAATATATGTCCAAAAACAGTATTGTTTATTAAACAATAAATTCGTAACTTTACATTCCAATTTATTTTTAAATAACAATATGTATGATTAGTAAGTTAAAACTTGCTATCTTTGATGATATGGTATTGTTTGTCTTCGAAATACAATAAAGTAATAGACTGAAATTTTTGTTCATTGAGTATGGCGCCAGCTAGTAAAGGTAATATTACGTCCGAGTCAAAAGCCAAGTACAGATTTTTGCATTTGATCATATTAAACATAATTCGGAAATATTCTCTAACAATCAAGTATTGATGTTTTTGCGAAGAGGGAAACAATTGTGCGTCGATATGGATATACCCAATAGTGTACGACTCGTTTTTGTTTTGGAATTCTGTTGTAAGTGACATAAAATTACTTTCCTCTAGTTTCTCCCGTGATTTGTCAAAAATATGCAATATATAATGAGTAGGATGTTCGTTCCCTGTTGTTACATATACATCCCATTTGAACGTGTTTAATCGCGGGATATATACAGTGTATCTTTGGAATATATCCAATAATCTATATGCTTTATGATTTCCATATGCAGGTTGTGTCATATTGATTTGAGTTCCAGCAGAAAGTCTTTGCAACATTCTTCCCATTTCAAACCACACTGGAAAGATTGTTGCAGTTCCATGAATGTCCAATACATCAAATCCGTCTTTTTTGGCACCTTCCATTGCCATGCAAAGTTTTTCTTTGACATGTTTGTAATCAAGGTTGTCTAATTCGTCATAGTATGCAATAGTATACAATGCAATATAATGACCAGCATCTAATAGATCAGAAGATTTGCATCCGGGATGACATATCAAATCAAACACTACTTTTCTTTTTGGTTTTTCAATTGTTATTTCCTTTTGCACCTCATTTGTTGTTTTTGATTCCATATGGATTTTTTGGTTGTATTTGTAATTAATTTTTTGAATGGGGTAATTAATTATATTATTAATAATGTTTAACCACGACAAAAAATAAACGAAAAAAGTTTGAAATTTAAAAAAGTGTCATACCAATGGAAGATAAAAGCAGTTCAAAAACGACTGTAACCAGACCCAAAAGCAAATTAAGACGAAATTTCCAGATACAATGTCATAATAATGCGTTTGAGGCAAAGGATTTTTTCAGATATCATGATTGGTATGAGGAATTTGATTTTGATAAATTATATGATGATGCACCATTCAGTCATGACTATGGAAAAGGAGAGGGTAATAGGCTATACATATATGCAGCCTACATGATTTTACCAGATATAACAAACAATGCCCAGTTTTATATTGCTGCAGAACATTTCCTTGACAAAAAAGAAATGAAGTTGTTATCACCATATTGTCAATGCGATTATTGCAATATGAACATGATAAAACAATTTGCATATGCTTTGATATCAAACGATGTGTTTAAACATTGCATAAAACATCAGAAACAGATACAATGTGTTGTTAAAAAAACTATTGTTTACTACAATACTTATGTAAAAAAATAAAAACATCATTAAAATCCCCGACGCTCTCCAATCTGATGTTCTTTCCATAACCATTTCTCGATCCCAAACATTTCACAATGAGTGGGATATTTCTCAATATATTTTCGTTCGTCTTCATCAAATTCCTGTTTCAATCCCGATACTATTTCCAATAATTTCAATTCGTCGTCGCTTATTTCATCAATACGACACAAAGTGTTATTTATATCTCCTTTTTTGAATCCCAAACAACAATCAATCAATCCCATTGCTTCCAAAAACTCTGTATTATTAAGTTCAGGTCTTGTTGCTTTTAATTCTTCGCATTTTGTCTCTATTTTGTTTTTGATTATTTCAATGTCTTCTTTGATAGCATTCGTCATTTCGTTATATACAATTGCTGTATTGATTTTTGATTGTTTTTTATGATGCAAATCGTACAGTGCTTTTTTGGTTACATCTATACGTTCTTTGATTCTCATATCCTTTGCAGTTATACACCAATCTGCAGGACGGGGTTTTTTCGCATTTCGCCTTCTTTTTGGCATTTTTAATATTTCACAAGAGTAATTTTTTTTTGGACAAGTCAAAAAATAGATTTATTCATAAATTTTATCCGTTCATTTTCCATACAAATTTGCCATCATCTAAGTCATTGTCTATAGGATTTGCTGCATGAGCTTCGGCAATATCGACGTTTGATAATTGTTTAGGGGTCTTATTGGGCTGATAATTCTCAATTTCCTTTTCGAGACAATTAAATACCTCGTTTGAAGAAACTTGAATAGAATTGTTTTCTTTTGGTAGTTCCTTATTGACAGGTGTCCACGGAATATGCCCTTCAGAATCCGCACCAAGAATATCGCAAATCACTTTCCATTTCGCCTGATTAAACGTAAGGCCTTTCTTTTTCAATTTGGCAAGTCTTCTCAGTAATATTTTTTTCATATGAATAGTATCCAAACAATCCTCATTTTGCCAGTTTGCTCGTTCGTATCTGAATTCCAGGGTGTTTTCTTTTGTTTTAAGGCCATACATATCTTGTTCCAGTATCTCCATAGCCACATTGCATTCTGAGCTAAACACATCCTTTTCAAACAAATCGTAATAACAGTTTGATAAGGTATTTAAGCATTGTTGCAATATTCCTTTCCTAGCAGGTTCGTCAGTGCGAATCATTTTGGCAATGCTTGATTCATCAGGCATCATATACGTGATTTCGTTGACGGATCTTGTACTGATTACATACAATAAAAACCGAGTGCTGTACATTGTGATTCTGGGTTCCACAAATACCAAATTAGGCACTTGGATTCCCTGAGAGGCATATCCGCTAATACAACATGCATTTTTCAAATGCTCCAAACAACTCCTAACAGCAGGCACAAAATGGAGTTCTGAGGGAGGTTCAGGTTTGATGGTATCGTTTGCAGTATAAATTTTGTCTTTGAGAACAAGCAATTGAATACAGTCTTCTGTCATGGGTTCTTGGGTTGTATCTTCGTTAACACTTAATAAAGATGCTTCTATGGTACAACCATCAGGGGGTTGTAGTCTCATGTGTTTGATAATAATTTCTTTGACTCTATTTGACAATGGGATGATTATGTTTTCCAAACGGCCGTTTTTCCTTGGTTTGTATGTATGCAAAAGCCTTTTTCCTGTCACTATATTCTCAAACATGTCATAGAGTTGTCTGTGACAGTTTTCGTCTATGATTTCAAAGTCCAAACTGACATCGCTTTCTAGTCCTATTTGGACAGCCTGTTCTTCTGAAAATCCCATTTTTCTAATTTCTTCCAATCGATGCATCTCGTCCACTTGCTCATTCATTTTCTCATTCATATCAGGAACATCGTGTTCTGGCAGCATAGTAAAGTTGATACAAACCATCAAAGAACAAACCACTTCCAACAAACTATTTGTAACCATTCCTGGCAGTGTTATCTTGGGAGTTACTGGTTCATAGCGATAAAATTTGTTAGGTATTGGCTTGGTTCCTGCTGGCAATACGAGTTTTTCCAATATTTTGTTCGCAACAGCATAACATATCTCATTTGTGCGAGCAACAAACTGAATGTTGTGGATAGTATAAGAAGATCGTTCTAGAAATTTCTCTACGACAGTCAGATAGTTGTCTGGAGTAATTTCGATGAATTTAACACATTCCTCGTCTATCCTAAAAGCATTTGGGTTCTTTGAAGCAATTGCATGGGCATTCTCTCCCAAAATACGGTTATCAAATCTATGCATATGATTAAACGGAATAGTAAATTTTGATAGACCATGCAAAAAATCCTCTTGGAAATGACCAGCTTGAATAGGTGGCAATTGCTTCAAATCCCCAGCAGTCACAATCCAATATCCTTCTTCACAACAATTGGCAAACATCCATAGTGCCATAGCTCCCAAAGGATGGTACATCACTGAGGCTTCTTCAATCACAAATATTTTGCAGTCTTCAATAAAACACTTGGTAAAAGGATAGTTGTAAAGCGCATCCTGAATGCATGTTCTGTGATTGGGGTCGTCTGGGTTTCTATTTGATGCAAGAGCAGCTATTTTCTCTAGTGCCCCACTTCTCATAGCCTTGGCTCTTTTTTCTCCGTTATGTTCAACAAGAAAAGGAAACACTCTACTGCACAACACACTGTGTTTTTGCACCATACTATGTATTGTGCCTATCCTGCATAAGTTAGCTCCGTTTGGACCATATATTTTAACCAAGTTCTTCACCAACGGTTTTTTGAGATTGTTTACATGGGCACCCATAAAACTCCCATATAGAATTTCGTTGAATTTAAACAATTTTGCTAATTGAGAGAGAAAAGATGTTTTGCCACTTCCACCTGTTCCCGACAAATTGACAATTGGATGTTTGAACAATCGGCAAAATGCTTCCATCTGTTCTGAACAAGTGCTTTCATCAGGTTTGAAATTTTTAAATTTTTCTGAAAACTTCTTTTCTTTGGAAGCCATCAAAAATCTGTCATACACTTTCAAAACAGAATAAATAATCATAGCATCTTCATAGTAGCATGATTCCAATTGTATATTATATCCTTCAAGTGACTTTCTACACACATCCTCACTTGATTTAATCAATTCTTGCATTCGTTCTTTGATCATATGATCTTTTTTGAAAATCATCAAAGACTCGTCCACTCCCATTTCCAATATAGCAACAGCAATCTTGTGGTCTAGTGTTTCCGTATCTACATATCTACCAATCACATCCAAAATATCTCTATCTTTCTTGAGAAGAGAATATACCATAGAAAAAGTAACTATTCTATGTTTCCCATTCTCTCCGCCACACAAATCCCGTATACTGCTGTATACAATCGCTCTCATAATATGATTTGCATTATTGGAAGAATTAAACTGTTTCAATGTTCGCATATAAGCCTTGAACGAAAGCTCGTTTTGTTCTCCAAAAGATGAAAACATAAAACTGTATATATGAGAAAATGAAATATACTTGTCATTCTGTTTCAAAGTCACCAATTTGTATGTATCATTCACTAAAGTGTAGTAAAGATTGTACAAATCTTTCAATCGCAATCCCATCAGCCATTTCTCATGGTAGTATTGAGAAAGATGGACAAATGCAGTTCCGCCAAAATAACGAACCACTTCTGGATGGGCTGCGAATTTGGCTGTTCTCAAAGACATATCAGATGGTAAAATACTATCTCCATCTGCAACTTGTTGTGCGCGCTTTGCATGCACAGAAGCATCGTATTCTGTCAGCAAGGTGCATGCAGAAACAAATGCATTGTAATATGTTTTGCAAAGGAGTTCCGATACAAATTTGGGAGAAGCCTCTTTGTAAGAAGAAGATGTATCAGGGTCTTCGTCCAATCTGGTTTTCCAATAGGCCGGTCTAATTGCAGTAATGGGAGTGGCTCTGCTTGCAACTCCAAGCTTCATCATTAGTTCCTGATAATTTGCTCTGATTGCAAATGAAATCAGCCACACTATTTGTTCCACAGACGCATCCATTATAGGTTCTTGCTTCTGATCAATAATATAGCTATATTTCCTTGCAGGACGATGCTTGAACGTATATTGATATACTGGTACAGGAACGTACTTGGCTTCTCTAAACAAAAGGTCACCCACTCCTGGAGTAGTATGGAAAAAAATTTGGTTGCATTTGTTGATATCTATTTTTTCCGGCGCTGGCAGATTTGATATATCAACCGAACAAGTATGGATCTCGTAGTTGATCGGCTTTTTTCTATTGGCAAAATATCTCCCACGACTTGTTTCTGCACTTGAACTAGTGTCTCCCCAACTCTCAAGCACTTTATCATAGTCTACAGTAGTTTCTCCAATATCCAGTGTTTTTGTGATCAAGTTATCTGCATAGTGTTCCACTTTCGCTCTCCATCCAAAGTCTGTGGGATCATGGCCATTCATCTTCTCTTTGGACAATCTCATCGTTGCAGGAAGTATTTTGTCATGGGATAGCCCGATATTTAGCAATTCTTCATCAGGTATGTCATCAAACATTTTCTCAAATGGATTTGTGATATTTCCAAAGTTTTTCGGTGGTCGAATTTTGTCAAAAAATTTATTAATAAAAAACTTAAAACACTTGGAACAAAAAAAAACGCTCAAAATAGTATGGATATCATAAAAATGGTTTACATCACATCAAATTCCTCAAACGAATCCTCTTTTGGACTTATATATTCAACAAATTTTTCATATATATTTTTCAAATAAGTGTATGCAAAAGAACGGCGAACAATTTCTATAGCTAATGATGCTATATTATAATATTCTGCTGAAGTAAAAATATCACCACGAACATAAACTATATCAAACCCATACATCAAATTAGATATTTTGCATTTCGTAACATCAGAATTTTTTGTCGAAGACACATTAAATTTCTGATTGATAAATACTGTAAAAGACTCTTTATCAGTAGACATAGGATTAATTTCTATGGTTATCGTTCCAAAAGATTGATTAATCAATTTTTGTAAAGTAATATGTGTTCGCCGTCGTCCATCAACAAAACAAACTCTTCCTTGCTCATCAATAATATTCCCTTTACCAATAACACTATACATACATTCAATATTTGTATTTGTCATGATAAAATGATGATTTATCAAAACTATCCAAGTTAATAAATCAAGATATGCATCATTAGATACTACTGTCGATTTAGAACTAAATAATTTCCTAAGCAAATTGCGTTTTAGTGATTGATATCGGCTATTTTCACTTCTATTATTATCAAAAGCACGTAATTGTTCACAAACTTTTACATGCAATGATGGAATAATTAATTTAGTTAATTCCTTATCCTCATACATAATATTATCTACATCAAGTTTTTCTATCGATGCTATATCAATCATGTTATCATTTGTAGAAATACTAACGGAATCTTTTGCTAAAACAGGAACTAAATCATTATTTCGAGGATTAAAATCTGTTACTTTTAGCGGAAGCTTTAGATGGGAATCAACAAATTCGTCTATGGTATTAATACTTGCATCAGATTCGTTAATATGAATAATTTCACGAGCAGGAGTTTCTTTGTGGACTGACTTTGAAGAAGAAGACTTGTGAGCTTTCGAAGCATGTTTATCTTTTTTGTTAGAATCGGCCGGTTGATCTTTGGTTGTTTCCTTCAAAGGCCGTCCTCTTTTTTTATGCTTATTTTTTGTCTTGGTAACCAATGGCACAACATCGTCGTCTGAAACATGTTTTCTGGGCAAGGATTTTGTTGGGGTTTCTTTAGGCAAATTTTCATTCGACACTTTTTTGTTCTGCATTTCATTGGTTATCGTAAAAATTGATTCCATAAGTAATTCAGCGTCTTTGGAAAGTTGCATCTGTTCAGGTGTTTTTGTTGTTTTACGAATTTCCTCGATGGGATCGTCAGATTCATTGATGTTTTCATTAGAAACAAGTTGCGGTTCAACTTCGATATTTGGTTGCGGTTCTGTATTAATTCTTGGCATTTCCACTGCAGTATTGTTTTTGTGTTTCAAGTTGGTGACTCTTTGTTTCACAAGAGATTTAAGTAATCTGTCTATAACTTGTTCTGTTGGACAAGAACAGTTTAAAAATCAAAAAGTGCATCCTAGATATGATATTAATTTTTAATTGGAGTCACCTTTGTTAAAAGATTCCATGCACAATGTGCACCCTGTTTCGTGTTTGTTAAAATCCCTTACAAAAAATAATGTTTTTAATACTGGTATCCTATCCAGCAATTGAAAATATGTAGCCTAACATAGCATTAAAAAAACTTTTTTATTCCAATTTTTTAGTGTGCAAACAATCTTTGCTTAAATTTCCACCAAATCCATAAGAATAGTATTCGCCATTTACTATATAGACTTTAACAGGCCATGCAATAGCGATTTTCATATATTTTTCCCGATCATAATCAGGTCCAAAACATCGAGGCATTATATGTTCAAATAACATATTTCCAATATGAGGATATGTTGCATTAAAAGTTGCAAAGTCTGTTTTTAAATGTAAAGTTTTCTCAATAGTTGGAGCCATGTTTAAATGATGTTCAATAAAAATATAGTATACAAGTAAATTGCTTTCCCAAACAGCTTTTGTTTTATATTATATAAAAATAAACCCAACACAAACTTGTAACACATAACCATACAAAGACTTTATAACCATTGACAATTTGACAACTTATGAGTAAACGCATTGACAACGGAATCTGCAAGATCCGTATTAGCAAAATACTTTGCTAAAACATTCAGCATATGCATCTCAATCTGTTTTGTCATGGAGGCATATCTATCCGACAAAAAGCAATTGACATTGAAGTTATTTCGCAAATTGTACACTTCGTCTGAATTTCCTCCTTTGAAAAAAAGGACGCCATAGTAATAGGACTGACTGAAATTGAATTCCATAAATTCAGTTGGAGATTCTATAGGGTGGATACGAAGAGTAAAATCATACATCCCATATGATTTAGACAAGGTAGTTTCTTTGATACTATCTGATCTTCCTTTTTCGTTGCACAAGTGATTGTTTGGGGCAACTGGCACTCCTTTTTGCTTGACAAAGTAAAGAAACTCTTTTTTGTTGATTCCGGTAATTTTTGCAATGCTAATATCATTGTTGTTGAAATTGTTGCCCAGAATACGATGGAACGACGAAATTGGCAAACGAGTCACTATGCTCATTTTTTGCTTACTGGCTTTTCGACGGGCAAATTTGAGCAGGACCTTCCTGGCTTTTTTCATGGTCTCCTCGTCTTCAATGAGTTTCAGAGGTATGTGTTGCGCATGTTCTTCTTTGATAATTTCAAGCAGTTCTTTGTTGTCTTTGGGAGTAGGCTTGTCAGACCACATATCCTTGAAGCTAATTCCGGCATTCCTGTTGTCCAAGATTATGGTAGAGTAGGACGTGAATGGCTGGATGTTCATTTCTATCAGTGTATTGTGGATCTCGGTCATTCTTTTGGATGGACTCATTTTAAAAATGCTAATTTTGAGTTTCGTAGCTATTTTTCCTTTTCTATTATTGTATCCTATCAAAACACAAAAATCTTCCACAATAAAAATCTGCCGCCTACAGTGCATTTCATTATTTGTAGCCTACTGTGCAAAAAAAAAAACAACTTTTCCGATTCAAAAAAAAATGAAGAAGAAAAAGGCTCATAGAAAGAATAACAAACAAAAGCAAGCCAAATCTGACAATAGATTGCCATTTCCAACCATTGAACCATTGAAAGATCTTATAGTATTGTCAAATAACATAACAGAAAAAACAGTTTTTTGGAAAAAGCAGAGAAACGGCGAATGGAAATTCGATTTTGTGGACGATATAAAACAATGTTACAAAAATACCATGGACATATACCAATGCGATTTTATAGACAAGAATAGAGGAATCATGTTTTATTTGAACAAATTCTATTTGGTATGTGATCCTGCCGATGAAAAACTAAAGCAACTGGCCAGATGGACAATATTGAAAGCAGTATGTGTGATAAGGGGTTGGCTTATGAAACGCGGGAATATACAAGAAGCTCTTGATATTTTCAATACAGATATGGAATATCTGACTTGGAACGAATTCGAAAAGTTTGTCAAGATATGGACAATCAAATTATCATATCATTATTATCTTATGAAAACACTGAATCAGAAAAAACATCCTTTGCCATCTTATGAGACGGAGGAGCTTATGATAAAGTTTAATCATTATTTTGTCAAGAAGCCTCCTTTGTTGAAAGAAAAGACTTGTGGAAGATGCATGAAAAGTTTTCCTAGGCGAAAACCTATGTTACGATGTCCAAAATGCATGTCTGTTGTATTTTGTAATGAATGCTTTTTTAATGATGATTCGCCTCATTACAAATATTGTGACCTTATAAAGCACTACAGTGTTTACAAAGTTGCAATTGGAAACATACGGGATTCTAATATAGCAGAATTGATTGAAGATATAAGCAATCGCAGTAGTGTATATAATATTGTTATGGATTCTGAATATATAACTGATTATTATGGTTTGGCAGTTGATATTTGTGCATGATATAGTGTATTACCGTACTATACTATAAAAATTCATACGTTATAGCACCCCCATTGACCCCCTAAAAAACCCGATTTTTTTCTCAAAAAATGAACATTCAACTTTTTGTTCCGTTATAAATAAAGGTCACTTTTGGGGAAAATAAAATGTGCCACTGCTAACCACGTGGTTTTCCTATAGGATTTGTATGGAGAATTTTTTTGTAAAAAAGATCATTCATAGTACACTAGCTGGATATTTTTTTGTATGGACCAAAATTTTTTTATTGCAGATTCTGCATCTACAGCCCAAGTTTGCAAACTTTGCCTTACAAAAGGTTTACGTATTTTGAACGTACTTTATACTATAGTGCATTTTTTGTTGTAAAAATCCTCCATTCAAAATCCTAAGGAACGTTTCGAATTTTGTGAACCCACGTGGTTGCGTGACAACTTGGTCACGTGACAACTCCCAAAAACCCTGATGGGGTCGCCAACAGTTGGTTCGAAGACTTTGGATCCAAAACAGGGTCGACAACGCTAGATTACAGGCAGACCTTTATCTTTGGAATTTTTTAATGAAAATAGCGGCAAACGATAGATCGTCCTAGGGTTTCTACAAGAACCTTCTCTTAGTTTTTTGATTTGAAGACTTTTTCTAAGGACTTTTTCGATCCCAAATATTTTACTTCGTTACTCGATTTTTCCTAAGGATCTTGAATGGAGAAAAAATCCCATATAAAGTACATAGTATAGTAAATTTTTTTTATTGCAGATTCTGCATGTCCAGGTCGAGTTTG
>CAZQAU010000002.1:0-49230 GCA_964591375.1 uncultured Gammaproteobacteria bacterium
TGAATTTCCACTATTATTGTCCATACATGTTATGATAGCAAATAAACAAAGAAAAGACATCGTCTTTATTCAGGTATTGATCGGATTTTTCCTTGGGCTCTTTTTAATAGCAGTTATTCTTACTAACTTCATCATATCTCAAGAAAACAAGCTTTCTAACAAACTTTATCCCGAAGTATATATCGATTCAATGTCAGCAGGATACAAAACGAAAGAAGATATGCAAAAAATGATTGAAAAACGATATCAAGGACTCACTGGTTTTACATTAACAGTCATATATCATGATTCACCAGTTGCAACATTAGATGCTAAAACACTAAACATCCGCACAGATAGTAAAGAAGTCATTGAAAAAGCATATCTTGTCGGTCGAACGACTAGATTATCTTCACGAGTCATGCAAAAAATCAATACTATATTTAAACTCGATCGATACCACTTTGAAACATCCATTTTATACGATAAAGATGATCTTAAAAATCTGGTAGAATCTATGGAAGATCAATATAATGCGCCAGCTAAAAATGCATTATTTACTTTTGAAAATGGAAAGGTCACGGAATTTCGTAAAGAAGAAAATGGCTTAAAAATAAACTCAAATGAATTTTATAAAGAAATAGATAAACGTATAAAAAATCTTAAAAAAAAGATTGATAATGAACCTTTAGCAATAACTAGTAGTATTATTACGCCTGAAATCACATTAAGTGAATCAAATGAATATAATATAGAGGAGTTAATAGGTGAAGGAAAATCTGATTATAGTCACTCTATACCAGAACGAGTACATAATGTTATTCTTGCTGCATCAAAATTCAATGGCATTCTAATTCCTAAAGATAGTGTCTTTTCTTTCAATGAAACTATAGGAGATATTTCCTCCTATACTGGATATAAACCAGCATACATAATTAAGGCAGGAAAAACAGTTTTAGGTGATGGTGGAGGTGTTTGTCAAGTATCAACAACCTTATTTAGAGCTGCACTTAACACAGGATTACCAATCATAGAAAGACATGCCCATGCCTATCGAGTCGGATATTACGAAAATGACTCCAAACCAGGACTTGATGCAACTATTTTTTCACCAACGGTCGACTTAAAAATAAGAAATAATACTCCTGGAGCTATACTCATTATGACTGAAGTGGATAAAGAACATAATCTGTTAACATTTCGTTTTTATGGAAAAAAAGATAACCGTAGAACAGAAATATCACCAGTCACCTTAACCAATGAACAGCCTCCTTTGCCAGCTATGTATCAGGATGATCTATCTTTAAAAAAAGGTGTCGTTAAGCAGGTTGAATATCCTGCCTGGGGTGCAAAAGCTTCTTTTACTTATAAAGTAACAAGAGAAAATGAAATTCTGGAAAATGATACTTTCATATCGCAGTACCGTCCTTGGCAAGCAGTATTTCTAGTTGGACAAGCAGATTAACATAAACTTTTACAAACCTTGTGCGGCAGAATCAATAGCATTAAAATCTGATGCGTTATCATCAATACGAATTTCATTTAACTCTGCTTCCTCCTGTGTGGCTGGTGTCGGCGTTATAGATTCATTCCGCATTTGCGGGGCGGTTGGAACTACATACTTAAAATTATTATCTGATCTGCTAGAAATATTGTTCTGATATTGGTATTTATAGAATAGAAAAGAGATTAACGCTATAAATAGAAAAAAAACAACTAGTAATAAATATACTGGGAATATTTTATTTGACTTATGTTCAGAAGGGTTTACTGGTTGTATATTATCAATAGTTTTTGACTCTGATACATTGTTTGAATCCATATATTAATTATGGTGACGGTGAAATAGTAATACTTATCTTAGCTGAATTATTTAACCCCTGAAGTCCATGAGATGCTTCTACTAATGCTTCCTTTGCTTTTTTAACTAAGTCACGTACTGTATGTAAGTCATTTTCAAGTTCTTGTTTTGATGTTAATACAGATTTTTTTAAAGTATCTTCTGAGTTTATATTTATACTGTATGTTTTCGATGCTTGTTCTTCAACTGCTAACAATGCATTCTCTATTGTGTTAGTGGCGGACTGGGCTGCAGTGTCAAATAATGCGGTGTTTTGACCTTCATCTTTTGCATTCTGCGCTTTAGTGCGCATATTATCTAGAATGCTAGACATTTTATTAAGTGCTGACAATAAAACGTCGGTTTGTTTCCTATTAATGTTAGCTAACATCTTATCCACATTCTCCACTATGTTTTTTTTACGTGAATCTTTTATTTCTTTCAATCGAGCTACAAAAGCTTCTCGACTAGCAACTAACTCTTCTTTTCGCTGGTCGCGTATTTGCTCTCTTTTATCTTTCATTTCTTTAATATCTCTTTTCATATCGTCAAAACCATCTTTAATTATTTCTCTACGTTCCATAATATTCTGTTTTTTTTCTATTACATTCTTTTTAAAAGAATCACGTATTGTTGCTTTTTCATTTGAGTTTGTATCTGCTGATTTGGTTGATTCTGTTTGAGCATAAACCGGACAAAGATTTATTGAAGAAAAAAAGATAGTCAAAAAAAATGTCAGAAATAACTTATGCTTAATCATAAAAATAAATTACTGAATTTGTAACGAATTGTCAATACTTATCTGAGCCAAGCGGCTCTGCCAAGTTTATAATGTGGATCTCTGTTTTTCCTTTCACCGATTATTTTTGCAGGTATACCTGCAGCAATAGTAAATTCAGGTATGTTTTTTGTTACAACAGCACCAGCTCCAACTACTGCGCCTTTTCCGATTCGTACTCCAGGTAAAATTATCACTCTGGGTCCAATAAATGAATAATCTTCAATGATCACTTGTTCTTTTACAACAGTTTCTGTTGCTGCAAAATGTTCGCTTTCTATATTATGTTCTGAGTTATAAATCATTACATCAGATGCAATATCTACATGGCTCCCAATCATAAGTTTTGCTCGCCCATCTAATACTGCATTTTCACCTATAATTGTATCGTCTCCTATTATTATATTAGATGGTATATAGAAACGAGTTCCCATATGAATAGTTGAACCTTTACCGATTGTTAATCCTGCCATTCGATAAAAAAATCTACGCAGATGGTGAAATGGTATGTTTCCAATGCAATGAAGTAAATAAACTACAAATTCTTGTAGAATAGTTTCTAATCTATTTTGAATTTTGTTTTGAATCTCCTGTTGTGAAAGCTGCTTCCCAGTTTTATCGGTGATTTGCATAGCTATATATACCAGGTTATTTAGCCTTTTTTTTAGGAGCTTCAGCTACATTGACATTAATAAGTTTGTAGAGAAGTCCAGCTAATAATCCTCCAGATAATGGTCCTATTAGGTATATGCCTAAATTTTGCATTCGAGCCGCCATATTTGTGTAATCTGCAAGTAGTGGTCCTACGCCAACGGCAGGATTATATGCTCCGCCTGAAAGACCGCCAGCAAATGCTGCTGCTAAAATAACAAACCCAATAGCTAAGCCATAATAATCATTACCTGCTGTATCTTCTGAGGTTGCCGTATGTAAAACTACGGATGCTAAAGCAAAGGTGTATAATGCTTCGACTAACACAGCCATACCAAAAGTAGCTTGTATGTGAGGTTGAGGAATAAATTTCTGACCACTTAAAGATGCAAACAATAAAGCAGCTGCTATACCACCCAACATTTGTACTATCCAATACATTATTCCATCTTTCCAGTTGATAGCTCCCCGAATAAATACTGCTAATGTTACCGCTGGATTATAATGCCCTCCAGAAATATGACCCCCCATATAAATCATAGAAACTAAAATTGCAGCAATAGCTAAAGGGTTACCAGTTAATGCAACCGTAAAAACGAGGAAGAATGTCCCTACAAACTCTATCACATATTTTTTCATAGTATTTTTGATTATTAATTAATCCTAACTATAACAATGCTAACAGATAAAATCAAGTATAATCAAGAAAAAATCATATGGCAGAACAACTAAAAAAATTTGGGAAAAAAGAAACACTTTTATTTGTTATTACTTTATTAACTGGAATTTTCGTAATTTTTTACAAATACGCGATAGTTCCTAAAAACATATCATATGATGAAGTAGAATTTGCTCAATTGGCACTATCGCTATATGATGCACCATACCAAGTCTATAGTCCACTCGCGACCGGACACTCTACTTTGTATTTTTATATTCTAATGATTTCTCTTAAAATCTTCGGCATAAATATATTCGCATTACGATTGCCAGCTGCATTATTTGCGATAGGCAGCGGGATTTTATTTTATCTGATTTTTAAACTTATATTTAAACATTTCATACTGACTCTTACAGCTACATTTATTCTATTTACATTACATTGGTATCTTAATTTTGCACGTTTTTCATTTGAAGTTACATTTTTATTATTTTTAGAACTATTTTCTTTGTACTTCGTGCTTAAATTTACAAATAGAATTTCAGCTAAATACTTGATCATCTCATCTATTTTTGCAGGATTAGCATTTCATTCTTATTATCCAGGTAAAATTTTTTTCCTACTTCCATTTTGTATTCTTTTTGTAAAAACAAAGAAAATTTATGCCTTCTACTATATGTGTATTGTATTACTTATTGCATTTCCTCTTATTTTTTACAATTTGCAGCATCCTGATATTAGAATATCTCAAATATCTTTTTTAACAAATACTCATATAACACTGTTAGAAAAATCACAAGGTGTTACTCAGAACTTAGTTAAAAATCTGTTTATGGTAATAGGCAATGGAGATATGAACGGAAGACATAATTTTCCTGGAAAAGCGGCTTTAAATCCAATATTAGTAATTCTATATATAGGAGGGATTTTACGTGTGTTACATGATTACTTTTCAAAACATCAGATTTTTTATAGAAAATATGATCATATATTTATCATCTATCTTATTCTTGCGATTATTCCCACTTTGCTGACCGCACCAACCGACAATCCTAATATGCTCAGAACATTTACAATGTTACCTTCAATACTTTACTTCATAACCCGATTACTTCAATATTTATATGAGATAACCAAACATATAAAATATAAAAAAATAATATATATTGCATTTTTTTTGATTATAGGACTATCTTCTATATATGAACTAAGGACATATTTCACTTTTCAATCTCGGGTATTCCTCAACTCGTTTGAAGTCATTTGTCCATTGAAAGAAGTTGTATCACTCGATAAAATTCCTAAAAAATGCAGAGTGCAAAAAAATATGTTTTAGTATATTAACTAGCACCACCCCCACCACCACCGCCTCCACCACCTCCACCTCCAGAAAATCCCCCACCTGATCCTTTACTAAAAGACGTGTTAAATGAATTTACCATTGACGAAAGACTTTCTGAAATACCTGTTGCCATACTTACATTCATACCCGCTAATGTATTAGCATGAAGAGAACCAGTACCTGATTGGTAATACCATGCAGAATGAATTGGTGCACCAGGCTGACTTAATATAATGGGTAAATATTTGATTACTTTTTCAGCAACACCAAGGGCAGTTCCGTATATGAGTATTTCTTCCCAAATGATCACTGCTTGTGGAAGTTCATTTTTAAATTTTGAAATGTCACTAATATACTTTTTAAACCCCATCCATTGTTTCGCTTCCGTTGCAGCATCTTTATTCCAGCGCAGAAATGCTTGTGCAATTAATGCACTAACAAATGTAGTACCTACTCCTATTCCGATAAATAAACTGATAATATCCTGATATAAATTTCCTGAAAGGATGTAAATAAAAACTAAAATAATGAAAGTCAAAAATACACTATTGGATATCAGAAATTTCCAGTACCACTTCTTACTAGTATCCTCAACAAAATTTCTTTCATCAGCTTCTTCTTTTACCTGATTTGTCCAATTCTTGAAAAAAACATATGATTCTTGACGACTACTCTTCATCGCGCGCTTCATATCATCAAGTGCAAGTGATTTGCCGTTATTAGACATATTCATCAGAAACATAATAAGCAGTCGTTCCGATTTAAGGAGAATACCTTTACTAATTTCTCCCACATTAAAATGCAGAATGTAATGATAGTCTCGTTTACTGCCAAAACCGAGTATACCTTTAGTGTAATATGGCTGTGCTTCGATTTTGAGAAAATGTTTACGTGCAAGATATAAAATCGTTGCAGAAAAAGAATTAGTAGTTACTAGCTGGTCCTGACTAATAAGACACTCTACTAACGCAGGAGAAATATCTTTACGCGGTGGAAAATGAATATACTCCTGAACATCAGAAATCCTATATTCTTTCCCTTCACGGAACCAGATCATTACCCAGTACCATAACCAGATAATTAATCCAATAAATAACCCGACTAAAGTAAACACTCGAATGCGCTCTTTTATAATTGTTTGTTCCTGAAATGTTTGCTCTTCTTTCTGGATTGAAGAGAGCATCGAACCAGCCTGCGCAGATGCATGTGGTATTAATGCAGATGGAAACACTGTACGTACCTCAACAAATCTATATGCTGGTACATTATGAACTAAAAATTGGGCAGTACTATTATCGAGAATTTTTGCTTGTCCGTTTAGTGGACCATGTCCCCATATATATATACGTTTATTTAATTCAGAAGCAGGTAACTTTACATTGACGGTGACGGCGTCTGTTTTTGCTCCCCAACCTTCTCCAATTACTTTCCAATAAAAATCTCCTACATCTTGGTACTTTTTTATTCCTCCTCGCACATGATACGTCAGTATGAATGATTTTGATTCATTATATGAGCTATGATATGCCTCTATGTGTAAACTAGAACTGTTTTGAGTAATTGAATATTGTCGCGGGGTTCCAATGCTAATGGAACTGGAGATTAATGAATACGGTATTACATATCCATTACTATCTTCTGAAATATTTATATTTTCAAACTGTTCTCCTGGATGCACTGGGATATCCCAATATACTTTGCTAAATGAACCATTGAATCTAAATGTCCGTGTTTCTTTAAAATCAAAACTTCCATCACTATTAATTTGAATATCGACAACTACGTTAGGAAAATAAAAACTTTTAGATGCAGCACTAGATTCTTTTACCAATCCAAATAAAAGTAAGAAAAAAATTATATAAGTAAGAATTTTGCCAGAATACTGCATATCATTATTTGATTATAACAAACCATTGTAAGGTAAAATTAATAAATGTATCAACTCTTATATCCTATTTTATCCTTAGTAATAATGGTCACTCTTCTGTATTTTCTCTCTCGATATTGTATCGACTCGATTTACCTGACTTTAAAGAGAATTATTAAAAATGATTCACTTGTCTATATCATAATTTCGTTGATTTTTTTTCCAGGAACAGTATTACATGAATTGTCACATGCGTTAATGGCAAAAATACTCTTTCTTAAAGTACTACAAATCAAATTATTTCCTGAGTGGAAAAATAAAACAATTAAATTAGGTATGGTAACCTATATCAAGCGTGACAGATTAAGCAGTATTATTGTTGGAATTGCACCCTTATTAGGCGGAATATGTTTGTTGGCATGGATTGCGACAATGAAAATATTTCCTAACCATGATTGGAGAATTACATTGATTCTTGGATATTTAATTTTTGTAGTTTCCTCTACTATGTTCTCATCAAAACAAGATCTGGTTGATGCAGGTTTTGCTATACCGTTTATTATCGCAGCGCTTATAGGCTTTTATTGGATATATACTAACACTGATCTTTCCACTTTTAAGTTTATAATCCCTACAATCAGTTACTACTTAATGAAGATTGATGAAATGCTATTTATAACAGTGGGCTGTCAAATTATCGCATCGCTCCTATTACTGCTTTTCAGAAGTCTTTAACTGTATGGGACGAAAAAGATAATACACGCCACCTAATCCCCATATAAGAACAATAACAGATAATATACTTCCTACTATTGGAATACTAAAAATAAACCACATTGCTATAATCCCAATTATCACAGACCACATATCATTTTCTTTTTTGTCGACCCAAAACTTTTCAAGAAGCAGCCTACCTACTACACCGGCAGCTAATACACGACCAATAAAAAATGAAAAGATATAAACAAATAATAATAATATAGAAAGAGGGATACCAATTAAAGTGAGTGCAATAATAACCATAATTACAGGGGTAAAGATCAATATCAATAACCCTATTCCTAATGTTGGCAATATTTTTTTATACATAACTGCAGAAGCTGAGTTCATCGGTTTGGCAAAAAAAGCAACAATTAATGTAGCAAGTATAAGTTGTACAATAAGTGATATTATCCTACCGATTCCTAATACGCTCCGAGTTGGCCTACGATTCTGTGACTGAGTTTTTTCCGGACTAGCGGGGGGTTGACGTTGTAAAATTTGACCTCCAACTAAACTGTTTGCTGATAACTTAGCCTTGTTCAAACTTGTGTAAGTAAGATTATTCTGAACTACTGCCTCAGGACCAACAGACAGCTCTTCTACATGGACATCTACTTCTCCTACTTTCCCTAAAATTGTCATGATCTGAGCTCCGCCATCAAGCTTTTTTGTAACTACTCCACGGACATCTACATCTTGAGACCATATATTAGCTTCGCCCATGATGGCTGAACCACTACTAATTTCAATATTTTGACCAAACAAATTGGCATTTCTATTAATGATACCTTCCAAATCAATTGACTGAGCTCCTGCACGCAGATTACCATTTATTTCTCCGGTAACAACAATCGACTGCGCTCCACAAATAACATCTCCGTTAACTCGTCCGGTAATTCGCACAGTTTGCGCAGCGCAAAAAATATCACCATCTACATTAGCATCAATATTAATTGATTTTCCAGAAATATATAAACTTTCTTTGACATCCTGTCCTTTGGGAATATCAATACGATTACCATTTCTATACACAGCAGCCGAAACAGAAGAACTAGATAAAATAAATAAAATAGTTAAAATAGTGAATGCTAAGGATATTTTGCGCATATAGATATTATATCAAATACAATCTAGAGATGATTACCAGATAATATCTTCTCTTCCGCCGCCAATAAACCGTGATTTGACTGATTCATTCCGTCGGCCAAAAATAAATCTTCGTCTTGCATGAGTTATAAAAAGCTTCTCTCGAGCCCTGGTAATTCCAACATAAAATAGTCGACGTTCTTCTTCAAGTTGAAACATATCGTCCATAGATCTTGAATGAGGCAAGATCCCTTCTTCGACACCTGCTATAAATACATATGGAAATTCCAGTCCTTTTGCTTGATGCATGGTCATCAATCGGACGCCATCCCTATTCTTTTGTTTTCTTTCACCCTCAAAGTACTCCGATTCGACTAAAGCTACTTGTTGCAACAAATCAACAATCTTTGGGAAATTCATAGCTACGGATTTCAACTCTTTTATATTTTCCAGCCTTGAATAATCTTCTTGATCCTCTGGATTATACATATCCAAATAACCAGTATCTTGAAATATGCGGTCCATCATATCTACGGAGCTGATTTCATCTCGACGTCCGTGTAATTCATCATAAACTGCTTTAAATTTAGTCCAATATTTTTTTCCTAATTTTTTAATACGATCTGTAGCCATTTCATCCTGTGGATTTACTATCAAACGTAGATAGGACAGAATGTCTTTGATTTCGCGCCGATCATAAAAACGTGTGCCGCCATATAATGTGTATGGAATCCCATAATGAAGAAATGCTTCTTCAATAGCACGTGATTGTGCGTTCGTACGATATAGAACCGCAAAAGAAGAATATGAATCACCAGATACAAGTTTTTCAATCCTATTTGCAATGTAAATAGCTTCATCTTCTTCATTGTCTGCCTCGTAATATGTAATATCTTCTCCTTTAACATTATCCGTCTGCAACTTTAATATCGGATGTAGCTGATTTTGAGAAATAATCTCATAAGCAAAATCAAGAATTGTTTGTGTCGATCGATAATTATGTTCAAGATAAAATACTTTAGTGTTTGAAAAATCTTCTTGGAATTTTTCTAGATTCCGGATATCAGCTCCTCTCCAAGAATAAATACTCTGAGAAAAATCTCCTACAACAGTAACATTTCCATACTTTCGCCCCAATATTCTCGTTAGAACATACTGAGAATAATTTGTATCCTGAAATTCATCAACAAGTATATAGCGATATCGCTCCTGATATATATCAAGAATCTCAGGGTGTTTAGTAAATAATTCTACCGTTCTCATAATCAAATCATCAAAATCGACAGCCATATTTTTATTAAGTTCTTTTTGATATTCTGTATATACTTGAGCGACAGTGGGGGCTCCCCAATCTGAAAAAACGCTTAAATACCGATCTGGAGTTATAAGTTGATTTTTAGCGGCTGAAATTCGATTTGAATAATACGATGCTGTATATTTTTTATTATCCAATTTTTTTATAATAGCTTTTAATAACATAGTCTGATCATCATCATCATATATGCTAAATGAATGTTCTAGCCCTAAATTATGTGCTTGACGTCGCAAAATTTGGCAACAGAATGAGTGAAATGTACCTACATATCCTAACCCGCTGCGCACGCTATCTGGTGGAACAGCTTTTTTAATACGTTCTTTCATCTCATTGGCAGCCTTGTTTGTAAAAGTAATCATTACAATGTTATCTGGATCTACCTTGTGATTTAAAATAAGATTTAAGACTTTATGTACTAAAACACGTGTTTTCCCGGAACCTGCTCCTGCTAATATTACAGAGGCACCTCCTGTATGTCCGACTGCTCCATTTTGTTCTTTATTCAAATGTTTGAATAAATCAATTTTCATAGACTATAATATTACTACAATACCTAATACGGTGCACATATGAAATACTTAATAGCAAATTGGAAATCTCATAAAACTATTTCTCAGGCTGTAGAATGGATGAACCAGTTCCAAACCTTTTTAAATAATAGCGATGATGTAAAACAAAAATTACTTCAAAATAAATTTGCTATTATTATTTGTCCTCCTTCGTATGCATTAGCCCCACTAAAAGCAATTCAATTACAAATTTCGAATTATTCCCTTGGAATACAAAATATTTCGCCTTTTCCAGAGGGAAGTTATACTGGAGAAATTGCAGCTCATTTAGTGAGTGATTTAGTTGGCTTTACATTAATAGGACATAGTGAAAGACGTAAATATTTCCATGAGACTAATGGTGATATTAGTTTAAGAACAGATTCAGCAATATTTAATAAGATCGAACCAATAGTATGTATACGCTCTGAACATGATGAGATACCCAATAATGTAAGTTTAATTGCTTATGAACCTGTTGAATCGATAGGTAGTGGGAAAAATAGCCCACTTAAAGAAGTTCTTGATATGAAAAAAAAATTATCCTTAAAACCAAATATAAAATTTATATATGGTGGAAGTGTTGATACAAAAAACTGTCATGAGTACTTGAGTTCTGCAGAAATAGATGGATTATTAATCGGTACAGCATCACTTGATCCCGCTACGTTCTTCTCGATAGTTACGCAGGCGTAATATGAAAAAAGTTCACATCTGGATCTCTTTCACAACACTATTCATAATAATAGCTGGCTTTTTTTTATTTCGACCCTATTATATATTCCTCACCCAGACTCTTAATATATCTCCGTTTAAAGCTCTTATTTCCAATAAAGAACTAAAAACTATTAATAACTCGATTAATATTCTTATTTTAGGCATTCCGGGAGGTAATCATGATGGGCCAAATTTATCAGATTCAATCAATGTTGTACATTATGATCTTATAAGCAACAAAATTACAATTATTGGTATACCACGTGACATTTGGAGTGATACGCTGCAGGATAAAATAAATTCGGCTTATTCTTATGGTGAGGCCAAAAAAAAAGGTGGGGGCCTTAAACTTGCAAAGGCTGAAGTTTCTGGAATTGTCGGACTTCCTATTTCATACGGCGTTGTCATAAGCTTCGATAAATTTCGCGATTTAATAAATTATCTGGGTGGGATTAATGTACAGGTAGAACATTCTTTCACTGATTACGACTTTCCAATTACAGGACATGAAAATGATTTATGTAATGGTGATCCGGACTATCGATGTCGTTATGAGACTCTGACATTTAAAAAAGGTATTACTCACATGGATGGTGAAACTGCGCTTAAATTTGTCCGTTCTCGCCACGCTACCGGTGAAGAAGGCAGTGATTTTGCGAGAAATCATAGACAACAAATAATTATGGATGCGGTAAAAAATTCAATATTACAAAAAATAAAATCAGTAAATGTTGACACTTATTCTAATTTATATAGTGAACTAAATAAGCTTGTAGAACGAGATATCAATAATCAAGAAGCTATAATAATCATACGCAATGCACTGTACAAAAAAAATCTTATTCAAAAAAATTTTCCCTTGCCTATGGATTTATTTGAAGTCCCAGAATATGAAAAATATTATGGAAAATATGTGCTGATACCAAAAGAAAATAATTCACAAATAATTAAAAACTACGTACAATGTATTATCAATAAAGGTGACGAAAAGTTATGTGATGATGTTTAAAAAATAAAAGAAACAAACATTAAAACTGATGCTGCGACAAACATAATTGAAACATTTTGAGTCCATCCTGTACGCGGTAAAGCCTGAATGGTTGTGGGTGTCAAAGTTTCAGTCGGAATAAGAGTTGCTGTAGCGCTTGCAGTTGGCGTAGCGGAAGGTGTACTCATTAACGTTGGCGATATAGTCAATGTAGCAGAAGGAGTAGAAGTGGGAGTTAATACGGATATGGTAGGAGTGAGTGTATTAGTTAAAGTAATCGTTGGACTAACTGGGTTTTGAGCTAATAAATCTATATCTCGACTGTATGTTACTGCTTGAGCTCTAACTTTGGAAGTAATCATAGCTTGGTCATCTCCCTGATTTCTGAGAAAATATGTTATGCCTACTAGAGCAATTAATAGACATGCTACAAGTATGAGTAAAATAATATTCTTTGATTTTTTCATAATTATTCTGCTAACCAACCTTGTGACTTTGAATGTAATTGGGCTTCAATTACGAGTTTGGACTCACCTTCTTTGATTATATATGGTTTATAAAAAACATTATAGTCGTTTTTATATTCTTTTGTAACATTATCTTGAGTCCATGACTCTGAATTTATCCGAATGCGTGCCTCATCAATATCTGCACCTTTTATCATCGCAATACCAATATATACTACAGTACCCGGATTAAGCGATGTAACTGTATCACCTTTTATTTCTTGCCACTTAGAATCAAATACTTTTATTCCTGAGGATTGCACCTCCTGCAAATTTACTTGATTTGTTTCTCCATTAGACACTTGAGTCTTTTGAAGAACGCTCGAGATAGATACAAATGCAAAAAAAGCACACATAAGAAGAAGTAGAATAAAAATAATCAGATGTGTGTTAATGTTAAAGTGAGCTTTTTTTTCTGATTCTAATCGAATATTGTTGTTTTGTACGCCTGTAGATAAACCTGGTGTAAAAGATGGAATAATGGGCTTATTTTTGACGCTATTCTTTTTGCTCTTGAGCAGTTGCTTAAATTCATAACCAATAAAAATTAATGTAAATAAAAAAGCTACTAAACTAATTTTGTTCATTGCAGCAAATGCTTCGTATATATCCATACATTGCAGATAAATTAGAATACCATCATCATACTAACTCCAATAATTATCAGACCTAAGCTACCAAATAAGAATGTGTTCCCATTAAACCCGGATGTGGGTAGTGGAGTAATCATAGTCGCAGTAGCGCTACTAACAGGTGTCGCAGTATAAAGTGGTATAGTTACTGTTGGAATGGGTGTATTAGTCACTTCAACTGATATAGTAGGTGAAACTATACTTGTAGGTGATATGGTTACGGAGGGGATAATAGTAGCAGAAGGACTAGCTGCACCGAGCACTTGTTCACCATTTTTAGCTATTGTAAATTTGCGCTGTAATATCACCGGTTTATTACTATTATCATCTGTTGTAACTGTCATAATGTAAGTTCCGGCTATTAATGAAACTGGCACTTCAACTTTCCATTCTCCTTTCAAGTCTGTATCTAGTCGAGAGATATATCCTGGTTGTGAATTGATTTGTATTTTTACTTGCTTACCAGGAATTGCTAAACCTTTTAATAAAGGTCTGGAGCCCGGAATAACTGCTTTTTCGCGGGGAAGTATAATTTCTACGGGGTAAACTTTATCAGCAACTACTCTCTGGGTTGTCGCTGGGAGCACATTATCATCTTCTAAAAATTTATAGTTTTTTCCTAATACTACTGTTTGAGGCAAAGGATTTGTTCTCTTAACAAGCGCTTCAACAATAGAATTAGCTGAATTTTCGCTGAGGATTTCAATTTTAATTGCCTCTTTATCACTCATAGTAAATTCTTCATTTGTCTTTTTGTCAATTGCGAACTGTAAAGGTATCAACCACTCGCCTGTTAATTTAGTTAAAACTAAAAAGGGAAAAGCATTTTTGTAGTTATAAAGAATAAAAGCACTTTGAGCAGGTTGTCCATTTGCAAGATTTACCTTTCCATAAGCAGGTTTTATATTTGAAGACAATGAAACATTGTGCGGCGTCTTAAACATGTAAGGATCTTTTGACGGCGACGAAATCACCTCATTACCACTCACAATTTTATAATAGTACTGCTGATTTTCTTTTAATCCTCGAATTGGAACATAATGTAAATAGGACTCATTTTTTTTATCACCTACATCTCGATCATCAGAAGCTAACTGACTTAAATCATCATTTGAAGTTCCAAATAGTACCCATCCCGTTTCTTTCTTATCCGAAACCCAAAAAACACCTACTTCATGAGGCGACAGATTCACTAATTCATGTCTCTTAAGATTTTTACTTACAGCCTTAAGTGGTGTTGAGCTTACGGATGAATAATACATAAAAATAGATAAAGCTACCACGATACCAGCAATGATTATTCCTACAGTATGATTACGTTTAGGCTGAAAATATAAATCACTATATGACATATTAAGGATTCTTCTCTTTCAAAATAGTAAATATCGTAGGGTTAATTTTATAGTTAGGTACATCTGCCTGATTTACTACATCTTCAACAACTATAGTTTGTTTAGCATGATATAAGTCTGCCACCATCCAGGCAATGATAGTTAAAAAAATACCCACTGATATAGCCAGTAATTCTTTTTTATTCATAGATAAAAACCACCAACTTCTAGTTTGATTTTCAAAGTTGAACTCTCTGTTCCTTCGGATATATCTTTTATGAGATTTAGTGATTTTATATTTTTCAATCGCCGTTGACTCATAAGTGTATCGATAAAAACCTTAACGTTATCAAAAGAAGCAGTACTTTCTAATAAAACAGATAATGTTTTCATTTTATTTTTACTTTCATCTTCTTTTAAACTTATTTCCTGAACTTCCATTTTTTCTAAAATTAATCCAGAATCAGACGCATCCTTTTTTATATCGTCAATAACTTTATTCACTTGCGGTGTGGAAGGAAGTGCATCATCAAGTAAATAAAAATTATCACGGTTCTGTACTATTAATGTCTGTAAGTTAATTATTTTAGAAATCGTATCCTCGTACTGGCGGTCTAAAACTTTTAACTGATTTAGCTGTTCACTTAATGTTACAACAGAGTTTAAATTTGGTTTAATAGCAAAAATTATAAAAAATGAAAATATGAAGAAAAAGGCTATCGTAAAGCTGTAATCTTTAACTTTTTTATTAATTATTTTATCTAACAATTCGTTTTTATTCATTTTATTTACCTATATAATTTTTGAGCTCAAAACTGAAGGTATAATTTACATCATCTTTATTAATATTACTCAATTTTATTAGTTCAAACCTCTTATCTTTTAATAATCGATTATTGTAAATTCTTATCATATTAGCATTAGAGGTATAGCCTGTAAAAGTTATGCCAGTACTTGTCATGTCAAACGTACTAACAAACAGCTCAGAAGGAAACGTATTTAGGAAGTATTGATACATGTTCAACATGGCCTGTTGATCATTAGCAGCGCGTGTAATACTTTGCATTTTAATATCTATAGCACGTATATCCTTTAATAAGGAGCTTGATACTAGTATAATTTCACTTTTCTGTTTAATACTATCTTTCAAATCAACTACTTGTTGATCTATCTGAAATCTATAAAAAAAGACGCTAATAACGACTAGCTGGGTTATAACCAGAATATAGCGTAAATAGTGAAATGAAAAATAGATAATCTTATCAGTGAAATTACCTTCTCGATTGGGTAATAAGTTTATTTGATACCTCATGCTCCCTTTTTCGATTTACTAATTTGTGACTTGAGTCTTGCAGCCTTATTAGGATGAATTAATTTTTTCTTAGCAGCTTTATCAATAATTGAAAAAGCTTTACTTAATTCTTTTGCTGCGCCACCCTTATCTATGATTTTACTCATATTTTTCACTGTTTTACTCACTGTTTTCTTATAGGACATGTTAGCAGTTGTTCGCTTTACGTCTTTTCTTAATTTTTTCTTTGCTGATTTTATATTTGGCATTCAAAACACCCCCTCTCCCCCTTATAATTGGTAATTAAAGATACACTCATATTTATTAAAGATCAAAATCTTTTTGATATAGTCTTTCTCCAAATGAACCGGTAAACTTAATAGTAACACTTAAAGGACTCACTACTTCATGATAAACACATTTTCCACCAGTAGAACACGTACCTAGGAGAAAATCTTCTTTTTCATATTCTTTTTGATCGGATTCAATATCAAGACTACTGCTTATGCCTGGTAATCCTCCATCTTTTGTCTGATACGTTATTTCATACTCCATAGTTTTGGTACCTTCAGGAATCCCTGTAACTTTCATTCCAAAATGTTTTTTATCTGGTTTACCATCAATTTCAACTATTACTGAGGAATCTACTGTTGGAATTACTTGTTGTGGTTTTTTTGTTAGCCCCTCATTTTGTGTGGGTTGCTGGTTTTTTTTACTGCTTTTTATAAAAATAAAGGACAAGATTGAAATGAGTAGTACTGCTAATACAGCTGCAATAATGTACATTTGTTTGTTATTTACACTAGCATTTGTATTTGGTTTTGGTTGTTGTGTTTCCATATGATCATTAAATAGTTAAATTATTATAAATCATTAATACTAACTATATAGTTATTTTACTCATGAAGTATGTGAGAAGTCCAGAAGAAGAAATTCTTTCCTGCTTCATCGTGTCACGATCTCGAATTGTAATGGTTCCGTCTTCCAATGTTTGATAATCTACAGTGATACAAAATGGTGTTCCAATTTCATCTTGTCGACGATACATTTTTCCTATATTACCTGCATCATCAAATTCCACAACATATTTTTCTTTAAGTTCTTTATAAATAGCATAAGCTTTTTCTCTGAGTTTTTCATCTTTTTGCAACGGAAATATGGCTGCTTTGACAGGTGCAATATTTGGATTAAGTTTTAAATAAATGCGTTCTTTGTCATTTACCAATTCTTTTCTATAAGCATCAGTAATAAGTATTCCAACCATACGCGAAAGGCCAAAAGTCGGTTCAATTACATGAGGCACAAACTTTTCTCCTGTTTTTGGATTAGTGTAATTTAAATCCTTTCCAGAATGTTTCTGATGATTAGACAAATCAAAATCTGTTCTATATGCCAGCCCCCACATTTCCTTCCATCCAAAGGGATAATTATATTCCACATCCATAGTTTTTTTTGAATAATGTGATCGTTCAAACTCTTCATGTTCGCGCCAACGAATATTTTTTTCCTGTAATCCTAAATCTTTCGCAAAAGACCACATTTCATGCTCCCATTTTTGATAAATAGACTCCCATTCAGAAGGATGAATAAAATACTCAAATTCCATCAAATCGAATTCTAATGTGCGATGGATAGCCTGTCCCATCGTAATTTCGTTACGAAAGGCTTTACCCTGTTGAGCAATACCAAAAGGAAGTTTAACTCGCATTGTATTCAGAATGTTTTTAAAATTAAGAAATATACCTTGAGCAATTTCTCCTCGTAAGTATACTTTTGATTTTTCACCTTCTATAATTCCCAGTTGTGTTTCAAATAAAAGGTTAAATTTACGCACAGATGTCCAATCAGATTGACCACATTTCGGACATTTGATTTTATTATTAACTATTATATTAGTCAGCTCTTCCATGGGAAGCCCCTCAACTTTAACATTTTTCACTTTATCTTCAATCAAATGATCAGCACGTGTACGATAATGACATTTACGGCAGTCAACCAATGCATCTGTAAAGCCGGCGACATGACCTGATGCTTCCCACACTTTAGGATTAAGAAATATGCTAGCATCTATACCTACCATATCATCACGATCCAAAACAAATTTCTTCCACCATAAATCACGAATATTATTTTTCAATAATGTACCATAATGTCCAAAATCCCAAGTATTAGCTAATCCGCCGTAGATTTCTGAAGAAGGGAAAAAAAATCCTCTTCGTTTACATAAAGCAATAATTTCATCCATATACCAGTATAAATTTATGCAATTAACAATCTATATTATAACATGTTCAGGTACCTTCTCGTGTATGATCTCTTCAATTTTACGTACCATGTCAGATATGTTTTTTTGTTCACTTCCATAGCCCAAATGTCCAAGTATTCTACTTAGATATTGAGATAGTTCGATATCACTTATATTTTCTGCCTTAGCCAACCAAATCAAGAACTTCAACATTACTTGATAAACTTCAGGTTCAGGCTGAGAATCAGGTAAAATTCTATCTAAAATAAAAAGAAATCTATATAGCATATTTACTTTGGAAACATCACTTTTTATTTGAGAAAAAGCAGAGATAATAGCAGTGTTTTGAAGATAATATATATCACCTTTTGCATAGAGCTCAATTGCTGTTAAGTTTCCTGTTTGAGTATGCGCCGAGCGACGGCTAGTAATTTTTTTAATTCCTTTGGCAATTACACGAATCTTTCCCAGGTCTTTGCTAAAAAAAGTATAGATAATATCTTTCTCTAGAAGACTTTTTTTACGCAATACAAGTGCTTCGGTTTTTATCGTTTGCCGCATACTCTTTATATTTCCAAGAACCAAGTGTTATTTCTTAACAGTCATATCTTTGGCAAACACTCCACTGAATTTTTCATCACTATCTACTTCAACTTTAAGCTTCAGCGTTTCATCGTCTTCGCCCGGCTGTTTTTGAATCATTAATGAGTAATTATCAGATTTAATACTATCTGGAAGAGTATAAGTCACAACTGCTTTAGCTTTACTCAATGGATTTACTTCAACGTACCCTTCAAAAACAGTTTTATCTAACTCTTCGTATGTCTGAACTTTCATTAGAGATCCTTTAAATTCAGTCAGTTTAGCGCCTTTTGGAACATATAAACGCATCCAATTTCTTAGCTTAGCATTCATACACAGTCCATTTTCGATTTCTAAACTACAATTGGAACCAGGATATGGATTATTAAAATCTATAATAACTTCCCGACTGATTTTTCCGCTCTCAAATGTAGTTTTGGAAGTTATTGTTTTATCTACAAACAAGTTAGATTTAGCGCCTGCAAAATTAACATTATTAACATGTAAATAGTCTCCATCGTATTTTCGAATACGTCCTGCATAGTTCAACTTCTCAACAGAAGCCTGTATGCTTTCATCGTTAAAATTAAGCAAGATATGTTTCTCATCTAGATTTTTGAACATTGTCTGAGCTAATGTTCCCCAATATTTGGAAGGCGAAAATCCAATTGCTTTATAAAACAAAGCGTACATAAGGTCACCCAGTACAGCTTTTCTATTTTCTACAACACGACCCACCCGGCGTCCGACAGCATATGACAATTCATAAATTGCTTGTGGACAGTCACATCGAGCATCTTCATTTGCTGAAAATCTAATTCCCCCTGCTTCAGTGTCACCAAAAATACGTAACATATCTACCAAAATATGGGTATCTATTGCAATAATGCCATCATAATCTACTTTTTTTGGACTTTTGGCATATAGTGATTCGAATAGCTTTATAGATTCGACATAATCAGGAGAAAGATTGCTATCACGGACATAAAATTCAGGTACACCTATATGATAGGTTAATATTTTTTCAGGTGCACGTGGATGTGTAATTGTTTCATCAAGATCATATATATTTTCCGATTTAACAATACTTATTTTTCCCTGATTAATCTTGAATATTGCATACGCTGTCAGGAATCCTCCTGTTGCTCGTTGTTCTTTATCATTCTGAAATAATATAAGGTAAGTTTTCTCTTTATCTTTACCTAATATAGCTGGCAAATTTTTTAATAAAGGTTTTGCATCCACAAAAAGTGATGCCAAACCCGTGAATTGTTCTTTTGCATTAGCAATCTTTGCGCGTACTTCTGTACTTCCAATTTTAGCCGGGTACCTGTTTGCATCAATCGCACTAATTCTTTTCTCGGCTTGATCTATATTTTCTGAAATAGTATCTATTTTGGACAACATTTTATCAAGAGTTGCTACAGCAGTTTGTAATCGATCTTCAGCTGATCGATCGATAAAAGAAGCTTCTCCTTTTTTAAATCCAATTAAATCAGCATATGGATACATAGCATCGATAGTTTCTTGTCCCGCCGTGACCATATAATTTCCTGCTTCAACGCCGTTTTTAAAGTCTGATACGTATGGAATAAATTTTGCCCAATAAATTGATTTCGCTTCTTTTTCAAAATCTGCATATTGCTTATCTATTTCACTCATTTTATTTTTAAGTAAATCAATATCGTTTTGAGCGACAATTTCCTTCATTCCTTTTGCTGATGCAACAAGAATTAGTCCTTTAGCTTTAATTCGTGTATATGGCTTATATACAAAAAAATATCCAAGTAAACCAATAATGAGTAGAATAACAAATAAAGGTATTGTTATTTTTTTAAAAATATTTGTTTTATTTTTTCGTTTACGTGGCATATCTATTGGGTGAATCATATTTTAATTTAATAATGTATTAATAATTATACAGCGCCTTTTCCTGTGAGCATAATCAACGGAGTTTTTGCTATTATTTTGAGGTCGTTCCATAATGATAATGTATCCACGTACTTAGCGTCAATAGCTATTCTCTTATCAAAATTGACTTCAGATCGCCCTGAGACTTGCCAAAGTCCTGTAAGTCCGGGTCGCACCGAAAGTACTTTGCTCACCAATTTTTTAGTTCCCACATATTTTTTCTGCTGGTTCTCAAGTTCATCCGGATAATATGCACGTGGTCCTACAATACTCATCTCACCTCGCAAGACGTTAATGAGTTGTGGTATTTCATCAACTGAATGTTTACGAATAAATTTGCCTGTTCGAGTAATACGTGGATCTCTTTTTAATTTATAGCTACTTTTTTTATATTCTTCAAATAGTGACTTGAACTGTGGATCTGTATGCAATAATTTGTGTGCGTTAATAATCATGGAACGAAATTTATACATCCGAAACTTTTTCCCGTGCTGACCGACTCTTTCTGGTACATCTGCAAATATAGGCCCTGGTGAGTCTAACACTATGTAAACTGCAGTTATAACGCAAATAGGTGAGAATAATATCAACAAAATTATAGATAAAACTATATCTAAAACACGTTTAGCGTACGACTCATATCGATTTCCGCTAAAAATAGATAAGGTATTCGACATGGGTTTAATTCTATCAAATTTTATGATACTAATAACTAACTTTGCAGATTACTCCACAAAATATCTGTTATGTAAGGCTTTCGTTCTCTGTTCCCTGAAAGCTTTCAACTAACTTTTTTACTTTAGACACTGATGTTTTTCTTGCAACCAACAATACATCACCGGTGTTTATAATTAAAACATCGTCCAGATCAATGCCTACGATTAATTTCTGACCTTCATAATTATACACCAGATTGTCATTGGAATCTTCTAGCATCACTCGACCTTTTGTAATATTATCCTCTCTTTTTTCTTCTAAAGCCTCTTTTAATGCCTCCCATGCTCCTACATCTGACCATCCAATATCCTCACGAATAACATACGCATAATCTTTATTTAACTGCTCCAGTACTGCATTATCAAAATTAATCTCGGGCATCTGAGCATAATACTCTTTAAATCGTTCTTGATATTCTTCGGTACCGCGTGCAGCTAATATTTGTTCACAAGCAGTATAAATGTCAGGCGCGAATTCTTGAAAAAGCGAATAGATAAATGATGGTGTACTTACGAAATATCCTAAATTCCAGCAATATTTTGGATCTGCAAAATACTTTTCTGCGACATCTTTTTTTGGCCTATATTTAAACCCAACAAATTGTCTAAATGAAATATCGTCTTTATTTACAATCTCATCTCCACTTTCAATCCAACCTAAATTTTCTGAAGCAAAACGTGGTTTTTGTCCGATAAAAACTATTTTTTCTGGATCACTTTCAATAATTTTTCCTGATGCCTCAATAATTTGTTTAAATCTTTTTTCAAATTTAACTAAATGATCACTCCATAAAATGATTACCGGTTCATTCGGAAACTCTTTAGCAAGATGTCCCATCATATAAGCAACTGCTGGGCCCACATCTTTTTTTAAAGGTTCACCAATAATATTTTCTTTTGGAATAAAAGGTAACTGCTGCGCTACAAGCTCTACATATGAAAGTCCGGTGGATATATAAATATCTTCTGCCTTAAATTCTGGTAATAAACGTTCTACAGCTAACTGAAGTGTGGATTTGACTCCTACTATAGGTTCGAATTGTTTTGGAGATTTTTTTCGTGATAATGGCCATAATCTAGTTCCAACTCCACCTGCAAATATAACAGCTTTCATAATTATCTGATTTTTATATTAATTATTAATTGTTTTATAAATTTCGTTTATAAAATTATCTTTCGAAAACTTTTCTATAAGACTATTTTTTACTTGTTCAAAATGCCTTTTAATATTGTATGATATTGTATGATATTTTTCAAGTGCAGATTTTATTCCTTCCTCTGATTGTTCTCCAAAAAAAACGCCTGTTTTATCGGAAATAACTGTCTCTAAGGCTCCGCCCGCCTCATACGCTATGACAGGACAATTAAAATAAATAGCCTCAAGTGCAACATATCCAAAATCCTCTTCTTGAGGCATAATTAATGCTTCGGCACTTGAATATATATAGGCTAATTCTTCATCCGTTAAACTCCCTAAGAAATGGATGTTACGGTCAGCCATAGCTCGAAGGTTCTTTTGTTCTCTACCCGTCCCCACAATGATGAGATTCTCTTTAGGAAGTTTGTTAAAAGTGCGTATTACTAAATCAATTTTTTTATATTTCTCTAATCGAGAAACAATTAAAAAGTATTTTTGTGGCAACTTTACATGCGTTTGTGACAACAGAGTTTTGATATGTGCCCAATACTCAATGTCAAAAGGCGGATATATTACAAGAGAATGACGATGATAATACTTTTTAATCCGTTGAGATACTGCTTGTGAAAGTGTGATCAATAAATCTGGTCTTTTTGCTGCTATTACATCCCACTCTCTTATCCCTTTAATTAAAGCTTTAACTAAAAAACTACTGAAATAATCTTGAAAATGCGACCACAGAAATCTTGTCGGTGTTAAGAGGTAGGATATATGTTTAGTACCTGGACGTGTAATAATTCCCTTTGCAAATGAAGAAGATACAGATATAACTACATCATAGTCCGAAAAATCAAATGACTCAAATGCAAATGGATAGAATAAAGTGGAAAGCAAACGACTTTTTTTAATAAAATCTGGCAAATACTGAATAAAAGATGTTCTTATATTAATATTTTGTGCCCATTTAGCTTTTTCTTGATCGTAATAAGAAGTAAAAAATGTTGCATCTGGGAACATTTCATGTAGTATAAGTAATAAGCGTTCAACACCTCCCCATGAATCTATCCAGTCATATACAATCGCTATTTTTGTCGTTTTCTGTATGGTATTCATAAACTTTTATACATGGCTTCAATCTCTTGGCTCATCTTCTGAAATGAATATTTAATCAGAATGGATGAGTAATCAGGTATGATTCGATGATTTTCCTCTTCATTAAAGAGTGCTGTCAGGGACGACACATCCGTGGGGTCAAAAGCATGAAATGTATCATGCATAAGTTCTTTGAATACAGGAATATTCGATGCGAAGATAGGCAACTGAAAATAAGCTGCTTCTATTAATGGTAATCCAAAACCTTCTGCGAGACTAGGATGGACCAAAGCACATGCATTTTTGTAAAAATAGATTAAATCTTCCGTTGATGCATTATTGTAAATTACTATTCTATCTGTTTGTTTTAACTGCTTAATTAAATTTCTAATTCTTTGAGAAAAATAATCATCTGGTCCTACAAGAAGTAATTTTGTATCAATAATAGTGTCAGCAAAAGCACGAATTAAGGTTTCTACATTCTTATGTGGATAAAAATTGCCAACGTACAAATAGAATTTTTTTGGCATTTTCTCTACTAGCGATTCATTTTGTTTTTTAGTAAACATCTCATAATCAACTCCTTCATAAATAACATAAATCTTACTATCATATTTATTTCCATATATATTGATCAGATTTTGTTTCACTGTTTGTGTTGGTGTAATAATCTGAATTGCATTTGTGATCTGCGAAGCGATTACATACCGAAAAAAGAAATGCTTAATTTTATATATTAACGAGTTTTTGGTTGAGGCTCTTCCCGTTTTGTAATCTAATAAGATAGTATCATGAATTGTTGCAATAAATTTTCTCCTATATAAAACGGGATAACTAAAATAAGTAAAATGCATTAAATCTAATTTATCTTTATATAATTGCAGATAAAAACCTAGTTGTTCTGAAACTGTATGCCATTTATAAGGTGATCTACGTTTAATAAAGTTATTAGATGAAAAGTTGACTGTATCATATTCTTCTGGCATTAAATATACATAATATATTAAGTTATCCTGATTCTGAATTTGAAGATAGTGAAGCAAATTCCTAATATACACACCCACACCCGTTTTATTATATAATCTTGCATCGATACCGATTTTTTTCATGTTTACAAATGTAATTACTCTAATTTTCTTTTTAAGTCTATACTCCAGTAAATAAAAGAGTTTATTAAAGCAGGGTAATTATGTGAATAATGTTTTCTAAAAAAAATTTTCATTGCATCATAAAAATAAATTCTGGTTTTTGAGCGTATTCCTATATCTTTCTTTTTTAATCCACTAGAACGTTTTAGGTGTGTAACAGTGAATAAAGGATAATATATAATCTGATACCCTGACTGCTTAATACGATATGCTAAATCCAAATCTTCACCATACATAAAAAACTCTTCATCAAAGCCTCCAATTTTATTTAGAATATCCTTACGCGTTAGAAAAAATGCTCCTGTTGGTGAATCAATTTCATGAATTGTATTAAGATTCAAATAGGTTAAATGATACCCACCAAACACTTTGCCGAGCAAAGGTAGTTTACCCAATACTTTTTCTAACTTGCTAAAATAACAAAATGAATTCCATATCGTAGGGAACCCTCGGTGGGAGGCTGGGTCTATACCATCTTGAGTGAGGTTGACCTGAATTGTGAGTGCCCCAATTTGTTCATGAAGTTCTAGATACTTAATTACTTCTTCAAAATTGACATTATTTACGATAACATCTGAATTTAAAAAAAGCACGTAATTACCATGAGAAATTGCAATTCCCTGGTTATTTCCCCTAACAAATCCCTTATTTTCAATATTATTAATCACTTTCCATGTTATGTTATGTATCCCATGCTCGTTTGGATATTGGTGCAACATCTCTGGAGATCCGTCTGATGAAGCATTATCGATGACAATAATCTCGAAGTTTATACGTGGTGTCTCAGAAATTGATTTCACTAAAGAATCCAGACACTGTCTTGTTATTTCTTTTGTATTGAAGGACAGAATGATAACCGTTAAATGTACCATGCAATTATTATATCAGTAGTTTGCCTACCGATCGTTAACGTTTTGGAGATTGTTTCTGTCGTCGTGCTTTTCCGCCGGTACCTACTTTTCTACGTTCACGAATACGAGAATCTCGAGTAAGTAAGCCATACTGGCGTAAAAGTGTTTTATTTGTATCTGGATCGTTTTCTACCAAAGCACGGGAGATACCGTGAATGATAGCTTCCAGTTGACCATTAGGTCCACCGCCAGTTACAATAATAGATGTAGCAAATCGATCTAAATTATTTGTGATTTCAAATGGTTGTGAAAATCTTTTTTTGTAAGCTTCGCTTGTGTATACTTCCTTCAACAATTTGCCATTTATTAGGACATCTCCTTTAGATATTTTTTTACCCGCTACAGTTATAGCTGAGTTTTTATTTGTTATAAACAATCTTACTCTAGCGATGGCAAGCTTACGTCGTCCAACACCTTCATAATATTCTAAATCTTTCTTTTTTTTAACCATATGAAATTAATTTAAATTACTATTATTTCGCGCTTTTAATTTTATCAGCGTGTGGATGATTTTCATCCGCGTAAACGTATAATCTAGTCATTCTTCTATCTCGCAACTTATTCTTTGGTAATTTACCTAGAATAGCATGACGAATAATTTCGTCTGGTTTTTGCTCAAGTAAAGTCTTAAAAGCAACTTTTCTCAAACCTCCAGGATAACCAGAATAGTATGTATATGTTTTATCTTCAGCTTTTTTTCCAGTCACGGCTACCTTTTTTGCATTGATGACAACAACACAGTCTCCCATATCCATATAAGGAGCATAATCTACTTTATGTTTACCTTGCAATAATTTTGCAATATCATTTGCAACTCTTCCTAAAATTTGGTCCTTTAGATCAATCACATGCCAGTTTCTCTGTATTTGCTTGGAAGAAATTGGTTTTGTTGATCTGTGTATTTGTGTCATATTATTTTAATAAATATTTACTTTTTTGCTTTTTTTTCTGAAGCTACAGTCTTTTCTTTTTTTGGTTCTTTAACTTTTTTAGGAGCTATCTCCTTAACTTCAGGTTGTATAACTACAGGGCGGGACCACATGATCCGTGCCATAGGTGCTCCATCAGAAATACGAACTTGAAGCTTTTCAATTCTAACATATCCACCTTTAATATTTCCCATTACTACGGGAACCTGTTGATATAAATTTTCTATCAATTTTTCTGACACTAAATACTTTTTTAAAACATTCTTATTTGCTTCTGTTCGCTCTTTCATTTTCTCTACTAATCGTTCTAAATGACTTTTTAACACACGTGCTTTTGTCTGGGTTGTTTTGAGCGAACCATGTGTAAAGAAATTATATGCCATTTTTCTCATAAGCATATCATTCGCATCTTTACCTCCGCCAAATTTTGTTTTCTGTATTCGGTGTCTCATAATATTAATTCAATTATTTTAATTCAATTCCCATTTTTTTGAATTCTTCATCAATAAGATCTATTGATTTTCTTCCTACGCCTTTTAATCCTGCTAATTCTTCTCTACCTCTTTTTAGAAGGTCGGCTACTGTTTCAATATTCTCACGGAGGAGAGCATTGATAACACGAGAAGGAAGATTTAATTCGTCAATAATAATATCTTCAAGTTTTGATTTTGTTTCATCTTGTTTTGCTTGTTCTTCTGCCTTTGCTGATTTCTCTGCTGGGACGTCGTTTCCAGAAAAAATATGCTGAAAAGTCTTAGCAAGCAACTGTGTGGCTTCAGAAACAGCATCTTTAGGTGTGATACTACCGTCAGTCCAAACTTCTAAAACTAATCTATCAAAATTAGATTTTCTTCCTACGCGTTCTTCTTCCACTCGAAAATTCACTTGTTTCACAGGCGAATATGCAGAATCTACTGCTATAAACCCAGTTTCCACATTTTGTTTTTCTTCAGCAGAAACATAACCATAACCTGTTTCAACAACTGCTTCCAGCTCAAGTTTGGACTTATCGTCTGTTAACTCACCTATATATAAATCTTTATTTACTACTTCAACTTCTCCTTCAACATCACGACCATAAATCTTTTTTTGACCTTTAGCTGAAATTTTTACCTTGTATGTTCCTTCTCTATCAGTAGCAAATCTCAATTGCTTTAAATTGAGGACTAAGTCTAATGCTGATTCTTTTACACCCTTAATCGTTGCAAATAAATGAGGAACGCCTTCTACTCTTACTTGACCAATAGCAGCACCTTTTAAAGATGCCAATAATGTTCTGCGTAATGCATTACCCATACTTTGACCAAAACTTGGTTGTAAAGGAGTAAAAATAAATCGGCTATATGTTTCACTTTGTTCTTCAATCTTTGTGTAAAAGGCTGGATCTATCATAAAAAAAATAAAATTTTTAAATATTAACGTGAATAGAATTCAATGACTAATCGTAAATTAATTTGATTATCTAATAATTCTGTTGTTGGTTCTCCATTGAATTTGCCGATTGCTCCCTGCTTCTCTACCCAAGCTGGCATAGCTGCATCTTTTTTAGCCAATGATGCTTCAATACTTGGAATCTTTACTATTTTGTCATTGGCAAAAGTAATTACATCGCCAATTTTCACCTGATATGAAGGGATGCTAAGTACTCTGTCGTTAACTTTTATATGTTTATGAACAATAATTTGTCTTGCTGCTGCTCTTGTCGGTACAAAACCAAGCCTGTAAACAACGTTATCTAATCTTTTTTCCAAATATTGAGATAAATATAAGGCTGTATTTCCAGTTTTTTTCTTTGAGAATGCGTAATAGTTTTTCAATTGTGTTTCTGAAACACCATACATAAATTTCAGTTTCTGTTTTTCGCGAAGCTGTCTTCCATGCTCCGATACTTTTCGTCTTCCTTTTGTACCATGCTGTCCTGGAAATACGTTAAGCTTTTTTAACAAAGAAGCTTGTGATTTTGATCCGGTTGTTTTAAGACCTAAATCTAATCCTTCTCTTCTTGATAATCTATTTCTTGGTCCTGTATATCTCATATAAATTTTTTAAATAACGTGTTATTAGTAATGATTATACTCTTCTAACTTTTGGCGGTCTAACTCCATTATGAGGAATAGGTGTGGTATCTACAATTTTGTCTATATCCACTTGTGAACCTTTGACCACTCTAAGAGCCGCTTCTCTTCCTGGGCCAATTCCTTTAACAAATACGTCTGCTTTTCTTAATCCATATTCTGTAGTAGCTTTTTTCAACGCAGCTTCAGTTGTAACAGTTGCTGCATAGGGGGTAGACTTTCGTGTTCCAGCAAATCCAAAACCTCCACATGAAGTCATAACACATGGTGTGCCTTTTTCATCTGTGACAGTGACCAGGGTGTTGTTAAATGTAGCGGTAATATAAATTCTTCCTTTTTCTACTACTTTTTTTACTTTTGCTTTTTTCATAATTTATATATAAATTTTACTTTTTGGCGTCTGCTGGGGCTGCTGCTTTAGCTCCACCTTGTTCCATTTTTGCCCAAACTTCTTTCTTCAAAGCTCCTACTGTCTTTCTCTTGCCTCGTTTAGTACGTGCATTTGATTTAGTTCTCTGACCGTGTACAGGTAGTCCGCGCATATGTCGCACACCGACATATGAACCAATTTCTCTTAAACGCTTAATGTTCTCGTTTATTTCTTCTCTTAAATCTCCTTCAACTTTATAGTTTTTTTCAATAAAGCCTCCAATTTTTTTCATTTCATCTTCTGTTATATCCTTTACTCTTTTATGTGTATCAATACCTGTTTGTTCAAGAATTTTCTTTGAAACATGCCATCCAATGCCATAAAAAAGAGTTAAAGCATATTCAATTCTTTTATCGTCTGGTAACACCACTCCCATTAATCGTGCCATACTTCTTAATAAATATAATTTCTAATTACAGATTATGAATTATAGTACATAATTCATAATTTCGCATTCGAATTTAACAATCACCCTTGGCGCTGTTTATGCTTTGGGGTTTTGCAAATCACATATAACATCCCGCGTCGCTTAACTATTTTACATTGCGGACAGATTTTCTTTAAAGCTGAATGTATTCTCATATAATTGTATATTAAATTCTATAAATAATTCTTCCTCTTTCTTTATCGTAAGGTGTAATTTCTATCCTTACTTTATCGCCAGGGAGAATTTTAATATAGTTTTTTCTCATTTTACCTGATAAATAGCATAAAACAACCCTATCAACATCTTTCAGTTTTACTCTAAACAATGTGTTGGGTAAATTTTCGACTACTTCGCCTTCTAAAATCATTGCATCACTTTTCATACAGATATTAAACGAGAACAAACTACATATTGTATCACAATTTTAGGTCAAAATAAAAGTATTTTTATCTAAAATCGCAACTGTCTCTTCAAAACAAGCCGTTAAACTGTTATCTGAACTAGTAATAGACCATCCGCCATCTTGTTCATAAGCAATTTCTTCGCTACCCATCGAATAAATAACTTCGATAGCAATAACAAGACCCGACTTTATTTTTAGCGTATTTTCTATTTTAGTTCCTAAAAAACCAGGAACATATGGATCTTCATGCAGTTCATGCCCTATACCATGTCCTGTTAAATCTTTTAAAATAAAATAACCATTTTTATATATCTCTTTTTCAATAGCTTGAGATATATGACCAAGTCTATTTCCCTCCTTAGCCTGCTTAACTGCTAGATCTAAAGATTTTTTGCCGACTTCCAAAAATTTGATTATTTTTTCATCCTCCGTACCACCGACTGCAAATGTTGTTGCATAGTCCGTGTGAAAACCTTTTAAATATGCACCAATATCTACAGTCAAAAGATCACCTTTTTTTAAAACTCTTTTTGTAGGTGGTGTGTGAACCACTTGTTCATTAACTGGGAGGCAAGTAGCCCATTTATATCCTTTAACTTTGGTAAATGACAATTCCGCACCATTTTTCTTTATTAATCTAGTAGCTTCATTATCTACATCCTCTGTGGTCATCCCTTCTTTTATTAATGGGATTAATTCTGTTACAGCAGCATTTAAGCGCTTTCCACAATCTTTCATTATTTCAATTTCTTCTTTTGTTTTTAGATGAATCATGAAAAATAAATTGTTCTATAAACGTTTTCTAACTTGTCCTGAAATTCGTCCAAGGAAAAATTATTTTTAATTAAAAAATCTGCAAATGCGATAGTCGGGCCCATGTTTGTTCCAATTAACTCATTTATATCTCGTTGTTTTATATCTTCTTCTGATTCAAATACACGGGATTTATCTTTACGATGAGCAATCCTTTTATATCTTAAATTTTTTTCTGCATGAATTGCCACAATATAAATTTTGATATGTGGTAATTTTTTTGCTAGATATGTGTATTCCTCCCACGAACGCATTCCTTCTAAAATGACAATCTTTTTTGTTTCAAACGCTTTTAAAATCTGTTCTTCGCTTAATACGGCTAATGCTTCTTTGCCAAATTTTTTTCGCAATCCTTCACGCACCTCTTTATATACTGTTTCTGTTTTTGCATCGTGTTCTTTATTTACAATATCAGTAACAATTTTTCCTAACGAAATTACAGGAAGCTTTTTTTTCTTTAAATATTGCGCTGCTTCCGTTTTTCCAGAACCTGGAAGACCAGTAATAGCAATAAGTGATTTGTGCTTCTGTTCCCAAGCATGAACCTGATTTTTAATGAGCTGTTTACCTAAACTCTTTAATATTTCTTCATTTACGTCGTGAATATCTTGAGTACCATCTAGTACAGTTAATTTATTTTCGCTTTGATAATAATTAATTACTGGATCTGTAAATTTGTGAAAAATTTCAATTCTTTTCCTTATAGCTTCAATGGTATTATCGTCTCTTGTTTTATCGTTACGATATGCAAGTCGCCAAAGAGCTTCTTTATCTGGTATTTCAAGATAAATCACTTTATCTACATTATTGGAAAATTCATGTGCTTGATGTACTGTTCTTGGAAAACCGTCAAGTATATATCCACTAGCGTATTCTGATCTAGATAAATAACTATCTACTATATCAATAGTTTTATCATCTGGAATCAAAAGGCCTGAATGTAATACTTCCTTTACGTAATGTCCAAGTTTCGTTTTCTCTTTTGCTATCTCTCTAAAAATGTGTCCCGTAGATAAATACGGAATTTTTAGTTGATGCGACAACAAATTTCCTTGTGTTGATTTTCCTGCTCCTGGGATTCCAATTAATACTAGCTTCATAATAAAAATATGAAACACATATCAGCCAAGCTTTTTCTTTTCCTTATGTGACGTTTCTTTTTTACATTTATTACAATATTTTTTCAGCTTTAATGCTGAAGCTGTATTTATTTTATTTTTTTGGGTTACGTAATTTTGTTTGTTACAAACTTCACAAACTAAACCAACGAGTACCCGAGAACTTTTCTTAGCCATAATTCATTTGATCAAATTACTAATTTCAAAATATGAATTATACATAAATAATTCACATATTGGTATCGGTAATTGTAATTACTTTACAAATCTATCGTAATTTTTCATCATCAACTGAGCTTCTACCATTTTAAATGTTTCGAGGATAACAGATACTATGATTAAAATACCTGTTCCTCCTATAACTAAACTGGTGACTCCAGTTAATTTAGATACAAGAGCTGGCAGTATGGCAATTAATCCTAAAAAAAGTGCTCCTACCGTTGTGATTCTGTATAAAATTTTTTCTAAATACTGTTTCGTCGCAGTTCCTGGTCGAATACCTGGTATAAATCCACCATGTTTCTGAATTTCTTCCGCTACTTTTTGAGGATTGAATACGATAATGGTGTAAAAAAAAGTAAAACCAATAACAAGAATAAAATAGAAAAAATTATAAAAAAATCCTTCTGGATTAAATGTCGTTGCTAAAAAAGTTGCGACAGAGGCGATCGTCTTATTCTTAGAATATTGTAAAAAGTTTCCCAATAGCTGAGGGAATAGAACGAAAGATACCGCAAATATAATAGGTATAACCCCTGCTTGATTTAATTTCAATGGTAAAAAGTTGGAGGCAGATTGATACATTTTATTACCCTTAACTCTTTTAGCGTAGTAAACAGGAATCTTACGAACTGCCTGATTGATGAAAACAACTGCAGCTATGACTCCAACAGCGACGATTGCAAAAATAGCAAGATTTATAATTAATTCCTGATTAACTACAGATATTGTTCTTCCTAAAGTTACTGGAATTCTTCCGACTATACCAGCAAATATTATCAATGATATTCCATTTCCTAATCCCATTTCCGATATAAGTTCTCCAAACCATACAAGAATAAATGTGCCTGCTACTAAAGTAAATATAAAAGAAAAAAATTCAAGCGTTGATAAATTGCCTATAATTTGCTGGTTTTTTAAAAGAATATAAATACCAATGGCTTGAACTACTGTCAAAGGTACTGTAAGTATGCGTGTATACTGATTAATTTTAAATCTTCCGTATTCCCCCTCCTTTGCCAGTGCTTCGAGTTGAGGAAATACTACCGTTAATAACTGAATAATAATAGATGCATTGATATATGGGTTGAGACCTAAAGCCATTACTGAAAAATTGATCAATGTACCTCCAGAAAATATGTCAAGAAGTGATAAGAATTGACTCTGTGCAAAAAGAGAACGCAGCTTAACTAAATTGATTGCTGGGACGGGAAGAAATGCAAAGACTCTAAAGGCGAAAAAAATAAATAGAGTGAATAAAGTTTTTCTCTTAAGTTCAGGATCTTTAAAAAGTGATTGCAATTTCTTGACAATGTCTGTCATACCTCTTTGACTTGTCCTCCTGCCGATTCGATCATTTTCCTAACCGAGGCGGAAACTGGTAACTCGATTACGAGTTTCTTTTTTAAAGTTCCGTTAGCTAAAATTTTGATCGGTTTTGCGATGTCATTTTTTCTGATTATATTCTTTTCTAAAAGAGTTTTTACATTAACAATTGCTCCATCTTCAAATGATTCAAGAGAATCTATACCAATAACAAATGTTTTTGGAGACAATGATTTATTTCTACCTTTCCCTCTTAATAAAGGAAATCTCTTAACCATTCGTCCTTGACCACCTTCAAAACCAAGTGGAATATCTTCACGAGCTTTTTGATGACGCGTAATGCCTCGTCCAGATTTTGCACCTTTTCCGCTACCTGCTCCACGTCCTAATCTCTTTTTTGAACGTTCAACTAATTTTGGTAAATTTGACAATGATGTGTTCATACTTTATAAGTCGATAGATATTATCGTGTTTTTAACTTCTTTAATGCTTCGATAACTGCATAAGTATTTACTACCTGATTTCTCGAACCTATTATCTTTCCGGATGCATTATGAATTCCAGCTAGGTCTAATATTGTACGCACTACACTTCCCACTTTCAAGCCCGTACCTTCTGGTGCTGGTTTTAATAATAATAAGGATGATTTATATTTATATAATATTTCGTGAGGCAAAGTTGTTTTATACACTGGAACAGTAATCATGTGTTTGCGTGCTTTTGTAAAAGCTTTCTGTATTGCAGGTGGCACTTCAAGTCCGCGTCCCACACCTACTCCCACTTTACCTTTTCCATCTCCCACTGCGACGAGGGCTGAAAAAGTAACATAATTTCCACCAGTTGTTTTTTTAGATACTCTTCGAATAAGAAGTACGCGCTCTTCCAACTTCTTTTCTCCGTCATTATGATCTTTTCGTGAATCTGACATATGGTTAAATAATTATACTGAAATTATATTTGTAATCCACCTTCGCGCAATCCTTCTGCGAACATTTTAACTCTACCATTATAAGCATATTTATTTCTATCAAAAACTCCAGCTTTAATATTTTTTTCAATTAATTTTTTAGCTAATTCTTTACCTGCTTCTTTTGCAGCATCTGATTTTTTAACTTTTTTTTCAGACTGATCTACTGTTGAGCTTGCTGCTAAAGTTTTTCTTGTTTCATCATCAATAGCTTGAGCATATACATACATGTTAGATCTATACACTGAAATGCGTGGTCTTTCACCTGTTCCCCATATATTAGCTCGAACTCTCATTTTTCTTCTGTACATTCTATCTTTAGTAATTGCCATAGTTTTTCAATTTAATTATTATGCTGTTGTTTTTGCTTTCTTACCAGGTTTAATACGGACAACTTCTCCTTCGTAACGTATTCCTTTTCCTTTATATGGATCCGGTTTTTTTAATGTTTTAATTTGAAATGCAACCTGACCAACTAACTGTTTATCAATGCCTGAAACAATCACTTTTGTATTACCATCTACCTGATATGTTATTCCTTCGACTTTTTTAAAAACCACTTGGTGTGAGTAGCCAATTTTAAACAGTAAGTCTTGTCCCTGCATTTTAACATTGTATCCTGTTCCCACTACTTCCAATCGTTTTATCCATGGTTGTTCAACACCGGTAACTGCGTTCGCAATCAGACTTCTGAATAATCCATGAAATGCTTTCACATCGTTTGTTTCTTTTGAACGAGTGACAACAAGATTATCTTGATCTTTTGAAACAGAAATTGTTGAAGGTAAGTCTACCGTTAATTGTCCTTTCGAACCTTTAACAGTAACTGTATTTCCTTGAATCTCTGTTTGAACTGACTTCGGTACCGGAATTGCTTTTTGACCTATTTTTGACATGTCACCAAATTTCAAATAATAACTCTCCACCAATATGCTTCTGTCTGGCTTCTTTATTAGTCATAATACCTTGTGGAGTCGAAAGAATACCTACACCTAAACCGCCTAATACAGGCTTTAACTTTTTAGAACCTGTATACCATCTTCGTCCTGGTTTACTAAACAAACGAACATCAGTAACTGCTGGGTTACCACCATCATATGATAACTCTATATCAATTTCTTTAACTACTTCACCTGAAACTGTGTACTGTTTTACATAGCCTAATGCTACTAATTTCTTTATTATTTCTTCTCTATATGTGGAATATGGTGAAGAAATATTTTCTCTTCGTGCAGCATATCCGTTTTTAATTCTTATTATTAAATCTATTATTGAGCTTGACATATTTTATATTTTAAATAACTAATCTACTAGGCATTAGGTCTTTTCAGTAACACGTTTTGTAACCTTACCGTGACCTCTAAAAGTTCTAGTTGGAGAAAACTCTCCCAATCTGTGACCAATCATACCTTCGGCAACCAGAACTTCAATAAATTTTCTTCCATTATATACACCAATTTTATGTCCTACAAATTGTGGAGGAATTTGTGATCGTCTTGCCCATGTATTAATCACTGAACGATCTTTAGATTCCTTTTGTTTTAGAACCTTTTTCATTAATTTTTCATCTATATATGGACCTTTTTTTAGTGATCTACTCATATTTATGTTTAATTAGCTAATTACTATTAGCCTTTGGCTAATGCCAATTTACCAGGACATTTTTCTAACTCCAGGAATTTCACCCTTTAAAGCTTTTTCTCTAAAACAAATTCTACATAATCCAAATCTTCGCATGTACCCTCGTGCACGTCCACATACGGGACAACGATTGCGAAACCGGACCTGAAACTTTTGTTTTTTTAGAAATTTTACTTCATCAGATAATTTAGCCATACAAAATTTTTTGAAAATTTAATTACTTTTTAAATGGGACACCCAATGCTTCAAATAATTTTTTACCTTTTTCATGATTACGGGCATTGGTAACAACCGTTACTTCTAATCCTCTGACTTTATCAACTTTATCAAACTCAATTTCAGGGAATAAAGTTTGTTCAGAAAATCCGATATTAAGATTTCCATGGAAATCAACGCATGTTTCTGAAATTCCTCTAAAATCACGAATACGAGGAATAACTATTTTTATTACTTTTTCTAAAAATTGATACATTCTTTTACCTCGCAATGTTACTTTTACTCCTAAAGGCATACCTTTTCTTACTTTAAAAGCTGAAATAGATTTGCGAGCTAAAGTTACGACTGGCTTCTGTCCGGTAATTATACCAAGTTGTTCTTCAATATTGCCAATAACATTTTTACTAACGACTGCCTCTCCTGCTCCCACATTAACAACAATCTTCAAAGCTTTTGGCAATGCCATATCGTTGTCAATCTTAAGGTCAGATTTTAACTTTTTTGTTACTTCTTGTTTGTAATATTCTTGAAATGACATAGGTTCTAATAATTTATTTTTCAAATTTGACTATCGCATTTTTTACATACTCTAGTTTTCTTGTTTCCTTTTATTTGATATCCCACTCTAGTTGGTTTATTGCATTTGGGACAAATAAGCATGACTTTGCTAACATTGAGTGGTCGAGGTACTTCTACAACTCCGCCTTGTGGCATCTGCTCATTTTTTTTAATATGCTTCTTATATATATTAACTTGTGGAATGACGATAGTGCCAGTTTTTTCATAAACTTTTTCTATAGAACCTTCGCGGCCTTCATCACGTCCTGCAATAATTTTTACTTTATCTCCCTTTTTTAATTTCATAGTATTATTCTTTAATAAATTTCTTCAGCTAAACTAGCAATTTTATTGAAACCTTTATCTTTTACTTCTTTAGCGATTGGACCAAATATACGTGTACCTTTTGGATCCTTAACATCTTTACTCTGGATGATTGCACATGCATTTTCATCAAATCGGATATAACTACCGTCTTCTCGTCTAAACTCTTTTCGTGTTCGAACTACAACTGCATATACGACTTCACCTTTTTTAACTTGACCAAATGGCATTGCTTCTTTAACGACTCCAGTAATAACATCTCCAACATATGCTAACTTTTTATTTCCTCTTTTTGGCATACCGATCATTGATACTATCTTAGCACCGGTATTATCTGCCACATTTATCATTGTACGTAATTGCAACATAGGTAAATATCTATAACTGATTACTTGGTTTTTGTTCGTCTTTTTGTAGACGAACGTGTCTTAGGAGCAGCAGTTACTTTTTTTGCTGGCTCTTCACTTTTAACAGCTGCACTCGTGACTGTGCTAACATATATAAAATGCTTGTCTTTTGATAACGGCTTTGTTTCTTGAATTAATACAACATCACCTTCATTTACTGTGCCTGTTTCCAAATGTGCTTTTATTTTTTTGTGGCGCGTTATAACTTTTCGATATAAATGATGCGTAAACTTTCGTTCAATTTTTACAACGATTGTCTTCTGCATTTTGTTTGAAACCACTACGCCGGTTAATTGTTGTGCCATATATATAATTCAAATATTATTCAGACTTTATTTTACTTACTGCTTCTACTTGCTTTTCACTAATAATGGTTAATATTATTGCTAATTGTTTTCTTTTTTTACTAATACTGTTCACGTCTTTTACAGGTGCTACAGCAGATTCGATAGACATTTTTGCTATTTCTTGTCTAATATTTACAGCATCTTTTTCAAGATCCTTAACAGACTTTGATTTTAAATCTTGCACTAATTTTTTCATTCTGTTTTTGATACAAATTTAGATATAACCGATAATTTAGCTGAAACATCATGTAAAACTCTTTTTGTATCAGCTTCTGATAATCCATCAATTTCAAACAAAATTCTTCCCGGAGTAACTGATGCCACAAAATGTGAGACATCTCCTTTTCCTGCTCCCATGGTAACTTCTGGTGGTTTCTTCGTAAATGGTTTATCTGGAAAAATTCTAATCCAAAACTTTCCATTTTTTCTTGTTGCTCTAGCTAAAACCAATCTAACAGCTTCTATTTCTCGATCTTTAATCCATCCTTTTTCCATCGTCTTTAATCCATAAGTACCAAATGCTAGCTCAGCACCCTTCATAGCCATTTTCTTCCAAATTCCTCTAAACTGTTTTCTATATTTTTGTCTCTTTGGTGCTAACATATTAATTTAATTTAACTTATCTACAAATCCACACCTTAACTCCTATATAACCAGAACGAGTTAATGCAGGATAAATTGCAAAATTCACATCTTCTCTGATTGTTGAAGTTGGAATTGTACCTTCAAAATATTTTTCTCTACGAGAAATTTCAGCTCCGCCGATACGTCCTCCCAGCTGAATTTTAATACCTTTTGCGCCTGCTTCCATTGCACGACCCATTGTATTGTGAACAACAGAACGGTGAGGAAAATTACGAACTAATTTATCAGCAACTGTTTGAGCTGTATAATAAGCATTCAAAAAAGGTTTTTTTACTGGTTCTATTTTCAAATCTACTTTTACATCTTTACCTTTTTGTTTTGTTTTTGAATGTGCAAGCACTAATTTTTTTACTTCTTCCAAACCTTTTCCGCCTCTACCAATAATCATTCCTGGCTTAACTGAATAAATAATGACCGTAATCTTATTAATAGCTCTTTCTATTTCAATCTGTGTAACAGATGCAAAACTAAACTTTTTCATCAGACTTTGTCTCATTTTAATATCTGAGATTAATGCTTCTCGATATAATTTTTTATCTGAGAAAAACCAACGAGAATCCCAATTGTATATTACTCCAAGGCGTAAACCTTTAGGATGTACTTTTTGACCCATATATATTTATTTAAACAATGCAATAAAATTCATAATTATATTTTCTCTTCTATCTTTGCTTCTTTTTTTACTACTCTTTTTCGTGTGGCTGGAGCTTTTGGTTTAGCTTCCTTTGATTCAACCTTTTTCTCTTCAACAACAGGTTTAACTTCTTCCTGAATAATTGGAGCTTGTTTAGCTACCAAGACAATCTTAATATGCGAATATCTTTTTTTAATAGTATTTGCTGTGCCTCGACCTGCAGGACGATATCTTTTCATTTTCTGTCCTTCTTCTATCGCCAAAGTCTTAAATTGTAACAGATCATCTCCCACTTTTAAAGTCTGCTTTGCATTATTAATGGCTGATTTTATCGATTTATAAAACACCCTAGCTGGTTTTGTTGGACTATACAGTAATGAGTCAACTGCGGCAGCAGGGGTCATTTTCTTTACATGACCTGCATAAAAACGTAATTTTTTAGGTGCTATCCTTAAATTTTTTAAATATGTTATTGATTCCATAGTTATTTATCTTCAATTAAACTTACTTTCTTCGTTTAACAATAAACTTATTACTGTGATTTTTCTTTTTTCGTGTTCTAAAACCACGAGCTGGCTTACCCCATGGTGTTTTTGGATGCATACCTTCACCACTTCTACCTTCTCCACCACCGTGAGGATGACTGCGTGGGTTCTGAGCTGTACCTCGTACAGTTGGAGAGATACCCATTAATCTTTTTCGACCTGCACTACCAATAACTTCATCTTTATGCTCAATATTACCAATACGTCCTACTGTAGCATAGCAATCTTTGAAAAATAGTCTAACTTCTCCTGATGGAAGTTTTAAATGAACATAACGGTCATCTTTAGCAAGAACTGGTGCTGCTGTACCTGCTCCACGAATCATTTTTCCACCTTGACCTGGATGTAATTCTACATTATGTACTTCAATTCCGATAGGAATATTTCTTAAAGGTAAACAGTTTCCTATTTTTATTTCTGCATTTTCAGCAGCAATTATTGAATCACCTATTTTTAAATTTTGAGGATGAAGTATATATCTTTTTTCTCCATCTTTATATTCAACTAATGCAATGTGTGCGTTACGATTTGGATCATATTCCACTCGCAAGACTGTTGCTTCAACATCTTTTTTATCTCTTTTAAAATCAATAATACGATAATATCTCTTCTGTCTACCTCTTTGATGTCGTACAGAAATTTTACCTGATGAATCCCGTCCTGAATGTTTTTTCAGTATTTCAATAAGACTTTTTTCAGGTTCTAGTGTTGCTGGAATTTTAATAGGTGACATTTTATTTAATAAAAATTATTATGCTTTTGGAAATAAATCAATTGTACCTTCTTTTAAGGTAACATAAGCTAATTTTCTACTAGGTAATACTCGTGTCTGCATTTTACGACCTGCTCGGCGTGTTTTACCTGATCTCATCATTACACGAACAGATCCAACTTTAACTTTGTATATTTTTTCTAAAACATTAGCAATTTGAAATTTATTAGCATTAACTGCTACTTCAAAAGTATATGTATTAGTCTTTGCTAAGTTAGTTGCTTTTTCTGTCAGTACTGGTTTAACAATCGTTCGATCTAACATATTATTCAGCTTTTATATAATTTTTCTTTAATTCGTCAATTGCAGCCTCAGTGAAAACTATTTTTTGATGATTCAATACTGCGTATGCATTCATACTACTTGCTTGGATTACATTTACATTTTGTAAATTTCTTATGCTTAGCAAAAGTCCGTTTTCCTGGGTTTTAGGTAAAACAACTAATGTTTTAGCTGATTCCATGCCTAATGTCTTCATCAGCGATACAACTTTTTTAGTTTGAGGTTTCATTTTAATGGTTTCGTCTTCAAAGCCTAGTACTGAACCCTCTTTTAATTTTACAGAAAGTGAGTATAACAAAGCTTTTTGTTTTTGTTTTCGATTCATTTTAAGCGAAAAATCTTTTGGCTGCGGACCTCCAACTATACCTCCACCGATAAAAATAGGAGCCTTGATACTGCCGTGTCGTGCTTTACCAGTACCTTTTTGTCGGTAAATTTTTCTTGTTGAACCTGTAACTTCACCTCGTGTTTTAGTGGAAGCATTCCCTTGTCTTTGATTTGCCAAATACACTCTTACATATTGTGATAATAATCTTGGACTTGCTTCAACATGAAAAATTTCTTTTGGAAGTTCAAGAGATTTTGTTTCTTTTCCTTCAATATCATAGACAGAAATGGCTAATTCTACTTTTTTTGCTGTAGCCTTAACTTTTGGTTCGGCTTTTTTTCTTGGTGTTTTTACTTGTTTTACTTCTGCCATAATATTTTTCAATTAAATTACAATCCGTGGCTTCTAATTTCAATAAGACCATTCTTATGTCCTGGAACTAATCCTTTAACGGTAATTCCTGATTCGTCGACACCAACAACGGGAAGATTTTGAACAGTAACTCTTTCTCCTCCCATTCTTCCACCCATTCGTTTACCTTTATATACACGACCTGGAGTAGTTGTTTGTCCCATTGATCCTGGTGCTCTTTGTCTGTCTGACTGTCCGTGTGTTTTTGGTCCACCTTTAAATCCATGTCTTTTTACAACTCCTTGAAATCCTTTTCCTTTTGAAACTCCAGCAACATCAACATTGTCGCCTGTTTTAAAAACAAATGCTGGTTTTACTTCATCTCCTATAAATATTTTTGCTTCGCCTATTTGTATTCCTTTCTTTCCACCTTCTTCAATTGAACTAACAGAGTCTTTAATCGAGTCGATTCGAATTTCTTTTAAAAAACGAAGCGGGGTCTTTACTCCCGCTTTTTCTAACTGTCCTCTGGTTGGTTTGTTAATGGATTTGGCAATACCGAATCCTAGTTTAACACTACATCGGGTACTATCTTTTGCCATATTAATATCAAGAAGATAACAAGGGGATGTTTTTAAGAAAGTGACAGGAATTCTTTTTCCTTTTTCAGTAAACATTTGTTTTTGTTCGGATTTCTCTCCAAGAATAAAACCTGCCATATGTCTTCGTAAAAAATCTAAATTAACAGTTTGTCTTTTTGACAAAAAAAAGACCCCAGACTAGGGGCTTTTGTGAGCCTTTTTAAATCTGGTAATTATCAACTATGCCGATTTCCTAATATCAGGAAATTATGCATTGTGGACATTATATACTAACCGTTTTGATTATTCAAGAACATCTTGAATAATTTTTATAAAAAGTACAAATAAAATTAAATATTCAGTAAGAAAAAATTATATAACACAACATCGAAAAAATCACTAGATAATTTATCTAACTAAATAATTATTTTTATATCTGATTTTTAATAAAAAATACTATTAAAATATTTTTTGGTTATATTTTAATAGTATCTAAAAGCTAATATCAAATAACAAATATATTATTATTTTTTATTAAAAATAAATATACTTATTTATAAGGTGCGTAATTTACTAACATAAAAAAATTCTACAAAAAAAACACAAAAATAATCTAAACAATTTCACACAACATGGAATAACGTACTATGCGAAGAAATGATTCGAAATAAAGAAACTTATTTTAAAGATTACATCTTCACTTCTACTTCAACACCAGCTGCTAGTTCCAAATGCATCAGCGAATCAATGGTCTGATTAGTAGGATTCATTATATCAAGCAGTCTTTTGTGGATTTTGAGACCAAAATGTTCTCTTGAATCTTTATCTATGAATGTAGATTTATTAACAACATATACTTCTCTTTTTGTAGGTAAAGGAATTGGTCCTTTAACAGAAGCACCTGTTTTAATTGCTGTGTCTACAATCTTTTGACATGTTTCATCAACAAGTCTGTGATCGTAAGCTTTTAATCGTATTCGAATTCGTCCTTTTGGCATAGATAAAAATTTAAAAGAGCTAATATGTCAGTCTGTGAGGTAGAAGTTGTCTACCTCACAGACCTGACGTTTAATTGGCTTATTTGTTAACTTTTGTGACGACACCTGCTCCGACTGTGTGTCCACCTTCTCGGATAGCAAACTTCAAACCTTCTTCAAGTGCGATTGGATAAATAAGTTTTGCCGAGATTTTAACGTTATCTCCTGGCATAACCATCTCGACTCCAGCTGGGAGAGTTAATTCTCCAGTTACATCAGTTGTTCTGATATAAAACTGTGGTCGATAACCTTTAAAGAATGGTGTATGTCTTCCACCTTCTTCTTTAGTAAGAACGTAAATTTCTGCTTCAAATTCAGTATGTGGTTTAACACTGCCTGGTTTAGCAATAACTTGTCCACGTTCTACATCAGTTTTTTCAACACCTCTCAAAAGCAAACCTGTGTTATCACCGGCACGTGCTTCATCAAGTGTCTTGCGGAACATTTCGATTCCAGTAACTGTTGTTTTTTTACTATCTTTTACACCAACGATTTCGATTTCTTCGTTGACTTTTAATATACCTCGTTCCACTCTACCTGTAACGACTGTTCCTCGACCTTGAATGGTGAAGACGTCTTCGACCGGCATAAGGAATGGCTGATCAACTGGTCGGACTGGATCTGGCACATATTCATCAACTGCTTTCATTAAATCTTCAATTGCTTTGACTGATTCTGGATCATCTGAAAGGGCTTTAAGAGAAGAACCTTTGATGACTGGAACTTTGTCTCCTGGATATTTATATTTGGTAAGAAGATCTCGAACTTCCATTTCGACGAGATCAACTATTTCTTTATCCTGAACCATATCAATCTTGTTGAGGTAAACGACGATTGCTGGTACGTTAACCTGTCTTGCAAGAAGAATATGTTCTCGTGTTTGAGGCATAGGACCATCTGGAGCAGAAACGACCAAGATTGCGCCGTCCATTTGTGCAGCTCCGGTGATCATGTTCTTAATATAGTCAGCATGACCTGGTGCATCAATATGTGCATAGTGTCGTTTGTCTGTCTCATATTCTGAATGATGAATATTGATGGTGACTCCGCGTGCTCTTTCTTCTGGAGCTTTATCAATATCTTCATATTTTAAAAATTGTGCCTGTCCTTTTTTAGAAAGAACGTAGTGAATTGCTGAAGTGGTTGTGGTTTTTCCATGATCAACGTGACCAATGGTACCTATGTTCAAATGGGGTTTGTTTCGCTGAAAAACACCTTGTGCCATATTAGTTGTGGTTTAAATTATATTAATAATAAAATAATGGACAAATAAAAATTTGTTTATCCTCTTATATTAATCGTAAAGACAATAAAAGTCAAGAACAAATAATACCATCCGATTCTGATTTTTGCAATTCATAATACAAAGTTTCTGCTACAATGGATATCACTCCTCAATAATCATCATTCACTATATATGTATTATTATATATGCGAAATTTAAATGCTGAACAAAAACAAGCAGTTGAATATAACGAAGGCCCTTTGTTAATAGTGGCAGGCGCAGGCACGGGTAAAACGACCGTATTAGTGGAAAAAGTAAAAAAACTCATCCTTGAAAATAAGATCTCCGCAGAAAATATTCTTGCACTTACGTTTACTGAAAAAGCAGCCGCGGAAATGGAAGAACGAGTTGATCAGGCCATGCCGTATGGGTATTTTCAAACCTGGATATCAACATTTCACTCGTTTGCTGATCAAATACTCCGTACAGAAATCAGTCATATAGGACTTGATCCCGGATACAAATTATTAACCGAAGCTGAAACTATTACTTTTTTAAGATCTAATCTGTTCTTGTTTAATCTGAAATATTTTCGTCCACTCGGTAACCCTAATAAGTTTCTTTCAGCATTAGTACAACACTTTAGTCGACTTCGCGATGAGGATATCTCACCTGATCAGTATAAAGAGTGGGTTAAAACACTCAAAGTCACGGCAGTAACTGAAAATATACAAGATAAGGACAAAAAAAAAGACTCTGATGATATTACACAAGAAGAAATCGATAAATATACTGAGCTTGCTCATGCGTATGAAACTTACCAGAATTTGAAAATTAAAAATGGGCATTTTGACTTCGGTGATCTGATTTTCTATTTATTAGAGGTTTTTCGAAAACGTCCAAGCATTCTTAAAAAATATCAAAAACAATTCCAATATATATTGGTTGACGAGTTTCAGGATACAAATATCGCTCAGTATCAGATGTTAAAACTTCTTTCTCCTCCTCAATCAGATACTGCACAGTTACCATTTAATTATATTACTGTTGTCGGTGATGATTCACAGGCTATATATAAGTTCCGCGGCGCTTCAGTTTCGAACATTCTGCAGTTCATGAAAGACTATACTACCGCCAAGTCGGTTACGCTCTCCCGAAATTACCGTTCTAATCAGGTTATCTTAGATGTATCTTACAAACTTATAAAGCATAATGATCCGGATACACTAGAAGCGCAACTGGGTATTTCCAAAAAGCTTACTTCAGGAGTCGAGAATACAAACAAAACTACAAATCCAGTACGTTTTCATTTCGCCGAATCTAGTGATTCAGAAGCTGATTTTGTTGTAACTGAGATTCAGAAAATATTAAAAGAGTCTGCCAAGAACAACGATGCTGATAGTAAACCTTTAACATTTGCCGATTTTGCTATTCTAGTCCGGGCTAATAAACATTCGGATGCCTTTATTAGTGCTTTATCACGCAATGGTATACCATATCGTTTTTGGGGTCCAGGAATGCTGTTCAAACAACCGGAAATTAAAGATTTAATTGCTTATCTGAAAATTTTGAGTGATATTGAAGATTCTCCTTCTTTTTATCGCATTTTAAGCATGGAGGTTTTTCATTTACATCATCAGGATATTAATTCTCTGCTTGCATTCGCCAAAAAAGCATCTTTACCTTTACTTATGGCAACGGAGATCTGTACTTCATTTTTTCATACGGAATGGTTCAGAGATGAGTATGAAAACTATCGAAAATTTTTACCTCTATTATCTGAAGAAGGACGGACCATTTTTATTCGCATAATAGAAATGGTAAAGAGACATATTCCGCTTATTAAAACACATACCGCAGGACAGATATTGTACTATTTTCTTGAAGATACGGGATTATTGAAAAAAATGACAGTAATTGAGTCTACACAGGATGAGAAGTTCGTTAATAACGTTTCGAAATTTTTTAATAAATTAAAGGCTTTCGAATCTGAATATGAAGATGCTTCCGTTTTTGCAGTTGTTGATTATATCCAGATGAGTATGGAACTGGGTGAATCTCCAGTTACCGCTGATAATGAAATACCGGAGTTTGATGCGGTAAATATTCTAACTACTCATGCTGCAAAAGGACTGGAGTTTCCTGTTGTATTTATAGTTAACCTTAGTCAAGGTCGCTTTCCCACTACTGAAAAAAAAGAAGCAATACCTATTCCTCAGGATTTAATTAAGGAAATTTTGCCACAGGGTAATTATCATTTACTGGAAGAACGACGGTTATTTTATGTTGCCCTTACAAGAGCAAAAGAAAAGCTATATTTAACATCAGCGCGCCGCTATGGTGACGGTAAACGTGATCGCAAAATTTCACCATTTATTATGGAAACATTGGGTGAAGAGGAAGTACAAAAACAGCTTTCGATCAAGCAGGAAGAAAAACATCAATTGTCTATTTTCGATTTTAAACCTACTCCGACAGAACAAACAACCTCAATGGCATCACCTAAAACAAAGTATGCGTTATCCGAAAAACCTACATTAAAAAACTTTTCCTATTCACAACTTGAGTCATATGAACTCTGCGCGCTACAATATAAATATCAATATATTTTAAAAATACCAACTAGTCAGTCTTCCGCTGCTTCTTTTGGGGACAGTATTCATCGGGCGTTGCAACGATTTTATATGGACTATATGACCGATAGTACCATCGGACTAGATCATTTAATAGATATATATCATAAGGTTTGGATTCCTATTGGATATGCTTCACCGGGTCATCAGGCACGTATGAAAAAAGAAGGCGAAGCGATGCTAAAACGTTATTTTGACACATTTCACCATGAGCATGTGTCCGTTATTGGTCTGGAAAAATTATTTAAAATTAAAGTTGATGAAGCAGTTTTTATTACAGGAAAAATCGATCGCATCGATAAAAAATCAGATGGAGAAATAGAGATTATCGATTATAAAACAGGTAAAATGCCTGATGAAAAGAAACTTAAAAAAAGTTTACAGCTTTCGATATATGCTCTGGCTGCGAATGACCCTTCGTTGTTGAATACTGCAGTCGATAAGGTAAACCTTACGTTTTATTATCTCCAGGACATGCAAAAAGTTACTATGAAACGCACGAAAGAAGAGCTTGTGACAGTTAAAACAGAAATTTTGGAGTCCGTAGAAAAAATTCGTGAAAATAAGTTTGCTCCAAAAGTAGGACCCTGGTGTGAGTTTTGTTCTTTCCGTATGATCTGTGAAGCATGGTAAAACCCTCATAAATTTTATCTCATAGTATTTGACTTTTGCCTTCAAATCTGCTATATTAACTACTTCTATTATGCTCTGCGGATAATGTACCTTAATAATTCATTTATTGTAGTAGAGAAAAACGGGACAATATCCGGTAGTTATTAACTATCTAATATAATTCCGTACATTCTCTACTACCATATTAAATAGAGGAAATACTCCTTTCTGCTGAAATTAGACTGCGACTGAGATAATACACTGTGTTATTTGAGCCGTCGTCTAATTTTAGTGAAAGGAAAAATCATGTCTATGTTAAATACGCCCCCAAGCGGGGCACCACGGTACCCGTGGTATCGCACACGCTGGGTGTACATACCACTCGTCCTCGTGGCATTACTGGCAGGGATTGTTTTCGGCATAAGCAGATGCGGTTCATCTAGAATCGCTATGCCTACAAACACACCAATACCAACTCGAACCGCAACACCCACTGCAACCGCGGTAGAGATTGCTTTGCAACTTTCCACCGCGACACCAACAGCAACGGCAACGGAAACACCCACCGTCGCACCCACGGCAACACTGTCTCCAACGGCTACGGCAACCGAGACACCACTGCCGCTGCCAACAGATACGCCTACAGCAGTTGCGACGGCTACCGAAACGCCCACTGCCGCTCCGACGGCCATCGTTATTACGGGCACAATCATGGCTGATGAGGTCATGGTACGTGCTCAGCCACGAACGTCTGAGGATAGCCCCATCCGGGGCGGCGTCGGTAAAGGACAAGTTTATGTCCTTAACGGCCGTACGCCCTCTGGCGCGTGGGTACGCCTGGACATTGATTCAGATGTTTGGATTGAATCCAAATATCTGGAGATTAGTCCAGGCTGGGAAGAAGTACTGGAAGTGGTCCAGCAAGGTGAAGGGGGAGGTGCAGACACCCCTCCATTGCCTTAAACTTGGCATCAGGACGTCAACAGGCTCCTCTGCTGACACGCACGCTTGTTTGGCGTCCTGAAGAAATTTCCTCTCACAGTTTCCTTTCAAAACCTCGCTTTTAGCGAATGGAGAAAGTGAAATTGTTATGCTTTACGCAGATATGGTAGTAGGTATTTCCCTAGTTCTTAACCAAGTTGTTAAGAATTAAGGAGATATTACAAATTCCGCCTATGCGGAAAAATTTATATGTCTATAGAACTGGGACATTTTTTTCGACGAAAACCCGAAGAAATAGCGACTATTCCGCCGCCTATCATAGATGGCCCAAAACGTCTAGTAGTCAATGAAACAACAGGGCGTCTGGAGTACCAAACTGCCCATGGTCATGGCTGGGAAATTCAAC
>CAZQAU010000002.1:49330-94349 GCA_964591375.1 uncultured Gammaproteobacteria bacterium
GTTAGAAATTGTCCGTGCAGTTCCTCAGCCTCCGGTTATTGGTACTGATGGAATTATTGAAATTCAAGCTATTCCAGTCACTGATACAGCCGTACCAGATAATGACGTTATTCATATACCCCCTCCTCAGCGACAACGCAGAAAGAACACAAAATTTGATCCTTATCGCTTAGAGCCAATTATAACGCCATACACACTTATTGAAGATGATAGTCAAAATTTTCAGCTTCAGAATGAAGCTCCTGTTACAGAAAAAAAGCCATCAAAGATTCGTGAGACTATAAATAAAATTAGAAATAAGGCTCAAGATATCGATACACACGCATCTGAATTATTCGGACATGCTGTAGGTATTGCCGCTGTTGCATTAGCCGGAATTACCGGGTATGGAATAGCACACCAGGAACAATATATACCGAATACTCCGTCGAATGCAGCTGTAGTACGCAATATAGAAGATATGGATTTAGGCGAACAAATAAATACGTTTACTTTTAATAGAAATACACCTTTAGGGGAATTTTTGCCAACTAAATCTGCTGCAGATTCGCTTGTGGAAAAACCTGCTAAAGCCAGTGAACAAGTAGCTCAACCCCAGATAACTTCTCAGCCTACAGAAACAATTACGATAGATGAGCAGTCAGGCGAAGTTATTTCTAGCCAAACGGATGCACTATTAGTCTCTGCAGCAAATTTTGATAATACTATACATAAACCCATACCACCGATTAAACCGGCTGTACAGCGCCCAAATCCACGTCCTATTATAGTTCAAGGTATGCCGATTCCCGATACACAGAAAGTAGTTACGGCATATCATAACCCTGCCTTTGAGGGAAATATTGCTAATTCTACCCCTCGAGTGCAGAAAGAAAAAACATCACCAATCAATCCAGCCGAAATTATTTCACCAGATACAAAAGTGGTAATTGGTGGTGTTGATTTTACCGGCGCTAAAAAGGCCACAATTCAATATCCCGGACAAGATCCGATAACAGTCGACATATCTTATTTGAATGACTGGAATAGTCAGGATCTTATGCCTCAATACAAAGGAATAACCATTGCTAAATTAAAAAATGGGGCCTTTGGTTTCTTTATGCACTCCGGATATTTTGAAGGCGAAAGACTGGCTGCTCAACCATTTTTAGAACAAGTACAGGGAGATTTTAAAAAAGGTATCCGTTCAGAACAGGCAATAGAAACTGAAATGCAACGAATGGCAAAGGGAGCATATAGTTTTGATATCGTACTTGATAATGGTCAAACTCTGACTTTACAGATGTCAGGGGGAGAATATCAACGTTCTGATGAAATTGGTACCGGAGGTGAAAAAGGGAATAATATCGTAAAAAATTGGTGGAATTTGAGCGGTGCCGAAAAGGCAGACCCTGATACTGTGGTAGGCTTTACATGTGCCTGGCGAGGTACAGAAGCGATCACTCGTATTAGAGATACGTATAAAGGAAATGCTGCTATTCAGAATGAACTAAACAATGTATTACAAGCTCAGGGCACTCCTGATGTATACAGAGCTATAGCTGATATATATTACTTACTGGAAAAACAACAAAAAGGCAGCGGTACACAATTTGCCGCCGAGTTTATGTCCGCGATTGTCAATGAAGATACTGGTGCTGTTACGGTAGTTAAACCGTCTGTGCTTAAAGAAGCGACCGGAGTCGATTCCTTCTATACGGCAGGAGCCTTGTTCTGGGAAGCTAAACCTGCTAATTCAGTCGCCAATTCCGCACCAGTAAACCCTGGTTCATAAATCAGTCTTACTTATCCTATAATATTTGACTTTACTTCCGTTTTCTGCTATATTTAATGTATCTATTGTGCACTTTAACAATCCGCCTGTGTAGTAGGGAAAGACGGAGGACTATACGCCTAAATAGCATATAGACTTAGTCTATACTGCCGTTTAGACGCTATATTCCCCCCTGTATTCCCTACTACCGTACTTTTATGAGAAAATCACTCCTTTTGCTCAATATGGCCGAAATCAAGCGAATCAGCCCTCTGGTTCCTTTGACTTCGGTCATTATTGTTCAAGCAAAAGGAGATTACCATGACAAAGCGAATTTTCTGGGTCACGCTCGCAGTGACGTTTTTTGCAACAATTCTAGGTCTAATGTTGTTTTTCACGGTGTGGATGGTCTTTACCAGACCAGCCCCCGTGATAACAGTGGTCGCGCCCACCCCAACAGCCACCGAGTTCGGCGCCCATCCTCGGGTGATAAGCCGGGTGACCGTCACACCGACGGCACCCGTTACTGTCGCGCCCACCGCGACGCCCACAGCCACCTCGGCCCCAGTTACCCGCCGTCCCATCCCCACCCCCCGGGTGGAGGATGGAACACCATTCATATTATGCTGGGGAAAAGTGGTAACTGATAGACTGAACCTCCGAACAGGTCCAGGTATCGAATTCCAAGTAATCCAAGATTTGGGCCGCGCAGTGGCCTTTGCTGCCTTCGCAAAAAATTTGGATGGTAGCTGGATTAAAATCATTCTTGCAGACAGGACAACTGGCTGGGTAAACGGCTCATATGTGAGCTTAGTCGGTTGTACAATCGATGATCTCCCGGACCCCGCTCCGTGAGATCTCACCAAAAAGGATGTCGGCTGGCTACCAGCTGACCCGCTTACGTCAGTTGACGTCCTTTTTGATTTTCTCTAGTTTTCTCTTTTCTAAGTCTGCCTTCAGGCAGATAGTGAAAATGAAAGACTACAAAAGTACGGTAGATTTCCCTAGTTCTCAACTCGTTTGAGAATTAAGGAAAGGATTTAACAGACTATACCAGTATAATATTCACATGACGGAAAAATTCACTCAATCAAAATTTTTTGCTAAAATCGGCGAAATTGGCGTCCCCACTTTGTCGTGGCTGCTGATCAGTTTTCCGCTGTGGTTTTCACCCTTCCACCCCGCTGTGGTGGCCTATTTTATAATCGCATTTGATCTCTATTTTTTTTACAAATCACTGACAACTGCCTATTACGCCTCACTTTCCTATAAGAACCTGATTCTGCACAGTAAAATTCCATATAACACCATGATCTCGGCAGATATGAACGTATTAAAAGCCGTGGAAAGTGATATTAAAAATAGCCCTGTTTCCAGTCACTCGGCAGTTGAATCAGAAATTCAGAAAAAAGCAGTGACCGAGATCCATCAACTGGAAAAGTCTACACTTGCGGATGAATACAATACTAAACTGCAAAACACAAAAAATATTCCTCATAAAGCAGAAGATATACGACACTTTCTTATTATCCCCAACTATAAAGAACCTTTGTATAAGCTTGAACAGACAGTAGAGCGAATTACCCAGTCGGATTATCCATTTAAACAAATATTTCTTGTTCTTGCATTTGAAAAACGAGAAGAAGAAGCGAAAAAAAAGGCTGAAACATTACGCAAAAAATACGGACATTTCTTTAGTGATATTATTGAAGCCTATCATGAATTAACGGGACACGAAATACCAGGTAAAGCATCCAATCAGGCATATGCGGCACGGCTGGTGGAAGATTATGTTATTAAACATGGTTGGAGTACAGAACAGGTGATGATGACAATCTGTGATGCCGATAGTATGCTGCCTGAGAATTATTTTTCTTATCTAACCTACGAATTTTTAGTCGATTCAGACCGTAAATATCATTTTTACTGGGCGCCGGTATTTTTATATAACAACTTCTGGCAACTCCCCTTCTTTGTGCGTATCCAGGCAACTCTTTCCTCTATTCTCCGACTCGCCTTTCTTTCGCAAAAAGACCAGCTCATACACATTTCGACCTATTCTACTAATCTCTGGCTTTTGAAAGAAATTAATTACTGGGACGTGGATATAATTCCTGAAGACTGGCACATTTATTATCAGGCTTTTTTTAAATTTGGCGAAAAAGTAAAAACCTTACCTTTATATACGGTTATCAACGGCGATGCAGTTTTTTCCGGTAATTTACTGAAGACATTTTTGAATCGTTATGATCAGGAAAAACGTTGGGCCTGGGGAGTCAGTGATGTTACATATGCATGGGGCAAGTTATTTACAACACCACATATCAGAATGCAGGCTAAGTTAAAAAGAATTATTTATCTAGCCGAAACTCATTTATTCTGGCCCACATCATTCTTTATTCTGACAGTAAGCGCCTCAGTTCCACCATTAGTCAATCCCGTATTTAAACGTACCGTACTAGGTTTTTTATTACCTCAACTTTCCGGCTTGATCTTAACCATGGCTTCCGCTTTGCTTATTCTCTATATTTATCTGGATATAAAAATTCGTGAGCGCTTAAAAATAAATACTAAAGTTATTTATCTGCCATTGCTTTTCGTTCAATGGTATTTGTTACCCATCGTTTCCTTTTTGTTATCTTCACTTCCCGCATTGGAAGCACACACCCGACTGCTTCTGGGTAAAAAAATCACTTATAAAGTAACCGAAAAAGTATAATATTAATATACTATGATGAATTTTTTATTTACGCATACACCTTTGATGTATTTCATTCAAAGTTTTTGGCGTGATGAAGCGTTTTCATATGTATTGGCTAACAAAAGTATTTTTCAAATTTTATTTTATACTGCCCGTGATTTTAATCCTCCTTTTTATTACATTCTTCTTCATGTATGGATGATACTATTTGGACATTCAGAAATTGCTATACGTACGCTCTCGCTTATATTTTTTTGGGGGACAATTTATATTGCCTTTGATTTTATGCATTTTGTATTAAAAATAAGCTACAAACGTGCTGTTCCTTATATGTTACTGATGATTCTTAATCCAATTGTTCTGTACTATGGTTTCGAAGGCCGTATGTATTCCATGATTGCTTTTTTTGCTGCATTATCTTATTTTGCTCTTCACACTAATCGAAAAAAACTTCATCTTTTAGCACTTATTCTTGGAATATTTACCCATTATTTCATGGTATTTATATTTATTTCGCAGATAGTATTTTTGCTTATAACTAAGAAAAAAAATGAATCATTCGTCAGTGTTTTTAAAAATTATCTTATATCTGGCTTTGTCTTTCTGCCCTGGTTATTGTATGTTTTCTTTCAAAAAACAGGTTCTAGCGGATCATTTTGGATTCCCGCTATGGAAATAAAAAATATACTAATCATACCGGGAATTATGTATACCGGTATGGAACCATTTCTCGATTATTTTCTGGAAAAAAAAGCTATTTATACATTTTCAATGGTTGCGTTATCACTCATAATAGTTGGTATCAGCGCAATTGGTTATATAAAAATTAATAAAACTGACATAAAAAAAAGAACTCTATTCATATCATTACTTATATGGGCTTTACTACCGCCCCTTTTCACATATATAGTTTCCTTTGCTAAACCAATCTTTCTGCCCCGATATTTAATAGCCTCTTCAGTCGGTATGCTACTGCTGATTGCCTATTCACTTGAACATATAGAGCAAAAAGCTAAGCTTATTCTCGCCACTGTACTTGTATTACTTACACTACATCATCTTAGACTACAGATTGTCTATCGAAAAAAAGTTAATATTTCCCGTACTTTTCAGGAAATAAATGATTTAGCCCGTAAAAATGATGTCGTGTATGTTACGAGCGATCTGGATTTCTTTACTGCCCAATATTATTTTGGTGATAACCGTGTATATATTTACAATAAAAAATATAAGGAAATACCAGATTATGTAGGCAAAACACTTATTCCAGAAGAAAAAATCACCACTGCGCTTCCGTATTATCCGCAAAAAGCGTTCATTATCGACGGTCAGGGTAATTATGATATTACTGCTGCATATTAAGATTGATTTTCTTTTGTTTTTTTCCGGTTAAAATGACTGTATAAAGCATTATACATATCATCTTCCCCTTCAACGAAAAATTCCTTTTCATATGTCTTTTCAGAAAACTCTAGGAATTCAATTCCTCGGGCGATCACAACGGGAGTCAAATGATGTTTCTGAGCAGATTCTCCCAAATATATACCAGCCATTGCTGCAACTGCATCTACCACGTTCGATGTCCATCCTTTTAAAGTTTTGGAATCATGCCATGTAATAAGCGGACTAATGCCATGGTATCCCACCGCATAACATAGTACACCACGACGTAACGGCGTCGAATGACTATCTGTGATTATTACGCCCAGTCGAGAAATCTTATGCTTAGTTTTTAAGTAATGATGTATTTCCTTAGCTATCTGATTAGGTTTTTGCGGAAGCAGCACGTAGTATCCATGAAAAGGATCAATCCCTGCATTGATAGCTAAAGCATGATTGATTACCGTTATATTTCTACCAGCTTTCTTCTTATCTGACAAAAAGTACTGAGATTCTTCAATAACTAGCTCTTCTTTATTCGCTATATCACGCTTGATGCATCTCCCCTGATGAATACTAACAATTTTTGAAGTAATAATAATGATGTCGTTTTCTTCTATGGTGATTAAAGATTGATCAAGTACACTGAATAAATCATCTTTAGGTGGTTCCATTTCGCGTGTTTTTATAGGAATAAATTTCATAATCTAAATGTTTTAAACTATTATCTTTCTGAAAAAGAATGATACATTATATAGTATTGTGTATGTCTTGATTTTTGTATTTCGAATTGTTATCTTGTTCTCATGCAATTTCTTAAGAAAACAGACCCGGATTTATATAATCTAATTAAACGAGAAGAAAAGAGACAAGAGAATACGTTAATGATGATACCTTCTGAGAATATTACATCAAAGGCAGTGGAAGAAGCAGTTGGTTCTGTTTTAGGTAATAAATATGCTGAAGGTTATCCATATAAACGCTACTACCAAGGTCAGGAAGTAGTCGATCAGGTAGAAGATCTTGTCCGTGAAAGAGCAAAAAAATTATTTGGTGTCGAAGCAGTGAATGTTCAGCCACTATCTGGTTCTCCTGCAAATTTCGCCGTATATAATGCACTCCTTGAGCCTGGTGATACTCTGATGGGATTAGCTCTTAGTGCTGGTGGACATCTTACTCATGGAGCAGCTATGTCGGCAAGTAGTCGTTATTTTAAATCTGTACCCTATGGTGTAAAAATGGATGGATGGCTCGATTATGAAGAGATTGCGCGTATTGCTAAAAATGAAAAACCCAAAATAATAGTAGCCGGCACCACCGCTTATGCACGCTTACTGGACTGGAAAAAATTTTCCGAAATAGCTGAAAGTGTAGGAGCGTATCTCATGGCTGACATTGCTCATATAGCAGGCCTTGTTGCCACAGGTACTTACCCCTCACCTGTGCCTTACGTACATATCGTAACAACAACCACTCATAAAACATTAAGAGGCCCACGAGGAGCGATGATTATGACCACCGCTAAAGGTCTGAAAAAAGATCCGGAACTCCCACAAAAGATTGATAAATCAATCATTCCCGGATTACAAGGTGGCCCCCACTTAAACACAATTGCCGGGATTGGCGTCGCTCTTAAAGAGGCTACTAAAAAAAGTTATATTTCCTACTGTGAACAGATAATACAAAATGCAAAAGTGCTCGCGGATGACCTATCATCATATGGATATAACCTTGTTACAGGAGGTACTGATTCACATTTGCTGCTTATGGATTTGAGAAATAAAGAACTCTTGGGAAATACAGCAGCTGAAGCATTGGAAACTGTTGGTATTATTCTTAACCGAAATGGAGTTCCATATGATCCTAATCCTCCATTCTATCCATCAGGTATCAGACTAGGAACGCCAGGCGTGACAAGTCGTGGTATGAAAGAAAAGGAAATGAAAGTAATAGCAAAGTATATTCATGAAGTTCTTCACGATATCGCCGAAACTAAACGAAAACTAGAAATTAGCTTTACTGCCGAAAAAAAACGGGAGTTTAGAAATAAAATCATTACAGAGACAAAAAGTCTTGGTAATATTCAGCTGGAGATCAAAAAGTTGTGTAAACGCTTCCCTATCAAAAACTCCTATTAAGTCGGGTATAATATACCTATGATTTACGCTTTATTGCTTTCTGATCTTTTAATGGCGGCAAGCTTTGCGTTTAAATTTTCCTATTTGCCTCCTCAGATCCCATTATTATATTCTCAACAATGGGGAGAAGATCAGTTGGTCGATTATTGGTTTATTTTTATTATTCCATTTTTGCTGCACTTATTCATATTTCTCAATATTTATATATACAACAAAATTTTTTTACCTAATCAACTGATAAAACATATTGTCGATACAACTAATTGGTTTTTTATTGCACTATTTACTTTAATTTTTTTAAAAATAATTTTTCTGATTACATAAATGCAAATACTAATTTTTATATTTGCCGCCATAGTTTCTTATCTCTTAACGCCTCCAACTATTAAACTGGCAAAACGCCTCCAACTGGTAACCGATAAAAGGAAACGAAGTCATCCCGCTCATACGCACGTAGGCATCATTCCGCGAGGCGGTGGCGCTCCAATATTTGCCGCAATTCTCTTGAGTGTAATTATCTTTATCCCTCTTAATAAAATACTTATTGGTATTCTTATTTCCAGTTTCATGCTCTTAATTGTCGGCCTTATAGATGATCATTCAGATACTTCACCCTATGTCCGTTTCTTGTTGAATATTCTTATCTCAGCACTGATAGTTTCGTTCGGATTAGGAATTCCCTATATTTCTAATCCATTTGGTGGTGTAATCAGACTTGATCAGTGGAAAATAGCATTTGATTTTTTTGGTAAGCATCGTATTCTCATATTAGCTGATACGCTTGCAGTCCTATGGCTAGTATGGACTATGAATATGGTGAATTGGAGTAAAGGAGTTGACGGACAACTTCCTGGATTTGTCGCCATTACAGGTATATTCTTAGGGCTGTTATCTCAACGCTTTACAGCACATGACATTAGTGTTAATACAGTAGTAATGATTTCATTTGCGGTTGGTGGTGCTTATCTAGGATTTCTGCCCTATAATTTCTATCCCCAAAAAATCATGCCTGGATATGGTGGTGGTGCTTTAGCAGGTTTTTTACTAGGAATTTTATCAATACTTTCATTTGGAAAATTAGGTACCGCCGTGCTGATTTTATCGATGCCAATGATAGATGCAATTTATACTATTTTTAGAAGAATTAAAGAAAAAAAATCACCTTTTAAAGCAGATTGGGGTCACTTCCATCATCGTTTAATGGAAATAGGCTGGGGAAAAAGACGTATCGCCGTGTTTTACTGGATTATATCTTTTATTCTAGGTGTTTCAAGTATGTTCCTTGATGGACCAAAAAAAGTAATTGCCTTTATCACTGTCGCCTTATTAATTTTGGTATTTATGGTTATTATTGAAAAAATGAAGGAACAAAAACTGAACATATGAAATACTTTATAAAAACATTTGGATGTCAGCAAAATATAGCCGATTCAGAGCGGGTAGCATCGGCTTTTCATGCCCGAGGCATATCACCTGCCACAGATTATGAGGATGCAAATTATGTAATCATCAACACATGTATGGTTCGCCAGCAGGCCGAAAATAGAGTATATGGACTCGTCAATAATTTAGCGAAAATTAAAGATAAAAAACTTAAAAAAAATGAACACTACAAAATTATCGTAACTGGATGTATGGTGGGACTCGCTTTCCGAGACAAAACAGGCAAATATTTAGAACGAATACGTACCATAATGCCTGAAGTAGATGAATTCATGCCTATTGAAGAAATTGGATTTGATAATCAACCAATACGTCAAATAGGATTAAACGCTTGGGTTCCTATTTCAAATGGATGTAATAATTTTTGTACATTTTGTGTCGTACCGTTTACAAGAGGTCGCGAAATTAGTCGTCCGTATGAAGATATTATTAATGAGTGTCTTCACTTAAGAGCTCGGGGATATGAAAGCGTTACCTTACTGGGACAAAATGTTAATTCATATGGAGCTGATTTAATTGTTGGTGAAAAAAACATTCAGGTAATGCGAGATATAGACAAAACATATTTTGAAAAAAATACAGAAGAAACCGAAGAAAATATTAAAAAATTTAATTTTAATGGAAAAGAACTAAAACCTATTTATGTAAAGCATTTAGGCCGACATAGAATACCAACCTTATTTCCTTATCTTTTGGAAACAATCGCGTTAATGGGGTTTAAAAATGTAGATTTCATGTCATCAAACCCTTGGGATTTTTCCGATGAACTTATCGAAGTTATTGCACGAAACAAAAACATTACTCGATTGATCCATTTACCCGTTCAATCTGGTGATAATGTGGTTCTGAAACGCATGAACAGATGGTATACTCGTGAACAATATATCGATATTGTAAATAAAATGAGAAGTAAAGTGCCTGAAATTAAATTTTCGACAGATATTATCGTAGGTTTTTGTGGTGAAACAGAGGAAGAATTTGAAAATACAGCAAAACTTGCCAAAGAAGTTGGATTTGAAAAGGCATATATAGCAATGTATACACCTCGTCCAATGACGGCTGCAACAAAAGTATTTGTCGATGACATACCTCACGATATTAAGAAACGCCGATGGCAAACATTAGAAGATCTAATTAACAAACCATTTCTAGAACGATTACTAACTAAACAAAATATTCTATCACCTGCCGTGTAAACTGAGTCAAATCAGGGATTTTTATCATTAAAAATTTAATATATATATGAAAATTTTAGTAACTGGAGGAGCCGGATTTATAGGATCTAATTTTATTCTCTATTGGATGAAGAAATATCCACATGATCAAGTAGTAAATTTCGATAAATTAACATATGCTGGAAATTTAGAAAATCTGCAGTCCGTACAGAATAATTCCAATTATTCCTTTATTCAGGGGGACATCTGTGATAGTCAGGCCGTAGATCATGCTATGAAAGAAATTGATACCGTCGTACATTTTGCCGCTGAATCACATGTCGATCGTTCTATTATGGATCCGCAGACATTCGTGCGTACCAATGTTTTAGGCACAGCGGTCCTTCTTGATGCCGCATTGAAATATAAAGTAAAACGATTTCACCATATTGGCACAGATGAAGTATTTGGTGCTTTACCTTTAAACTCAGAAGAAAAATTTAATGAAAAAACAAATTATAATCCACGTAGCCCTTATGCTGCTTCCAAAGCTGGTTCGGATCATTTAGTACGTGCGTATCATATAACTTATGGACTGCCAATAACAGTTTCCAACTGTGCAAATAATTTCGGCCCTTATATGTTTCCAGAAAAACTGATTCCACTCGTAATTACAAATATACTCGAAGGAAAAAAAGTGCCCGTATATGGTGATGGGTTATATGTCCGTGATTGGCTCTATGTAGAAGATCATTGTACTGCAATTGATGCAATTCTTACTAAAGGAAAAATCGGTGAAACATATTTTGTCGGATCGATGCATGAAGATATACCTAATATCGATGTAATAAAAAGAATTTTAAAACTCATGGGCAAAGATGAATCACTCATTGAATACGTAAAAGACAGACCTGGTCACGATCGCAGATACGCCATTGACTGGAGCAAAATTCATAATGAGCTTGGTTGGTCACCTGCCTTTGATTTCGATGAGAATTTAAAAAAGACTGTTGACTGGTATACGAATAATCAAGAATGGTGGAAAAAAATAAAGTCAGGTGAATACAGGAAATATTACGATAGACAATACAATAACAAATGATTGTATCTAAAAATTCTGTTGTTGGATGTCCTCTACTACCCCTTGATCAACTATACTGGTTATAATTTGTGCATTTGGGAGTCTTAAAAAGTCATGAATCAAAGGACGTCTTTTCAGATGTTCTAAGGCTGCATTACCGATTTCAGGATGTCGGGTTTCAAGGATTAAAGTCCGCAGGCTATTAAACCCTTTATCTGGCTGATCTGCATTCGCAACTGCATTTCCAAGCGCGTATTCAGCTTGACGAATTGCCAAATTTATTGCCCAGTCATTCACCTGAACTCCCTGATTTGGAGTATGCATGCGAGGCATCCGGACACTAAAAACAGAATTAGGTCCACCAAAATGTGCAGGATAAGTAATACTCTTAGGTCGAGCATCTTCAGTAATAACTACAGCCGATGGATTCTGTACTTTATTCCATACGGAAAGATCACCATACATAGCATTATAAGCTTTCATTTGCGTTTGCTGCTGTTCCATTATTTGGGCGTAAAATTCTGGTAAGTCGCCCATGTCCAGTTTAGGAACGCCAGCTTCATATAATACTCTTGGGTCATATCCTTCAGGTGTATTTGCTCTAATCATCTGAGCCCATGGCAGGGCTAACTGAATACTATGTTTGCCTCTTTCCCTGTTAAAGACCGCGATTATATTTGTTTCCCCTGTTAAATGATCCTGTGCTCCAGCGAGCACTATCTTTTCGGTTAAATCAGAAAGTTGTCCCGCTGTATACAATGCATTGACTATCGGGTCCTCATGGGTTACAAACTCTCTCACATAACCGGCAACATCATCGGAACCTATGCTTCTTCTTTCTTCTTCTGACATTTTCGCTTTTTCATCTTGCCCCCCACAACCACGCGGTCTTACACCTGGTATTGCTGTAGATCCATCGTAGTGTGCAACTACTAAAGCTCCCTGACTTTGTTCCACAAGAGGCAAATATGGTCCCTGTATACCTCCGGCAGCTATGGCACTCACATAGAAAGCACCTTTGGGTACCATTACCCGTGCATCAGAACAACGTTTGATAGTAATTAATCTCCCCGTATCATGTAATTCTTCCCAACGTGCTAAACCTTCATATGCAGCTAAAGAATGATTATCTGACCAAAGACCTTCTGGTGTAATTATTCTATGCTCTTTCTTTGGCTGGTGTTCTGAAGACTGTTGCTGATTTCTTTCTGCCGCTGCCATAGTATCGACGAATATAATTTAATCTACCTAAGCTGTCATTATACATTGTCTATAGGATACGTTCAACAAGACATCGTCTTGTTTTAAAGATATGAAATATGGAAAAAGAGATACTATAGAATAGTAATTTCTGAATATAGCAATATGAAGTTTACTGTTGTGGACTATTTATCGTCCTGCTTATATTCCCGCTGAAATGCCCTTTGGACTGCTTTACTTGAATATGAGTCAGCTACTTTTGAAAGACTCTGCCTAAATTCCTTCAAACCATTACCTTTTTTTAGTGTACTAACACGAGTCTGAACAATATCACGAGAAGGAACGAGGACTACTTCTCCCTGTGAGTTAGCCGCAGGGGCAAAAAGTGGCAGGTTTCCCCGTTCGAAGCATATACCTAAATTATCGAATGTCTTCAATACTGAAAGTGGCACCCGTGATATACCTCCTTCCAGTTTTCCGCGCACAATAACAAAGGGGATAATATCGCCAAACATATATGGCCACAATTTCAATGATTCATGTAAGACATTTTGAGCATAAATCGTTTCTTCAAAACTCATCCGTTCATGACTAGGCCGATCAGTGTCCATACGAAGTAATGCAGGCACCGGTGCGCCTGTATGCCCAGGAATTGAATGTCCCAATACAGCATATTCAGTAAGTACATTTAATGCATTGACACCGGCAATTTCTCCCTGTCCTAGACCCAGATGTGGTAATGCACCTTCATCGGGATTACCGGTTTCCAAGTGTGTCTCCATATGCTTTCCTGGATCGTTCCCTTTTTCAAAAGTGTTGAGTAAAAAAACATAGGCAATAATATGAAACAAATCATGAATTAGGCGTCTTTGCATCGTTTCCATTAGTTCTTTGGAAACCTCCATTTGATTTGTTTTACCTAATGAACGAATAAAATGTTCGACTGCATTTTTAAGAGGTTGAGATTGTAAGGTTTTTGATTCATATATTCTCCATAAAACCTTAGTGACATTGAATAAATCTTCCTGAACTAATACCCACTGCGTTTGTAGTTCTTGATAAGTCCGGCTTCCTCGCTTTATGGCACTATTTTCAAGCAGTTTGCAAATTTCTGGGAAATATGTTCGTAACGAAAATATTCTTCCTTCAGCAACAAGTTTTGCTAATATATCATCAGTAAAACCCCCACCTGCTAACACATCTTGATCTGTAAGTATATCAATGTTATCCAAGCCTGTAAAAATATTTAAATCTCTTTTGTCAACTAACTGAATAGGCATTTTAGTAGGAACGATAAATATTTCTCTCCGCAATGCCTGTCTTTTAGCAATCTTTTGTAAAACAGCAGCCAATCTGCCTTCATCTGTTATCGGTTGTGTGCCTGTGTTGGGTCGATGAGTATCCCAATATTTTTTAAGTAATTCTAGTTTCACCAAAACTTCATTCTGTTCACCAGTAAACTCCGTTGCCAGTGCATCGGCATGTTTAAAATATTGATCAAAGTTGGGTATGAAATTACTCGGATTGTGGGTATTACTTAACATCTGTCCTACTCTTCCACAGCCTGTATGTACGACTATCCATTCTATTCTTCCATCAAGTGCATTTTGACGCTGCTCATGAATAAGAGCTTTCTTCATAAATGTCGCGTCCATAACAAACTGATTTATAGATGCAATATATTGTTTGCTCGTGTTACCAGCGAGTGAACGACCCATAACAGAATCTGGTGGATAATATGCAGTAACTAACCCTTGATCCACACATAACATGACTCCTTCCTGAATATCATATTCTGTATTGTTCCATAAAGCGATATCTTTCTTTTTGAGTTCCATATATCTGGCAGAAGACAATTCTTGATATCTCTTATTAAGTTCTAAGACAACATCTTTGGTATATTCAGCTGCAGTACTTACCTGTTCTGACGTAGATTCTTGTAAAAGTTTGGCATCCTCTTTATACAAGCCTAAATAACTCTCCAGAGGTTTATTAGTAGTTAAAAAATCTTTAAGGCCTTTCGCATATCCATCAATTGCACGTTCAACAATTTTTCTTTGAGTCGATCCTGCGATAACTGTATCCAATTCTTTTTTAACAGCGGACATATTCGGATTATATTCCTTCTATACGACTATTTCAATAATTAAAAACAGTAAATAAATAGACAATAATATCATTCCTTCTTTTCTGGATATTTCCCGTTTTGAGCGCGCGAAAAAATAAAAAGCTACCATTCCGACTGAAAAGACTAAAAAGGTAAGAAAAAAACTACCATTATGAATTACGAAAGATCCATTAATAAGTACTAATATTCCAAAAAGTAACGTGTTCGCCGCTGCCGATCCTACATAATCACCAAAAGCAACTTCCTTGTGTTTGTTCATAATTGCACTCACTGCAATCGCAAACTCTGGCAAATTTGTACCTACGGATAGGACAACTAAACTAATAAGATATGTATGAATATTCAACAACTGCGCAAAAAAAATCGTTTTATCCACCAATGTTTTACTAGCAATAAACACCATAATACACCCCATAACGACACGTAATAACTGTTTGACACTACTTTTTTTAACACCTTCAATATCATCTTCAACCTCTTTAACTACTTTTTGATTAGACTCTATAAAATAGAACAATAGAATATAAATAACTATCATAAAGAATCCTTCCGTTTTACTAACATTACCATCCAATACAAAAAGAGCCGGACATAAAATGACAAACAATGCGAACATCAAGTTTTTGTTTGTAAGCTGATATGAAAGAGCAATACCTTTTCCAAATATTGCTAATAAAGGCATTGCCAGAAGAAAAAGGACAAAAGAAGCGCCGATCAAGTTGCCTACAAATATTTCTGGTTCATGATCTAATATGGCACTAGCACCGACTCCAATTTCCGGTAGTGATGTCAACAGACCTAAAACGAAAAAAGATGCAGCAAAAGATGAAATTTTGAATTTCTTTGAAAAATGATCTATACCGTCGACTATTACTTCTGAAGAGAGCCATAGAATAAAAAAGGACAATAAATACTGCAGAATATTGAGAATAATCATTATTATCTATATAACTATTAGGCTTATACATTGAGTATAACTGAAACTAGTCTTGTTTTTGTAAGCATTTTCGTATATTATATGTCTTTATGACAATCACATTTATCGGACATGGGTATGTCGGATTAGTTACAGCCTGTGTTTTCGCCGATTTCGGCAATACGGTCTGGGTTGTCGGACATACTCCAGAAAAGATTGCTCGGCTTAAAGCAGGTGACCCAATCATTTACGAACCAGGATTAAAGGAACTTCTTGAAAAAAATAATCAGGCTGGAAGACTTCATTTTACGACAGATTATGATAAAGCGATTCCCTCCTCAGATATAGTATTTATTACCGTTGGAACACCACCAAAAGAAAATGGTGAAGCTGATCTGTCAACGGTTTTTTCTGTAACAAAATCGATTGCTAAGCATTTAAAAAAGGGTTTTACAGTAGTTTCTTGTAAAAGCACTGTACCCGTTGGTACTAACAATAAAGTTATTGATATTTTAAATGAAATGAAACCAGCCGGAGCTGAAGTTGCAGGAGCATCCTGTCCGGAATTCCTACGAGAAGGTACTGGCATATTTGATACTCTCAATCCAGATCGAGTTGTAATGGGGTCTGATTCACAGAAAGCAATTGATTTGCTGGTTGAGCTGCATAAACCGCTTCCTGGTAAACGCGTTATTACAGATCTGGCATCTGCAGAACTCATAAAATATACAGCAAATGCAATGCTAGCTACAAAAATATCATTTGCAAATTTGATATCATTTTATTGTGAACAAGCTGGTGCGGATGTAGAAACTGTGCTTGATGGAGTAGGTCTTGATAAACGTATAGGCAGAATATTTTTTAATCCAGGAGTCGGATATGGTGGCTCGTGTTTTCCAAAAGATGTCAAGGCATTAATAAAGATCGGACAACATTTGACTACTGACCCTCTATTACTGGAAGCAGTGGAAAAAGTGAATTCACAGGCAAAAGATAACTTTTTGAATAAAATAATTAAAAACGCAAAAGGCAATAAAGTAGCTTTTTGGGGATTAAGTTTTAAACCTAACACCGATGATATTCGCGAAGCTCCATCCACTTATATCATCAATAAGTTATTAGCTAAAAATTTTGAAATTCACGTATTTGATCCGGTAGCTATGGATAATGTGAAAAAAATTTATGGCGATAAAATAACATATCATGATGATCCTTATAGTGCTGTAAAAGATGCTGATGCGTTAGCAATACTTACAGAATGGAATGAATTTATGCAAGCAGATCTGAAAAAGGTTAAAGCTACAATGAAATCCCCAGTTGTCATTGATGGAAGAAACATTTATCAACCTGCGCAGATGAAATCTTTAGGATTTAAATATTTCTCAACAGGACGAAGACCTGTTTAGAATTAGAAGTAATGAAAATACTTATTAGCGGAGGTGCTGGCTTTATCGGCTCTCATATATGTGAGACACTCCTAAACAAAGATCATGAAATTATTTGTGTTGATAATTTTTTGACAAGCAAAAAATTAAATATCAACCATCTTCTTAAAAATAAACGTTTCTCTTTTATCGAACACAATGTCATTAATCCATTACCATTATCTATCAATGCTGATGCTGTTTTTCATTTAGCCTCTCCTGCTTCTCCTAATCATCACAGCCCCATAAGCTATCACGCTCTGGCCATGGAAACAATGCAGGTAAATACTACCGGCACTTTAGAACTACTGAAATTTGCGGAAGCACATAATGCTAAATTTCTCTTTGCTTCTACTTCTGAAATATATGGTGATCCTCTGCAACATCCACAGAACGAAGAATATAGAGGCAATGTCTCAACTACTGGACCACGATCTGTTTATGATGAGGCTAAACGTTTTGGAGAGACTTTAACTGCATATTATTTCAGAGAAAAAAAACTCGATGCACGCATTGTTCGTATATTCAATACCTATGGTCCCAGGATGATGAAATCTGATATGAGAATGGTAATCATTTTTTTACAGCAAGCCTTAAAAAATGAACCTATTACTGTATTTGGAGATGGTCAGCAAACCAGATCTTTATGCTATGTAGATGATACTGCAGATGGAATAATTAAACTTATGTTCGAGCCCAATACTTCAGGAGAAATAGTCAATATCGGATCTGATCAAGAACATACTGTATTAGAATATGCTACTATTATCAAAAATATAGTAAAATCAAAAAGTAAGATCGTATTTAGCGAATCATTACCAAAAGATGATCCACGAAAAAGACGACCAGATATATCAAAGGCTAAAAAACTGTTACATTGGGAGCCAAAAGTAACATTAGAAGAAGGACTCAAAAAGGTAATGCAGTATTTAAAATCGTCATAAAAAATATGAGAAAAGCAGTTGTAGTAATTCCAACATATAACGAGGCTGGAAATATGGAACAGGCTATCAAAGGTGTTTTTGAAGCTACAGAAAAAATAACCAATTGGAGTGTAGAAGTACTGGTAGTCGATAGTAACTCCACAGATAACACTGGTGATGTGGTAAAAAAAATACAGGCTAAAAACCAAAACGTCCATTTGATGACAACAAAAAAAGAAGGCTTAGGGAAAGCATACATCCAGGGATTCCAGTATGCCTTAGAGAACCTAAAACCGTATTTACTTTTTGAAATGGATGCTGACCTATCTCATGATCCTAAGGAAATTCCATTATTTCTTAAAAATATTGAGACAGGCTCTGACTTTGTTATTGGATCGCGATATATCAAAGGCGGATCAATTCCGGCAGATTGGGGTCTACATCGAAAAATTTTTTCTGTTTTAGGTAACTACATTATTCGTTTTGGCTTCATGAAATTAAAAATTACTGATTGGACAGGTGGATACCGAGCAATAAAAGCATGGATTGTTAAAGACTCAATGTCTCATATTCAACATTATTCAGGCTATGTTTTCCAAATAGCTTTGCTTGATTATGCAGTCAAAAATAACGCCGCGATCAGCGAGATTCCGATTCAGTTTAAAGAACGCACCTACGGGATATCTAAAATTAACTCGCTTCAATATATTGCCCATATTTTACTCTATGTATTTACCAAGTCATCATTCGTTAAATTTGTAATTGTAGGTGGCTTAGGATTTGTTGTCGATACGGGATTATTTTTTGTCTTTACGAAATATCTTCACTTTAAAGTATGGGGAGCAAATTTGATCAGCACCGAATCAGCTGTTATCTTTAATTATTTGATGAATAATTACTGGAGCTTTGCTCATAAAAAACTAGCAGGAAATGCTATAAGCAAAATTATTAGCTTTGTTAAATTCAATCTCATATCTTCAGGATCAATTATTATTCAGACTATCGGATTACAGCTTGCAATTTTTATTTTTCATAATATGCATATTCGCTTAAGCGAGCCATTTGATATAAGATTGTTATACACAAAGATTGCAATAATATTTTTCATTGTAATTCCCTATTCTTATATTTTTTACAATAAATTCATTTGGAAAGAGAAGAGATAAGAAGCTAATTATTGTTTGGTGACATATTGCCCGGAAACCCATCCTTCTTTACCTTGTTCATAATTAATTTTATACCAACCACTTTCCTCATCCAGAATAGTATATTTTTCACCTGGTTTTACCTGAGCAGATTCACTGGCATTTACCGTTGGCTCTGAACGTACTCTCAAAAATCCTGTTGGTGTGTCATTAACAATAAGCGATTCTTTACCAGCCGTGCTTTTGGATGTTGCACTAGATGATGATTCTTTTGAATTCGTTAATGAGGCTGATTCTGATGCCTGCGGAGTCGGTGTGGGACGTTGATTTTGATCGATTGCAAGCTTGAAACTTGCATTCACCCGATATCCAGGGTCTATATTAATTTTTTGTGTCCGACGGAAAAATCCCGGCATAAAAACAGAAAGTTCATGATCTCCTTTGTTAACATCTGCCAGTACGAGTGGCGCCACACCTTTTTCATCATTATCCAGATATACAATTGCACCCGTCGGATCTGATTCAACATAAATTTCTCCATAATTACTGTCAGAAGGCTTACTCTCCATCGCTGTTACAGTGAAAACTTCCCCAGCTGAATTAATATCTGTTGCGCCAAGTTCCCTATTCACGTAAGTTAACGAATTTTTATATATCTTTACTTTTCCTTGCCAAGAGGCAGTTGTAGTCGCATCTCCTTCTGGAATAAGTTTTATTAGATACTCTCCTACTTTATACTTATCTTCATAGGGAGTCTTTCCGATGCCTAAATTATCTATAAAAATGCCCGCTGACGGAGATGAAACTATTTTTAGCCTACCATATGTATTCTGAGTATCCCACATGAAGTACCGAAAGCCTATAATTCCGGCAAAAATAAGTAACAAAATACCCAATAAAATAAGTTTCTTTTTCATGTCTTCAAGATCTATTGTAGAAAACGCGTTAAGATAATGCAATACTGAAACACATAGAATTAAAATCGTATCAACTCAGTCTATGATACAATACTATATAAAACTATGATCCGAGACCATGTACAACGCAAAATCGAAACTGCTTTAAAGGCACTCAAAGTCCCAATAACTGCATTTTCAGTGGAACATACTTCAAATGCACAGTTTGGTGATTACAGTTGCAATATAGCCATGCAACTGACTAAACAACTAAAAAAAAATCCCATTCTTATTGCAGAAGAAATCGTGAAAAAGATTGATACAGATGAAATTATTGATAAAGTCGAGGTGGCAAAACCGGGATTTATTAACTTTTGGATAAATAAGAAAACTCTACTTCACAACCTAAAAAGTATTACTAATCATGCTAATAATTATGGCCGCAACGATAAATTAAAAAACGAAAAGATTATTGTAGAATTCACCGATCCAAATCCGTTTAAAGAATTTCATATCGGTCATCTATATAGCAATATTGTAGGTGAATCACTTGCCCGATTATACGATGCATGTGGGGCGGAAGTAAAACGGGTAACATATCAGGGAGATGTAGGGATGCATGTCGCGAAATCTTTGTGGGGAATGCAAGAATTAATGAGTAGAGAAAACATCTCAGTACATGACTTAGAAAAATTACCTATAAAAGAACGAGTGAAATTTTTGGGTAAATCTTACTCCATGGGTGCAACAGCGTATGAAGAAAATGAAACTGCAAAAAAGAATATAGTAGAAATAAATAAGCAAGTATATGAAAAAGATGCCAGAATTTTAAGCTTGTATGCATTAGGCAGAAAATGGAGTCTTGAATATTTTGATAGCATATATGAAAGGTTGGGCAGTCAATTCGAAAAAAATTTTTTTGAAAGTGAAGTGGGACCTAGAGGACGTGAGATTGTAAATGCAAACCTAATAAAAGGTATTTTTAAGAAAAGTAATGGTGCTGTAGTTTTCCCGGGAGAAGATTTCGGATTGCATACACGTGTATTCATTAATTCCCTGGGACTACCTACTTATGAAGCAAAAGAACTAGGATTAGCCCCCACTAAATATGAATGGTATCCCTATACTATGTCAGTGATTGTAACAGGAAATGAAATTAATGAATATTTTAAAGTATTATTAGCAGCACTGGATAAAATATATCCAGATTTAAGAAGAAAGACTACCCATGTATCACATGGCATGGTGCGACTTCCAGATGGAAAAATGTCTAGTCGCACGGGAAAAGTATTATTAGGTGAATGGCTTCTTGATGAAGCGGCAAAAAAAGCCATGGAGGTCATGGGCAAAAATACACATATTAAAGTTGATTCAACCCTACAGCTTAATAATGAACCCGGATGGCTTGTTGATACGGCCGAACTTATAGGGAAAGCAGCAATAAAATATGCATTGCTTAAAAATAGTATTGGTAAAGATGTAGAATTTGATTTTGATGAATCAGTTAGTTTTGAAGGTAATTCTGGACCTTATATACAGTATACGTATGTACGATGCCGGTCTGTACTAGAAAAATCACCAGTTAGTCTTCAATCTGCAGAATCTATAAATGATATTGCAGCAAACAAAGAAGAATTGCAGCTGCTTCGATCTCTCATAAAATTTACAGATATAGTACGAGATTCAGCGTTACATCGGACACCAAACTCAATTGCAAATTATTTATATAATATAGCGCAAGAATATAATCTTTTTTATCAAAAACACACTATTCTAAAAGCTGATGAAGAAACAGTGAAATTTAGAATTTTGTTGACTCACTCAGTTTCACAGATTATTAGCAACGGACTGGGTTTGCTCGGTATTCAAACTGTGGAGAAAATGTAATTATGACATCATTCCTATGTGCCAACTGTGGATATGGCTCGGGCTCCTGGCTCGGTAAATGTCCTTCATGTGGCGAATTTAATACATTTAAAGAGAATCGATTTGATAAATCTGGGACACCGAGTCGCAAAAACGAATCGGTAAAAAAGATTAGTATCACTCCCCTTTCCAAAGTTCAATCACTTAAAAAAGATCGTAAAAAAACAGGTATTTTCGAATTTGACCGCGTGCTTGGTGGTGGTATTGTACCGGGTGCTGTTATACTCCTTACCGGTGAACCTGGTGTGGGAAAATCTACATTATTGCTTCAGTCCCTGCATAATATGAAAGCATTGTATGTTTCTGGCGAAGAAGCTCCTGAACAGGTTAAAGATCGTGCAGACAGGCTTGGAATTAACCTTAATGATTTTTTCTTTTCCAGCGATTTACAGGTTGAAGGAATTGTAGAAGCAGCCGAAGAATGGAGCGATAAAATTGATGTTCTGGTAATTGACTCGATACAAACTGTATATTCGAAAGATATTGATGCGACGCCGGGGAATGTAAGTCAGCTACGAGAAGTTACTGCAAAACTTACAATTGCAGCTAAATCGCTAAAAATTCCTATTATTATTATCGGGCATGTAACTAAAGATGGAGATATTGCCGGACCAAAGACTCTTGAACATATGGTCGATGTAGTTTTAACATTTGAAGGAGAACGTATATCACAATTTAGGATATTACGAGCTAATAAAAACCGTTTCGGCTCAACCGATGAAATTGGGATATTTGAGATGAAACAGGAAGGTTTGACAGAAGTAAATAATCCAATGGCCTTTCTTGAAGATCAAAGTGATAATGTTCCCGGGAAAGCAATTGTAGGTATTATTGAAGGTAAAAGACCGCTTTTTTTTGAAATACAAACACTTGCTTCACCCACCATGTTGGCAATGCCACGTCGGGTTGTTAAAGGTGTTGATTACAATAAAGTTCTACTTTTACTTGCTGTAATCCGTAAACATCTAAACATGCCGCTCGATAAATTTGATATTTATGTCAATGTAATCGGTGGTGTGGATATTAAATCAACAGCTGCTGATTTGGGCATCATAGCTTCACTTGTATCCTCATTGCGAAATACAGCTTTACCCAGCAAGACGCTATTTATAGGAGAAGTAGGATTACTCGGCGAAGTACGCAAAGTTTATGGAGAAGAAAGAATACTGGGAGAAGCAAAAAGACTACATTTTACTAAACAATTCTCGTCGCAGACTACTAAAAATATTAAATCACTTCGGTCACTATTTAGTCAGGCAGAATAAACTATTCTAGAATATATGTTTTTTTGAAAATGGTTTTTTTACCGTTTGCACCAATAACCTCAATTTTTAATTCATTTTTACCTTTTTTTATCGGAAAATCGTACTCAAAAACTCCTTCACTATTCTGATACACCTTATCACCGAAAATATTTATCGTAGCTTCTTTTTCTGTCCGTCCTATTACTCGTATTCTATCTGTCGATCTAAAAATACTACGTTGAGGAGAAACGATACTTACTTTAGGTGGAGTTAAATACAACTTCAACTGATATCCAAAATATATGGTAAATAAAATAAATATGGATCCTAATACCACATAAATAATAGTCCGAGTTTGCGGATTAAGTGATTTTGTAGAGATTTTTTGTTTAAATTGTGTTTCTTCTGATCTTTCATAGTCCCGACGAAAAAAAGCGTGCATTTTATCTTTATCAAGTCCAAGAAAGTTAGCATAGTTTTTAATTATGCCTGTTATGTATATTTTTGAAGAAAATGAATTCCAGTTATTTTCTTCGACAGCTTGAAGAAACTTAGCACGTATACGAATTTGTTTTTCGACCTGCTGAATAGTTAAGCCTTTTTTTTCTCGGTTTTTACGAAAGATCTCTCCAACTGTCAGCATACAGCTTTTTGTAATAATTATTGTATCTTGATTATCTCACTTTTACTGGCTAACCCGTTCGCCATATTCGCCCGTTTCTGGGTTTACAGTTACAATGTCACCAACTTTAACAAACAATGGTACCATAACTGTGACACCCGTTTCAACGATGGCAGCTTTTTTAGCTCCGGTCACAGTATCGCCTTTAGCTGCATCTTCTGTTTCAATGACTTTTAGTCTCACACTTAAAGGAGGTCGTACGCTAATTGGCTGTTCATTATAAACATATACATAGTACTTATCATTTTCTTTAAAAAATTTAGCTACATCACCTATCAATGCAAGTGGTACTGTATATTGGTTATAACTTCGCTCGTCCATAAAATACATATTCTCGTTATCTTTATATAAGTACTGCATTTCAATACTTTCGACATCTACTGTTTCAACAGTTTCAGATGATTTAAATGCATAGTCAATATTTTTTCCATTAGTCACATTTTTAATACGGGCTTTCATAAGAGCAGAACCTTTACCAGGAGAATAGAACTCTGCTTTTTGAATCTGCCAGATTTCATTTTGATAACGAATAAACTCACCTTTTTTTAGATTACCTGCATGTGTTTTCATATTTTTAAAAATTAGATTGTAATAACGTCCTATTGTAACCGTTTATCAGGTGTTTTGTCAAGATCAGACCCCTTCTTTTTGTAGTTCTTCTAAAAGTTTTTTAGCTTTTCCGGATACTTTCTGAGGAATATGGACTTTATAGACAACATATTCATCACCTTTACGATTAGTGTTAGGATATGTAATACCATGCCCGCGTAAACGAACTGTTGTTCCCGATTGAGTACCTGGACGAACTTTTAATGTAACAGAATCACCCAAAGTTATCACATCCACAGTTCCTCCTAACACAGCGGTTGCAAATGAAATTTCTTTTTCTAAATATATATCCTGACCATCTCTTTTAAAAATATGATGTGGCCGCACTCTTACAATAAGATTGAAGTCAGAAAAACGAATTTGTGTCCCATCATCAACACCTGCAGGTATTTTTAATTTTTTATTTTTTCCCTCTATTGATACGTCTTTTTCAATACCTCGAACTGCCTCATCAAAAGTTATTTCTATCTGATATGTTTGCCTTCGCTGAGCACGACCGCCGTTTGAATAAGGTGAACGGGCTCCAAAAAATTGTTCAAAAATTTCGAAGGGATCTGAAAAACCACTTATATCTTCAAACGGGTTCCCTTCTCCACCGTAAGAATAAGAGTAGCTAAAAGGTCCTTGGTTTTGAGAATACCCTCTCGATCCGGCACTCCCGCCACCACTACGTTCAAAAGCATCATGTCCAATCTGATCATAAAGTTCTTTTTTCTTTGCATCAGAAAGAACTTCATATGCTTTATTTATAAGTTTAAATTTTTCCGCTGCTTCCGGCGATTTGTTTCGGTCTGGATGCCATTGCAATGCCTGTTTACGGTATGCTGATTTTATCTCATCTGGAGATGCTGATTTAGATACTCCTAATGTTTCGTAGTAATTTGCCATATGCGATATTATACAAAAATGTAGAGACGTGCCGGCGGCACGTCTCTACTGAATAATATTTCTAGTTATTTAACGACTTCACCCTCTTCAACATCTTTTTTATCCTTTTTATCTTCGGAAGGTTTTTCCGCTTGTGGTCCTTCAGTTCCTGGAGGAGTTGATGCACCAGGCTGTCCTTGTGCGCCATACATATGCTGGCCTATTTTCTGAAGTGATTCAGATAAAGAGGCTGTTTTTTGCTCAATATCTTCTCGTGTGCCCTTTTCGAGTGATTCTTTTAATTCTTTAATTTTAGCTTCCACAGGTTCTTTATCTTCTTTTGGTGCTTTATCACCGACATCTTTTAAGGACTTTTCGGCAACATAGAGCATATGCTCTGCCTTATTACGAGCTTCAATTTTTTCTTTTTCTTCTTTATCATGATCAGCATTTTTTTCAGCGTCCGCTTTCATTTTTTCAATTTCCTCTTTGGTCAAGCCTGTTGAACCGGTGATTTTGATACTTTGTGTTTTGCCAGTTGCTTTATCTTTAGCAGTAACAGTAAGAATACCATTGGCATCTATATCAAACATAACTTCAACCTGTGGCACACCTCGTGGGGCAGGTGGAATTCCTTCAAGAATAAACCTACCTAATGACTTATTATCACGAGCCATTGGACGTTCACCTTGTAAGATATGAATTTCTACCTGCGTTTGATTATCCTGAGCTGTAGAAAACACCTCGGACTTTGATGTTGGAATCGTTGTGTTGCGATTAATAAGTGGAGTCATAACACCACCTAATGTTTCGACTCCAAGCGTAAGAGGAGTAACATCAAGCAATACAACATCTTTGGTTTCTCCGGTAAGAACTCCTGCTTGAATGGAAGCACCTATTGCCACCACTTCATCTGGATTAACAGATCTGTTTGGTTCTTTACCAAAAAATTCTTTCACCTTTTCAATAATTTTAGGCATTCTCGTCATACCGCCGACAAGAACGACTTCATTAATCTGAGATTTATCAAGCTTAGCATCTTTAATGGCTGCTTTAACCGGCTCAAAAGATCGTTCAATAAGACTGGCAACTAATGTCTCCAGTTTTGCCCGAGTAATTTTAGTAACAAGATGCTGAGGGGTATTATCTTTGACAGTGATAAATGGCAAATTGACTTCTGCTTCCATCGAAGATGAAAGTTCTATCTTTGCTTTTTCTGCTGCATCACGCAATCGTTGTAATGCTTGTGGATCTTTGCGAAGATCAATACCATTTTCCTTTTGAAATTCTTCAGCTAGGTAATCTAATATTGTTTTATCAAAGTCGTCTCCGCCTAAATGAGTATCTCCATTAGTGGCTTTAACTTGGAAAACCCCTTCTCCCAGCTCAAGAATAGTAATATCAAATGTACCACCACCCAAATCATACACAGCAATATTATGAGCATGATGCTTATCTAAACCGTATGCCAACGCAGCCGCTGTAGGCTCATTGATAATACGTACTACTTCCAAGCCCGCAATTTCACCTGCTTGTTTTGTCGCCTGACGCTGTGCATCATCAAAATATGCAGGAACGGTAATAACGGCTTTTTCCACCTTTTCTCCCAAATATGCTTCTGCATCGGACTTTATTTTCTGTAGAATCATTGCAGAAACTTCCTGAGGTGTAAATGTTTTTCCTTCCACTTCTACCACAGCCATTCCGTCCCGGCCGCCTTTGACAGTATAAGGCAACCATTTTGTGTCGCGTTGTACAGAATCATCATTATATTTATGACCCATTAACCTTTTAACGGAAAAAATCGTCCGTTTTGGATTAATAACGATTTGCCGTTTAGCTACATCACCAACTATTCGTTTAATTGGATCAACCACAGAAGGGATTACATTTCGACCTTCTTGAGAATGAATAACTTTCGGTTTTCCACCTTCCATAACCGAAACACAAGAGTTAGTTGTACCTAAATCGATACCAATTATTTTTGCCATAGTTTTTTTAAGAAATGTTAACTATTAATTTACTGACTGAACTTTTTTACTTACTTTTACCTGAGCCGGACGTAATATTTTTTCTTTATATTTATATCCTTTTCGTAATACTTCAACAATAACATTGTCTTTTTCACCTTCAACTACATCAATTGCTTCAGCAATATGCGGATCGAATTCTTTTCCCAAAACTTTTATTTCTTCAATTCCCATTTCTGTAAGCTGTTGGTAATATTGTTTTCGAATCATATCCAAACCTTTATCCTTAATAAATATTTCTGCCTGCTCTAAATTATCCAGAAACGGTAACAATCTGAGAATTAATTGAAAGGTTACGTCTTCCCGGATAATCATTCGCTCACCATGAAATCTTTTTTCTAAATTTTGATAATCTGCTAATGCTCTTAAATATTTACTCTTCATATCTGTAACTTCCTGTTTAAGCATTTCTACTTCCCCATTTATTTCGGTTACGTGTTCTTTTTTTTCATCATTTTTTTTAATATCACTTTGTTGGTTGTTTGACTTCTGGTGTTTTGAATCCATAGTAAATAACTTAAATCGAAAATAATATCTAACTATAAATACTTATTGAGATGTGGCAGAACTGCTTTTTATAACATCTTCAATCAGCTGCGAAAAATAACGAACCTGAGGGATAATAACATCGTATGACATGCGTTTTGGACCAACCACACCGATAATTCCCTTAACACGATCTGTATGGAACTCACCCATCACACTGGCGCATGTCTCAAATATGGGATCCCGGAAATCTTCAGCACCCAATAAATACATTATGTCTTCATCAACCTTGTAAAACTGTCTCAGTATTCCTTCCCAAAAATTAACTTCATCAAGCAATCCAAACAAAGGTCGTGATAGGCCAGGATCAGCGAACTCATTTTTACTTAACAGATTAGCTACACCTGCATAATATACTTCTCCTGTATCTGTTGCGGTGATAGATAATAACCCAGTTCTTTCTGCGAGTACCTTTGTCGCGTGGTACAGCAACTTATGTATTTCCTGTCTATCATCCCAAATACTATTTTTGTACGCTACCTCTTCAATAGTTGAAAGTTCTTTTTCCTTCATTAAATGTTTTATATAAAAACGGAATCCTTTGGCTGATGGTACTCTTCCTGATGAAAAATGTGCTTTTTTTAGATAACCTTTTTGGGCCAGTTCAACCATCTCATTACGAATTGTTGCAGGTGAGACTCCTAGTTTATATTTCTTTTCTAGTATCTCCGAACCAACCGCAATTCCGCTATCGGTATATTCTTTAATAATTGCTTTCAAAATATCTACTTGCCGCTGTGTTAGATTATCCATACTTAGCAATAATATAGCAAGACTGCTAATAGTTGTCAATAGCAAAATGACAGTTGACTTGCTTAATAATGAAATACTAATGCTTTTTGACAAGATTGTCCACAAACAAATGTTTGAACATTTATAATAGGAAAATGTCATACAAATTTGGCGCTCATCTTTCAATAAGTGGGGGCTATACTAACCCTGTTACTAAAATTAATGAAATTGGCGGTAATACACTACAAATTTTCGCCGCTTCTCCCCGTGGCTGGAACTTTGTCAAACCATTGGAAACTGATATTACCGCATTCAAAAACTTACGAACTAAACTGGAAATTGATCCAATATACTTTCATGCATCTTACTTACTTAATCTCGGTAGTGATGAAAGAATAGGACAGCTGTCACGATCATTGTTAAAACATGAATTTAAATTAGCGGCACAAATGGGAGTGCGAGGCAGTATAGTTCACTTAGGATCATTTAAAAACGGCAAAGATGAAGAAACCTCATCGCTTCCAATACATAAACAGGAGAAGTATAAAGTTCTTATTGATAACATATTGGATGTTCTCAATAACACCCCTAAAGAAACTCTTTTTATGATTGAAAATGCTGGAAACCGAAAAATTGGACGCTTTATTGAAGATATTGCACAAATAATTGAAGATGTAAATGACTCCCGATTAAGAGTCTGTTTAGATACCTGTCACCTGCATGCCGCAGAGTATGACTTACGAACAAGTGAAAAACTGGAAGCGTTTCTAACTAAGTTTGATACACTTATTGGCATTGATAAACTTGAACTCTGGCACATTAATGATAGTAAGGATCCATTTGGGTCACTTCGTGACCGACATGAAAATATTGGACAAGGCGCTGTCGGAATTGATACATTTAAACTATTACTAAATCATCCCAAAACTAAAGATAAGCCTTTTATCATAGAAACTCCCGGCTTCGATGATAATGGTCCTGATAAAAAAAATCTAGATATTTTAAAGAATTTAGTTACATCATGAAAAAGTTGATTGAAAAAGAAATTCTCAAAATTAAATCAAGTGCAGATGAGCAAATTATCGCTCAATTTTTGAAACAACTTAATTCAGGATCAGGGCCGACCAAACAACAAAATCCTCAGAATCATTTTTGCGCTTTCTGTATTCCTATTGATATACAAAATAAAACTATACTTCTAGGACATCATATAAAAGCCGATTCTTGGATCCCTCCAGGTGGACATATAGACCAAGGGGAAGGTCCACTCGACACGGTCCGACGTGAGTTTGCAGAGGAACTACAGCACAATCTAATATCTGAACCAATCGAGTTGTACACCGCTTCAATCATTCAAATCGATAATCCAAAGCAAACATGTAAAACACATTATGATTTATGGTATTTGGTTTATATAGACGAACAAAGTTTTAAATTTGATACAAATGAATTTTACGATATGAAATGGTTCCCTCTTTCTGTAGTAGATACTATCGTGACTCATCCTATCTATCAACCTTTAATGATCAACTTAAAAAAATATCTGATACATGCTAAAAAGAAATTAGGAGATGACTACAGAAAATAATCAATGTTGGAGTATAATTTAAGCATGATCAATCTTCCCGATTATATACTGACTTTCATGAATATATTCAAAAACCACAATTATGAAATTTATGTGGTAGGCGGTGCTGTGCGCAATTTACTCATTGGGAAAGATACAGATAACTGGGATTTTACTACGAATGCTAAGCCTGAAGATATTATCAAAATGTTTCCTAATGCTTTTTATCATAATACTTATGGCACAGTTACGGTTCCCACCGAAATAAACACTGACAATGAAAAAAAACAGCTTCTCTTTGAAATTACTCCATTCCGCAAAGAATCAAACTATACAGATGCACGTCATCCAGAAAATATTGAATGGGCAGACACTATTGCTGCTGATTTACAACGTCGTGACTTTACAATTAATGCAATTGCATATGACGGAGAGAAGATTGTAGATCCTTATAATGGTCAAAAACATTTACATGAACATCTGATAGTCGCCGTAGAAGATCCGGATCGTCGTTTTGCCGAAGATGCTCTACGACTTATGCGAGCAGTTCGTTTTGCTGCTCAGCTAGGATTTTTAATTGAAGATAAAACTCGCGATTCTATTAAAAAAAATGCACAGGGTATTACTAAAATATCGTGGGAGAGAATTCGTGATGAATTTCTTAAAATCATTGCTTCTGAGCATGCTGCTGATGGAATACTGTTTTTAAGAAGTACTGATTTATTAAAGTATATTTTACCTGAGGTGGATGTGTGTTTTAGCGTGCAACAAAAAAGTCCTAAAAGGCATCACATTTATGACGTGGGAACACACCTTGTTATGTCACTTAAACATTGTCCTTCTAATGATCCGATTACCCGTTTTGCAACATTAATTCATGATATAGGAAAGGCGAAAACTTTTCGTAAAGATCCAGAAACAGATATAATAACGTTTTATAATCACGAAGTTGTGGGTGAAATCCAAGCCATCCAAATTGCAGAACGTTTCCGTTTATCAAATAAACAAAAAGAAAAACTTGTGCGATTGGTTGCTAAGCATCAGTTCACTGTCTCAGAAATTCAAACTGATAAAGCAGTTCGCCGCTTTATCCGCGAAGTTGGAATAGAGTATCTACAAGACATGCTGGATTTGCGTACTGCGGATAGAATTGGTTCCGGATCCCGACCTACTTCCTGGCGATATGAATTATTTAAAAAAAGGATAAAAGAAGTACAATATGAACCTTTTAAAGTCACTGATCTTAAGATAAATGGTAAAGACGTAATGAATTTGTTATCTCTTTCCCCCGGTCCTATGGTTGGTGAAGTACTTAATAAAATCTTTACTGCAGTGGAAGATGGAGAACTGAAAAATGAACGCGAAGTATTAATGGAAAAGCTAAATACTCTTAAAAATACAAATTAAAATTTTTTTTCTCATATTGTATTAATGTGTCTTCACCATGTCCCGGATATACCAATGTTTCTTCCGGAAGTGCTAGAAGGTGCTTAACTGATCTTTTTAAATCTGTTTTATCACTATAGGAAAAATCATATCTTCCAATACTGTCTTTAAATAGAGTGTCACCAGAAAATAATATATTTTCTTCCTTAAAATAAAAACAACAACTACCCGGGGTGTGTCCTGGTGTTTCGATTACTTCAAAGGAAAATTCTTCTAGCAGCAAATGACCAGCTTTTAGATTTTCTAATTTTTGCGGTGAGATAACATGAGGTTCATACCCTAAAAAATACTTTGCAGTTTCACCTAAACGAGTAATAAGAAAAAAATCTTTGGAATGAAGATAACAATGTAATTCGGGAAAGGATAGCTGTATTTCTCCTGCCGCCATCATATGATCAAAATGACCATGAGTAGCGATCAAACCAGCAATTGTAAGATTACGGCGTTGTATTTCTTCAAGAATAAAAGATGCTTCATCAGCCGGATCAATAATAATGCAAGATGTGTCTTTAATCAATACATAACAATTCGCCTGTAATTGACCCAGTGGATATCGCACAATTTGCATAATCTCTAAATTAATTTACTGACTTACCTCTTATTTTTTCAAGCCAGACAAGAAGTGGTGCTGCTACAAAGGGAGATGAATATGTGCCTGTTATAGTTCCAATTAACAGTGTAGCAACAAAAAATCTAATAGTAGAGCCACCGAGCAATGTAAGTGCAAGCAACATAAAAATAATCGTCATTGAATTGTTAAGGGATCGTACTAAAGTTTCTGTTAGTGCCTTATTTACATAATGCTCCATATTGCCCTTTCCTTGAGTTTTCATATACTCGCGAATTTTATCAAAAATAACGATTGTATCATGAACTGAAAATGACATAGTAGTCAGAACTGCAGTGACAAACATAGTATCTACTTCTGCTTTATAGAAATAAGATAACAAGGAATATGTTCCAATAACGACTAAGAAATCATGCAAAAGTGCAAGGATTGCTGCTAAAGCAAAGTTAATTCCTTTAAAGGCAAAACTCATGTATAGAAGGATACCTACTATTGCCAAAAGCGAAGCAATACCCGTTTTAATCATTGTTTCCCTCCCCAATGATGGACCCACAGTTTCTGAACGAAGCACAGTGATTTTTGAGGATAATTTACTCGTTAAATTCTTTCTTAGTAGAGCTTCTTTTTTTTCATCAATTGCTTTAGTTCTAACCGAAATTACATTTTTACTCTGAGAAATACTTACTACATCAATTTTTTCCTGTTTCATTATATTTGTAACTTCTTTGACTGATACATTCTTTTCAAACTGATACTCAAGATTTGTACCACCGACAAAATCAATGGAATATATGTATCCCCATCTAAAAATAGAAAATATTCCCGCACCGATAACGACAGCAGAAATTAAAAAATATAAGCTTCGGAATTTAAGGAAATTGATCATATTCTATATTAATATTTATAAAACCACTTAATTAATCTTTTGGTTATAACTATGCCCGTAAACAAACTTGTAGCTACACCAATTGCTAATGTCAATGCAAAGCCTCGGACTAATCCAAATTGAGGTAAAAATTCCCAATTTAAAGGGTTAAAAAGAATAAACGCCACAATTAAAGTTGTAACATTCGCGTCTTTGATCGCATCAATTGCTCGACCAAAACCTAACCGTATAGCTATGTCGGTATTTTTTCCTTTGCGTACTTCTTCTTTAATTCTTTCAAAAATTAATATATTCGTATCAACTGCCATACCGATGGAAAGAATGAAACCTGCAATACCGGGCAGTGTCAATACTATTGGAATTAATCTAAATATAGCAAAGGAGATAAGACCATAAATAATTAACCCCATGGATGCAATAATTCCTAATCTTCCATAATACAATATCATAAAAAGTAGAACCATTGCTAAGCCTGCCATACCTGCCACTATACTTTTATTTACTTCCGCTGCACCTAGCGTAGGTCCAATATTTCTCTGTTCTATCAACTTAATTGGTACTGGCAATGCACCTGAATTAATTGCAATTGCAAGTTGTTTAGCTCCATCTACTGTAAAGCTACCACTGATCACTGCATTACCGTCAGTGATTGCCTGCTGAACTACTGGTGCAGATAAGGGGAAATAATCCACGAAAATTCCTACTTGTTTACCTATATTGCGTTTAGTAACATCAGCAAATATTTTGGCTCCCGCAGGAGTAAACTCCAAACTTACCTGTGGTTGTCCATTTTGAGGATTGAATGTTACGGTAGATTTTTTGACATGTTTCCCTGTAAGTCCGGTATCTTTATTTAGTTTATAAATATCAGGTGCAGCAGTGGCTATTTTTTCATCGAAATTTCCCTCTTCCTTAAATGTCAGCTGTGCTGTTTGACCTATAAGACCTACAGCTTCCGAAACATCTTCAATTCCGGGAAGATCAACACTAATTCTATGAATACTGCCCGACTTAATTGTTTGAACAACAGGTTCGGAGACACCATATAAATTAACACGACGTTCAATAATATCACGAGCAGAGCTTATTGCATCCGAAAGATCCTCTGCTTTAACTTTACTTATATCTGCTTCAAATACCAAATGACTTCCGCCTTTTAAATCGAGTCCCAAATTTGTCTTTATTTCTTTTTTTACTACCTGTCCGTTTTGCGTCCAGGTAATAACTGGTGGCCCTAATACAAACTGAATTTTTTTCCCTGCCACATTCATATTAACTGGATAATTTTCAGGAAGATCAATCCATATAACAAGTCCAAAAAGCAAGATTAGGAGAAAGTATTTAATGATTTTCATGTGCTTATATTTTTTCAACAAAGACTCTATTGTATAAGATTTTTTTCAAAAAGAAAATAGGATGTAATTATTTTAATAGATCTTCTTCATTACCTAATAACATTACTTTTGGTTGTCTTAAAAATCTCCAGATAAACGGATCATTATTTTTCTTTCTAAAGGCAAACTCTTCTTCTGTCATTACTGTGTAGTTAATTTCTCGTCCAAATTCTTTTTCCGCTTCACCCATAATACTAACTACTTCAGGAATAACAATTACGCCAATAAATAACACATATATCTCGTCTTCTTTAATCTCTATTTTTTTTGAGAATTTAGTTGAAACTGCTAAAAATTTTACTTTACCTATCTTAGTAACATTTTTATAAACTAGGTTAGCGAATAAAGAAGTTTTAGTAAAAAGACGCATGAACTCATCGTAGTATATAAAAGATTTATTAATTGTATAAAAAATTTTATTTAATCTTCGTTCCTTATGCAGTAACTTAGCTTCAGACAAGATATCAAGCTCCCGCTTCACAGCATTTACCTCCTCATCTACATCACGCACTATCTTTCTCAGATATGTTTGTCCTGTAGGATTATGGAAAAAAAGTTCCAAAATTTTGCGTCTTGTTTTGGATGGAATTAAGTAATGCAGCATACATCAAAATCTGTAATATATAATTTATATCTTAATAGAACTGTCATTTTTTTCAAAACTGTGAAAAAAATTTAATAGGTGACTTTATTCTCTGAGGGAAGTATTTCAATGAAAATTTTACCTCGGGTAAATTCTACTTCTTTACCGGATGAATCAGTAAATTTCATTCTTGTATAACCATCTTCTTTATCCCAATTTATTTTAGTCGCTTTACCATCTTGGAATAAGTATCCTTTACCAGTACCTAAAATATCATAGAATAAATGCTGTCCTGCTTCGTAGCCATCATTTACCACAGACTCATCTGCGAGTATTATAACAAGATTTTTTGCTTCAAGAGACTTACCGGTATTTTTATCAAGATGTGCTTCGCCGCCATTTTCACGCGTATATTTATTACTTTTTTTGTCATAGCTCCATGTAACTGAATAATCTGATGCAAACTGATCCCAAAAGCCAAAACTAATTTTACCAACTGTTCCTCGATTTGAATCTGACGCATCATCTTTAAACTTCCAGTTAGTAAAGCTAGAATTCCAAGCAGTTCCTTCTTCATCCACATCAGTTAAACTTCTTTTGGTCGCAGCAAAATCCCAAAGCTTTTCGGTATTAGTATAAACAGTATGCTCAGTATCTCGATTGGGAAGACGTTCATAATCACGCCAAAAATATGGGAAAGACATCCCGTATAAAGGATCCATATCATTATATGCAAACCAATCCAAACGTTTAATTTCACCTAATGCATCCGCAATGCCTTCTTTATTCGCACCACCAACGTGTGCATATAAAGGATACTCACCATATTCCTGAAGCATTCTAATAAAATAAATACGTGCTGATCTAACAGGCCCTACATATTTAGCATCCTGACAATAGAAAATATTTAAGAATCGTGTAATTCCTCCTTCGGCAACCGCTTCGTACGTAATATCTGCTGAATTAATTCCTGATTGAGGTCTTGCGGCTTTTGAATTCTCCACCATAATGCCCATGGGACGTCTTTTTTCCCATTTTTCTTTAAAAGATTTTGGTAATAACTGTCCATTGATTGGACATTCTTCAGTGGCTGGTTCACCTGTGTCAGCAACTGTTGTACCATCTCCGGAAACTGGAGACTGATAGTTTGATGTAGAGACCCCACCTGTTATAACATTCGACTCTGAGTTAAAGAATGCAAATGATGCAGCTGTTGATATGAAATATAAGATAACTCCGATTATAATGGCTGTTTTTTTTGTCATGGTGATATAAATTAATAAGTAATAATAATATACTCGATATTTCGCTCTAAGTGTTTTTCATTTTAGCCTCTTTACAAAATAGTGTCAATATGGTTACAATATCGCATGCCCAAAAAAACTCGTAAAGAAAAAATAATGGCTCAAAATAGAAAACAAAATCTAACAAATGCATCAGTTTTTGTAAAAAAAGAAGAAGAAGCTGACAATATTACAAAACAAATAAAATATCCATCTGTAGTATTGACAGCCGAAGAAAATCAGATTAACAAACACTTTTTACATGACCTTAAAAAAAGTTTAATTATAATTGGCTTCGTTTTTGCCCTTGAATTTTTTTTCTATTTTGCTACGATGAGTAATTATCTAGGAAGATATCTGAATTTCTAAATAGAAAGGAGGTGTTTCAACTATGATGATGTACTGTGTAAAATGTCGTGAAAAAAGAGAGATAGAAAATCCTACCAAAGGTCCATTCGGTAAAAAAGGTGATAGAATGGCATGGAAAGGCACCTGTCCCGTTTGTAAAACAGGCGTATTTCAAATAGCTAAAAAAGAGTAATCTTTTGTTTGAAATATTCTCCCCACTGCCCCGATTATTCGGGGTTTTTGGGCTTGTTAGGCCATTTCCTTCATTCGCTTAATATAAATTCACCCAGCTTCTTATATTCAGGATGTGGTCCCGACAAGATACTTTCATATAAATATATTTTATTCACAGTAAATTCCACTTCCACACTTAAATTGTGTATTTTTTTCTTTATATGTAAATATTGTTGTTTTGAAGGCACTCTATATCTTGCCAGTGTAAGATGAGGCAAAATTGGCTTTTTAGCACCTGGATTGAAAATTTTCTGAAAACTATCCATCATTCCTTCCAGTACTTTCTGTCGATAAAACTCCAGATAGATTACAATTCGGTCGCCCAAAAATAAATTTGTGCCCTGTGAAAACAGAGTAAATGGAGGTACTTCAAAAATGGCATCTTCTACTTTCTTTTTAACAGATTCCACATCATAAATATCTCCTAAAAATTGAAGAGTTATATGAAAATTATTAGGTGACGCCCATGACATATCAAGATAATCTTTTTTAAATGGCTGAATTTGTTCTTCAATCGATTTACAAACATCATCTGGTAAATCAATCGCTAAAAATGCTTTCATAAGATATTATTTTAGAACTTGAAAAATTTTTTAATAACGGGGACACTATTTTTACTTTTGCATTGATAAGATCTGCTTGTTTCTGTTTTTTATCTATTTTAGAATCACCTTCACTAACAGCTATTATTGATGGTTTAATGGCACTAACCATCTTAAAATAATCTTCGTTTGAATTAAACAACGGAATTTTTAATACATAATCTACACTATATTGCGCTGCTAATATCTCAGCTCTCTGTTGCTGCGTGTGTACGGGAACTTTTTGCTTGTTTTTTTTTATAAAATCATCTGATTCTAGAACTACTATAAGAATATCACCTTCTTTTCTTGCCTGTTCTAAAAATTTTACATGACCATAATGCAAGATATCAAAACAACCACCAGCAATAACAGTTTTTTTATTGTGCAGTACTTTAACTAATTGTTCTATATCTTGATATTCTATAATCTTATTGTTCATAGCTCAGATAACTTTTTAAGCATAAACATTATACAATATAGTCATTATGCCAATATCTTCCGAAGATCATACGTCTCCAGAAAAAATACTCATCGTAGATCGAAATAATACGGCTATCTCAGTTCACCTAAAAAACCATCTAAAAAAATATGATAGTGATATATACCTTTCATCATTAGCTCCTAAAAATATTTCACCTTTCTCCGTATGTATCATTATCAATGGCTCTATTCCTCTATTAGAAAAGATGATCCATTACTCTGATAAAAAAATTGCGTTCATATATGCCAACGTAAAGGATGACATAGTATATACCGCTATACAACATATCGAAGCGCATAAAAAAAACGTTAAAATAATTAGAATAAAAAATACTTCGCCTTCAAAAGAAGACATAGAAAAAATACTCTGGTTTACTTTAACTTCAAGCAAAGAATATTTTCTTAACTTACATTATATTAATCCCAGGGAAGAAATCGAAGTTAATAAAGCTGTTACTAAAAAATTAAGACGAAAAAACTGGGGATTGAAACGCTTAATACTCTTCGGATTATTCATATTGTTTATATTACATATACTGTATATTCCCCCTCTTATTTTTTCATCCTATTATCTATATAAAATCCAAGAACCAATGGAAAAAGAAAACATAGAACAGGTTCAAACATATATAAATAAAATGGATAAAACGCTCAATATAAGTAAAAAGCTTTATTCCTTTGTGAGACCAACATACCTATTTTTTTCAATTGCATCTATACCGGAGAATATATTTCAGTTAAATGTAACAGGTAATAACGTAATTAAAAAAGCCATACCTATTTATTACGAAAGCAAGGAACTAATTACTTTACTTATGAAAAAAGATAAAACTGCACAGGAGACTGAAAAAATGCAGGTAAATCAAAAAAAGTTAATTCCTGAAATCAATGATCTGCATGAAAATCTATCGTTTTTATATCAAAAAATCCCCGAATGGAACGTAGAGATAGTTCAAAAAAAAGAAAAATTTAAAAAAATGATTGAACTAATCGAAACCACAAAAAAATTTTTGCCACACTTTAATACTATTTTTGCATCCAATACAGAGAAAAAATACCTGTTAATGTTCGCAAATAACATGGAGATTAGACCCGGTGGGGGGTTTATCGGATCATTCGGAGTAGTTGATGTAAAGAATCTTACAATTTCTAAGATAACTATTTATGACGTATATGACGCTGACGGTCAATTAAATGCACACATTCCTCCACCAGAACCAATTAGAATATATTTACACCAACCTCACTGGTTCCTTCGTGATTCGGCGTTCTCGCCTGATTTTTACGAAAATTATTTATCTGCTGAAAAATTCTTGGAAAAAGAAATGGGATTCTCTGGCTTCGATGGAGGACTTCTTATTACGACATCAACAATACAACAAATATTGGATGCTGTGGGAGAAGTATACCTGCCTGATATTCAAGAGATTATTAACAAAGACAACTTTTATTTAAAAGCTCAACTATATGCAGAGAAAGACTTTTTCCCCGGTTCAATTCAAAAAAAATCTTTTTTATCGGAAGTAGCGGATTCACTCATGATAAAATTAGAAGATTCACCTCCTCCAAAACTTATTCCAAATCTAATAGAATCTTTTAATGAAAAACAAGCAGTTGTTTATTTTGAAGATCCTGACTTAGAAAAATTTATAGATTCGCTTTATTGGTCAGGAAAAGTCGTTAGTCCTAAATGCAGTGTACCCGATAATAGTTGTATTACTGACTTTCTTTTCCCATATGATGCCAATTTAGGCGTTAACAAAGCTAATTTCTTCATCACTAAATCAACTTCATTACAAGTGTTAGTTAATCCGGAAGGAAAAATAAAAAATACTTATAAAGTCACTTTTAATAATGATTCGCCCAATGATGTGTTTCCTGGAGGTACATATAAAAACTATATGCAAATGCTTATCCCTAAAGACGCAGAAATTATACGTATCACAAAAAACGGAACCTTAATCGACGAATTTGATGAAAGTACTGAGTTATATAAAAAAATCGGCTTTTATATTGAAATTCCTGCTCAAACAAAATCTGATGTAATAATTGAATACGAAGACAAGCCGACTATAAAAAATGGTACTAACCATTATCAGCTAATCCTTCAAAAACAAATCGGATCTCCAAATTACGATTTTAACTTTTCCATGGAGCTTCCTAATAACACATATCTGGTAAATCAAAACTTTTCTCCCCTTGTCAAAGGTAGTACGATCCTCTATAATACTACCATCAAAGCTGACAAAATATTCTTTCTCGAGCTATTAAAAGAACAACGTTAATACCTAAATTTTATTTTCTAAACCCACTACATGTTTAGGGTATGAAATTTAGTATTTTAAAAATTATCGTTTAAAAAAATATGGCTAAAGCAAAAAAGGCTACTTCAGGAAAATTAGAACTTTCAGTACAAGCACGAACTGTTATCGGCAAACAAGTTAGAAGATTACGCCGAGAAGGACTCATTCCTGCGAACGTTTTTGGACCAGACTATGCATCCAAATCTATTTCAGTCGCAGTCGCAGACTTTCAGAAAACATTTAAGGTCGCTAAAGAAACCGGTATCGTATATTTGAAATTAGATTCTGAAGAAGTACCTACTTTAATCAAAAATGTACAAAGACAGCCTGTAGATCATAGTATCGTTCATGTAGATTTCCGAAAAATAGATTTAAAACAGAAAATTGAAACTCAGGTTCCAGTTCAAACAGTCGGTACTTCGGAAGCTGTATCTCAAAAGGGTGCTGTCTTACTTACTCAGACTAATGAACTTACTATTGAAGCATTACCACAAGAAATTCCACAATTTATTGAAGTTGACATTAGCTCACTTAAAGATATTGGTAACGAAATTAAAGTTGCAGATCTTCCAAAATCAGCTACTTATACTATTAAAGATGATGCAGACAAGGTTGTCGTCTCAGCTATTGCTCATAAAGAAGAGAGTCTTATTGCTGAAACAACCACCAAAGCACCAGAGGTTATCACCGAGAAAACTCCTGAAGAGGGAGCAGAAGGTGCAGCAGCCGATGCTGGTGGAGATAAAAAAGAAGAGAAGAAATAACTCTGACAACTGGTTTTGCACATCACTCACAGTAAATAATGTGAACATATATATAGATCATTATGTGACATATGGATCTACTTACGCTCATTGATTTTATTTGTGTTTATGTTAGAATTGTGTTACCACTTTGCTGTTAATCTGATGATCTAGGTAATAGATCATTTAGAAATAGTATTTAATACCAAAGAGGAGACAGATATGGCAATAATAAAAAGTGAATTTACATTAGCTTTAAACCAAGTAGCCACTGAAAAAGGCATTTCTGCAGATGATGTTATTCAATCTATAGAAGCAGCTCTTTTGGCCGCTTTTAAAAAAGAATATCCGGATAAATATGAGGAAGAAGTATCAGTAAAGATCAATCGTGATGATGGAGAAACTCATATATGGAAAGATGGTAAAGATATCACTCCTCCAGGTTTTGGCCGTATCGCAGCTCAAACAGCCCGACAGGTAATGTTGCAAAAAATCAGAGAATCAGAGAAAAAAACTGTAATTTCACACTATAAATCACAACTACACAATCTAATTAAAGGTCGTGTTATCAGATATGACGGATATAATGCATATGTAGATATTGGTAAAACTGAAGCCATTTTACCTAAAGAAGAACAAATAAAAAATGAAAAATATGTAGTCAACACCTCTCTTATTTTCTTTTTAAAAGATATTGCTGACGATAAATTTAAACATTCACGCATAGTTCTCTCACGTTCTGATGCACGATTGATTGGTGAATTATTTAAAAGAGAAGTTCCAGAAATTGCCAATGGAACCGTTACTATTAAAAAAATAGTGCGCGAGCCAGGTGAAAGAGCTAAAATTGCCGTTGATAGCGGTCAAAGAAGTGTTGATCCTGTTGGAGCCTGCGTAGGACAAAAAGGTACTCGTGTAGAGACAGTTACTGACGAACTAGGTGGAAATGAAAAAATAGATATTATCCAATGGAATAAAGATTCTAATATCTTTTTGATGTCAGCACTCTCCCCTGCCAAAATCAGTAGCGTAGAAATAGATGAAAAAGCTAAAAAAGCAAAAGTAATGGTGGAAGAATCACAGGCACCACTTGCGATTGGTAAAAATGGAATTAATGTAAATTTAGCATCCAGATTGACTGAATACGAGATAGATATCATTCAACTTAATCAGACTCCATCTGAAAAACCCACAGAAGCAACTTCCACAGAAAATGCTGACAAATCAGAAAACTGATTCTTTATTGTCAAATTTCTGAGCTGGTTAAATGGATGTAATATTCCTAATAGCTTATTATTTGATAATTTAATAATTTTGTAAAAAAAAGATTATATGAAGCCACGATCACCAGTAGTAGCCATTTTAGGCCATGTAGACCATGGGAAAACCAGCCTTCTTGATTATATTAGAAAAAGCCGCATTGCATCAGGCGAACATGGTGGTATCACACAGCGAATCGGTGCATATGAAGTAGATACAGGAATTAAAGGATATCCAATTAGCAATATTACCTTTATAGATACACCCGGTCACGAAGCTTTTTCACAACTTCGATCACGTGGTGCACAAGTGGCGGATATTGCTATTTTGATTATAGATGCTAAAGATTCAATTATGCCTCAAACAGAAGAATCTATTCATCATATAAAAAATGCTAAAATACCTTTTATTGTTGCATTAAATAAAACAGATCTACCTGATGCCAACCCTCAAAAAGTTAAGAATGATCTTCTGAAATATGAAATTATAACTGAGGATAAAGGTGGAACCGTTTCAGCACTGGAGATTTCAGCTAAAACAGGTAAAGGTGTTAATGAATTATTAGAATCAATTCTCCTTATTGCTGCAGATCAAAATTTTAGTTATGACCCACAACACGAACCTCTAGCATACGTAATTGAAACAAAGAAGGATCGACGAGGTATTGTGGCCAGTGCCATCATAAAAGATGGTGTTTTGAGAGTCACTGATACCGTGTATACCGACTCTAAAAAAACTAAAATAAAGGCGTTAGTAAATGATTTAGGTAAAAGCGTTCATGTAGCTACACCATCATTACCCTTTGAACTTTTAGGGTTTCAAGAAATGCCAGAGGTCGGTGCGGCGATAAGAACGAAACCAGCAGAAGAAATTACTAACACACAAGCTGAATCACAACCGAAGACACCTTTCAATGTCCATGATTTTTTTGAAGAAAAAGTTGAAGAGAAAAAACTTGCTTTGGTCATTAAAGCAGATTCACATGGTTCACTAGAAGCCATAACCAATTCATTATCTAAGAACGTTAACGTGTCCATTATTCTAAGCGGAGTTGGAGATATTCATAGATCTGATATATTTCTTGCTAAAACAACTAAAGCAATTGCTATTGGTTTTTCAGTACATGTTGATAATGAAGTGAAAGAATTAGCTAAACAAGAAAAAGTAATTATAAAAACCTATAATATAATCTATGAGCTATTGGAAGAGCTCCAAGAAGCTTCTGATTTAATCCGAGAAAAAGAAGAAGAAGAGAAAAATATCAAGGGAGAAGTGAAGATTTTGGCGAATTTTATCATCGAAGGCGAAAAGATTTTTGGAGTTTCTGTAACAAAAGGAAAAATCAATTTAGGTGATTATGTAGAGCTGTATCGTAACAATCACATGATTGGGAAGGCACGTTTAGTATCATTAAAAATACGTGCTAAGCCAGTACAAGAAGTGCGTAAAGGCCAGGAAGCTGGAATGGTATTTGGACCTCAACTTGACGTAAGGGTAGGTGATGTGGTAAAATTTATCTCATAGTAATATGAATCCTATAGATAATACCCTTAACCAAATCAATGAAGCAGTTACAAAAGGTACAAGCGGAGTGATTGTCATTCCTGCAAATCCTACCAATGATGCGATAGCATCGGGAACTGCATTATATTTAGGTCTCTCTAAATTAGGCAAAAATGTCGCTCTTTTAGGTGTAAATTCTTCTGATAGCCAACTAGCCGCTGCAGATAAAATTCAAAATACATTCACAACAAAAGGTGATAATCTTGTAATTTCCTTTCCTTATACTGACGGATCTATAGATAAAGTTGACTATAATATTCAAGGCGAGACATTCAATCTTATAATTACCCCACGCCAAGGTCAACCTAAACTTGATCAAAACAAAGTGCAATACTCTTATTCAGGAGGAGCTGTTGATTTCATAATCACCGTTGACGCGCCGAATTTAAATAGTCTTGGTTCTATATACAACGATAATCAGAAAGAATTCCAAGGAAAGACTATAATAAATATAGACCGACATCTTATTAATAATATGTTTGGTACTATAAACTATATTAATAAAACTAGTTCTTCTACTTCTGAGTTAACACTAAAAATTCTTAAAAACCTGCAGGTCGAAATTGATAAAGACATAGCAACCAATTTGTATTCTGGATTAACAGGAGCTACTAATTTTTTCTCGTCATATTCCGTAAACGCAGATACATTTGATGCCGCAGCTACTTTATTAAAATTAGGAGCAGTTAAAAAAGCTCCTATGCGTGCACCAGGTGCTCAGTATCCTACACCACAACAGTCAGTGATGCCTGCTCAACAATCAGCACAGACATTCCCGCAACAATCATATAAGAAACCGGTAGTATCGCCGCCTATGCAATCGATATCACAACAACCAGTACGTCCTATGCAGCAACAG
>CAZQAU010000002.1:94449-112728 GCA_964591375.1 uncultured Gammaproteobacteria bacterium
ATCGCCGCCTATGCAATCGATATCACAACAACCAGTACGTCCTATGCAGCAACAGCAACAGCAACAGACTCAATCCAGACCACCACAACCACAAAGAATAAATAACTCTAACTCATTTGCAGAACAAGGTGATGTCCCTATGGACAAACCAAATGATAGACCTATCGACCAGCAAAACGATCAAAATACCAGCAACTCAAATGGAACAGTGCAAGCAGCTCCACAAGATTGGTTAAAGCCGAAAATTTTCCGTGGCGGCGGTGGACTTGTTTAAAGGACATTATGTTCTTGTATTCATATATAAAGGCATACTATAATGCAACGGTATATGAATAAACTTCCTCTTTCAGAAAAAATAAAGCCAGAACACACTGCATTATTAGTAATAGATATACAAAACGATTTTTGCGCACCAGATGGATTATTAGGAAAAAGAAGTAGAGATTTAAGTCTAATGGATCCTATGATTGATAAACTTATACGACTCATTACAACTGCAGATAATAAAAATGTTCTTACAATATATTCGCAACAAATTTATGATCCTCAAAAACTGAATCCACTACAAAAAGAACAATATGATTTAGATGGCAAACTAATCACTTGTGATATTTCTACCTCTGGCTACAAATTTTACCGTATAAATCCCCCTTTAGAAAAAGTATATATAAAACATAATTACAATATTTTCTCTAATCCCAAAATCATTGAAATATTAGAAAGGCATAGAATAAAAACTCTTATTATCACCGGCGTAGACAGTCAGTATTGTATAGAGACTGCTATAAGAAATGGTTTTGATTTAGGTTATAAAATAGTAGTGCCAGAAGATCTTATTGCAACTAGTGCTAAACATATTGATATGCAAAATCGCACACTGGAACTTGTACGAAAAACTTATGGTGTTGTTGTAAAGTGTGACGATTTAGTTAATCTGTGGGAAAACTCCTTATAAAATTCGAATAATTTACCGTTTTCTGCTATACTGACATTGTGTCATCTTCGATCTTAGTTGCTGTACTAATTGGTGCAGCATGTATAGCCATTATTCTCCTATTTGTCCGTTCCTGGTTGAAAAATCTTGAAGAAAAAACCAAGGTTTCAGGAGAGTTGATCGAATGGATAAAAGAATTAAGTAAACGAGTAGAGAATACTTCAGCATCCGTTGATCAAAAACTATTTGAAAATATGAAGTTATTTAATAATCGTCTGGATAAAACAGCTTTAATAATGAGTGATGTACAAAAAAATATCGGTGAATTTTCTGAAATTGGAAGATCCATGAAAGATCTACAAGAACTGCTGCAATCACCAAAACTCCGGGGAAATATGGGAGAACATATATTAAAGGAGCTTCTTAGTCAGTACTTGCCAGCTGATTCTTATACCTTACAATATGTCTTTAGAAATGGGGAGAAAGTGGATGCTATGATTAAAACTTCGCATGGGTTTATACCCATAGATTCTAAATTTCCATTGGAAAACTTTCGTAAGATGGTAAATGCTACCAATGAATCAGAAAAATTAGTGGCACGAAAAGAATTTATTCGTAATGTTAAAAAACATGTTCAGGACATTGCAAAAAAATATATATTAACTGCTGAAGGAACGGTTGATTATGCACTTATGTATATTCCTTCAGAAGCTATTTATTATGAAATCATTAACGATGCCGAACTATTTGATTATGTAGGACAACAAAGAATTTTACCTGTGTCTCCATTATGTTTTTATGCCTATTTGAGAGCAATTCTTATGTCGTTTGAAGGTCAGCGAATTCAGTCACAAGCAAAAGAAATCCTAATTACATTACGAGCAATTAAAAAAGATTATGAAAAGGTAGAATACCAACTTTCAGTCTTGAATAAACATGTTACCAATGCTTATAATCAAACTTCGCAAGTTTCTGGTGTGCTTTCATCATTAGGTCAGAAATTGGATAATACACGTCTATTAGCAGTTGAGACAAGTCAGGAAAAATTAATTACTGAACCCCATGAAAATAACATATAAAACAGAAATCAAACAGACAGATTCCTTATCAAAAGAAGAATTAATTCAGACTATATTAAAAAATCGTAATATTTCGGATATACCGGGATTTCTTAATCCTAAATCTCCATCTGATATTCATTTAAAAGATTTTGGCTATACAGATGAAATTACAAATACTTTAAAAATACTCAAACAGGTTAAGGATAAAGATGGGATGATTGTCGTATATACAGACTATGATGCAGACGGTATAACAGGTGGATCTATTTTATGGGAGACTCTATATTTATTAGGATTTAAAGTTATGCCTTATGTTCCCCATCGCCAACATGAGGGATATGGCTTTTCCATTAAGGGAATTGATGCAATTAAAGCCCAGTATAATCCCTCACTTATAATTAGTGTTGATCATGGCATTACAGCTCGTGAAAAAGTGAGTTATGCAAAATCTTTAGGTATCCCTGTTATTATCACAGATCATCATTTAAAGCCCGACTTACTTCCAGATGATGCACAGGCAATCTTTCATATTCCTCAACTTTCTGGTTCAGGTGTATCGTATTTTTTTTCAAAAATGCTTTTTGAATATTTTGGTTCATCAGAATCAATAAATAAACATAGATTAGAACATAACTTTCAGTATGATTTTTTAGCCTTAGCCTCGATTGGTACTATTGCAGATCTTGTGCCTTTAGTAGACTATTCACGAAGTGTAGTTAAATACGGTTTGGACTCATTCAGGAATGTAAAACGCGCAGGTATACAGCACATTTTAAAGCAAGCTAAAATAGAAAATCGTCCTATCACACCTTATGAAGTTGGTTTTATGATTGCACCTCGCATAAATGCTATCGGTAGACTCAGCCATGCAATGGATGCTCTTCGGCTTCTATGTACGACTAGTGATGAAAGAGCGCAAGAACTAGCAAGTCAAATTGGAAAAACGAATCAGGACAGGCAAGGTCTCGTAAAACAAGCCGTCGAAGAAGCAAAAAAAATAGTTGAATCAACTAAACCAGTAAAAAATATTATTTTACTGGTTTCAGAAAATTGGCATGAAGGAATTATCGGATTAATTGCATCTAGGATTGTCGAAGAATATTATCGACCAGTTATCGTTATGACTAAAGCTAATGGCTTTTATAAAGGTTCCGCTCGTTCTATTCCTGCTTTACATATGACAGATTTTTTGAGGAGTTTAAAACATCACTTAATTGATGTTGGCGGGCATTCTCAAGCCGCCGGATTCACAATTGAAGCAAAAAATGTAAACGCATTTATTGAAGAAGCACACCTAAAAGTAAGTAACTTAGTATTTGAAAAAGATTTAGAAAAAATCATAGAGACAGATTTGAAGATTCCTATTTCTAAATTAAATTTATCTATGGCACGCTCTATTGAACAGTTAAATCCATTTGGTGTAGGGAATCCTAATCCAACTTTCTATAGTGAGGTTGAACTTATGGAAGCAAAACTCTTTGGTAAAAAAAATGAACATCTAAAAATATATGTAAAAGATGTGCAGAATGCAAGTTTTCCTCTGGAACTTATATCCTTTTCTAATTCAGCACTCTATAAAAAACTAACTCCCAAGATGAAAATGCAAATTCCATTTTCGTTGGAAATTGATCGATGGAGTGGTACCGAGCGGCTTCGTGGCAGATTAATTAAATCCTAAATTATACTGTGATATATATCACAAACTATAGGGCGTATTGCAATAAGCTATGGCAGTAATTATAATATATCCATCTTATGAAACAATATTTTATCGATGAAACAATAAACAAAGTAGGTGAAGAAGTTGAACTATATGGATGGGTAGATACAAAACGCGATCATCGTAAAATTGTTTTTATAGATTTACGTGACCGATCAGGCAGAGTGCAAGTAGTGGGTGGTGAAGAACTGAAAAATCTTACGTCAGAGGATGTAGTCTATATAAAAGGTATTGTAAAAAAACGTCCGGAAAAATTAATTAATCCTAAACTTAAAACAGGCAGTATTGAAATCGAAGCAAAAGAGTTTAAATTAATTAGTAAAGCAAACCCACTTCCTATTCCTATTGATACTGATGGGTATGATATAGATGAAGAAACTCGCTTGAAATATCGCTATCTTGATATCCGCCGTGAGCGCATGAAAAATAATATTGTAATTCGATCAAAAATCACCACCTTTATTCGTAATTTTTTAGGTGAAAAAGGATTCGTTGAAGTGGAAACTCCTGTTCTTACAAAAACAACACCAGAAGGCGCACGTGATTTTCTTGTTCCATCTCGTTTACAAAAAGGGAAATTTTATGCCTTACCGCAGTCTCCTCAGCAGTATAAACAGTTATTGATGGTGGCTGGTATTGAACGATATTACCAGTTCGCCCGTTGTTTTCGCGATGAAGATCCAAGAGCGGACCGAGCATATGGTGAATTTACTCAACTTGATATGGAAATGTCATTCATTACCCAAAATGACATTATGACCTTAATAGAAGAAATGTTTACTGAAGTAGTAACAAAGTTTTTTCCGGAAAAGCATATATCTCAAAAGCCATGGCCCAGACTTTCTCATAAAGATGTTAAAACAAAATATGGAACAGACAAACCAGATCTAAGAAAAAATAAAAATGACAAAGATGAACTTGCGTTTGCCTGGACAATTGATTTTCCCCTATTTACTGAACAATCAGCAGAAGATTTTTTCCATGGTTCAGGAAAAGCAAAATTTGCACCATCGCATCACATGTTTACGGCTCCCCATCCAGATGATGTACCTCTATTGGATACTGATCCGCTTAAAGTCCGAGGTTTACAACATGATCTTGTTTTAAATGGTTTCGAAGTTGGCGGCGGCAGCATCAGAATTCACGATCCAGTTGTGCAACAAAAAGTCTTTGATCTCATTGGATTTACTGAAGAACAAAAAAGACAGTTTGACCATATGCTCACGGCTTTTGGCTATGGCGTACCACCACATGGCGGGATAGCACCTGGAATTGATAGATTAATGATGGCTCTTTTAGGAGAACCCTCTTTACGCGAAGTTGTTCCTTTTCCTGCGACTTCTGGTGGGAAAACCGCAGTTATGGAGGCGCCTTCTGAAGCTACTGATGAACAACTAAAGGAACTAGGTATTGCTGTATTAAATAAAAGAAAAATTTCTGTTTTACAACAAATACAAGACTTACTCACCGAATATAAAATAACCTATAAATTAATTCAGCATGCAGCAGCCAGAACATCAGAAGACTCATCTAAAGTACGCGGTACAGAGCTCAAACAAGGAGCAAAAGCACTCGTTATGTTTGCAGATAAAAAACCAATTATGATTGTATTACCGGCAGACAGAAAAATTGATAATGCTAAATTTAAATCTTTATATAAGGTTAAAGATTTGGAAATGGCAAAACCGGAAAATGTTAAAGAATTAACAAATACTGAAATTGGAGGAGTTCCTCCTTTTGGTGGTATTTTTGATCTGCCCTTGTATGTTGATATCACAATGAGTAATAATGAAACTATAGCATTTAATGCTGGTTCACATACTGATTCCATAATCATGTCATATAAAGATTACGAAAAAGCAACCAAGCCAATAATCGGTAATTTTTCAAAATAAGAATTTAAGACATCGTTACGAGTTTTGATGAAATGATGAAGTTTCGTATTTATTTACTCTTTTTGTTGTTTACACTCTTTCTATTGTTCTATCCCGGTGATTCGGAGTATCTTAACTTATACGCATTTAATAGACATTTGTTTCAAACATCAAGTGTCAAACCGGAATTTAAAATTCATCCTATTCCGGAAATAAAAACAGAAACCAAACCATTTCTAACAAGTTATGCTGCGTACGTGGTCGATATACCGTCTTTTACTCCCGTATTAGATATAAACTCTCATGAACGTATGTTTCCTGCCTCCACTGTTAAAGTCATTACAGCCCTTGTAGCGCTTGATGTGTATAAGCCTGATGATATTATCACAGTCAAACGAGTATTAAATGAAGGTCAAATTATGGAATTACAACAGAACGAACGTATTACTGTTGAAAATCTCTTATATGGAATTCTTGTACACTCAGGAAACGATGCAGCTTATGCACTGGCTGATGGATATGGATATGAAGCATTTATTACATTAATGAATAAAAAAGCTCAACAACTGGGCATGAAGGATACACATTTTACAAATCCGGCCGGACTCGATGACGCTCCCCAGCATATTACGGCCTTTGATCTAGCCCTTGCGTCAAGAGCGCTTCTCTCTAACAATTTACTACGTAAAATTGTAGCAACAAAAGAAATCACTATCTCAGATGTGGACTATCAGATATTTCACCGATTAGCTAATGTTAATAAACTATTAGGTGAAATTCAGGGCATTGGTGGATTAAAGACCGGTTACACTGAATTTGCCGGTGAAAACTTAGTTAGTTTTTACAAAAAAAATGGACATGAGTATCTTATTGTAGTTCTTAAAAGCCTTGATCGATTCGAAGATACACGTAATATAGTAAATTGGATTAATACTAATGTTGACTATGTAGAAGGTAGTACTAATTAAACGATTTATTTCGTCATTTGCGAATCATCTACTGCGGGCACATATGCTACAAAGTTATTATCTTTATCTCCCAAAAAAACATAAACAGGCTGTAAAAATTCCTGATATTCCTCAGGATCCAAGTAGCCAATAAGCATTTCCTTAATCGTAATATTTTTCTCATTAGCTGGATGTAAGACAACAATCCCTTTGCCTTCCTGTAATTGTTGCCAGGCTTTTTCGCCACTCTTTATCGGATATTTACCTATTTGATCTGGAGATTTTTCAAAAAACTGTACCTGAGAACGCACGACTTTATATCCACCTTCGTAAAAAACTAAAATCACATAATTCGGACTGTTAAAATACTTTGTGGATACAATAGGGAATGCTCCAACATCGGGACGGTAGAAATCAACCTCTACCATATTAGCTTCTTCAGGAGTTTTTGTAATGCTCAGTTCTTTTGTATCAGGTTTATATGATAGATATATAAGATTTGTTTTACCTTTAGAAAGTTCTTCCGGATATCTGCCCATACTTCGCAAAAAATCGACAGCTTTATTGTTAATTTCTATTGCTGAGGGTAATTTAGCTGTTTTAAAAAACTCATCATCAGGACTTACTAAATAGTCATAGCTAAAATTGAAAGTATTTATATTCACACTCAATTTATGTTTATTATCCGTAAATATGTAATTAGGCGCGGCAACTGTCGGTTTAACTGTATCGATATCTATGCCTACTAGTTTTGCCATATTCTCGATCCCAATTCTATATGCGACCTTTCGTTCCGCAAATGGCAAATAAAAAACATCTGCAGATGGAGTGGCTTCTATTGGGCGGCCTTCAATGGTATCGAGTGTAAACTTATAACCTTCCGAAGTTATGGCATCCTTAATTACCGGAACTTTTAGCTTACCAAATGTTAATGTATATGTGATACCTGGGGCGACATTAGTTGAAGGAAGTGTTAAGGCAATTTTAATGATGTAATAGAATATAAGTAATAATAGTACGGCAATAATTCCAAATGGCACAAATTTTCTGGAATAAAATGATAGTTCCGTAAGCGTCATAATGAATTTATGATATAATTTTACTTTGTAGAATGCAATGCGGAGTAAATAAACCAGAGGTGACGGAGCGGTCAATCGTAGCAGACTGTAAATCTGCCGGCTTATGCCTGCGGGGGTTCGAATCCCTCCCTCTGGACTAAACTTCAAAACGATCTAAGCCAAGCCGAGAGGAAAGGACGATTAGAGCTTCTGCTATAATAGCTTCATGGCACAAAATATTTATGACAATCCCAATTTTTTTGAAAAATATAGTCAACTCAACCGTCAAACAAAGGGACTAGAGGGAGCTCCTGAATGGGAAACTGTCAAAGCCCTATTACCTGACCTTCGTGAAAAACGGATTGTTGATCTTGGTTGTGGCTTTGGATGGTTTTGTCGATATGCATTAGAATTAGGAGCGCAGAGTGCACTTGGGATAGATCTTTCTCAAAATATGATCGAGAAAGCTCAAACTTTCGGCTCTAATCCAGCTATTAAGTATGAGATTAATGATTTAGAGACAATACAATTGCCAAAAGAATCTTTTGATTTTGTATATAGTTCTTTGACATTTCATTATATTCAGAACTTTCCCAATTTAATGAAAACTATTTATGATTCTTTAACTCCTCGGTCGCATCTAGTTTTTACTAACGAACACCCTATTTATATGGCTCCAACAAATCCTAACTGGTCCGTTGATAAAGATAGAAATAAAATTTGGCCACTAAATCAATATTCTGTCGAAGGTCAAAGAACTACAGATTGGTTAGCAAAAGGTGTAGTTAAACAACATAGAACACTAGGAACAATATTGAATACTGTTATTGATGCTGGTTTTGAGATTGGACACATTGAAGAATGGAAACCCTCAGATGAACAATTATCAGAACATCCCGATTGGGCAGAAGAACTTAATAGACCAATGTATTTGATAGTATCAGCTCAAAAAAAATATAATACTAGCTCTTTATAGATGCGTCAAGATTTAAAAACTGTATTTCCTGATCAGATTCGAAAATACTTTTTTCTGTTCCTCGTAAAATAGTAACAGTCCCCTTCCCTATTACCATTGCCTTTTTTTCACTAAAATCAAGTTGTAGCGCTGTATGTTCATCAATACCCACTATGGTAGTAGGCGCAGGTATTAGGGATAATAATTTATTAAAACGCTTCTCTCCCATATATGCATACCGTGTATCAATATTCGCTCCGCCTTCTTTATTATTCCAATGAGGAATAAATGTTATATTAAGGCCCCAATCTGCAAAAAAATCTAGTCCATCTATCCAACTCGGATCATGTCCGGCAAAATAAATTTCATATACAGGTAATGCATACCGGCCGAATGCCACCGCAGCCGCGGAAGCGATAGATAATGGCGTTCCTTCTAATAACTTTTTTTTCATATATCGTATGGCGAGAGAATTTTGCAAATGTTTTACTGCATACGAAGGGCTGCCTGCACCTGTATGGATATAATTTGCAGAAAGAAGGGGCGATAAAATAGTAGCATCATTAGTACCAGATTCTGGTTCTTGCCGAAGGGCAGGGATTAAAGATATCTCTGGTTTATAATCTACGAGCCCCTTCTCCATCATATCCTTTAACTTCATATACCATTGATGAGGATTATCTTCATATCCAGCCGGCGTTTCAAGCAATGATATCTTCACTGGAGGTTTTAAATTTTTTATTAATGACTCATGTATACTTCTACCTACTGTTGATAACTCTCCTGAACCAAAAATCACTACTTGTTGATGCAATAAAGCATTATGATTCTCTGTTTCATTTGATAACTTTATTTCTGTAGAGCCATCTAAATTATCTTTTAAGGCATAGCCTTCACTAATAATTTGATCTCGCAGGTTATCAGCCCCTTTATAATCACCTTTTACACGACATATCTCTCGTTGCTTAACAAGGGTTAAAATTTTTTCTGAAATTATTGACATGTTATAACAAAGAGATAATAATAAATATTCCGAATAAAATACTTATCACTCCGGCTATTATACGGATATAACGCTCTGTTTTTTTAAAAACCCTCATCGATTTGGACAAGGGAATACCAATCAGTAAACTCATTGCTGACATACTTATTATGGAACCAATACCAAAAAGTAGAATATATAGAACTCCTTCCCATACCGAATGAATCAGTGATAAAACAAGTATCATTAATCCACCACTTCCCGCAAGTCCATGCACCATTCCGATGAGAAAAGATTTTTTATGTAACCTTTTAGCTGTCTGGTTGGTGTTTTCCAGATTGGGTATAGTAAGATGATTATGACCATGAGAACTATTGGTAATAGATTGAATTCCCAGCATTATTAACATCATTCCCACAATCCCTTCCAGACGTGATGCAATATATTCAGGAATAGATAAACTTAAAAATAAAACAAATAAGCCAACAATAAGTAAAGTTGTAGTGTGTCCTATTCCCCAAAACATGCCTATAAATGCAGCTTTTTTGGTGTTCTTATGTTCGGCAAGCATCGTCGACACTGCGATCAAATGATCTGCTTCAAACGCATGCTTTATACCGAGTAGAAGACCAAAGCTTAATGCATAGATTTCATTCATGAATATAAGATTCTATCATAATTTAAGATATATAATAGTTTTACTGTTTTTGTAAAAACATTTCCATTTTACCAGATTGTCTTATATATAACTCTTTCCCCAGAGAAAATTCAATCCTAATAACATAATTTTCGATTGTGATATCTGAAATACATTCATCCAACAATTCTTCTTTTATCTTATACGCTTGTAAAGCAGTTGATATTTCAATTAATCCATCTTTTACAAAAACCCAGTAATCTTGTATATTAAGATTTATATTCTCAAAATTTAGCGACAACCAACTCGCATATCCCGTCGTAACCTGAACAACCTTTTTCCCTGTCAATCTATTTTTTATATGATGCACTTGCTCCTGAGACAAACTTTTTGATGATGGATTAGCTAATATAATATCATCTGTTTTTTTTGATGCATAGAGTATATGTTCATGTACTGAAATCACATCTCCAAATGTACGCTCTATGATGGCTATAACATTATATTCAGACATATTTATATTAAATATCATGCTTGTATTAGACTGTATATTGAGAAGATATATATCTTTTTCTTGCGCAGAAATCAAAATATTCTGAATAGGTCCTAGTAATTCGTCATTTTTATAATTTTCTTTATATGATGTCTCGCCTATATACAACTCATACATCGGAAGATTATATTCAAGATATTTTGTTACAACTGATTTTTCATCCCCGATATATAAATCAATCTGATATAGTCCGCTATCTTGAATCTTGTTCGAATAATATACTTTAAGTGGTAAACCTTTTAGCTTGCTTAACTGTGTTTGGAATGACACAGCCAATGCATTTTGATCTTTTTGCATATGGCTATTATAGCTTTAATTACCAGTTTTAGGAAAGTAATACTCCTCCATCCACAATTATTTGACTACCTGTCATATAAGATGACATCTCAGATGCAAGAAATAATACTGCCTTTCCAATGTCATCTGGCTCGCCCATGCGATGCATAGGAATTTTTGCCAAGAATGCTTCCAAAACTTTACTCATATCTACTCCATTACTTGGTATATTTGACTGCATTTTTTTAACTCCATCAGTAAGAATACCACCAGGTGCCACTGCATTTACCCAAATTTTATGTGGAGCAAGTTCGAGTGCAATGTTTTTAGTAAATCCCCACACTCCATGTTTTGAAGCGTCATAATGAGCTAAACCAATCGATGAGGGATGTAAGGAATCTATGGAAGTAATATTAATTATTTTGCCTCCTTTTCCCTGTTGAATCATGACTTCAGATGTATATTTGGTACAAAGGAAAACTCCTTTAAGATTTATATTTATTACATTTTCAAATTCGGGTAATGACATTTTTGCAACAGGTATTGAAGGAAATATACCCGCATTGTTGACGAGTATATCAATACTTCCAAACATAACCTTAGTCTCCCTGACCATATTTTGTACATCTGCCTCGGAAGAAACATCAGTCCGTACTGCTCTGACCTGAAAACCTTTTTCTGATAATTCGGCGGCGACTTTTTTTCCTTCTGATTCTGTTCTGTTAGCAATAACTACGTTAGCACCTGCTTCAGCTAAACGATGGGTAATGCCATATCCAATTCCTAATGCCCCACCTGTTACTATTGCTGTTTTACCTGTTAAGTTTAATAATTTTGTGCTTGGTATAAATTCCATAGAAAATACGAACTGCTAATATATACAAGATAGCAAATTAACATTTACCCTGTAAATGAAAATAATCACAGTAGTTACAGCAATTCTTTATTCATGCATTTCACTAGTTCCGCACCGTAGAAAAATATATGCGCACTATAAAAAACCCACAGAAGAAATATAATAACTGAACCAGCTGCACCATATGTAGATGCCGCCGAGAAACGAATAATATAAAAGTAGATTGCTTCCTTGCCCAATGTAAACATAATGGCTGATATTAATCCTGCAGGATAGACTTGACTCCATTTAAATCTTTTATCAGATACCGTCATATAAACAAGATTAAAAATAGTCGTTAATATAGCTGTTGTAAGAATAATATTTATCAAATATATAATAATTGCAGGATATGGTAATAAATGCTGATAGTATGTAGTTACTATTGAAATAGATGCGGAGACAAGTAGAAAAAGTATTAATAAAAATCCTGTTAAAAGAACAATAATAAAGTTACTCGACTGCTGAGTAATGATCGAAAAAATATCTTTCTTTTTATTCTGTTTAACCTCGAAAATTACATTTAAAGACTCTTTTAAGTTACTGAATACTCCCGATGCTCCGATAACTAAAGTCAGTATACCAATAAATGAAACAGCGATATTAGTAGACGCGTTACTTGTCTGATTAATTAATCCTTGTATGATTTCGGCTACCTGAGGTCCAAAATAACTATTAGTTTGCAATATTATCTGTTTGGTAATAGTAGCTGTTCCCAAAAATAAACCCGCTATCGATACAATCAGGAGAAGTAGCGGAGCAGCCGAAAAAACAGAATAATATGACAGCGCGGCCGAAAGTGAAGAAACTTTATCTTTCTGCCATTCTTCAAATGCACTTTTAAATATACTGAGATTCAATCTCATATACTATTATGGGAATCATTTTTAAACATAATCTTTGAAAAAAGATTCTTTTCAATAACAATAGGTAAACTATCTAATCTAGATTGTAACAGAAATTAAAACCAAGTTTAATTATCAACTAATTTCATTTGGATAGAATTCGGTACACTTAAAGCAGAAAAACATAATACAAAACATCGAAATTATCCCTAATAAGAATGCCGTGACATGTTCTAAAAGAGCAATATTATGTGCTTCAGCTCCATTTACTACTTGAACGATCTGATAAACAAACCAAAAAAAAACAAACAAGTACGCCATTACACGTACAATATTCCTTATATTGGATAATAAAAAGTTTTTATTGTAATTAAGTACCAGATTTGCGGCAATTATGCCAGAAACAGCTCCACTTGCTCCATATATAGGTAAATTAGAATCGCTAAAGTACAAAATAGCCAATAAATTAGCAGCAATACCGATTGCAAAATAATAGAAGATAAACCATATTAAATTAAGCTTTCTTTCAACCGCCTGTCCGAATATCCATAAAAGTAATAGGTTGCCGAGTAAATGAGAAACATTTTCATGAATCATCATAGAGCTAATAACGGTATACACATTATTTTGTTGAATCAACTGCGAAGGTATTAATGCATATAAATTCAGACTAACATTATCAATTTGAAAGTGTTTTTGAGTGCTTAAAAAAATGATGATCTGAATAATAGTGAGAAATATAATCCCCATACTTCATCGTATCACTTTATAGATTTTTTTTTGAATATATATTGATCACCATTCTGATAAAAGAGAGTGTATTTATTATCTTTTTTTATTTTTTCTTTTAAAGATTTAATATCATTTACTCCCAGATAATTATTAGGATTTTGTCCATCATGGCTATCTAATACTATATAATCAGGATCCATGTAGGTGTAAATATCGCGCAATATGAAAATATCTCTTTCAAAAAAAGCTGGCGTTAGGTTATTTTGTGCAGAGATTCTACCTCGACTTGGTACTTTATTCACCAGATCATCAAGAAATTTAAAATCCTTTGTATGATCATAAAATGCTTTATTATACGAAAGTCCCATAGGACCATGAAAGACTATTCGATATAAAAACAAACTACAAACAATAAGAATGATTCCGATTAATCGAATCATAAAATGATTAATCTTCTTTTGTAAAAAAGATAATGACAGAATAGATGCCAAAGCAAGTGTAGGTGCAATTTCGGCATTATAATGTAATCCAAGATCCCAACGAGTGGAGGCTGGATTTAAAAATCTATGAACGAAATTCAGTATAAGAATTGGTAACAATGAAGGTGTTATTATAGGCAAAAAAAGGAAACTTGTCAGAATCCAGAACACTGTTTTTATCTTTATAATGGGAGTAAATAGTCGCATAATTATCATCCCGATTCCGCCACTTAAATCAGGCTGCGAATTGTACTTACCTTTGGAGAAATAACCGATAATAAGTTTAATCACAACCCCTCCCCAAATGATTGACGCTAGACCTGTAATGACAGAAAGCTTACGCCATTCTTTTTTATAGAAAAAAATAAATATCGATATCCCAAAACCTAATAAAAATAAACTTTCTTTAAAACCGAGTGTAATAATAAAAAAAAGAATAAATAACTTTTTATGATTTGTAATAATAGACCAATACGTAAGAACGAGAAATAATGTCATCACGGTCAGTTCATGAAAATCAGAATACACAGCATTTTGTAAACCAGTAAACAAAAAATATGCGACAACAATTGAAAATGATAAAAAACTACTTTTTAATATTTTGTTGCTTATGAAATATAACACCAATCCACTAGCAGATACCATAATCGATTGTGCGATTAATAAAATTTCAAAATTAGATGTAAACCACATTAATGGCGAAAGAAGAAAAATACTTGGATTAAAATGATCTGCAAATATAATCTTGTTTGCAAATACAAAATGATCTGTTATGGGTAATTGAAACCGTGACACTTTCCATATCGAAACTGCAAAAAAACCAAAATCATAGTAACCTAAATCATATTGTCTTAATCTGTGTATATTTATTAAACTTCCGGCAGTTGCATAAAGCAGTACAAATAATATGGTTGCTAAGAACCAGATTCGTTTATAAATTGAAATAACCAACTTCTTGGTATTCATGGATATAAAGATTTGAAGAAAGTGGACCTACCGAGAATTGAACTCGGATCTTGGCAATGCGAATGCCACGTTCTACCGTTGAACTACAGGCCCTGCACCCGGCAGGAATTGAACCAGCATCGTAGGCTTCGGAAGCCCATATTCTATCCGTTGAACTACGGGTGCTATAGCTGGGATTCCGACCACGGAATGAACCCCGATAATCATACTTTCAGTATAAGCATAATTATACCAAGTCCAATCCGATACCAGCCGAACAATGTCAAAGAATGTTTTTGCAGATATTGTAATAACCACTTAACAACAAAGTACGAGCTAATAAAAGTAAAAATAAATCCAAGAAAAAGAAGTCCCATATTATTCAAATTAGCTATAACAACTTCTCTCTCTTTATACAGATCATATAGAGATGCTGCAAAAATGGTCGGAATAGAAAGTATAAATGAATACCGTGCTGATTCGTCTCGTTTATATCCTAAAAACATCATTGCAATTATTACTGTACCTGCCCGTGAAACTCCAGGAACTACCGCTAACGACTGAATAACTCCTACAATAAAAGCCTGTTTGTATGTCAGTTTGGTGATTTCATTATTCAACAGTATTTTTTTCTTTTTAACGAAAAATTCTATTATAAGAAAAATGATCCCAAATAAAATAAAAACAAAAATCATTAGATTTGGACTCTCAAAAAAAACATTTTTGATAACTTTATATAGTACCAGGCCAATCACTGCTGTGGGAAAAAATGAAATGAGTGTTTTTTTAATTAATTGCTTATCTTTCCAAATTGAGGAATAATAGATAAGTACTACAGATAAAATAGCGCCTGCTTGTATGAAAACTTCAAAAAGTTTAGCAAACTCATTCTGTTCTATGCCAAGGAGGTTAGCTGTTTGAATCAGATGAAATGTTGATGAAATTGGCAAAAATTCAGTTATGCCTTCAATAATTGAGAGGATTAGCACATGTATTATTTGCATGAGGATATTGTACTATATCTAGCTTCATATATGCCACATTCGCCCCGCTCTGGTACAATATAATTAATGAAAATTGCTTTAGTTCATGATCAACTACAAGAGTTTGGAGGGGCTGAAAGAGTTTTAGTTGCTTTGAAAAAAATGTTTCCGGAAGCCGACGTTTTTACCTCACTATATACACCTTCGAAACTCGGTGTTCATGCAAAATATATTCAAACATGGAATATTACGACATCCTGGGCAGATAAAATAAGTATTATTAAGCGTTTTTATTCGCCCTTGCGGTTTATTACGCCTTTAATTTGGGAAAGTTTTGATTTTAAAGGTTATGATTTGGTTATTTCTTCCTCTGGCGGGTATATGAGTAAGGGAATAATTACTCGACCTGAAACTCTTCATATTTGTTACCTGCATCATCAGCCACGATATCTATATTACTATGAAACGGCTTTGGAATGGCAAAAATATTTTTTGGTAAGAGTATATGGTCATCTCATTAATCATAAGCTTCGTATGTGGGATTACTTATCTTCTCAGAGGCCTGATTTTTTTATTGCTAACTCTCAAGAGACAAAAAGAAGAATTGAAAAATTATATCGTCGTGACTCAGTTGTCATATATCCACCGGTAAGTATTCCTGACAGCACAGATGTTTTAAATTCACCAAATCAGAACGATTATTATCTTACCGTGTCAAGATTGGCTCGGGCAAAGCATATCGATATACTCATTCACGCAGCCAACAAAGAAAAATTTAAATTAAAAATTGTTGGAACTGGTCGTGATGAAGAATATCTGAAAGGTATCGCAGGACCAACAGTAGAATTTTTAGGTAATGTGACAGACGAAAAATTACCAGAAATATATGCCTCTGCCAAAGCATTTTTATTTGCTTCAGTTGATGAAGAGTTCGGTATAGCCCCCATTGAAGCGATGGGATACGGATTGCCAGTAATTGCATACTCTTCAGGCGGACTTCCTGAAACAGTACATAATGGAAAAAATGGATATTTATATACTCAGTTACAAGAGAATTCGCTAATTGAGGCCATACAAAAAATACAATCACTTTCTGAGTCAGAATATACACATATGAAAAAACAAGCCCGAACTGAGGCTGAAAAATATTCGTTTACAGTATTTAGTAAAAATATACAAGAATTCATTCAATCAAAACAGCATGCCTGAGTTACCAGAAGTTGAGACAATTCGTAATATATTAAAAACCGATATAGTCGGTAAAAAAATTGCTGGTATTGATATAAGAGAAGAAAAACAGTTCATTGGTATAATATCTGATATTATCGGAGCTACTATTATTGATGTAATCCGTCGTGGTAAAGTAGTCATTCTAAAGCTTTCTAATAATAAATTTACTAGTATTCATTTAAAACTTACCGGTCAACTACTATTTTCAAAAAATAAGAATGAGGCTGTGTTCAAAAACCCGATTCCACTTGCATATACTAATAAAATGCCCGGAAAAACAACCAGTGTCATTATCTTTTTTGATGATAATTCAGCTCTTTTTTTTAACGACCTACGAAAATTTGGTTGGGTAAAGGTGGGAACAGAACCGGAAGGTCCTAAATCGGTAGATGTGTTCTCTACCGATTTTACTGAAGAAAAACTTTCTCAACAACTCATAAAATCTAAAAAACCCATCAAAGTATTATTGATGGATCAGGAAGCAATGGCTGGTATTGGTAATATTTATGCTAACGATTCTCTTTTTGTCGCCGGAATTCATCCAGAACGCAAAGCAAATAGCTTATCAACTGCCGAAATTCATAAACTGTATCTGGCAGTACAAGAGATAATTGCAGAAGGGGTTCGTTATAAAGGATCTTCAGCCAAAGATGAAATATATATTCTTCCCGATGGTTCCAAAGGCTCTTATCAAAATTATTTTAAAACATATCATCGAGAGAACAAACCGTGTGTTAGATGCGGGTCCATGATCGTAAGAATTAAACAAGCGGGAAGAAGCAGTTTCGTTTGTCTACAATGTCAGAAATGACAGTTACACCCGGACAAAGATATTTACAGAGATCATCATATTTTGCAAATTAAATATTTTGATTTCATAAAATCTTCGCCCGAGTGGCTTGTGTCGATTGTAACAAGTTACCTTCTCAAACTATCTTCTCAACAAAAAGCCTATATCTATGTTGAAATAAAGCAAACACCATAATAATACTGCGCTCAGAAATACTATCCAAAATAACCCCATATACCTTTGCATGAGTAACTCCTTCTTTCCTTATATGTCACACAAGCACACATAGTATAACAGAGACTATAAAAACGGAGTCCAATCACCTATAGGCATGATATTGTAGACCACAAAATCCCAAGCATACATATATATAGCAGGTAATA
>CAZQAU010000002.1:112828-129526 GCA_964591375.1 uncultured Gammaproteobacteria bacterium
GGCATGATATTGTAGACCACAAAATCCCAAGCATACATATATATAGCAGGTAATAACAATAGCATAACAATGAGAAATTTTTTGGAGGTAAAAAATTTCTCGAATGCAATACAGGCAAATGGCCATAGTGGGAGCATATAGCGGGAAAGATCCCTGTGCTGAACAAACATTGCAGCACTTAAAAATACAAAACTAAAATAAAAAAAACTCCGATATTTTGAACTCCATAAAAATATAACGGAAAGTAAATATATACCAAAATATAAAACTATATCCTCAAGCCATGCTGTCCCTACCCATTTTTGTTGAAAATTAAAAGCCGAAAAAAGATATGGCATCGGTACAACACCATTTGTATGAAAATAAGCCAAAAAATCATTATATCTGTAGTGGTAAAAAATAAATACAGTAATTAGGCCGATTGGAATTAGCAATAGTCCAAGCATATTCCAGGTGAAAATTGGTTTTAAAGACTTGGAAAGATGATGGTTTTCAATAGTCGATTTAAAAAAAGTACGGAAATATGTGATCGGTTCAGTGAGCACTAACAAATACGCAAAGAATAATAAAATTCCCGGTGTTTTCGTCATAGCAGACAATCCACCAAAAACACCTGCTAAAACATAATTTTTGCGTTCAAAAAAAAGTACTGAGATTACCACCATAAACATAAACAAGGTCTCCGGTGCGCCCACCGAACGAATAATAAGAAACCTGGGCAAAAATAGCAAAACAAGACTTAACAGTAGAGGCTTTTGAGATAAATTAAATTTTTTAAGTAAATAATAGAATGAAGTAACTAGCGCACAGGTGAAAAAGACATTCACTAAAACTAAGGATCGTGTGTAACCTATAAAGGAAAAAATCCTAATAAAAATGGGATAAAGAGGCAAATGAGCAGCAAAATAACCCGCACTTAGAGGAAGTGAAATTATTAAACCTTTGCCTGGTATATCGATGAGATTAGGATCGTACAATGTTTTAGCAGGAATAATATAGAGAGGTCCGTCAAAACTACCGTATATATACTTAAAATCAGATGCGTCTATTCTAATACCTAGCCATAGGGTAATTCTGAGCAAAAATGGCAACCAAAGTACTAAAGTACTTAGTATTACTGCAAAAATTAAGGTAAAATAACTACGTATGTCTTTTGACATATTTTTTTATAACCCACATTAATTATATGATTAAGGATATTCTATCAAAAAATAAACTTCCCATCCTGACAATGCTCGCAGCTATTGTGCTTAGATTTTATAAAATTGGTCCTTTTACAATATTTTTATCAGATCAAGGACGTGATGCTGTGATTGTTAAACGAATAGTTACTCTTGAGCATTTACCCGCCATTGGCCCGCCGACTTCAATCGGGCATGTTTTTCTAGGTCCATTTTATTATTATCTGATTGCGCCCTTCTTATGGTTAGCTCGTTTAAACCCAATCGGTATGTCTGTAGGAATGGCAATTTTATCGGTAGTTGGCTTATTTGCATGCTATTTAATAGCCAGAAAAGAATACAACAAAAAAATTGCAGATTTGTTCCTTATTTTTTCCTCATTTTCATTTATCAGTATTGATTATTCTCGTTTTTCCTGGAATCCTAACCCTTTACCCTTTTTTAGTTTCATTACTATATATTTTGCCACAATGATGTTTAAATCCCGTAAAATTTTATATGGGTTTCTCATGGGATCATTTTTAGCTTTGTCCATACAGCTACATTATCTGGCTATTTTATTAGCCCTACCAATCGGTATCGCAGCTATTTACTCAATCGTAAAAAATAAGCAAAGGCTGAAAACAATTCTTACAATTGGCAGTAGTATACTTGGATTTATTTTCTTTTCTTCACCTCTCATATTGTTCGATTTAAAACATCAGTTTATTAATTCAAAGAGTTTAATTGCTTTGTTTCAGAAAGAACGTGTCGTTACTGATAGTTCATTTACTTCACGCTTTCAGGATACCGTGAGTGCTTTTTTTCAACATATTTTGCAAATACCTATATCTCATGTGATGGGACTTTTTTTATTGGTTTCTTTTATCGGTATGTACCTATTTCTGACTCGCCGGCACTATAAAATGTTTGATTTGTTACATGCTGGTAATATTGTTTGTTATTTGCTAGGATTTGGACTTCTACAGAGTTATCGCCACCCGCATTATTATATGAATATCTACTTCAGTCTTTTTTTTATCGGAGGGATAATATTTTATAACCTATATAATAAAAATCTCGTTTCAAAATTACTTGTAACGATATTATTATTCAGTTACATCGGAATAAATGCGAAAAATTATTATTATTTTACGAGAGAACCAAATAACCAGGTCAAACACGCTCAAACAGTAGCAAATTTTCTCGCACCTAAAATAAATAATAAACCTTATAATATTGCAACATGGCCTATAGACTTTACAGAAGATAATTACCTATATTTCCTTGAATTAAGGGGATTAGTGCCTGCAGACAGGGAAAAGGTAGAGGTGACAGACCAAATGTTTGTCTTGTGTAATACAGCACCCTGTAGTATAATAAATTCACCCTCATGGAACATATCCATGTTTGGCAAAGCTAAAGTTGCTGAAAAATGGGAAATTGAAAGAATAAAAATTTATAAACTAGTACATGACATCTGATCTCAAAATATCACTTATAGTCCCCTGCTACAATGAGGAAGCCAATATACAAGCTGGTACATTAGACAAAATCGGTGTCTTTACTGAGAACGACAATCGTTTTACTGAAATTTTGCTTGTGGATGATGGTTCTTCCGACAACTCAAAAGAATTAATAAAAAAACAGTATCTTACTAAATACCCGAAGTTTCAACTCATTGAAAACAATCATTCTGGAAAAGCATTTGCCATCATTACTGGTATTCGCCGTAGCAGATCGCAGTATGTTATGTTCTCTGATTTTGACCTTGCTACACCGATTGAAGAAGCTGAAAAGCTTATTTTAGGTATTGGTGAAGGATATCAGGTAGTAATCGGCTCGAGAAATACAGAACGTAAAGGTGCTCCGATTGCTCGCAAAATCTTATCCTTTGGATCGATTGTTATTCGTAATATTCTGATGGGATCCCACGGGATTAAAGACACTCAGTGCGGATTTAAACTTTTTAAACGTGATGTTGCATTGGAAGTAATAGATAAACTTAAAGTATTTAAAGAAGAACATATTATTTCAACTCCATCCGTAACCGCAGGATTTGATATTGAATTTTTGTTTATTGCTCAGCGTCTGGGTTGCAAAATTAAAGAGGTACCGGTACAGTGGCGTCATGTAGAATCAAAACGAGTAAATTTCATAAAAGACGCTGTGGAGACTATTCAAGATCTGCTTAAAATCCGTATCAATGAGTTTTCTAATTCATACGACTTCGCAAAAAAAAAGTACCTAGTCGATATGCTATAAGTCTCAATTTTCCTCTGCTAATTATCTTTAAAGTTATTTTTTTTGTTGTCACGATAGTTTCCCATTTTTTTGAATTTGATAAATGATAAAATCTATAAGCTTATATTCATAGAGATAATAGATGTTCTCTGGAAGTTACTGTATGATTAATATACTTGCTATGAAACTGACACGTTTAATAACACATGCACCGATTATTATTTTTCTGCTATTTTACTCATTTATAATCAGCTATAAAGTAATATCGCACCCAACCCCTTTTTATGACTGGGATGAAAGCATCTATGTACAAGTAGGACGTGAAATGATACAAAATAAATCACTAGTGCCACTCTGGCAAGGTAAAGAATGGTTGGAGAAACCACCACTTGTACCCTTCATGTATGGACTGCTTCAACTCTTACCTATAGCTCCAGAAATCTCAACACGCATATTCAGTTTATTTTTGGCAATAACAGCGCTGGGATTTGTATACGCATGGATATATAAACTTTTCGCATCAAATATTGGAAAGCTTTCAAGCTGTATGTTTGCGACCGCTGTTTGTGCATTGATAGCTTTTAATCCTTTATTTATACAAAAGGCACAGATAGTTAATACCGATGTATGGTTGATTATCGGTTTTTTGGGTTACTTGCTTGTTTACCCACATTTTGGTTGGGGGTTGTTTTTCTTATTTATAGGAGTTTTCAGTAAATCGCTTCTAGGATTTTATCCCGCAATAATGATGGCCACTTATACGTTATATCAACATGTCATTAATAAAAAAAGCGTGAAGGAAAAGACATTAAAAGCTCTAAAAATGATCAGTATACAGATCGGATTTCTTTTTCTATGGTATATTCTTATGCTTTTGTTGTATAAAAATGAGTTTATTAATGTACATTTTAGAGATCACTTATTAAGGAGAGTAACTCAATCTGTTGAATCAAAATTCGGTAAAAGAACTTTTTATTTTGACCTTATTATTGAGTATTTTGGATATTTTTCCCTTGTAACGTTATTTAGCCTTGGGACATTATTGTTTAAATGGATGAAAAAGCGCATCAGTGATGAATATTTATTTAAATTGCTATTCTTACTCCCTTACTTCTTATTTCTTAACCTCACTAAAACTAAAATTGCTTGGTATGTGATTCCGGCTATTCCTCAAGCTGCATTACTGATTGCTTATCCAACTACTCTTTTAAAAAAAGTTAAACCTTTGGTTCTAATTATTAGTCTCCTAATTATTTGTGCAGTAACATACAAAGGAATTTACAAAGATAAATTCTTTACAAGCTTTTATTCTGAATATGATAATTATTATCGTATGTCTATATATGCGAAGGATAACTGCAGTAAACTGTATGTTCTGCTTGATGGGGGTAGCCGCAATACTCACGATACTCTACAAAAGTTAGGGCTATTGTTATCTACCACAGAAATTTATGGCAATCATCCGGCTGTTTTATATTACTTTGGTAAAAAAACTCAATATGTATTTACGGTTCAAGACGCTCAGAATATATTGAAGAATAATAAGCCTGGTGAATGTATGTCTGTTGAAAAAACTGATTTAACCGAAATAACACAAAACACGGCAGTTCAAATTCGAAAAAATTTCACATCAATAGTTTTAAGTGAATAATTTTTCAGTTAGCGGGTAAATTCTTTTACATTACTTTTATTAATATAAAACTGTGTGCCTTGTCCGCTTACAATTTTATATGCAGCTTTCCGAACCATTCCTTCAATAATACGTTCGAGACTTCGGATACCTGGTTCAAAACCCAAAGGACGCACTATTTCTCCCCATAAAGCATCATCTATTGTAAGCTGATCTGGTGTGAGCCCGATATCTTTGAGATATTTAGGAACTAAATAAGTTTTACCTATGGCAATTTTATCTTCATCTGTATAGGAAGGCATTTGTATTAATTCCATACGGTCTATTACGGCGGTAGCTACATTAGTCGTATTATTGGCCGTTGCAACAAACAACGCATGAGAAAGGTCAAATGGATAATCGATAAAGTAATCAAAGAAATGTGAATTCTGACCTGGATCAAGAATTTCGAGCAATGCTCCCATTACAGCCGGTCGCACTTCTGGACTAACACGATCAAGTTCGTCCAAAAGTATAACCGGATTACGGGTACCGGCTATACGTACGGAACGTATAATAAGACCTGGCTCAGCTTCTGGACTTATCTTTGCTTGCCCTCTCAAATCGCCTGCCGAGGCAAGACCACCAAAAGCTATATGGATAAAGGATCTATTTAATGCCTGGGCTAACGATTTAGCGAAAGTAGTTTTACCTGTACCTGCTAAACCTGTAAAAAAAAGAGAAGGTGCATGATAGGTAGTAGATTGCATCTTTTGTTTTTCCAGTATTAAAACCGATAAATATTCCAAAATACGACTTTTCACCGTTTCTAGTCCATAGTGATGACTATCTAAAATAGATTTTGCTTTATGTATATCTAATGTATCTTCTGATTCTTTTTCCCATGGTAGTGCAGAAATCCAGTCAATATATTTTTCTGTAACATCAAGCTGGCTAAGATTTCCGCCATATTTCAGAGCCATCATTATTCTTTCGATTTGCTGTTGTGCTTTTTCCTTCAAATTGGCAGGCACAACTGCTCCCTGCAACTTCGTTTTTAATCGTTCTACCTCTGACAAACCACTTTGATTATCCATAATATTAGCAGACTAATAATCCACTTGACAAACATACCCCTGTAGGGTATAAAATATAATCATTAAATTATAAATTTTTTAAGTTATATAAAAAGTCTATGGCAAAAAAAGCAAATATTCAACCTCTCTTCGATAATGTATTAGTTCGACCGTTACAAATGAATCAAACGACAGCTTCAGGCATCGTCTTACCAGATACCGTAAAAGAAAAACCTCAGTTTGGGGAAGTAATGGCTATCGGTCCAGGCACAACCAACGAACAAGGAAAAGCAGTTCCTATGGTTGTTAAAGTAGGGCAAAAAGTTCTGTACAAAAAATGGGGTGGCAATGAAGTGAAAGTAGAAAATGAAGAATGGTTGATTATCGAACAAAAAGATATCATGGCTGTTATCAACTAATTAGCAATTACAAATTACTATTTATAAACAAATTCTATGGCAAAACAAATCAAATTCTCAGATGATGCAAGACAAAAATTAGCCCAAGGCGTTAATATTCTCGCCAAAGCAGTCGTTACTACTCTAGGTCCACGAGGACGAAATGTCGCTCTTGATCGCAAATGGGGTGCACCTACTGTAGTTCATGACGGTGTTACTGTTGCAAAAGAAATAGAGTTAGAAGATCCATTTATGAACATGGGTGCTCAGCTTGTTAAAGAAGCCGCCTCAAAAACTAATGATGTCGCCGGTGATGGGACAACAACTTCAACATTGTTAACTCAAGCTATTGTTAATGCAGGACTTCGTAACATTACCGCTGGTGCAAATCCTATGATCATGAAACGAGGCATTGAAAAAGCAGTCGAGGAAGTTATTAATCAGATCCAGAATAAAATGGCACTTAAAATTCCTGCCAATGACTCTGTTAAAGTAACTCAGATAGCAACCATTTCTGCCGCTGATCCGCAGATCGGAAAGCTAATTGCTGATGCCATTCTGAAAGTCGGCAAAGATGGTGTTGTTACTGTTGAAGAAGGTAAAGGACTTCAGATGGAAACTGAGCACAAAGAAGGTATGGAATTTGATCGCGGTTATGCTTCTGCATATATGGTGACTAATCCAGATAAAATGGAAGCTGAAATCAATGATGCATATATCTTGATTACTGATAAAAAAATCACTTCTATTTCCGAATTACTTCCATTTCTGGAAAAATTTGTAAAAGTCTCTAAGAATTTAGTCATCATCGCCGACGATGTAGAAGGTGAAGCTCTTGCAACTTTAGTTGTAAATAATCTTAAAGGTACATTTAAATCTTTAGTAGTCAAAGCACCTGGTTTTGGAGATAGACGAAAAGCTATGCTTGAAGATTTAGCCGTTTTAACAGGTGGAACTGTTATTACCGAAGATTTAGGTAAAAAACTTGAAGGTGTAGAAGTATCTGATCTTGGACGTGCTGATAAAGTATGGTCTGATAAAGAAAATACACGAATCATCGGTGGAAAGGGCGAAAAATCATTGCTCAAAGCTCGAGTCGCTCAAATTAAACGTGAAATTGATGCCAGCACATCAGAATTCGACAAAGAAAAACTGATGGAACGTTTAGCTAAACTCTCCGGTGGTGTCATGGTAATCCATGTTGGAGCAGCAACCGAAGTTGAGATGAAAGAGAAGAAGGAACGTGTTAACGATGCTGTTGCAGCTACAAAAGCGGCTCTGGAAGAAGGTATTGTTGCTGGTGGTGGAACAACCTTCCTTCACGCACGCAAATCTCTTGCTGCCGTTAAAAAGGCACTGACACTCGATGAAGAAAAAACTGGTGTCGATATTGTCTACCAGGCTTTAGGTGAACCAATTAAAATGCTAGCTTTAAACAGCGGTATGGACCCAGGAAGAGTCTTAAGTGAAATCGAGAAATCCAAGGATGTTGATTTTGGATTTGATGCTGTAACCTTGGAATATGGTTCTATGATAAAACGAGGAATCATTGATCCTGCCAAAGTAGTCCGATCAGCACTCGAGAACGCTACTTCAGTAGCCATGATGATCTTAACAACCGAAGCGCTTATTACCGATCTGCCTGAAAAGAAAGAAACACCTGCGGGTGATGGTGGCGGAATGCCAGGTATGGGAGGCATGGGTGGAATGGGCGGTATGGGAATGGGATACTAAATTTCAAATAAACTTTAAGAAGTTTACCACGTACAGTAGATGTACGTGGTTTTTTTTGGTAAATTTGATATACTACAAATCAGTTAGTAGGATCTGTAGTTCAATGGTAGAACGGTACTCTTATAAAGTACAGGAGAAGGTTCGATTCCTTCCTGATCCACCCTTCCTAATATAATCTTCTATTGTATGTTGGTATACTAAATCAACAACCAATCTATTAATACATATTTAATATGCATAACAAAATGGGATTTTAATGCATATAATAGTAATAAAGATGATTAATAAGATAAAAAGCACAGGCAATTTTTTGCAGAAAAAGGTGCTTAATAAAAAACTTTTTAATAGACAAACACTTGCACTCGATCTGATTGCAGGAATAAGTGTAGCACTCATACTAATTCCACAATCTCTCGCTTACGCTCAATTAGCTGGTTTGCCCGCACACTATGGATTATATGCCTCTTTTTTGCCTCTTGTAGTGGGAGCACTGTTTGGATCCAGCAGATTCCTCGCTACTGGTCCGGTAGCGATGGTTTCACTGATAACAAGTAGTGTCTTAGGTTCGCTTTCAGTTACCAATAAATCTGAACTTATTGCTTATGCGATTTTATTATCACTTTTAGTGGGACTTATACAATTTATTTTGGGAACATTAAAACTGGGAGTGATCGTAAACTTCATCTCGCATCCGGTCATTATAGGTTTTACCAATGCAGCAGCACTTATTATTGCTACATCTCAGCTACCTAAAGTTTTTGGAGTATCTGTAGATACATATGAACATCATTATGAAACAATGTATCACTTTTTTTTAAGTATTACTAAGTATGTTCACTGGCTATCTGTGGGTATGGCACTTCTCGCATTTACGGTTATTTATGTATTAAAAAAGTTTGCACCAAAGATCCCTGCGATACTAGTCGCGGTAGTTGTTTGTACTATTTTGTCTTACTGGATCGGTTACGAACAAAAATTAGTCATAACTTCTCCGATGATTATTTCGGTCGAACTGAACGAGTCTATAAAATCTTATAACGAATTGCTTACTACAGCACAAAAAAAAATCGGAGAAAAAAATTTATTAATTAAAGCTAGAAAAGATTTACAAACAAATAAAACCTATGGACTTCCCTTACTCGAGCTGGAAAATCGTATTTCAAAAATAGAATTTGAATACAAGGAATTGGAACATCAGATACAATCTTATCGCAATTTGATTCATTCAGCGGAATTAAGCACCGGAGCAAATAATGATAAAACATACTATTACGAAGCAAACAATGCCCCCTTATGGTATACCCACAATGATATCTGGAAAATTCATATTGGTGAGGGACCAATAAATCCAGAAAAAATTATAATTACAACGGGAAGTAGTGTTGTAGGAAAAATACCGGCAGGTTTACCTACGCTTTCAGTTCCATCTATTGCTGTTTCTTCGCTTCCAACATTGTTTAATGCTGCATTAATCATTGCTATTTTAGGATTTATGGAATCAATAGCCGTTGCACGCTCTCTTGCCATTAAAGTCGGTGATCGAATCGATCCAAATCGCGAATTAGTTGGTCAAGGCCTTGCTAATATTGTCGGTGCTTTTAGCCAAAGCTACCCAGTCGCAGGCTCTTTTTCAAGAACAGCTGTTAATTTTAATGCTGGTGCTAAAACTGTTTTTTCCAGTGTATTTACGGCGATATTTGTATTATTAACACTACTTTTTTTAACTCCTCTTTTATACCATTTACCCCAACCAGTACTAGCCATCATCATTATAAGTTCTGTTCTGGGTTTGATAAATTTCGAAAAAGTAAAAGCCGCCTGGAGGACAAACCGTAATGATGGAATAACAGCTATTGTCACTTTTGCCGCCACTCTATTCTATGCACCACACCTGGATAAAGGAATTATATTAGGTATTTTAATTTCTGCAATCTATTATATTTATACACGCACACGACCACGTATTATTGAGCTATCAGCAGATGAAAATAACATTCTTCATGATATTAAACTATATCGACTTAGACCGTGTAAATCTTTGTCAATATTACGATTTGATGGCTCTTTATTCTTTGCCAACGCCGGCTATCTGGAAGACAGGTTGAATCGAATAATTCAGACCCAAACAACCAAAGGAGTTGTTTTGCTCGCAGATGGTATTAATTACATAGATTTTTCAGGTATTGAAATACTAGGACTTATTGCTAAAAGATTTAACGAGGAAAATAAAATATTTATTGTTGCACAAATGAAAACCCATATTTTAAATGTCATTAAAAAAACTCCTGAATTTCTGGAGATTGGAGAAGATAATTTCATTCGTGATGAATATGAAGCAGTCCGTAAAGCACATACTAGAACTCATCTCAATTCTCATGAAAAAAATTGTCCGTTAAATGGATTAATCATCTGATATTTTTTTTGTTACAGGCAATGTAAAATAAAAAACAGATCCTTTACCTACTTCACTTTCCACCCATAACCTTCCTGAATGACGTTTCACAATTTCATTGGTAATATAAAGACCGATCCCTAATCCAGATGTGGGATGGGAGTTTGAAGATGAAACCTGATAAAATCGATCGAAAATTCTGTTTTGATATTCCTTAGCTATGCCAATACCAAAATCCTGCACACCTATTTTGATTTCATTTACATATGAATTTAAAGTAACAATTATCTTTTTCGACTGAGGAGAATACCGTACTGCGTTTGTTAATAGATTAATCACGACTTGTTCAATACGATCATGATCAGCGTAAACGTTATTCGGTATATTACCTTGAATCTCAATTGTATGGCTGTTATATGCTGATTGAATATTTTCCGCTGTATCTTTAATCAAAATATTGATATCAAATGATTCCTGATGAAATTTTAGTTTTCCTGCCTGTATACGAGATAAATTTAATAAATCATTAATTAATTTTGTTAATCTGTCTATCTGATTATTCATCTTTGATACAAAAGAATACATAGGCAGATTTACCTGATTACCTAATTGTTTTTGCATAAGCTGGGCATATACCTTCAGTGAAGTAACAGGCGTCTTTAATTCATGGCTTGCCATACCAATAAACTCATCTTTTCTACGTTCCATTTCAACCCGTTCTGTAATATTCATTGTTACTCCACGCATACCTAAAGGTTTTCCATGCTGATCCTTAAAGACAAACGATTGCGTTTCTACCCACAAAATTCTTCCATCTTTCGCAATCCATCGAAATCTATTTACGCCGATACGACCTGATGTATAAGTTCTAGATGCTTCAGCTGCGGCTTTTTCTTTATCTTCAGGATGAACAATTGTAAGCCAGAAATTTGGAGTATTCAACCATTCTTCAACGGTATATCCTAACATTGTTTCTACATAATCACTTACAAAATTTATACGTTGATTTTTTTCATCTGGTTCTCCCCAAGATTCCCATACTACACCGGGAACATTTGCTACTAATTCCTGCAATCGTTTTCTTTCCTCCTGTGCAGACTTATACAAATGGGAATTTTCGATTGCCAACGAAGCGCGGGCAGCCAGTTCTTCCGCCATTTTCAGATCGGCTTCGTCATAACGTTTTTTGGATTCAGCAGATATAAAGGTAATGGCACCAACACCTTTATTTTGAAGAATAATTGGAACAATCATCATAGACTGAAGTTCCATCTTTTTCAATAATTTAAAGTGTGTACTGTCACGTGTGCCTTTTTTTAATATAAAGTCTGTAATAACAGGATGAAACTGAGGTTTTGCTGTATGAATTACATTTTGAACCCCACTTCTACTATCAAAATTATAAGGATAATCTTTTTGTAATTTTTTCACCCAGCGAATTTTTTTAGAATCTGTATGCGTTATTGTTACCATCTGTGCCACACCTTTTTCATCAAGTAAATGGATCATGCACCAATCGGCAATCTGAGGCACAGCGCTTTGTGCTATAGATTTCAATGAGGTTTCATAATCTAACGAAGAAGATAATAACTTACTAGCTTCCGTCATAAAATCATTAGCGGCATCCTGTTTCTTTTTTTCTGTAACATCACGAAATACCATAATAACACCGACTATTTGGTTGTCACGATCGCGTATTGGAGCTGCGCTATCATCTACAGGCACATAGTTTCCTTGTTTTGTAATAAGCAGTGTATGTTTAGCCAGAACAACCATTTTGCCGTCTTCCAAAACTTTATCAACTGGGTTTTCTATCGATGTGCGTGTCTGTTCGTTAATGATATTGAATATTTTGGCCAATTTTTTACCTTGAGCTTCACGTCGTTTCCAACCAGTAATATTCTGAGCTACTTCATTCATGTATACGATTCGACCTGTAATGTCAGTAGCAATAACTGCATCGCCAATACTTTCTAAAGTAACTAAAAACCATTCCCTTTGTTTATATACTTCTTCCCAGACTCGTTTTTGTCTATCAATAACAATGGTGAGAATTACTGCCTGTATAAAATATGTTACCAGTAATAAAATCTCATTATTGATTATATTAACTCGGTAATATGGAGGAAGAAAAAATATGTTTGCAAACAGAGTAGTTAGTATGCTTGCCAATAACCCTGCTCCTAAACCGCCGTAAAAAGCACTAAACATTACAGCTGGTAGGAATAACAAATATGGCGCTTGAACACCAATATTAAACTGATATTTTATTCCCAGTACAATCAGACTACTTATTATGGCTACAGCATAAGAAACAATTTTATTAGGAGGCTTTAATATCTTATTATCTTCTAATCGTGCTGAAATGGTATCTACCCAAGTATTGATATTTGTTCTAATTTTCTGTTTTTTCATGTGTCTGATATGATACTATTACATTTTGCGTAACTATTTGCTGAAAAGATGAGGAATATCATTATATCACGAATACATATAATTGAAGTTACCCTATCTATAAAATAACTTGAGTAGTTGGCATAGGACAGGTATAATAGTTCAATAAGATTTTGCCGAGGTAGCCAAGGTGGTCACGGCGGTGGTCTGAAAAACCTCAGATGTCAGTTCGACTCTGACCCTCGGCACTGATAGTATGCACGAAATTGCTCATAAATTATTAAATCTACTCATTGTAGTTATCTTCTGTTTACTTGTTACTAAAACATATGCACATGAAAATGGACCCTCTTATATTGCTGTAAATGGTAAATTAACAGTATTAAATGCCGTTCATGCATTGGCTCATCAACCCGGATTCCTGATAGCGACTGATCTTGCACCCGAAAATTTTTACCTTACAAATACACCTATAACATTTACCATCGATCAAAAAAACTATTTTACTCCCGAAAACAGACCTGCAGAATTCCGCTGGGATTTTCAGGATAACACTTCAGTTACGGAAGGCGTGGGAGTAACACATAAGTTTGCCATTGAAGGCAGTTATTTTGTTATTCTCCAAGCTCGGGATAACAATAAACAGCCCTTCAGAACTGTCGATACTGTTCAGATTAATATTGTTTCGTCTGAAGATTATCAGCCACCTGTTGCCCAGATAAAAATAAATGGGAGTTTCGTAAACAGCTATAAAGCTCCACAGCATATTGAATTAGGTAAGCCGGTATCTTTTGATGCTTCATCCTCTATTGGTAATAACTTAAGGTATTTCTGGGAATTTGGGGATGATAAAAGGAGTAAAGATAAAATAGTCGAACATACCTTTATAGGAGTCGGGGAAAGCACATTTTTTCCTCTGCTGCGTGTCGTAGATGAAAAAAATATTTCACACGATGTGATTGTAAGTGTCACTAGTGCAAAAATCACACCAACCCCAGTGATTCAGAAACAAAATTTTCTAAATTATCTTGTAACAAAGATTTTAGATTTTATTCGTAGTTTTTTCATAAAATAATCATGAGGTGTTTGCCAATTTGCGCGCTAACATTTGTATTGATGATACGGTAACTGGATCGGTAATTACGTGTGAATCAATCATATTCAATGCTTCGTTGATAGCAACAATCTTCGTTTCCACCATCTGTTCATCATACTGGCCTTGCAACTTCGGCACTATAACGGAGACTTCCGCAAGAAAGACATAAATTTTTTCTGTAGAACAACTGCTTAACGCATAAAAAAATCCTAGCTCATCCAAAGAAGAAACTTCAATTCCCACTTCTTCACGAACTTCACGTTTGGCAGCTTCTTTCGGAGATTCTGCACCATTGATTCCACCTCCTGGTAATCCCCAGTCAAAATTATCGATTGGATAACGATATTGTTTTAAGAGTAATATTTGATGTTCAGGGGTATATATTATTACAAATGCACCATCATTCCGATCAATTACACCATAGGTGCCGTTTTTTCCATTAGGAAAAATTATCTCGTCCTGACGAACTGACATCCAGGCATCTTTATAAACAGTTTTTTTAGATACAGTTTTGATCATGAAGGTATTGTATCAAATGTTATTTTTGATCCGCGGCCATCAAAGGAGTTATCATACTATTTTGTGAAGTTTTAGGTAAAATTGTCAGATCATTTTGTCCTTCAGTTACTTTTTGATACTCGAGAATTTCAAACATTACATTTAAAATTTCTGGATCTTTGGATATCTGTTCCAGAGCTGCACCTACGATCTGCGGACGAACTGCTGCTGCTTTTGCAAATTCTATCGAAGCCTGTTGCTCTGCTTTACTGGTAATGACATTTACCTGGTTTAATCCATCCTGCTCAATTGCAGACGTCACCTGGCGCAGTTGATTAACAACTTTTTCTTCGATCTGTTTGATCATAGCATTATCGCGGAAATGTACTTTACGAATATATACTGAACCTAGTTTGTATCCCCAATCAGCAGACTCAGACGACACTTCGCTGCGCACCACCCGAGACATTTGATGACGATTTTCCAACATCTCGGCCAAAGGCAGGTTACTTAACGACTTAATGGTTGCATTTTTCACATTCGCAGTTAAGGATCCTTGAGGATCTACATTTTTGAAGATATGCGCAACGGGATCGGAAATAAACATTTCATACCAAACACCAATCCCCATGGGCGTTCCTTCTTCAGAATTTACGGGTATGCTCCGTAAATACTGCTGATCTAGACTCAAACTGCGCTTATATGTCTGTCCAAAAATATTAACTATTATTGCTTTCCATCCGAGTTTGGGCCATAAAAAATGTAGACCTGGTTTGTCTATTGATCCGATTATCTCGCCGAAAAGTACATATACTCGTGCTTCCCGCTCCTGTACAATGACAAAAAAACCAAAAATTCTAGCTAACGCAAATAGTAAACGTTCTGCGACAAAACAGATTAAAACGACAATAAAAATAAAAGGTAAATTAATCATTTTTTGTTTCTATAAAAACACGTTTCGCTTTTGATAATAATGCCAGCCGTACATTACGCAAATATGCGGGCAAAGTTGATTTCCCGCTCTTTTTAATTAAAGTCAATTGAGTTGCCATTTGTTCAAGCATTTGAACTTCGGCCTGAGCTTTAAGAGTTTCAATTTGCACTGAAGTATGTGATTGCACAATCTTCTGATCTGCCGAAGCCTGAGCTAAGCTGATTTTCGAGGAAACATGATTATGAGCTGTGTTTATAGCCGCCAATGCAGACTCAACATCTGCGGGAGGCTCAAGGGCTGTAATAAGAGCCGCATCAAGAGCAATTCCATAGCGGGCTGCTGATGATTTACATTCTTCTTCCATGTATGTATTGAACTGTCCCAAGTTTTTCCGCAGATCGTTGATAGAAGTACCTAATGAGGCTGAAAGAGATGTCTGTGGACCGTCTTTTACCGGTGCCTCAAAGTTAGCAATTCGTTCACGAAGAATGGAAATGAAATAACCCATGACATGAGCGATCGGAGCAGTGACTCCAAATAAATACGCATATAAATTTTTTTCTGAAATAGTATATCTCAGTTGACCTTTTAATTTAATGTTTAATTGATCTTTTGTAACTGCTTCCAGTGCTGTGTTGTTGTCGTTTGCGTATGGATTTTCAGGATCGTAGGCAATATCAATAAGTTGTGTGGCAATTGATACTTTATGAATTCGTTCCCAGGGAAATTTGAAATAAGGTCCGCCAGGAGGTAGCACCTGAAGTTGAGGAAATTTATAACGATCTTTTTCATCTTCACGCAAATTTTGGGCAAATTCAGGAATATCTAGGGTTGTCTGTCCTTCTACTCGTTGAGCTTTTCCGAAGACTGTTTTAACGGCTCTTTCGTTTTGCTCTACAATATAAAAACCTTGTGCGATAATCCGAATTAACGCGTAGATGATAATCCCAAGATATATAGTAAATAGAAGTTCCATAAAATGCTTAATCTCTAGGTTATCTAATACCAGATCCGTTGTCAAGTACCTGCCTTAAATGGTATTATTTCTCTAGTAAAGATGTGCAAAACATGTTAAAATAGCATCTTATGCGGGCGTAGTTTACCGGTAAAATGTCTCCTTGCCAAGGAGAAGACAGAGGGTTCAATTCCCTTCGCCCGCTCCA
>CAZQAU010000003.1:0-78682 GCA_964591375.1 uncultured Gammaproteobacteria bacterium
TGCCAGTAGTGTTACAAGGAGTATTCAAAGGCTGATATGTCAAATAGCATCCTGAACCAGCAGGGCCGTTTGTAATATTAGGATTGCACACAGAAGTATTGACACAACTGCTTATTATATATTGCGAACAATATGTATCATTTAGGAAATAGGTGCATGTTCCATTTGGATGACAGGTTGGTACTGCACAAATTGCATTAGGATAATCATTGCATTTTGTTACATTCGTTGCAGGAATGCAAGTGTTTGTGCCATTACAATATGATTGATCGCATTGATTTCCAGTTGTGTTGCAAGTTGTGTTTACTGGCTGATATGTCAAATAGCATCCTGAGCCAGCAGGACCGTTTGTAATATTAGGATTGCAAACAGAAGTATTGACACATGAACTTATTATGAATTGTCCACAATAAGTATCATTGAAGAAATAAGAACAGGTGCCGTTTGCGAAACAGGTCGGTTCTACACATGTTGCATTAGGATAATCATTGCATTTTGTAACATTTGTTGATGGTATGCAGGTATTTGTTCCGTTACAATAAGATGCATCACATTGGTTTCCAGTTGTATTACAAGGTGTGTTCAATGGTTCATATGTCAAAAAGCAACCAGAGTCTGCAGGACCATTTGTCGTATTTGGATAACAAACAGAACTATTGACACAAGAACTTATCACAAACTGACTACAATAAGTGTCGTTAAATAAATATGAGCATTCAAAAGTCGTAGAATTGCAAATCGGTAAAACACATGATGCATTCGGATACCCATTACATTTAGTTACATTTGTTGTAGGAATGCAAGTGTTTGTGCCATTGCAATATGATTGATCGCATTGGCCTCCTGTTGTATTACAAGAAGTATTGACTGGTTGATAAGTCAAAAAACAACCAGAACCGGCCGGACCGTTTGTAATATTTGGATTGCAGACAGAAGTAATTACACATGACGATATTATGTACTGTGAACAATATGAATCATTCAAAAAGTATGTACATGTTCCGTTTGTATGACAAGTTGGAACTACACACAATGCATTTGTATAATCATTGCATTTTGTTACATTTGTAGATGCTACACATGTGTCATATCCATCACAGTATGATGAATCACATTGATTTCCGGTAGTATTACAAGAAGTATTGACTGGCTTGTAGTTAAAAACACATCCTGTACTTGTGACATTACCAGGTCCTGAAGGAGAACAAGTTGCATTATATGTGCATGTGGAATTAATCAAATTCGTACAATATGTGTCGTTGAATAAGTATGAACATGTTCCATTCATTAAACATAATGGAGTCACACAACTATAATTTGCATATGTGTTACACTCAGTCGCATTCACTCCAAATATACAGTGACCCTGACCGTCGCATGTAGAATCTTCGCAAGTAGTTCCATTGCCTAATCCCAATAACGTACAAACAGTCCCGTTTGGCTGATATACTATAAAGCAACCTGCTCCTATTCCATCGTTTGCAGACCCGGGATTGCATGTGGCATTTATGACACAAGAACTATTCACAAAGGAACTACAATATGTATCGTTAAAGAAATAAGTACATGTTCCATTTGCATGACAAGTTGGAACAACACATGTTGCATTGGGATAATCGTTGCATTTTGTAACGTTTGTAGAAGGAATGCAGGTATTGGTGCCATTACAATACGAAGCATCACATTGGTTTCCTGTCGTATTACATGGAGTGTTCACTGGTTGATATGTTAAGTAGCAACCTGATGCAAATGGTCCATTTGTAATATTAGGACTACAAACAGAACTGTTCACACATGTGCTAATGATATATTGTGAACAATAACTATCATTGAAAAAATACGAGCATGTAAAATTATTTGAGTTGCATGTAGGAATTACACATGTTGCATTCGGATAGTCATTACATTTTGTAATATTTCCTACTGGAACACATGTGTTTGTGCCATTACAATATGACTGATCACATTGACCACCAGTTGTATTACAACTAGTATTGACTGGTGCATATGTTAAGAAACAACCAGTGCCGTTAACGTTCTCCAATGCAGGATTGCATGTGTAATTTGTAACACAACTCGAAATGGCGAGATATGCACAATTAGTATCATTGAAAGTATAGGTGCATGTGCCATTAGCCAAGCATTCTGATACTACGCAAGTATAATTCAAGTATTGGTCACATAATGTCGTGTTCACTGCACTAATACATGTTCCGTTTCCATTACAATAAGAATCGTCACAAGTAAACCCTGTGGTGTTGCATCTTGTATCAAATGGTTCATATCCCAATAAACATCCCGTTCCATTCAAATTTGCCAATGGAGGATCACAAGTTGCATTAATTATGCAACTATTTGTGACAAATTGTTGACAGTATGTACTATTAAAAAAATAGGTGCAAGTACCGTTCGAAAAACAAGTAGGAATTGAACATGCTGCATCGGGATAGTCATTGCATTTTGTAACGTTTGTATTTGCTATACAAGTGTTTGTTCCATTGCAATACGAAGCATCACATTGATTTCCGGTCGTATTACAAGGTGTATTAACTGGTTGATATGTCAAATAGCATCCAGAACCAGCAGGTCCGTTAGTAATATTTGGGTTACAAACAGAGGTGTTTACACAACTGCTTATTATATATTGTGCACAATATGTATCGTTAAGGAAATATGTGCAAGTTCCGTTTGGATGACAAGTTGGTACCACACAAACTGCATTTGGATAGTCATTGCATTTTGTAATGTTGGTATTCGGTATACAGGTATTTGTCCCATTGCAATAAGAAGCGTCACACTGATTTCCTGTTGTATTGCATGTTGTATTAACTGGCTGATATGTTAAATAACAACCTGAACCAGCAGGCCCGTTTGTGATGTTTGGATTGCAAACAGAACTATTGACACAGCTACTTATTATATATTGACTACAATAAGTATCGTTAAATAGGTAAGTACACGTTCCATTTGTTTGACAAGTAGGCACTACACATGCTGCATTTGGATAATCGTTGCATTTAGTTACATTCGTAGCAGGTATGCAAGTATTCGTTCCGTTACAATACGATTGATCACATTGATTTCCTGTAGTATTACAAGTAGTATTCACTGGTTGATAAGTTAAATAACATCCGGATCCTGCAGGGCCATTTGTAATATTTGGACTACAAACAGAAGTATTAACACAACTACTTATTATATATTGGCTGCAATATGTGTCATTAAACGCATACGAACAAGTAAAGTTGTTTGCATTGCATGTAGGTACTACACATGCAGCATTAGCATAGTCATTGCATTTTGTTACATTTGCAGATGGTATACAACTATCATATCCATCACAATATGATTGATCACATTGATTTCCTGTGGTATTGCATGACGAATTTGCTGCTTTATATGTAAAAACACATCCGGTATTAGTCACATTGCCAGGCCCTCCCGGAGAACAGGTTGCATTAATTGTACAAGTCGTATTTATCAATGCCAAACAATATGTACTATTGAATATATATGTGCATGTGCCATTCGCATTGCATATCGGAACAACACAACTATAATTAATATAGTCATTGCATTTTGTTATATTGGTATTTTGTATGCAGGTTCCTGTGCCATTACAATACGATTGATCACATTGTCCCAACGTTCCATTACAATATGTACCATTGTTTGCATATGTGTTTGCACATCCACTTGTCACATTTGTTGCATTATTAGGACTACATATAGAATTTGGTGTGCATGGAGGATTAATGTTTGGAGCACAAACAGTATCATTATAAGAAGCCACTGAACAATTTCCAATAAAACATTGTTCTACAACACATAAAGGCTGAGTGCCTGTCGTACAAGTTGTACCATTTGCAGCTCTAGTATCTGCACATCCAGAAGTAACATTTGTTGCATTATTTGGAGAACATATAGAGTTTGTAATACAAGGAGGATTTATGTTAGGAGCACATACTGTATTGTTGAATGACGCCACAGAACAGTTTCCAGTAAAACATTGTTCTACAACACATAAAGGTTGTGTTCCTGTTGTACAAGTTGTGCCATTTGTTGCCCTTGTATCTGCACATCCAGATGTGGCGTTCGTGGCATTGTTTGGAGAGCAAATCGAATTTGTTACACAAGGAGGATTGATGTTTGGTGCACAAACGGTATTATTGTATGAAGATACTGAACAATTTCCAATAAAACATTGTTCTACAACACATAAAGGTTGTGTTCCAGTGCTACAAGCCGTTCCATTCGCTGCCCTTGTATCTGCACAACCAGAAGTTGCATTTGTGGCATTATTTGGAGAACATATAGAATTTGTTACACAAGGAGGATTGATGTTTGATGCACAAACAGTATCATTGTACAAAGCCACTGAACAATTTCCAATAAAACATTGTTCTACCACGCATAAAGGTTGTGTTCCTGTTGTGCAACTTGTACCATTTGATGCCCTTGTATCTGCACAACCAGAAGTAGCATTCGTCGCATTGTTTGGAGAACATATAGAATTTGTTATACAAGGAGGATTTATGTTTGGAGTACAAACAGTATCATTGTATAATGCAACAGTACAATTCCCGAGAGAGCATTGTTCTACAACACAAGTAGGTTGTGTGCCTGTAGTGCAAGTTGTTCCATTTGCAGCTCTAGTATCTGAACAGCCAGAAGTAGCATTTGTCGCATTATTTGGAGAACATATAGAATTTGTTACACAAGGAGGATTAATTCTTGGAGTGCAAACCGAATTGTTGAATGATGCTACAGTGCAATTTCCTATAAAACATTGTTCTACAACACATAAAGGTTGTGTCCCTGTACTACACGTTGTACCATTTGCAGCTCTAGTATCTGAACAACCTGAAGTGGCGTTTGTTGCATTGTTTGGAGAACATATCGAATTTGTTATACATGGAGGATTAATGTTTGGAGTACAAACACTATCATTGTATGAAGCTACTGTGCAATTTCCAATAAAACACTGTTCCACCACACAAGTTGGCTGTGTGCCTGTACTACAAGTTGTTCCATTAGCCGCCCTTGTATCTGCACATCCAGAAGTAGCATTTGTTGCATTGTTTGGAGAGCATATAGAATTTGTTACACAAGGAGGATTTATCCTATTGGAACAAAAACTATTATTGAATGAAGCCACTGTACAATTTCCAGCAGAACATTGTTCTACAACACATAGAGGCTGTGTGCCTGTAGTACAAGAAGTTCCATTTGTAGCATATATGTCTTGGCATCCAGTTGTAACATTTGTAGCATTATTAGGATTGCATATAGAAGTAGGGGTGCATGGAATTTGTATTGCAGGTGCACAATATGTGTTATTGTATGATGCAACTGTACAATTTCCTGCAGAACATTGTTCTACCACACATAAAGGTTGTGTACCAGTCGTACATGTTGTACCATTTGCTGCATTTGAATATATGCACCCAAATGCATCTGCCGCTGGATTTGTGGGGCTACATGTTCCAGGTCTACATGTTGTTGCATTCGGACATGCACTATTGTTCAATGCTCCAAAACTAGGCACTCCATTCACACATATAATTGTTTGGCAAAATCCATCAAAAGAAGGCCCTCTTGTAAAATTCACTCTGGTTACATTATATTCACACCCATAACAAGTACTGACTTGAGCAAGAGGAGAACAAAAATTAAGATACGATGAACAAGCAGTAGCATTTGTAATATTTGTATTGTCATACGGAGCAAGACAAAATCCTGTATCACAAACACTTTGTGTGATTCCAGTAATATTTGCATTGCATGGCCCAGTAGAATAAGTGGCGCTACAACCATTTGTTGCGTTTGTGGTAATAGCATATATTACAACTTTATCACTCAATGAAGTAGATGCTGGATATGTTGCATTTCCAACAAATGTCTGTGTTACATATGCAAATCCGGCCTGGCCGTTGATGCCAATTTGTACTCCTATATTAGGTTCATTATACGAAGCATTTGCATATGTATTCACTCCAAAGCTTGTAGAATATGTGGGAAATCCAGAGACACTCAAAGTATATGAAGCTACATATCCACTACGATCTGCAAGGGTTTCACCTATTATAAAACCAGGTGCTGCTACTCCACAAGACCAGCTCTGACTCAAACTTGAAGTCAATGGATATACTGTGCTTGGTATTTGATAATATGTAGGAAAACCCGAAATCACTCCAGCAGTAGTAAAAAAATCCTGCATAAAAGTTATAGGGTTTGCTCCATATAAAAACGGAGAATTGATTGGTCCCATATGCTGATAAAATGATCCAAATCCTGTTATAGTAACTCCAAACATACATGCTCCAGGATGTCCTTGTACAAATCCATATTGTATTCCCCCAGATACAACAAATGTATAATTTCGTGACGATGTAAAATTATAGCCTCCAGTGGTTGCATTATAACTATACATTAAAACTTGACTACGACTAGCAGGGGGTATGACCGAAGTAATAATAACATAATTCCTATCAAATACAAATCCTGTTATGGCTTGTGTTCCATTTATAAAATTGAATGAAGGACTTGTATACACAAGACTCCATGCACTGCCACTAAACTGTCTAACTTGGAAAAACCAGGTAGTAGAATTGTTTACTGTGCATGCAATCAATTGAGCAGTTCTGTTCTGATTGTTAAACGAATGTCCCATAATTGTACAAGGTTGAGAAACGTTTGTATGACAAGTCCAGGACGAACTTGGTGTTACAGGTCCCAGTGAAAGAAATCTTCCTTGAGTGGTATTTAACGCAAAATCTTCCAATACAAACGTACAATTTGTAGGCCTTGGTGTGAATATCCCTACATTTGCAAAAGCAGTAAAAGTATATGTGCCAGATATAAGCCCTCCTGCTATAGCATTTGAATTTGCAAAATCGTTATACTGGAACGGAGGTCCGCCAGTATAAATGGATTGAACAAAACTATATGATGGCGGATATGTGCTTATTTGATTGTATATGGCAATTTCTCCTTGCTGACGAGAACTTGCATTGAATTGTATATTTGCCCATACAATATAACTACCCATCAACAAATGTGTCACCCAATGTTGTTCTTGTAGTGATCTGGAAGCGGTATTGTTTTTTACATCCGGACACTTTATCACACCAACGGGTTGATCAAAAGTTGTTCCATTGATATTTTCCCATCCAACACATGTATTCCCTGTCAAGCATTGTGTACTACCACCACATGCAGTTGTATTCGTTGTAGTAATAACACATGAACCAGTAGCATTACATCTTCTTGAAGCACAATCAGAATATAATCCACATGTAGTATTTGCGATTTGATAATTTAAAAAGAATCCAAAACATGCATCACAGTCATTAGTTGTAATACATCCTTGATTATAAGTTGCCGAATTGATTTTAGTTGCAAACCGACAATCATTATATATACATCTTCCTGACTGAGCACAATATCCTACTGAACCAGAAGGCAATCCTACTTGTGTAACATCAGTACAAGTTACAGGATTAGATACTGTATATGTATATGCATCATATGTAGCTATATTTCCACATCCTCTTGTGCAGCCATCATAATAATCTAAACAATAAGCTGTTCCTGCCATAGTTTTAGGGTCACTTCCAGTCGGGCCATATCCTGCGCCAACAATTGCATATTGATTATAAAATGCTAAATTATATCCACTAAATAACACTGGCATATATGCCCCAACTTGTCTAGGATTCGCACCAGCAGAAGTAAATGCGCCTACACTTAAATTAATACCAAAATCAGAATAGATTATATTTCCCGAAAGAGGGGTTTGTCTTAGAAAATGTGCTACGCCAATATTTGTACTTAATGGTGATGGAAACATACTAAAAATTCTTGTATCTGTTATTTGGCACATGGATATACCAGGAGTAAAATTAATTGAGGAAACCAAAGTAACTCCATAACCAATAAAATTATATTGTGATGTGGTATTATCCCATTGGTATATTTTATAACAAATAACCAAACCGAGTGGGCATTCGGTAGGAGCTAAACTTGCCGTGGCATTTACTCTATATACTGCAACTGCCAATAACCCGCTAGCTGAATGACACATATGACCGATACCAAACCCAGATGCACTTAACCATATTCTTTGTATGGCTGTAGGAGTACCAGTCATATTAAAAACTGTTGCAGAACGCAATGAATAATGAAAATCAATTTGCACTACTATATCACGATACATAGTAATCAATGGAGCATTGATTACAGTATTACTTCTTGTCCATGCATTAACAGTTTCTACAAGTGGTTGTGGAGCACAATTCGTGAGATTATTTGCGGGAGATATACAATTTCCGGTATCATTGTATGTTCTATCTTGTCTCCATTTATTGAGCGTCGAATTGAATACCCATGTGCTCCAAAATTGGCAATATGTTGTCATGCTTGAATTTGTAAATATAGGAAATGCTGAATTAAATAAAACACAACTTGGATACCCATTGCTAACTGAACTTCCCAATGAAGCTACTATTCTTTCATCTGTAGCTCTTAAATTGCCAGGACTGTATGTATATATTGGCTGAAAAAATGGTCCAGTAGTAATCCAGGGGTTATATCCACTACTCATACTACCATTCAATACAGACATTTGTGTATTCAAAACATATGACCCATTACCAAGTTTTTCATAAATCGTTAACATTGCTGGAAAATACATAATCGTTCCTGTTCCAGTCGTAAGATTTCCTATACTAGACAAACATGCAAGCCATTTACGGCCTGATGTACTGCTTTGCCATGAAACAGTACCCAAACAAAATAAAAAATTATCATAATATGTCGTATTCCAGTTTGTAGAATCTGGAGTAAGAAGATCAGAACGGCTTAAAAGAATACGATTAACAGGATCGGAATAACTTGGTACTGTATTATTAAATATTCGATATATTGTAATTGATCCTTGATATGGAGAAAGCTCATTATAAACAGGAGATGTTATATGACCCCAAGCATATCGTCCCCAGGCAATATTGTTAATAAGAATATCATCATCAATGACTCCTGCTAAAAATGTAGGTACTCCCAACACTGAAGAATACAATGTATCCGAATAAAGATCAATGCTTCCTATTGGTGCAATACAATTCATCCAAAACTGCTCTTGGAGATACATATCTATATTTCCTTGACATGTTGTATTTGGAATACATTGTTTTGTACTAGTTTGACATATTGTATTCGAAAAATTTGCTTTAACACATATTCCATTTTGGCAAGTTGCATTTGCATAGCAAGACGACCCAGTGCTTAACGAACTTGTTTTGCAAGCAGTACCGTTTGCATATGTTACTGTGCATCCTGTAGGAGTATTCGTAGGAAGAGTTCCTGTTTCGTTTAATGCATCACATATTCCAGAAACACATCTACCAATATCACATGCGGATTGGTTCAAATATGCTCTGCAATAAAACCCTTGGAATGTAATACCGTTGAAATATTGTGCACAATATCCTGATGCACATGATCTGTTACCCCAATTACATTCGCCGCCTGCATTAAAATTGCCTGTATAAATGCAGCCATATGGATCTGCGGCTGCATTTGTAACATTGCATGTTCCTACACTGCAATTCCCAGCGAGCCATGTGCATGCTTGTGTCTGTATTTCGCAAAGCCTAGCAAAAGTGACTGTTACTGTAGCTGTGCCACATATACTTGCGTTTGGAAATCCGCTTTGGCAAGCAAAATACGTAAAAGTGACAGTTCGAGGAGGTGTACCACTGCCTCGTTGTAATGTAATTTGGGTTCCATTTAAATTTACTGTTCCCCATGAAGGTGGTGTGCACACACTGCATGCAGGATAAACGGCCAAAGTAGAAGTATTAAGTGGAATGCCATATAATATATCATTGGCAAGCACATTTATTGTCGTGGAACCCAAATAACTACCATTTACAGCATCGTTTTGCATACAACACAACCCTGACAATCCTGTCGGATTGTAAGTAGCAATTGCTGTTCGGGACGAATTTACAACAGTATATTGTGTTGGACAAATAGAAACCCATCTGGTAGTCAAATTCGCATTGCATCCTGGCCTTAATGTTACATATATAGGTGTTGTTGCAGGATTTGTGTTATTCAATCCAAAATGCAAATCATGATATGGTGTGCCTGCTGAATTCCATGTACCATGTGTTTCTTTAGCAGAAGAGATTTGTGTTCCATTCCAGTTATAAACTACTACTCTCATATTCACAGCGTAAAATGCAGAAGAAGATGCCAATTTTGGTCTGATATTTACGCCAAACAACGATCCAGTAGCAGTATTAAAAATAAAAGAACCTCCAGCAGCTCCGGATAATGATCTAGGAACGAACAAATCTATAAATCCGTCATTATTTATATCACTAGCGCCTAAGGTTTCGCATTGTCCAACTGGCGACAGATTACTGTCAAAAACAAAAGTTCCTGGCGGATTAGCACCTACTGCATTTGTAAATACTCGTATATAAGGTGCTGTTGAAGCACATGCAATAATATCAACATATCCATTATTGTCAACATCTTCGCATATTACTGCCCAAATAGTTAATCCTAGTGCAACAAAATTCGCATTGACTGTATTTTTTGTCCACGTAACAAATCCGTCGTTCGAAACCCATAAACCAGGTGATTGTCCTCCGGTTCCGGTTCCAGCAAATACAATATCCATAACATTTCTTTTGAAAAAATCCCCAGCACAAACTCCAGTGGCTGAACTAAAAGCACTAAACTGACTCGAGCCAGAATAAAAACTAGAATTTACTGATCTATAATATTCATTTTGAGCAGCACTGTTGCCTTTTTCGTTTATAATATCAATTAGACCGTCGTTGTTTGCATCGGTATTTATTCCATATCCACTATCAGTGGATCCAGTACTAATGTTAAATGTAGTACCAGCTACATAATTGAATAAACTTGTTGAGTTTTGAATCACAAAACTTAATCCACCATTATAATCCGCTACTATATCAAGTAAGCCGTCACAATTTGCATCTATCCATCCCACGTTCCATCCAGTATTTGCGTCAATGGGATTTGTGTCAATTCGTTGTGTTAAATTAAAAAGCTGGGTTGCACCGGTATTTTTAAAAATAGCTACGTTTGGTTGCGTAGAATATATAGCAAAATCTAGCCTTCCGTCTGAATTATAATCAGCACAAATTGCTCCTTGACTCCAAGTTGCTGCTGGAGCCAATGCAGCAACTGTAGTCCATGTACTTGTCATATCAGTCCAAGTCAAATTTCCATTGTTTCTGTATATTTGTATTGTATTTGTTGCACCCAAACAAGGAATTATTAAATCAGGATCATTATCCCCATCGAAATCGCAAAAACTTGGTCCGGCATATGCTGTAATGGTGTTAGGAGCTTGTGCAAATACAGACAGAGTTGTATATTGTTGAGCATTGCATTGCAATAACAAAATCGAATAACTTAGTATTGAAATAAATAATATGGTTGTTTTGCAAAGGGATCCCATATTATTTAAAAAAACTTTATGAATGAGATTGTGCTCAACAATTGTTTTAAATGTATACCAAAAATTAAATACTATTTATTAATCTTTATTTTTTATAAATAATATTTTTAATTGTAGTTTGTAGTGTCATATGGGCAGACAGTAGGACAGCCCACAAATTGCAAATTGTTATTTCGACAACAAACAGTTCCTGCAGGACAACAGCCACCCACTTCTGTATTGGAATAGATGAGACATCCAGTATAGCCAGGATCGCAGCAACCAATAATATTTGCAATGGATTGAAGATATGTTGCATTTGAAAATGTGGTACCGGTTGGGAAAGGGGTATTGTTGGTTTTGTTTGTTAAAATGTACCATTTTGATAAAGGGCATTGATATATGCCTGGAAGGCCCTTGATAGTGGCACTTGTGAGATTCGTGCTTGCTACATTATATAACACCGATTCGGTTTGAGGTATGGTCCAGCATAAAAATGCAAATAATATAGTGTATATATGGAATAAGTCCATTAAAAATGTATGTAAAATAAAGACTTTGAAATTTATTTGGATAATAAGAAAATAAAATAAATGGGATTGTTTAAATATGAGATATTTTATTTTATTAAATTAATTAGAAAATCAAAAAAGTGTTTATAACCTTTGCATATTGTGCAACTATGAGTCTTTCTCCAAAACAATCCTACTACGAAATCAAAAAACAAAAACTAGAAGAAAACCAGAGACAAAACCGGTTGTTTGCAACAAACACGAATTCATATATAAGATACCTTGCCATTATCAAACAAAAATATCCAGATGAATATGATAATTTCGTAAATTTTAATTTACCAAAATTGGCAGATTATGAAAAAGAATACCTTGAATTAGTGATTAAAGCTTCGTCTACAAGAAAAGGAAGAAGTCTTTTGCAGCTAACAGGTGATGACCTTATAAATTTCTTGGTCATACAAAAAATGAATCTCGAAGACCTTGCAGGAATGAATCGGGATATAATACATGCATACCATGAATTATTACTGCAACTTCAAGGGACCAATCGACATTTCCAGCGTCTTTTAATAACAACCACAAATGCAGCACGCACCTTTGACAATGTTATGCAAGTATTAAATGACAAAACAAATGTAGAAGACGAGGCTATTTATCTGCATGTGAAACAATATCTTCCCCAAGAAATAATAGCCAAAGAAGAATCTCAGTCAAAATTTGAAGAACAAAAATCCGAATCCAAATTTGATACCAAAATGGAAGCTGCTATGACAAAAGCAAAAGCCAATTTGATATCAGAAACAAAAATACAATCAACAATAAGCAAAATCCAGAAATTCAAAAAAATCTTGTAAAAAATTGTATACTATCATAAATAATTTTTATAATAAAACAAATTTATTTTGTTCCAAAAAGAGTGCACAAAAATTTACGCATGGACCCTAGTACTATTGAAACGAAAAAAGAACAGCCAGAACCAGATGTAAAATATCAAGAAATGATGCTGCGGTTAGTGGAGTATCCTGTAAAGCCACTTGAAATGCCTGAATTTATTGCACCAAATAGAGAACAAACAATTGATTTTAACAAACGGATAAAAAAATCAAATCCATATACGATTTTAATGAAAAAACATAATGTAACACTTGCCAACAAAGTGCAGGACAAATATCCCGAACAGTTTGATAAGTTTATGGAAGAGGTATACGATCAATTGATTCCATATCAATCGTCCTATATGAGATTAATATTGAATGTTTCAACTCAAGAACGAGGCGAAAGGTTAATGGAAGCCATTCCTGCAGAAATCAGGGCGTTTCATCGCATCACAGAAATTGAAAAATCACAAAAAATTATCGAGGACACATCGTTTACAAAAGACTTTCTCCGTTTGCTTTATCAATTGCAAGGAGTAAACGTATACTATCAAAATTTGCTTTTGAATTCTGATGATAAGAGACGAACATACAAAGTGGTGCTTAACAAATTGAAAACCAGTCTGGATTACGAAGAACTCTTTGTATATTTCACCTTGTTTGTATACATCCATATTCCAAGCGAAATTAGTTCTAATTATATGAGAGCTATCCGAGAAGAAGAAAGAAAAACCACAAACAATGAGGTTACTGCAAAATTGCAATATATGCTCACTACAGATGATCCTGCAGGTTATTACCAAAATCAAATCATTACTTCCCCTACTTCTTTAAAGCGAAAATCAGAAGAACAACCCATCATTTTTACAAACATACCAAAAAAGCGTACAGTCGAATCAGATACTCCAAGCACAATAGGCGAAACTGCTTACAAAACTATTCAACCGATCCCCCTTATTTTGAATCCATCCCATAAAGTTGATTTCATTAGTAACTCAAGTGCACAAGAATACCAGAAAAGCTGTGGATTTGATGCAGAAGATATCGGGTTTTTGTTTCATGTGCAGCCACAAACCATATCATATGTGTTTTAAATTATGTTAAACTTTTATTTTTTTGAATAAACAAAAGAATTTTTTGATTTTTTATTGCAAACTGTTTCTATAGAAAAAGATACACTGGCGCTTTCGAAATACGCTCCATTAGAAGCGTGCAAAAAGACAGTATTCTTTCCAGACACTCTTCCTCCATTGATTAAAGATAGATCTGCGTTTGCAACCAAACTAGATTACATAGAATACTTGTTAACCCAAGTAATTAATACAGCAGAGACAGCAGACGTACTGAGCAATAATATTATATACGAGAACTCGCCATATATTAATTTTCATCCTGCTGTTAGAAATCAAGTGGTCAGGAGGCTGTTGCTTGAAAGAGTTCAAGAAATCAACGAAGAACATTCAACAAATTATAATTGTTTAGAACCGATAGCAGAGTACGATAGTACGATTGACTGTTTGCCAGACAATCATAAAGAACTATTCCCTTTCTTACCAGACGGGAAATTTTCGCATATAACCCATCAATTAGAAGAGTTAAGGGGAACAAAAGGCAAAATTTGTAAGGGGATCCATCATTTGGGGAATTCAACTTTTCAAATGGAAATATACCAGTTTGCGATGCATCAAGACTGGATTGATACAGAATTTTCTTTGAATGGGTTTTGGAACAAATTGAATCTTCAACTGCCATCTGCGGCAGAAATTGGCAAGTTTATTGATGAGCCCTGCGATCAAAGTCTTAAAGGGCATTTAATTATATGGCCGCCTGTGCCTTTACGAGCAGATGCTGTACTTGAATGGTATACCTCAGAAACATATCTGCCACAACATGCAAGGCAGCCTATTAGAGGTGTAGATGCAGGAAGCATTGTGGATAGTTATATTGATACAAATATGCAATGTCTTATTGACATTACTTATTTTGGAGTGGCAGTTCCATCTACCAAGTCAATAGACGGAAAACAAAGAAACAAAGGATTTTATTTTGATAATCCTGAAGAGGTTATTACCAGTGCAGATCCTTCTTTTTACGATTACATATTTTTTTTCAAAACAAGCAAAGGACGGTATATTGAATGTCCTTTGGACATTTTGGAAAACGTATATGGGAAACCACTTATAAAAAGTTTGAATGGACGAGTGAAAAAAGATCAGTTAAAAAGAAGAGTGTTTGTGCACAACAGAAAGTTTTTATTGCCTTTAATGCCAAACGAATTGCTAACTAAAGCATATACCGAAGATTGGCCAGGCGCCTATGAGAAAGAAATCGAAAAGGCAAAAAAATTACAAAATGAAATTTCTAATTTTTCTGACAAATCCGAAAAAATTTTGGACTCAAAAAAGAACGAACAAAAAGGCGTTTCGCAGGCTACAATTCAGAATTTTTTTAAAACTAAAAATAATTCCGAAAAAGACATAAAAGAAACCGAATCCAATTCCAATCCAACAAATCCAATTCTATCAAACACAAAGCAATCTAATCAGACGCCTTTGATAACAATGGAAACTGATCACCCTAAATTGGACATTGATAGTCTACACAATACATTGGACGATGTAGATGCACCCAAAAAACCTGTTGCGGTTGTTCAACAAAAAACTCCGACGCCTATCCCTAATGGCAAAAAGAAGACAGGATCTTCTTCAGCAAAAAAGAACAAATTTGTTGACGATGCTGCTGTGGAAAGTGACGAAGAGTCTACCAAAAAAACCAAGTCCAAAAAGATGACAAAGCCTAAATATGCAATTGATACTGAAGATTTTGATATTTGGAAGATACCTATTCCAAAAGGAGATGATTTTACGCCAGATGAGCGTAAACTAGCATTTCGTGCTGCATTGAGCAACGATGATGATGAAACTGAATCGTTGACTGAACTTAATAAGGCAGAACGCAAAGAATATTATGAGTCTGCTAATAGAACAAAATATGATGATTGGATCAAAAAATTTTATAAATATTACAAAAGCAAGTGCATTGCTGTGAAAGTGGAAGATGTTGCCAACAGTCAACATGATTCAGATGAAGAGTCTGATGAAGAACCGACTGAAGAAGATAAGGCAGTGATTGATGACAGTGAGCAACCTGAAACTGATCCTGCCGTTTACACTGCTATGGTTTCGGAAAACGAGTCTGAAAAAGAAGACAGTGATTATGATTTGAGTGATGAAGATGGATCATCAGGGGAAGATCCAATGGAAGAAAGTGAAAATGAAAGTGAGGATTCCGATAGTGATGATGACAAAAAGAAAAAAGAGAAAAAGGAGAAAAAGAAATCCAAATCACATAAAGAATCCAAGAGCAAGAAATCTGAAAAAGAAAAAAAATCTTCCAAAAAATCAGAAAAAGAAAAACCGGCTAAAAGAAGCCGCTCCGATTCCAATCCCAAAGAAAAGCCCAAAACTGTGGCAACTAAACAAGAATCCAAACCTGCTGAACCGCAAAAGGTTGGAGATGATAAAACTGATTCTTTTGTGGATGACTATATAAAATCCCCCGCTATTACAAATATTTTGGGTGCTGTTGCAACAAAAGTCAAGACACAAAAGGACGAAACTCCTTCAGTGTTATCTGCATCAACAGTTGTTCCAGGAAGAGCCACTCAGTCCCAGGGCGTAGCATCAAAAGCTAAGAAAGACAACAAAACAAGTGATGAAAAGCCTCCCAGAAAGAAGGCAAAGAAGGAACCTGCTGAAGAAAAATCCGAAGCTGAAAAAGAAACAAAACCAAAAAGAAGCAGAACTTCAGCAAATAAGACAGCATTGCCTGTTATTCTTAAACAATTCAACAATAATCAAAACAATTTTAATGCGTTTACAACAAAAACGTTTAACATTGTAAAGCAAAGGACAAATGAATCTTATCAAAAGAGATGCAATGGTCAGGAAGGAATGAAACCATTGACTGATAACGAAGTTAAATTGATGAAAGATGCCATTGTGACATGGATCTGGATAGAAAATGAAGCTCGTATCAACAACAAAGAAATTAATTTGGAAGGATTTTTCCCTGATTTGACCAATAGCAAAGAGGCTGGACCACCAATGCAAATGGGAGCGCGATTTTTGTATTCTGGACCAGGAGAATATCTAGGTTTAAAGACAATCAAAACACCAATTGAAACAAAGAAAGAAAAAACTGCTGATGATGATGATGGCAGTGGATTTTTTGATTAGTCATTGTTGTGATGATCAAAAAAAAGTTGTTTTATTTTTTTAAAATGTTTAATTTTAATATTTTAATTTTAAAGTTTATATGAATACCTTTTTTGTATGGAATTATTAGTTTCATTTTCTTTTTATGATTAAAATAAATCTATTTTTGGGATCATATTATACAAACGAAACTTTTACGCGATATGGAATTTGATACAGATTTTTTGGATCAACTTTCGTTTCCTACGCACATCAAAAAAAGAAAGATAGAAACGATAAATAACCAGGATGCAGACTTGGACTATGCAATTCAGTATTTAAAAGAGAAAGAAAATGTTAAAACAATCACTCCAGAACAAAAAAAGAAAACGATTGAATCTGCGCTTGAAAACTATGTTTACTACACTATGGGAAACAAAACAAACAATTCAAATCATGACTGCAGTTTAAAACAATGTGACCATCGTCCTATTTATATCAAACAATATGACAACGAACACGTTTGTGTGATAGGAACAGAAATGACTTTGTGTTCAAATGGCACAGAGTGTCCATTACAAAACGAAAATTTGCATATCAAATGCTTGTGGAGCGAACTGTCAATTACGGAATGTTCTATAACGGGGCGAATTCATTGGTGCAACGAAGAATGCAAATACAAAGTAACAGATCCAGATACGGCTATGACCATTTGCAAATTGTCTGGCTATGCCAAAGAAGATGCCACTGCAGTATGTGCAGGTCGGGATAAATACAATAGGCCAGTTGTATACAGCAATCCTATAAGTCGAAAAGAATTTATGTCAGGACGGAAAATATTTGGAGATTTGGCAGTACCCTGTATTATTAAGGAGTTGTTCAATTCGGATGCATGGCTTCAGCAGCTTATAGACTGTAAGAATGTTTCGGAAATCAATGCTCATATTATTTCCGCAACGAAATCGAATGCGAAAAAGGAAGAAAAATATATCATGATTGCTTGTGGAAAAATATGGTATTTATTTTGCCATGACAAATGCCAACGAGAAAAAGAGAGGTATCAGCGAAATGTTAAACACATCAACGACATAATGATGGAAAAAATTAGGCATCATATTGTACAGCGAAATAACAATCGTTGTAGCTTTCTTGTTTGGACAGAATTGTATGCAGACTATACTGCATTGCATGCAAAACATATATTTCAGCCGTTGATGTTATTTGATGAATCGTCACCAAATAAGCAGCAAATGGTTAAATTATTAAATGACTATGCAAATTCGGTCGTTCGATTGTGGATTATAAGCAAAACAAATGATATAGCAAACTTACTTGATAGTTTTCCAGATTTTGTGTTGCCTGCTATGTATGTTATGAAAGACGGGATTTTTTATTCTACAATCAATTCAAACTTGATGATTGTCGAGCCTGATGATTTGTTGAAATTGTCATTACCAGAAGAACAAACACTGAATGAAATACTAGGGTTAAAAAACAACTTCATGGAAACATGCTTGAAAATTAAAAAAATATTCATGGATGCCATCGACCGACATGCAGATCTTGATTCTCTTATGATACAGAACATGATTATTGAAGATAACTTAAGTATATTAACCAATATTTCTAAGAATAATATTAGCATGGCCATAGGCACAGCAAAGAAAAAGAAAAAGATGCAGCGAAGAGAACGAGATTTTTGATGTTTTATTTTTTGTATGATATTATTGGCATAATTTTTTCATAATTTAGATGGATTAATTTATGTGACACAACCAATAAAAACTGTAAATGTTGTACTACTTAAAAAATTTTTGCCATATGGAACGTTGCAAAACAAAGTTTCGATATTGTCCATATGAATACAAGTCTAATATTTCTGTGGATAATTACTGTATCAAAGAATTAAATCCAGATGATGATAATGAAATAGAAAACGAATTATCGTTGACACCAAAAGAACGGTTTATTTTGGACTGTATAAAATCATCTGAAATTGATACTACAAACAAAAGAAGAAGGCGTGGGCTAAAGAGAGGGCGTCCCAACACCGAGCACAAAAAACCAAATACCAAAGCACATCATTGGATTAAGCCTTCAGAAACCATTGACAGATTAAAATGGTTTGAAACATATTGGAAAGAATGGTTTCCAAATCCTTCTTATATATTTAAACCATGGCCATGGAATGCAATTAGAGGATGTACCCATGCAGCATCGCTACCAGAAAACACTCATTTTTACTTGTATATTATTTGCGGCAGAAAAGATACTAAATATATAAATACTGTAGGCATTGAATGGAAAAAAATCAATGAGCCATTCAAACGAACAAAAAAAGGGATATTGCTAGTATTGGCAAAGCTATCCGGGTACCAAACAGAATGTGTGGATCATATGCTTACGCTATGCAAACGAGACAAAACATTGTCTACTAAGATTATATTAGCAGTGCAATTCGCCATAAAGTACCATGTCAAAATTCATTTGGATGAAATGTTGTGTAAAGAAGGAAATATGTATTATATTAAGGAAGTGGTTGCTATATTGCTAAATATTATCAACCAAAACAAACGCCAAGAATTTGAAAACATCACTATCACTAATTTGAACAATGCACAAGTCATAGAAATGTAAACTACATGTTTTATCCAATGTAAAGCTTGCCGAGCATTTTAAAAATTAAAATCGCATCCATGTTTGATATTTTATCCAAAGGAATTTCAATATTGTCGTTTCCTAAAATATCGTCAGTCTCAAACCACAGTTTGCATTTCATGCGTTCCATGCCAATGCGCAAAATATCTTGTTCTGTTAGCTTTTTGGAAAAATCTTCTGTCTGGGGATTTTCATCAATATTTTTTTGTGTAAAACTATTCACATCATTGAATTTGCATATGACTTCCACTTCGTTTTTCCCTGGCATCTGTTCGGCAACATGAAATATAATTTTATGAATAACCGCACTTGAAAGCATTACATGGCTTTGCAATTCGTACATAGGGAATTCTAAATAAATTTCCTTTAAAGCACTTATATGATAGGCTCTCCATGTGATAACGAAATCTTTGAAATTGGGATCGTATAAAAATAAATAGTTGCATATTTCAATTCCAATGTCATCTGATATATCCTCTACATAATTCACTTCTCTTTTGTAATTCAGTTTCGTAAGTTCGTTTCCTTGCAAATGAACCGGATATTTCGTACGATCTGTTTTTGCATATTCAGCTGCCTTGTTTGCTGCTTTCGCAAACATACTGGCTTCGTCATCTCTTTTCCTACTTTCCTTTAGCATTGCATTTTTGTTCAATACAAATCGGTTCACTCCTGTTGCATCTGATGCATCATTGTCTTCAAATCGTATGACGCGATCTGGCCTTAGTTTGGTAGGAATTTCGTTTATTTTTTGCATAGAGTATTCTTTGTCTGCCTCTGTCATATTGGGATAGGTATAATCCCAATCAGTATATCCATCATGATGCTCGTGAGGCTGTTTTACAACTTCATACACATCCAATTCTTCGCCTCCATCTTCATGATCACTTTCAACTGGACGATACCGCTTATTTTCATTAATTAAACGATCGCCTAATACTATTTCTCCTGGGGTTCTGTTTCGTATCATTATTACTAATTTGGCAAAAACCTTGTTTCCCTATTTCGTATTTTTTAAAAAATTGATTATAATTTTTGTCAAATAACTTTGCAAAAATTAAAAACCCCTGTTTTTGAAAACCCACAATTTTTAAAAAAAGTAGCTAAATGAAAGACATAGGAACTATATCGTTAGTTGTAGGAGGACAAAGTCCAAAAAACAAAGACCAGGTGTTTGGTCTTATTACAGAAATGGATATCGGAGTATTTCCATTTGTATATGAAATTGTGAAAGCATACATTGAATTTTCTTCCCAAACAACATTTCACTATGACAAAGACTATGTGTGGATATTTGTGATGTTTATCATACAAAAAAATAACAACGAAATTACTCTCAACACACAGCTATATAAAGCAATGAGGGACGAGGTTATATTGTATCCATTTTCCCGAGACAAAGTCTTGCAACAAAAATACCAAACATACAACTTGTGGAAAACAAGTCATACTATACATAGAGACTATGGCATTATGAATGACAATGTCCATGAGGCCATACAGTTTTTGGAAAATCAACAAAGACTTTACTTTACTCACAAGATGATAGATGTAAACGAATGGACAGGGTTTTTTGAAAAGTTTAAAAAAACCTCTGAAAAATGCGAAAGAGTCTTTAGTGCAAAGCGAAAACGCACCCCAGAACCAATATCTGAAGCGAAATGCATAAGAGAATTAATGGCATTAAAGAAATATAGAAATTTATTGCTGTCTGATGATGATGAGAAAGAAGAGCTTGCGTTGGAAGTGGCTAAGCAATCAGATGCCAAAAATAATCGTCTTTTTGAAATTGCTTCATTTACATATCTATCAAAAACAGACAAATTAAAACGAGAGACAGATTCGCAAATTATAAATATTTTTAATCCAATATCTACATTTGTATTTAACAATATTGATAGTCGTTGATATTATTGAATAAAGATACGAATTTATTTTATTATGGAAACCCAACAAGACATTGATTTGACCACTCCTGGAATTGTATTACTAAAACAAAACCCTACTGTCCGGCATTTCAAAAGTGCATTCAAAGAAGACAATAAAGGCAACAGTTTTGAAAGCGACGAAGGCATTATGTTTTTAGCTGTTGGATTGTGCAAAGACAATGAATATGGAGATGTGTTTGATAAACATAAACAAATGGTTTATATGTACCCGGGAACGTTTGATAGTTCACATGTTTACCAAAAAACAATACTTGTAAAATACAACAATCAATATCACATGATGAAAGTAGATGGATTTCTTCATGCAAGGAAGAATGTTAATGTGTTTATTATAACTGGAAATTTTATTTCGTGAAAAGATAAAAAAATACAATCCTAAAAACTCCAACCCAAACATCTATTTTCGCAGTGCTTTTTTATGCATTATAAATACTTGAGGCGTTTCATTCCAAGTTATGCTCTTGACTGCATATGGAAAATCATTTGAGGTTTTGAGCTTCTCCGATTTTAGTTTTTCATCCAGTAGTATTTTTGCCACATCATTGTTATGTGCTACAACAAATGCAAATTTGAACATGGGCGGTGTATTCAATCCGCCATGGTATTCACTGCAAAATACTTGATTGATATTGCCATTCAATTTTTGTTTTGTTTCTAAATAGTTTTTCGAAACAATTTCGTCCGAGATTTTCGTTATTTCTTCTTCTATGTTTACTAACACCGCAAAACAGCCACTGTCTCTAGGTATTTCGTAAAAATCATAAGGTTTTTGTGCAGATGTAAGGCATCCCAAATATGCCAATTCTTTATCCAAGGAATCCTTGGCATCTTTGACCGAGTATGCAGAAACAATAGCTACTTTGTTATAGTAGGACGATCCTCCATTATCATGTTTGTTTGAAATAAAAATTTTCAATACTGGTTTTTCGTTGATTTGTTTTTGGAATGGTTCTACGACTGGAGTCGTAATATCATTGGTAGAATCAGGTTTTTCAATGATAATAATGGGTTTGGACCTTTCCTTATGTCCATTTTCTTTTCGTTCTATTGGCAATGGGGTTTCATTCTTCTTGTGCTTTTTCTTATGATCCGCTTTTTCAGGTTCAGGCTCTTTTTCTACAATTTCTTTTTTAGGTGGTTCTTCCTCTCGATGCTTTCTTTTCACATTCTTGTGCTTCTTTGGTTGTGTTATTGCTTCCTCTTTATCAGGGTCTCCTGCCATTTATATACCAATATATCTTAAGTAAAAACCTGTTGCTTTGAACATTCATTTTAGTTATAGCGCAATAACTTTAATATCGAATTAAAAAGTTACCAAGAAAAAAACATACCCTTTTTTTATTGAAAGTCAAAACCAGCATTTTAATTTGATATTGGTTTGCTCAATAATAAAAACTATCTCTTCAATCCCCTTTTTGTGTGTTGTGTTTTTGTAATGATATTTACAATCAAAACTAACAATCCTTGCTTTTTATATACTGCACACTTTAAGAGGAATAGGTCCAGATGTCATGTGGGTAGACGAAGGAGGATTCATGAACGAAGATTTGTTCTTGAATGTGATCGTGCCTATTTTAGAAATGCTTCGATGTGTTCTCATTATCACATCCACATTAGTAGATATGTGGAATTATTTAACAGAACTAATTAATTTGAAAGATCCTGCCACAGGAAAATTTGTGTTTAATACATATCAACTTACATTGATATGTGACCGTTGTATGAAATCTGACAATCCTGAAGATTGTAGGCATAAGTTATATGAAATACCTCCACACAAAGCCTCTCATAAGCTTGATTTAGTCAAGCTTATGTATGGAAAGAACATTCAATTGTTGCAAAGAGAATCTATGTAAGGTTATTTAGTATACTATTAAGTAAAATGACTTTGACAAAAATATATATTTTAAAAGGGGTGTGATAGGAGCTTCAAGAAACAATTCACTGGACCCCAGAGACATAGAAGCATTCAAAAACTCACCGTTATTTGATTGGAAAACAGAGAAAAATATTGAGCCTCCCAGACATGTTTTCATTGGTTGCGATCCAAATGCAATGGGAGGAAACGAACAATCCTATACTGCTACCGTTATGGTAGATGGTCGTGTGGTGGTAAGATACTCAAAAGAAAACATACTTTATAAAAATACAATCAAAAACATAAGCACATACTACAAAAATATCATTATGTGTATACGATGGCTGCTTCTCCTTTTCTCTTTTTGGCATTTCTTCGTTCGTAATCGTCCATCTCTCTATTGCGTTCGGCCGAGTTGTAAAACCCTACATACATGGGATATGTGCGAATTGTTTTAGTGAGCAAATAGATGTTCATGATAGAATGGCTGTTAGGAATAGCACATCCAGTTATATATGCATCGTATGATTGTTGCAGTCCGGGCTGTTTCTGTCCTCCATACATAAATTCCAATGCTCTAGCTGGAAACGCAATCTTCAATCCCTTTTCTGTGGTGTTGCAATGATAATTAAATATTCCTGGAGACCATAGCAAAAACGCCATCAGCAATGCATCTTCTGCATCTTTTTTGGCAGGAGAGGGTTTAGGAATATACTTTTTGCTGTTAATACCATCAATCAACAAATACTCAAAAGCAGCTTGGATGTCTGGTCCTTTCAGTCTCTTGTATTTGTTCGGAATCTGTTTGTTATCGGGTATCTTGGTATCGTTTGTATACGCTTGTTCGTAGAACGAAACAGCTGCATTTTTTCGCTTGTCAGTAGAATTCCTCAACTTATTTATCAAAACATCTTTGTTGATCTGTGGACTAACCGGTTTCTCGTCCTGGGCTTTAAAATTTTTGAACAATCTAATATTATCTAACTTCTCTTTCCACTGCTCTACGGAAATTATCGAAGGCAATGCTATTTTTCTTATCATATATAATACATTCTCACCAAGAAAAGGCTCCCCCTTTGCATTGCAATTCGATACAAACTCATCTATGACAGCCTCTACAATTATCATTATGTATTTGTACCGCGTTTGCACATATTCTTGGTCGTTTTTCTCTGGGGGAAACAGCATCAGATACATCCAGTCGTTTTCACATCGCTCTTTTTCATACAAATCTACTTTGTGTCTGATTCTAGTTGCTAGATCAATGGCGTCTTTGTCAGCATATTTGATGGCTTCTGTAATGTTTATTCCCAGTCTGGTCAGTTGCAGACCTGCTGGAGTCAAATTCTTTCCTGCTTGCAGTTGTTCTGATAGTTCTTGAGTTTCTATTTCTGCTTGTTTCTTTTTCTCCTCGATCTTATTGTTGATAGTGATTTGTCGTTTAGCCAACAAAATGTCAGAAGTAGCTATTTTGATTTTGACATTTTCTAAGTCACTTTTTTCAATACTATTAGCTTGATTTGATACACTGATAATTTCGCCATCCTCTTGATGTTCACTTACTTTCATTTTTTCTTTAAAAAGGTCGTGGGACTTGAAAGCTCGACTGGACGTAAGACTTTTTTTGGAATGCCTAAAGTTTTTCTTTGGTTTATGCTTTTTATATATTAATATTATTTATTTTTTGTGCACGATTGATTAATCAAATTGCTTTTGGGAATGTTCTAAACGAAAAAAATTATTATTTTGTATATGAATGATCGAAACCTAACAAATATGGAATTTAATTATTTTTAAAAATTAATTAGAATTTACAAAACTATGCCAAAAGTTTATAGACTTTATTCTTGCCATACGAACACATCCATGGCTAAAGAAAGCAAAGATTATATACATTGGCGAAAGGAATACCGGCCAAGTCAGTGCCTTCCATGGATCTGTCATACAACAAATTGAAAGGGCCGATTCTTTGAAGGACAACTGCAAGCCTGATGCTGGAGTGTGGACGGATAAAGGAAGGAAAATCCAGTATCTCAAAAACGCAAACGATGTTCTTAGTCGAAGAGGACTACGCAAATTAAAAGACTTGATTGTGATTCCAGACGCCAATGAAAAAGAAGAAAGTCGGCGCATTGATATGATGAATTTATTAGAGCAACAGCTATTCAATATCCAGCCTGTCAAATCAAGAAACAATTCTGAATTGGTCCCATCGTTTACTGGATGGAGTGGCAAAGTGGGCCCTGATGGAAAGATAGACCCTAAGAAGAATGACGATCTTGCCTTTGCCTTTTTCATGACCATGTATTGGATGGTAGCATTTATAAGAGGAGACGTAGACGTTTCTACAATGTCTACCTTTGCCAAGAAATCCCGTACTGAATATTTGAACTACCAAAGAGAATCTGCCGTTTACAAACTGCCTTCTGCACTTACTCGTTAACAAAAAACAATGTACTTTTATAATATTGTAAATTACATAATGTATATTCAATTGAACTCGTTCATTTTCGGCTTTGCCTTGTATGTAAGCGAGATTTTTTTAATTTTTTGTGGATTGTACCACGGATCTGTCTTGTCCATAGACAAAGACGGGAAAGTTTCAGCCATTCCCAATACAATTTCATCCGAAATATTGCTTGCGTTTGCACAAAAAAAATTAATAAAATAGGTAATGGCTCTGTCCATTTTATCTTCCTCGGCTATAATATTGGCTTGGTTACTCAAAAACTTGTCCAATGAAGCATCGTATCCAATCTTTTCAATCACAGAAGCCTTTGCAAAAGTGCTGTACTTGAGCATAATTAGGAATCCAGTCACTGGGAATTTGCATTTGGTGCAAAACAAAAATGTTTTGACTTGGATTTCTGGGTCAGCAGTCTTCTTTGCAGTATGCACTACTATCTTCACATCTTTCGTAGCCGCCTCCCCACAAACAAAGCATTTGGTATCAGGAATTTCCTTTCCATTCACAATCTCGTCTGCAGCCAAACAATTCTCTACAAAAGTATACATATTCGTATACGGTGTGCCATTGTTCTTGAACAATGTAGTCTCGGTCATGTTGGTCAGCTTCTGATTTTTCATCTCTTGCTCTTTCATAAACATCAAATTGCAGATTCCAGTCACAATCACTTTCAGCAAATAAAAGTTGTACTGCCATGCATTAACCATAAATTCTTTCACGATAGGATTGTCGTATACATCCAAATACAACTGCTTGGCTCCCAACCCAACCATGCAAGAATATTCGATGTATGCTCTAATGCATTTTTGCTTCTCTTTAATGTTGGGGAAAAAATCCAAGATTGATTTGATTGATTCTTTCGTTGCCATCAAGTCCTGCTTAATATTTTCAGCAATTTCAGTAAAACAGGCTTCCGTCGAAGCATTGTTATATTTATTTACTGTTCGATATGTCTTCCAAAAATTTTGGATGGGTTCGTTGTTTGGTTTGATAAATTCGCTGGACAAACTATCGTTGCTGTACATATTAAATTTTTCAAAATAGATACATTTGTCAAATTGGGTAAGTGCATTGTCAAACTGTTTCTGATCACATAAAAAATCAAATTGTAGCCACTCTTTGCTAAGTTCTGACATACTTTTTTTGGTTCGGATTTGTAAAAAATCAAAAGTTTTTTGAGTTTCCCGAATTCAAAAAAGTTAACCTCGTGTTTCAATTCAACAAGAAAATTGGAAATATAAAAATGGAATTTTGAATTCCAAACGGCCAAAAATCCAAACGCCCAAAAAGCCAAAAAGTTAACCTCGTGGTTGGAATTAGCAAAAAAATTGAAAATATAAAAATGGAATTTTGGGTTCAATAATTCAAAAAAAACCGCTTTTCCAAAGGACTGTTTTTTGTTTTAAATCACGATATAAAACCCAAAAGAGGGTTTTGTTTATTGAAAAAATTAATTTTACTTTTTTCGATATTTGAATAAATAAAATAATTCCAATCTGGCACTATTAATAATATTCATGAATGATCAGGCAAAAAGGATACTATATACCTCGACTATCCTAATTATTGCAGCGGAATTACAGACTTTTATACAGTTTTTGCCTAAAATGTATATGAATATATTTAGCATATTTGTCATCTTTTCTCTGATGACATTGTTATACGCTGATTTTGTAACTCGGCTAAAATGGCTGCAAAAATCGGCCGGGGTAATTGCTGGAATGAGTGTTTGGATAATATATGGTGCAGTGTATAGCGAAACTTCATACACAATCAACATATTATGGATTCAAATACTTCATGATGTGTTGTTAGTACTTGTTATCATAGTCCGGTTAGTTATATCACCCCATTTCTTTTTGAAAAAAAAGAAAACCATTCAACGAGGATGTTTTTTTGTATACATTATTCTAATTACTTTGCCATTTGCCAATGCATCATTACCTCTAATGAGTCAAGTAATGACGTTTGTGAGATTGTTTAACTCTATGATTGTATTTGTAACATGTGAAGCCTGCAAAAAATATATCAAAGACGAATTCAAGCCATGGAATGAGACTCTCTTTATATTATTTTCATACAATTTTTATGTAACTATTTACGCAATGATAGTTGGAATTGTCATTTATATAATTATACTGTTCAAAACATGCAATATGAAGCAAATCTATCAAAATGCAATCCATCAGTTAAACCCGAAACATAGTGTGATTCATGAAGAACATGATATTTTAAATCAAGACGATATAAAAACAGAAATTGATATGGAAATAACCGAGGATTCTTACAAAATGGAAGAATATCCACCAACAGACACGCCCGAAACCACTGTATTTACTGTTAGCGACAATCTTGACAATCAGCAACAAAGAAACGAAACAATCCCATTAGAAGAACCAATGATATATGATTCACTAAACAAAGACGACTATACTTTGGCGGATTTTAATGATTTTATGAAATCAAAAAATTATTATACAACTACGGAAAAAAAAGTTACCGAAGAAGTTGTTACCCAAGAAGACTTAGAGTTATTACAATCTTTTCTTGATTAATTTCAAAATTGTTAGTGCTATTTTTTGCCATATGATTGTGTATTTTAAATATGATATTTTTATTGGATGTGTTGTAATATTTTTGTGATCTGTGGTTAATTATATAAAACAAAAGATTTGTTCTAAACTAATGGATTCTAGTGAGGATCTTAACCTGAGCATAGATAATGCTAATGGTTCAGTAGCAGAAAGCGAAAGCAGTATTGAAGAAGAAGATTTGCCTTCGTCTAATGAAGAAGATGAGGAAGAGGAAGAAGAATCATTGATAAACATAGAACAACATTTGAACAGCAATAAATCCACCCAAACAAATATAGAACGAATTGGAATTGTTAAACAATTTGTTACTGATTTGCAAACCAAATTCGAGCTTATCACAGAAACCACCATGCAAAACAAGGACAATGCGTCTATATTGCTCGAAAAAGTACGAAAGAGAAAAGCATTGATGGAACATGCAAGAAATAAAAACATAAAGTATGTTTGGACCCAAAAAAACATCCTCGGCCACTTCAGGGTTAGCTATGGGAATCGCAGTAAAATATACAAAGGAATCACCTCTGTATTAAGCGACGTTTTTTTCTCAAATGTCTATGATAAGTATAATCATGCAGAGGAAACTAAAAAAGGGCCCAAATCAACTGCCCCTGTAAAATACGTAAATGATTCCAAAGATTCAGTAAATCGTTCAAGTTTGATAAAACATATGAAACTTAATCCTCAAGGAAAAAGCATATGTAAATGTGGCGGCTCTGGACTAATGCATGGCAGAGTGGTTGCTGCCGAAATGGACAGAATGATAAAATGCTACACAACGACAAAATACAATAAAAATATGATCAAATTCTTTGCTGACGAATCTGTTGATGTGGACGCTCCATACCTGCCAGATTTCTGTGTGTTGCGAATCCTAGAAACTCTAGCCAACTATGGATTTGAGCCTATAGCATCGGAATTTCCTATTTATGACGAACATCTGGGCATAGCCACTTCAATAGATTTCATCTGCATCAAAAAGAACAGTTTTGACATATGCGTTTTTGAGTTAAAAACGGGCGAAGGATCAAAAGACGATTTTATATGCCCTGACCACAATGCAAAAATGAAAAGTGTATTATCTTCTTGCGACGATACCCCATTTCACAGAGCATCAGTGCAATTGTTATTCAGTTGCATTATATTGCAACAAAAATACGATATTTGTGTGGATCGTGCGTATGTAATATACTGTTCAGGGCCAAGAAAGGAAGTGCATATGATTCCTTTGCCTATATTTTTCAGAGGAGGTGAAACAAAAACACTCTCAGGAAAGACAATTGTATATCCCCCAGAACAAGCAGATAATCTAAGAAAATCTATGTACGAACAGCTTTGCATCGAAATGAAAAGCCGTGAGATCCATCGAACAGAAAACCGTCCTAATAAAAAACGGTTCAAAAAAGCATAGTATTTTTGTACATAAAATATTAATAAATTAATTTTGAAATAAAACAAACAAATAATCTTATCATGTTCGTAAACCCATCTTTTATAAAGTTCAACAATGGATCCGATTGAAAACGAAGAAGAGAACGACCAAGAACCGCCTGTGACAAAGGTCAAAAAAGAAAGAAAAAAGCGCAAGAGAAAAGAAAAAGTAGAAGATACAAAGCTGGTCGAAGAAGCTAAAAAGAACATGAGGAAAAAAATGAAAAATATGAAACAACGGCAAAAGCGCATAGAAGATGGATCTGCCCCTTCTTATGCAGATCAAAACTTTACCTTGGAAGATATTGCTGCATGCATATCAACAAATCACGAAGTGGCCAAGGGGAAGAACTTTCTTTTGCAAATGCAAAAGCGCCACTTGAAAAAGAAAACAAATGATTTGAATGCGTTTTCAAACATTGTCAAACACATGTCCGACTCAAAACAACTATTAACTGCAATCAAAACGAATCCTCAGTTTACGGAACGCATAGTAAATCGTCTTGTACAGGAATTTGAAGAAATTGTAGGAGGACTATGTGTAATTCATAATGTAATTAGAGAATGCTCTGCATTCAATAGTCAGCTTCGTGCATGGAATATTATTCTTGAGAAAAGATGCAAGGAGACGGAAGAGACTTTTCTCAAAGCACTCTATAAATATAAAAATACCGGATTTACTAAGGCATTAGAAAAACACGACATCTTTGCTAATACAAATCCAGTCAATATATTTATTGGTCCCTCTTACAAAGACTATGTGTCAACCATAACCCCAGCCAAATAAAAATGCCTAAATATAATGTTGTATAAAAATATTATTTTTAGGGACAGTTTTTTTGAGTTTTTTCTTTTTAAAAATTGTTTATATTGTGCCTAAAAGAATAATAAAAAAGTCTTTTTACCAGGAGTGCATTTGAAAAAGTCTAGTAGACAAAAAAGTCATTGTGTTATATTTATCCAATACTTTTTTCAATCTCGGCAATATATTTTTCACCAAAAAAATATATTCAAAAACACACATTTAAATAATTATCTACCAAAATATTTACCTGTGTTTTATAAAATAATACAATCATCGCCATAGAATCATGTCAGGTCCACAAGTATTTCGTGTGAACAACCCTAATGCTCATGAAGGCATGGGCGTGGTAGCACCTGCCCAGGTCGCCTTACAAAATATGAGCGTTATTTTTGGCGCCAACAAATATGAAACTGTCAATGCAACGGATGGCATGCCAAAGGGAATAGAAACCATCAAAGATTATTACTCTGGCAGCAATTATCAACTTCCCACTGACATTATCAAGAGAATTGTGAACAATAACACTTGGCATTTCCAATGTTGTCCCCTTGTACAAATCAATCCAGAAGCAGGCGGTCTTTCCAAGAGAGTCAAAAAAACTCTTGTCTTCGAAAGTCACTTGCCTGATAGTCGAGCGCCTTTTGGTACAGTGAACAGACTCACTAGTACTGAAGAGTCGACTGAATGGGAGTTAGAAGGTCGTGGCATTGGTATAAGATTCGAGTACAAGTACTTGATGACCAATGGAGGTGCAGAATACATGAGACAAGGTATAGACGTGATGTCTGTGTCCATCAGTGATTATCACAAGCTCAGTATTGTGACGACCATGCTTCGAACGCCCATTTCTGAACAAGTCAGAGACAAATTGGGACAGCCATTTGTAGATGTGGCCGATATGATGACTGGATCTGTGGCAAGAAACTTCTGTTGCTTCAGCAAAAGAGAACGAGCATACTATAGTTTCATTGATTGGGCAAAGGTCCAATGCAGAAGAGCGGATATGTTCGAGCCTACTATGGGAATTTATCCCATGGGTGCCGCTGCACAAGTTGTATTCGGTTCCCCTGCAAATTTGGAAGCAAACAGAGCTGGAGAAGCAAGAGCCCAGACCAATCTCGCTCTTGGAAGCGGTGCCATGCCAACCGTCCAAGGAGTTGTGCCTTATGAAGAAGGAGAGTATCCATTTGCAAATGTGGCTGCCAGAAGAGTTACAAAGCCTATGGAACGTGTTTTCCAAACTGGTTTGCATTACATTTCTTCGCCAAATCTCGAGCTTGCATGTGATCCTTGCTACAATGAAAAACTTGCACGAAGAATTCAAAGCTTGTCGTTTGGAGGCAATGTTGAGTACAAAACCAGTACTCTGGACCAGATGATTTGTGCAGACCAAAACTTTGACCCCAAGACAGGAGAATTGAACACCAAAATCCTTAGTCGTTTGGAAGGCAATGGATATGAAACGGAATTCACTGAACTTGGCATGGACAAAAGCTACACAAAGAGAACTGAAGGAGGACAAAAGGTTCCAGCCATTCATCCATACATCACTGTCACTAATGGAGAAGCCAAAATCATCTATTTCTATGGAGATTCTGATTCTCATTATGTGCCAGACGAGTATATTTTGAAGCTGGGTATCACTGCAAGTCAAATCTGTCAGAACCAATGTGGCAGAAGCATTGATTTCGATGCCATCAGCTACATTTTTGCCCTGAGAGAACGAGCTGAGCATCCTATTTTGTTCGAAAATGGAAGACATACTGCTGCCCATGGAGTGATGTATGCCACTGGTATGGACTACAGAAATGCAAGCTCGACTACAAGTATCTTCTCGAATGGAACTTCTGAAGGAGGAAACTTCCCACCAGAAATTGAAAATGATGGCACTGTATTTATTTACACTGAACCTGGTGTTCGTTCTCCAGTAGTTGTTACATATGGAGCTGATGGTGCTATTTCATATGAAGCAAGGGAGCCATTGCCTACAGAGACCGCTTTGAAATGGGCTGTTGGAAGAGAACTCCCTGGATTTTCCAATTTTGCCGATATCAGATATATGGCAGGAAATCCAATGTATGATGTTGATGGCAAAATCCAAAAGGGATGGGACAATCTCGTCAAGCTTGCTGATTATGGTTTGAATATCTTTGATGGCGTTAACATGCCCAATTTGATGTTCAATCCTGATTTGTGTCCATCTCACGTCAAAGTGCCAAACAAAGGAGCTGGAATCAAGCGAAATATTTTGTCTGCAATGCAGAATGCATTTGGTTTCATTAATCGTCCTGTTGCTATGGGAGGAGCAGTAAATACGAACGGTTTTGGAGGCATTCTTTCAGGATCAAATGCTACTGGTCCTTCAGCAGACATCGGAAATGATTATAGTGGAGTAAATGATCTTGCAGCCTTTTTGAATTTGTCATTGACTGAAGTGCAAAACAATGTGATAAGTTCTGAAAACAGCACTGAGCTTTTGAACACAAGCATCCAAGATCCAAATAAGACCGTTTTGAGAAGCTTTGAAGAATCTGTATTGCAAGACACTGTTGGCCAGGCCGGTTTGAAACGATCAGGAACCGATTCTTTCTTGACTACTTGGGTCAAATCGATGATTGCTCGCAAATTTGGAAGACAACGAATCACTCGTGCATTGAACAGAGCAGTGAATTTCTTGACAGCTACTCCTGGTTATATTATTGACACTAAGAATTTGAATGGATTTGAAGTTGGTTCCCAGGATGAAAATGCAGATGTTTCCTTTACTCCAGGAACTAGAGTCAGTAGAAGAGAAAACTTGCGTCAGGCAGCCAAAAAAGATAGACCGTTTATTCAACCAAATAGCACGGTCAAAATCCTGAGAATTTCCATTTCAGGAGCTGTATTTGATTCTTTGAGTGACGATGAACTTGCAAGAACTTTGATTGTGCCAGTTTCCACACTTGATTCTAGAAGAACGCCTGGAACTGTTGATACTATCAGAAATATTGGACGCGCAGGAAACTTTGAAACAGACAACTCTAACCTTGGAAACACTATTTTCGGTCATCCCGATTTGACTATTAGTGGAAATAGTAAACGAGAAAGACCAGCCGATTTTGAAAGAAATGCACCAAGCCAGAGAGGAAGAGCGGTTGGAGGAGCTCCCATCTATTCCAGAAGAGCCCGTCAAAATGCAGGTCCCAACAATGCTGTGCAAACTGTGGTGGATGATGAAGGAAACTGGGTTAGCCCAAGCCAAGACGAACCTGGATTCCCTGCTTCATATGCAAACCATGCATTGGAAAACAGATTCTTTGCAGAGAAACTCAATCTTTTGAACAAGAGCAACTTGAATCCCTTCCAGAGATTCTTTGCAAGTGCATACATTGGATTGCCATTGAACAGCAAAAACTTTATGAGAATCGCAAACAATGGCCATGTTGTCCCAGTCACCTATCTTTTGTTCAAACCATTCATCACTTTCAGAATCGGAGCTGGTATTCTTACTCGCCCTGATGTTGGTGTTACTGAAACTGGTTTCAATACTGCCATGATCAATGTGGATACCAATGTTCTTGCCGTGGATGTCAATGCAACATTCGAATCTGGAGTTGGTATTTTGCAGCCAAGAGGAGTTTTTGTTGTAGACGGAGTGATGTTCATGGGATATGAAGGAGGATCAGGAATTGAGCCTATTTACACTATTGATAATTCAACAACTCAATCAAAAGCAAGAAGAGTTGGTGCCAAAGCCCCCGATTTCTCTACTGCAATGCCATGGGGTCCCAAAAAAGATATATTAGTATTAAGTGTGTCAGGAACAGTCAACAGAGGAAACCTGCCTCATGCTCTGGATATTTCTGGACCTCTTGACAGCCAATTGTTCAATGCATCTAATTCACACCGATTTGAACTAAAGACTGAGAAATCACAACAAGTTGAAGGAATGATTGCTCTGCACTTAGCAACAAACTTGGCAAAACAAAAGCCTGCGATTATTGGAGCTCTTGATTCTTACCTGGTCATTGCTTTGAATGCCGAAAGAAGAGTCAACACTTTGACTGTGCCTGGAGCTCAAAGAAACTACAATATCAAGACAGGAGATTTTACCATTCAAGACTGTGAAGGAGAAGGCCCCATTGGTCCTGCCGTCCCTGGTACCGCAGCTGCATTCCATGGAGAAGCAGGATTAACTGAACGGTCTGGATTCAAAGTCATGATGTAAAATTATAGTATTTGTTTCAAAAAATATGGTTTTGGTTGTATCTATATCTTTAGGTTTTTGTGCTTCAAAAATGATAGGTTTTTTGCTTTTTAAAAAAATAAATTTAATTATTGAATATTATCTACAAAAGAATATTTTGTTTTGCACACATTACCTTGGCGACGAAAATGCTCAAGTTTAAATTTTTGGATTATGCCTGTTATTTTGGAATGTTGTTTATATTTATTGCTTGGTTTGCACAAAAGAAAACGAAATTTGAACAAGATCAAGCAGTTTTTACAGACATGATGAGCAAATTGGTAGAAGAAGGAGAAATATTTAAAAAAGGAGTTCGAAATATTAACATGTCAAACCCGAGCGAGTTTGTGAAAATTAGACAATATGAATTTGCAAGGAAGGAACGACTATGGGAATTGTATGGCAAAGTACATGATATTAATTTAAAGCAAATTGCGACCACTGTCAAGAAAGCATTGCTTCCGTTTGAGTTTGGGATTAAGAGAGAAGATGTGTTTAGGGCATGTTCTTTGGAAGAAATCGATGCTGTTTGCTTTTTTATTATCAATGGAACAATAATGTCAAGACCCTTACCCAATGAATCCACAAAACAAGCGGCGATTGGAATTGCGAAATTGTTGTATCAAACACAAGAAGCGTTTAATGATACATTTCCAAACATGATATTTCCATATAACACTATGAATACTCCTAGAATAGTGCCTGGAACAATCCCAAACAATACGATGAATGCTACTGTTGGATCTTCCAAATTTTTGGCTATGGCAAAACAGCTTTGTCCAGAAATGGTAGAACGATACAAGACACAGGGTTCGCATATGAGTAATCCATACAGAACATTTATAATTCACGAACGAACACCTATATTTAGCTCATCTGGAATGTATGGTTGTGGTATTGACATTCCTTTTCCGCATCATTCCTATCACAAATGGAATAGGACATATCCTGCACTTATCAAAAAACACGACAGTCATGAATGGGATACCAAAAAGGACAAATTGTTTTGGAGAGGAAACATAACAGGAGGTTATATAGTGAAAAACACATATGCCCATATGCCACGCATCAGATTAGTTACAAAAAACAATACCGATTATAGTTTGGAGTTTACTCATATGTTTGATCACAATGGAACACTGCATTTTCAAAACAATGAAATTATGCTATACGATTCATACAAATACAAATACCTGTTTGACATCGATAGTGATGGAAGAAGTGAAGAATTTGCACAGCTATTGGCCTCTGGCTCAGTGATACTCAAACATGATCCTTTATATTATGAGTTTTTTTATGATTGGATGATACCCAATTTGCATTTCTTACCTATTGCAGGAGATTTTTCGAATTTGGATAATGTGATTAAAAAATTGCGTGAAAATCCTGAAATGGCAAAGCAAATTGCTGATGAAGCATTTGATTTTTATAAGAAATCATTAAAACCAGATGCCATATATGCATATATTTACAACTTATTAACATCGTACTGGTGGCTTCATTTGTTTGAATATGTGCCACAACATTGTGAAAAATGTATTGTATATCAAAAATAAAATCCCTAACTTTTTAATCTAATTTATATAAATCCTTGTGGACAATTTGTTTTGTGGGTAAATTAGTACTTCCTCCATAAGTATCTTCGTATTTTTGTTTTTTGTAGCTTATTCTTCCAAATGTAAAAAATATTGCAAGTGATAACATAAGTATCAACACAACAATTCCAAAGGCCAATGTCATTAGAAACCACGCTACATCAGAAGTAATGCCTGCTAAAAAAACTGCTGTATTTCCAAAGTATTCCATGCAATCCGTATTCCCACACAATCGAAATGTTTGTGCAACATTGCTTGCTGCTTTTTGATAAGTATTTGACATTGACAATATATCTATATTCCATTGCTTGCATTGGTTTACTACTCCAATATCGTTTTTGTATTCGTCGTAAATAGAGCAATGTAATTTGAACAGGCTTTGTTTGAAATCCAATTCTTTTTTAAGCGTATTGTATTCGACCCACACATGATAAAACATAAGTGAATATGAACAAAGACTTCCAACAGAAATCAATAGAAGGACAGTCTTTATGATAAATTCAAACCATCGCATTGTTTTTTTAAAAATCACTACTTTTTGTTACCATATGTTATATTAATAAATAACAAAAACTGTTTCTAAAATTATAAGTCTATTCTTTCACAAAAATCTAAATAGTCACTCAAATGCAGCAGCCATTAGAACAGATACGCATAGACACTGATAATGGGCCAGTTTTGATAAATATTACACCAATGTCGTTGGAAAGGGTTACTGAACCTAAACCGGACCAAAAAACAGAAGAAAAGAAACCAATCACTGCAAGAGAACCAAAGCCTGAAAAAAATAAATTTTTCTGTTTGGTTTGTTACAAGAAAAATACTATCGGATATTGTTGTGATGAATCAAGCATATCTTCAGGAATATATCATGATAATGTTAGGATATCATTAGGTTCATTTTGAACCATACCATTTTTTTTTGTAATGATCCTTGGTATTTTTTCAAAAAAATTGAAGCCCAATTTAAAAATATTTTATATGTACCTATAAGTTTATCAATTTGTTTATTGTATTGTAAATTCATATTATATATGTTATCTATAAAAGTGCATCATTGAGTAAGCAAATTCGAAATATGGAACCCCAAAGCAAAAAGAAAGTAAACAAATACAACGAAACAATTGTACAACAATATCTTCTTAAACATACATCAAAGCCGTTTACAACAGATAAAATAACCGAGGATTTACAAGATACCGGAATCATACGCACACAAATTAATTCGATTCTTTACAATATCAAAAGCAAAAAAAATTATTTTTCAACGCATACTCTAGAATTGTGCGAAACAAAAGATAAAAAAATTACATGGCAAATGAAACTGAAGGCATCCACTCCATGTGAGATTGTATCAAGTGTAACCTATCAAACATTGTGTGAATCAAATGATGTTCCAATGTCTTTGGAAGAAATCAATGGAACTGTGAAACTTAAACTGTACTTTATGGAATTCGATGACCATATAAAAAAAGAATTGGATATTTTTTTGGATAAATTTGATGTTTCAAATCAGGACATATGGAATGAAATATACAAAAATGTGTGCAAACTATTGTCGTGGTCAGAACGATTATGTACAACAGACGACAATAGTTATGTTATAAAGTATGACCCAAATAACATTATTGTTTTTGTTGACAAGACAAATATCATTTCAAACACTGCGTTTGAAAAACAAATTGACAAACTTATAAAGTTTGGTTGGATTGTGTACAAGTTTACGTATGAAATTGACTTGCTCGAGTTTCAATCAGATTTCAAAAACTTTACAAATATATTGGACTCTACTTTGCACAGAAATGTTGGGTATACTATTCGCCTCAACAAAAAAGAAACGAATGAAATACCATTATCTATACTGATTGGGCAGTTATTAAGCAAATTCCCAATGTATTCCATTTATTTTTACACATGCAATCAAGAAATTACCGATATAATTACCAATATCCGTAACCAAGCCAATCTTGTCAGCAAGCTTTTTGTGGGATTGGATCTAAAATTGCCTCGTTTTATCGAAGAAAATAAATCAAATGAATAAATATTTTTAAAAAAACTTTTAATAATGTAATTTCTTTGTAATATTCCCTTTGCCTTTTAATATATAAGTGTTTATTTATTGTTTTACAATCATGCAAAATACCTGTTACAATCCAAACAAATGGCGTGTGGAATTAGTCATTCATTCTGGGAATCCTGCAACTGCTGCCGTTTACAAAATCACTCCTGCTAGTTGTGTGAATGATTCTGAATATATCATGGAATCATCTGATTGTGCAGCGTTCAATGGAACAATACCCTGCTTTATGAACAAAAGCAAAGGAGGGCTTGCTCAATTAAAAAAAGAATCCATAAATGAAGTGGAAGAACATGCAAAGTCTATTACAAAAGTTATTGAGGTGGATTTCCCGCAGCAAAGTATATTGCTATCTCAGAAATACTATGTATCTGCACAAATTTTTTGCAACAACAAGCCGATAATGGACCAACCTTTTGAATTCAACCATGGCTACAAAATGTTTGTTTACAACGAAGAACAAAAAACATATTTAATCACGCAAAACAACACTGACCGATACTTTACCATTGCTGCTTCCCAGGACCCTACTACTCTCAAATACACTATTTATTCTATTTCATTGGCTGCGAATTTATCTACTGTAACCATAAAAGGATTTTATTCGTAAAAAATGTACAGTTTTACAATAATACTATACTAATAATCAATAAGCCCATGACTATCCCAAATGCATTGTATATGATGCTTTCTCCATTGCTAACTCCGCTTGTTCTTGTTCTCGACACAAAATCAGATGTAGGTACCACTTTTTCCAGACTGGCAAAATTTGACCATTTGAATGGAACATTTTCCATTTTGTTAAATCGCAACTTCCCACTTTTTGAAACATATGATGATGTATTGTCATCATCATCGTTTGCATTGGCAATGTTTAACACAGCTAAAAAAATAAAAACCAAAAAAACTGCTTTCATGATGAGTGCAAATTTTGTACTTTATTATTTTTTCTTTATTCAAACAACATATATGATTTTTAATTTTTGTATCATTCTGTTTTAAAAAGAAAATTTTTGTATATTATAGTTGATATCCAACCACTGCATTTGCTTATCGGTCATGTTTACATTTCCATTTAAAATGCCCATCCAATCCCAGTTCCAAGGATACTGTTCGTTGTAATTAGTAGATAATGACTCTATGGGCCTGACCATTTCCAAAAGAGTAGATGTCATGTTTCGATTTCCAATATCTTTTACATTTTGTTTCCATAGTGGTTGTGATTTCCTGAAATTCATAGAACATGATGCATTGATTCGAATATATATTCTTTCCTCAAGGCCAGGGAATTTATTCATAATTTCAGATAGCCATACGGCATATTGGTGTTGTAATTCTGGCTTTCTCATCATATATGCATATTGTTTTCTTGTTAAATGTTTGTTCTCTAAAGGATCAAATTTGTTCAGAGTATGATTGTTTCCTACTTGCACTAAAACATCTCCTTTGCATTGTTTATCAGTCAATTTCATTCTCCATGCAAATGTGTTTGCTGTCTCTGTCCATGCATGTTGATCATGGGATACAAAAAGCACCCATCTCAATGGGATTAGTATTTGCAATACTATAAAAAGTACTATGCCAATTATCACAATATTCTTTTTCAGATTATATAATCGTTTGCATCCTTTGGGCTTGTCAAATTCTAAATTGCTAAATATCAATGGCCATGAATGATTTAAAAATAAAACCCATGAAAAAATACACAAGTATGGAAACACTCCAATCTGAAATATACTGAAATTGAGCAAATGGAATGCAAAATAGCAACTTGTTCCAATGCTGAAAACTATAATATTTGCACTGCGCAAACTATGTATAACCAAAAAATCAAATATAATGCCTCCATAACTAAAAATATATGGCGTTAGCCAATGCACTAAAATATTTTGGGGTAACGGAATTGAATGATCAGTCGTAGATGCCAGCCAATGCCTCATTGGCTCTGCTCTCAACCAATCCCAATTCAATTTTGCGATAGCCGCATAAAAATAAACTATATCAAACAAACCTGAAAGCAGGAAATACCAGTATTTCCTAACATATGTTTTGTTAAACATAAAATTGAAAAAATAACTATCAAACGAATACATTCGATTCGCAGGAGCCAAACACATGATAAGGGATATTAAGCAAATCAAGTAATAATGATTTAAAAAAATCGATTGATCAAGTAAAAACTGATAAGTGAATAAGCAACTCCAGAAAATAACAGCTGGTCTATATAAAAACCCTAAAATGCACAATATTGCGCACCACCAGCCGATATCCACTAACCATAACATGGTATTTCTATCTGTTAACTGGACAATGTCTTTTGTCCATGCATATCCGAATAAAAACTGAGAACTATAAAAGTGTAAATCCACCAAAACTGCCATTTTTGATGATTCATAAAGCATCACCAATCCCCACAAAATACGAAATGCGCACAATGAGGCAGCATCTTCTTTTGAAAAAAGCCATTCTCTGATTTGTTTGGTATTCATTCGTTTTATGGCAATGAAATAATCGATAAAATAATTAATATATTCAAATTGAAAAATCTATTGAATCTGTAAAATATATTATTTAGTAGAAAAAAGGAAACCCTTGGGCTTTTCAAAAAAATATACTTAATGAAAAGTTAAATACAAATTTTAAAAAAAATGATTACTGTTAAACAAAGAACAATATTCAAGCCTCGTGTAGAAGAAGAGGAATTGGCAGAGCCTGTTGAACCAAAACAAGAACAATCAAGTGAGTATGGCATTCCTGTTATAATCAACGAACCATACTATCAATTAGACGGAGGGGTATCATTTGATAAAATACGAACGCAATATAGACATATTTGTTCTGAATTTATTAAGGGGTTGAAGAATTGGTATAAACAAAATTACCCTGGTGTATATTCCAAAGAAACCAATTGGCAAATCCAAGGTGTCATGATTGATTCATCTGCGGTGCCAAATATTGTTCCAGATATAGAATGGCATCCATTGTATCTATCACTCGAAAACACACAGTACAAAGATTTAGAATTGAAATTAGAACCGCCTCCAGGAAAGATTATCATACCATGTAGTAACAACGATCAAAATTCATTGGTTGAAATTGTCATTGCTATCAAAGATAGCGAAAACCGGCTTATATTTTACATGGAAAATTACATCTACAAAGAAAACGAGGAATATAAAATCCCAGAAAAGGATATTTTCAAACGCAAATCAAGCGAAGGTGTAAATACAATACTAGAGGCATACCAGCAACAATTAGTCTATGGGACACAAACTTCATTATCCGCTGTTAAAATAAACTCTATCACTTTCACACTTGCCGAACTAAATTATGCTATAGCACCGCCAAAATGGCCTGTTAGATTCTTTAACAGTGAAGATTTGAACCAAATCTATTACAATTATCTCGAAAAATCTATAGATGACACTGTTCTTTTACCGAGCATACATGACATCCATTCAACATCGTTGCCTATGAGCATATCCCAAAAGGATCCAAACAAACCCAAAAATAATACAAATTGTATTATTTCATAGTTGTACATTATATTTAATAATTAATAAACATATTGTATTTTAATTACATTCAAATCCAAAACATACAACCATGACAACTGGACTCTGGGCAGACTACTTGCAACAGGTTTCTCCTCTTATTGCAAATGATCAACATATAAACAATCAAGCATTTGAAGCCATTTTACAAGAACTTACCCAAGAACTTGAAGCAACGGCGAATATATCTTTTGAAACAGATGAATTGCTTACTATGGTGGCAATGGTAGATGCCAGAATCAATCGCAATGTCATCAATAGAAAAATAGATAATTCTATATTAGAATCCATTTTGGTAAATCAAACCGAAATTGATACTTATCTTGAACAAGATGCAATTGTTTCGGAATGGTGTAAAAATATGCCATTGTTAGCGAGTTTAAAAACTCCAAGTCAATTTGTTACCTTTCCTTTTGGATATTTTGTTCCAAAAGGATACGATGATCCTAGTCTCCAAATGGCCTTTGCCATTGTTTTTTACATCAAAACATATATAATAGACGAACGGCTTTCCAATGAAAAAGAATTGAACGAATTGCAAATTCGAGCTCGCATAACTTCTTTGTTCAGTCATATTTATGATGCAGTTCAAACGAAAGATTATCCAGCAAATCAAAAAAGCGCCAAATCAACCCTTGCCCACTTGTTCGCTTTGAAAAGAGTAGTCCAAGTTTTACTATATGATATATTTAGGCTAAGGACTGAACCAAAATCCAGACAATATCAAATTTCTGTATTATTGTATTCTATTCTCAATCCAACTCTCAAAATAGTTGAAGAATATGTGTACAATGCAAACCAATCACGATATGGGATTTCATACATTATTTTTTTGAAAGTGTATGGAAATATCGACCCACTAATCGACAATTACTTTGGGACATTTCCTACAGCATGGATGTCGCAATTGAAGTACAGTAAAACAGCAAATCCTGATTGGTATTACATTGCATTGGATATCCACATGAAATTGTTTCCTATATGGGATAATTTTGTACTGGACATCATTATAAAAACATATACGAATCAGTATGAACATACAATTAATGAATTGGACGAACAATTGTATGTGTTGTCTGAAAGATATCAACATTTCTTTGCTGGGAAGCCGTCAAACAAATTGCTTTGGCTGGACGAAAAAACATTAATTGAAAAAAGAAACTGGAAAGTTTTGAACAAAGAATTTTTGGAAAATGTCAAAGCCAAATTTGGAATGGCAAATAGAGAACTTGATTTTGAAACAGAGAGAGAACTCGTTCTAGAACTGCAAGACAATTTTGTATCATTGCTTCAAAGCATCATCAATGCCAAGAATGAGATTATACATTCATTAAAAACAGCGCAGCTTATTTTAAACAATCCGGAATTCAGCGAAATCATGGAATATTGGAAGCTTATACGCAACATTATCAAAACCGAACATTTGGGAGAAATCAAGGATGTTAAGAAAACTCCGTTTTCGTTCATTTCAATGCTTGAAATTTTCCAAAGCAACTGCTTTATATACAATGCGGTGAATGATATTTTGTCACATAGAAGCATTCATGATATAAAGTCATACAAAATCCAGAATGGAATTGTCATGAATTATTCCAAGCTTGTTATTGCTCCTACGGGAAGAAATATTTACAATGATCGTCAAAAATCGATGAATATATTTGACAACAAATTCAAAAAAGACTTTGTGCTAAAAATATTTCAAGTGTTGTCTGATATTGCTATTACATGGTATACTACAAACCCAAATCAAAGCACGATTTTTATTCCTTTTGGAAATAACGATGAGTCGGAGACAAAACTCGAGGAAGAAGAAGAAGATACTACTGATATATTCAAAAGAATTAATTATTCAGTGTATTATAAAGAGAAAAAAGCATCCGACTATATTATTTACACAAAAACCGAGGCTTTGATAAGAAAAGGAGAAGTTACATTGGAAGATATGGATATTTTATTTACAGTTGGAGAAGCTACAAGTATTATATCATTAGACACTCCTCCAGAAGTACTAGACCAAACATTTTTTATTTCCAAACAACGAAACGAAAAGGAAAATTTGGTAAATCAACAAAGCGATGCTCCCGCGAGCCAGACTAAATCAACTAATGCCACAAAAATATTTAGACTTATTGGCTAAGAATGTTTTTTCTTGAATGTTATCAATAAATCTCTATCTAATTTAGCAGATTCTGATGTGCCTAATAATTGTTTTGCATTTCCATAAGCAATCGTATTGATACCATCTCCTGCAACAAGCGAGACGTTTTCTAGCATATTACTAAAATCACTCACGTTCCCTGTTACTTTGTTCATCAAATCGTTGTAATCATTGATATCATTTATTTCTATTTGTCTATTTACTAATCTTAAATCAGATGATGTAAAACTGGTTCCAGGAGAAGCTTTGTACTGTTCTCCTTTTTGATATACAGTAAAACATGTTTCTCTAATCTCGTCTTCGTCTTTAGCTCCTGCCACAACAAATTTCCCTGAGGCATATATCAATGCAATTCTCTTTTCATCTCCTGGTCTGAATAATGCAGGTGGAAACCTTTCGGGATGCCATTCTACTGTAGTTGGATGGTCTCTGGTAAAGCTTGTCAAATCAATCAAATGACCAATATCTGCACATGCTACAATATTTTCCACATTAAAATTATGTACTTCTGCAGTAGGAATGACTCCTTTGTCTCTCAAATAAGAAACAAATCTCTGGGCTCCTTCTAAGGCTTGGTGTTTGCTTCGAGAGCCAGGCAGTACTACTCTTCCCGTATGTGATATTAGTGCTATCATATTAGGTTGCGAAGCAATATCTCCAAGTGTAAAAGAAAACATAACCGATTTAAATCTTTCTCTGTTATAGAATGCCCCTTCAACTAGCGCAGCAAATTTCAATTTGTCTATTTCAACTACATTCAAATTGAACGTGACCGTGATATTAACAATTTGTATAGGTTCTCTGTTGTATACATTTGGAACAGGCATTCCTTTGTAAATATGAGGCATATCAATAACACTAATAAATCCCTGTTCCTTTGCAATAATTTTCGTATTTTCTTCACTCCTTATTTCAGACCTGACTATAGGAAGACCATACTTTTCAGCAAATGTAAGCACTTGTCTCTTCTTTTTCTTAGACCTATCTTTCTTTACTCCAACTACTTTTGAATACTTTATTTCATTCTCTCTTTTTCTCTTCACTGTTTCATCCCATGTATGAATTTCCCCAAGCCTCTCCTCATTGCTCGTAAAATCATAAGGCATGCCCATCATTTTGCATGCTGTTTCTAATCGTTTAAACTTAGATCGCTCAAAGTCCCAAAAATTGTATCCGGAAAATCGTTCTGGAACATTGAGCCAAACTCGTCCTGCTCCAACTCGAAGGCATTCATCTGGAGCATTCTCTGCTGCTGCGCTACATCGCTCTCGCTCGTCATATTCCCACCACTGCTTGCTATCCTCGCATCCAGAGTTCTTTTTATTACCTCGTTTTCCAGGCGGAAGCCTGTGGCTTTTTCGACCTTCCTTATATACCCGCTCGAAATTGTTATCCTTCGGTTTGGGAGGTCTGCCGGGGCCTCGTACTGCAATTCTCGGTGCACTAAATGATCTATAAGCATCTGTCTCACTATATGAAGGTCTCGCTTTCGTCTGGAACGTTTCCTGTTGTTTTTCTGCATTTCTGAAAGAATTGTCGTATTTGCCATGCCCTTCAGATCGCATGGTCTCATGTGATAGAGAACGTAGCCAGACGTTAATATCTCCACTTTCTTCTTCGTCTCCGTCTCCACTAGAATCCCTTTCGCATCCTTTTGTATTTTCTTCAGTAAATCTAACACATCTGGCTCTATCTCGTTCACTATGCTCTCGTCCTCCAGGTTCATCCCTATCAATTTGTTCAGTGTCTCTTTGCTCAATTGTCTTCCCAGAGACTTTTCCCATGTCCCGTTCACCAGGCTGTCGTAGTCTATCAGTATCATTTCTTTGTTTATTTTGTACTTGGGCAATGTCACTTCTGCTAGAGACGGATCCTCTATGGTCAATTCCTCCTTTTCTTGATTGTAAAGCCATGGAGTCTCCTCCAGATCCGCATATGACAGTTCCAGTCTGTCTGTTTCCTTCTTTTCTTTCGGTATCTTTTCTCTCATGCATATCCTTATTGGATACTGGTCTGTCGGAGCCTTTGCAAAGTATATCTCTCCTAGATGAATCGATTCGTCTATCATCTCCATCCCCTCCCCCTCGTCTGCAAACGTCACTCTCTTCTTTTCTGATTCCAGTTGATATGGAGGTATTTCTTCCAGAGGGTCCCAGTCCAAATCTAGTTCTTCTTGCGGCTCCCCCGAGCACAAAAAGCTTCTGTCCATTGCGTCCTTCAACAATTCGTTCATCCATTTCTTCGTTTTGGCTGGGTCTCGTTGTATGAACCGAGGACCCAGGCATTCCTGGTTCAGATGGCTTACTTTGGCTATTTCCTCTAGACCCGAGCATACCAGCATTTGTGTTCCTGGCTTCAACGGATTTTCCGCCATTGGCTTTATCTTGTGCTTTCTCAGCTGCAATGCTATGTTTGCCTTCAATTGCTTTCTTTTGTTCCATTTGATGTAGGTTGATGTTTGCAGCGACTGGACCTGTGTTATTTTGTTCTCTGGTTTCACTCCAACCTTGTTCTTTTTTGATTCCTTTAAATGTGCTGGCTGGATGCACTTCTTGTTTTTGCACAGTGCTATTATGGCATGGTTGTCCAACAGATCCCCGTTCTGAAGACGGTACACTAGTTCTCTCACATTCAATTGCTTCCCTCTTAACTTTACATAGAGAGACACTGGATTCCATATGATGCATGGGCCTGGAGGAGCATTCTTTTTCAGTTTGCATTTCTGATAGGCTATGTTTTTGACCCATCTGTTCACATATTCGTCCTCTATCAGCCCGTATTCCAGTACCCTGTTCGACAGATGGGCTCTGAACAGCCATATGAACTCGCTGCCTTTCTCCAGAGTCTTTGGTGGAGGTGGTTCCATTCATTATTTCAAAAAACGGCTTTGTGAATTTACAAAAAACTCAGTTTTACTTTTTTTATTTGTTTGAATACATATACAATAAACCACTAAAATAAACCGACTAAAAATTAAAAATAAAATACTCATTTTACAAAATCAATTTATTGTCTTTCAATACGCCTTCTTTTGTTTGTTTTTAATGTAGTGTTTCCTATAGAAAACATTAACGGAAGTGTTTTCCTATCCGATTTATCAAAATCTTCAAAAGGTTTCACAAAAGAAACACAATTTGTATCTTTGCCATCTATTGATAAATAAACTCCGCCTACATCAAATTTATCTAATTTTTCATTGTTCACAGAGCTTCCTGAATAATGTGATCCAATGAAATCATTTTTGTCCAAGTTTGCCTGAAGCTTATCCATTGTATCCGCCAATCCTTTGCCAAAATACCCCACGAATATGAAATTGGTATAACTTTTTTTGTAGTGATCTAGAATACTAGCCACAAATTCAATGTAATTACTCTGTTTGACAATGATAAAAATCATGCAAAGATCCTTCCTCTTGTTTTCGTTTACAAAACAAAAACTAGGAACTATTTTATCTGTCGGTTCGCCTGTGTATTTAATCATATTCTTTTTCCATCTAATATCAAAGTTTGTTACTGTTGTTACATACAACTGATTTGACTCAAACCGAACATTGATCGGTTTATCAAATACCAAGGTTTCTATCCTCTTTAAAAGAACCTTGGTAAAAGATTTGGGAATGTTAATTATCCAAACAAAAAGTTCTGGTATTGTTAAACATTTTTCTATTATAAATCCCACTATTTTCTTGGCATCCCTTTCTACAATAATTTCATCCGATCTATACTTTGCATCATAGATCAAAAAATTATACTGTCCTATATCCGCAATTTTCTTAAGTCTTTTTTCTCTAAGAGCCGCCATTCAATAGTACAAAAATGTCTTTTTGATTTTGTTTGTTCCGATAGGTATATCTACTATATTGTGTATCTTTAGCTTTTTGTAAAAGTCAAATTTTATAGTACTATGAAAATATATGGATCTTTGCATCCATTCAAAATCAAAAAACCTTTTGTAAGGCAAAAGTTACAAACTCAAGGTGCACATCAAGAATCCGTGATAAATTTTTTTTTGATATTTTCCTTAGGATTTTGTATGGAGATCGGATCCCGTATAAAACCCTTCTGTGAAAATTTCGATCACGTCAAAAATCAATTTTGACCTCGGATTCTGCAAGATCTGCCTGGGTGGTTATTGAAGAATTTTAATCCCAGGCCTGCCAGACCATTCTAGTATGGTGAATTCCCTTCTGTACATGTTTAAGATCACCCCCCGCTTAACGAAGTACAGCTTTTTTGAATGTAAAAACCCGCTAAGTAGGCGTCCAAGATTTTGTGGATCCAAAGTCTTCGAACCAACTGTTGGCGACCCCATCAGGGTTTTTGGGAGTTGTCACGTGACCAAGTTGTCACGCAACCACGTGGGTTCACAAAATTCGAAACGTTCCTTAGGAATTTGAATGGAGGATTTTTGAATAAACAATGTATTATTTCTAAGGATTTTATTCAAAATCAAAAAACCTTTTGTAAGGCAAACTTTGCAAACTCTATGAGCACAGTAAGAATCCATGATAAAAAAGTTTTTGGTAAATCCAAAACTCTTTAAGTTTTTTGTATGGAGTCCTGATCCCATTATTTTTTTCCAAATTGATACATTTTTTTAAAAAAACCATAAACCTTTTGTAAGGCAAAGATTACAAACTTTGTCTGGAGATGCAGAATCTGCAATAAAAATTTTTCCATACAAAAATTAACTTTCCTTAGGATTTTGTATGGAGATCGGATCCCATACAAACCCTTTCTGTAAAAATTTCGATCTGGTCAAAAATCAATTTTGACCCCGGATTCTGCAAGATCTGCCTGGGTGGTTATTGGATAATTTTAATCCCAGGCCTGCCAGACCATTCTAGTATGACGAATTCCCTTCTGTACATGTTTAAGATCACCCCCCGCTTAACGAAGTACAGCTTTTTTGAATGTAAAAACCCGCTAAGTAGGCGTCCAAGATTTTGTGGATCCAAAGTCTTCGAACCAACTGTTGGCGACCCCATCAGGGTTTTTGGGAGTTGTCACGTGACCAAGTTGTCACGCAACCACGTGGGTTCACAAAATTCGAAACGTTCCTTAGGAATTTGAATGGAGGATTTTGGGATACTTGTAATTAATATATGAGATGGATTTATTCAAAATCAAAAAAACTTTTGTATGGCAAAAGTTACAAACTTTATACACAGAGTAAGAATCCGTAATAAAAAGGGATTTGAAAAATTTTATATACTTGGGTACCCATACAAAAAATTACACGATCTTTGCCAAAAAACCTCCATACAAAATCCTATAGGAAAAACCACGTGGTTAGCATGGCACATTTTATTTTCCCCAAAAACGACCTTTTTTTATAAAGTATAGAATAGGAATTTTTTCATTTTTTGGGAAGAAAAACGGGTTTTTTAGGGGGGTCAATACCATGGTGGAAATATAGTATATAATAGTAAGGTATACATATATAGTAGTAGAAATCAGTCAAGTATGATGAATACTATGATAAAAATGTTGTTTTTATTGAGAATTGGAGAATAATACATCATATTCACTACATTGTATCTCATTTTCTGTTAGAACACGATCACAATATGCATTCAACTCGCTGTAAAGGTCATGTGTTATGACTTTTTGAATGGGAATCAAGTCTGTTTTCTTGCCACTGCACTTAGAAGAGAAACAAGTGATAAAAAACATAAGTTTTTTCTTCATCAGTTCATCAAATATTACTATATTGTATTTTATATGATTGCTATCATGAGGAGATCCTTCAAAAGGGCATGGAGTATCCTTTTGATTATACGATTGCATAACAAATCCATGTCCAGAATTCATTATTTTACAGCTTCTAATAGAATCATGTACATAATGATTTTGTGCAATCGCGTTTCCAACTCTTGTGATAATCTTGTCCACAGTAAGTCCACTTATTACATAGGCATGTTTTTCTCTTGGCACATGAACACATGGAATTGAGATTTTATGGTATGAAAGAGCATATTCCCAAATTCCTTTCGAAGCATTATACTTGAGTATGTTCAAAGGATTTATACTCGACCATACTGGGTCGTCTCCTGTTGGTTCTTTGGTTTCTATTATACCTACTTCATTCAAGGAAGTAAACTGAATAAGAGTATTTGAAAATTCCTGCACAGTCATTTTGTCAGGTGTGGTTTTGGATGACTTGTATGGCAAAATCGGCCTTTCCTGTCCTATCTTAGTACTGTATAACATACGAAATCCCCTGTATCTAGTATACACTCCAGGATCAATCATCAACGATTTGTTATCGGGGTCAAGTTTGGTTTCGTTCCATATAATAAAAGGATTTGATTCATCGTTTCCATATTTGTTTAACAAGTAAAGCACAAACCCTCTGAAAAAAGCACCTACATGTGCAGCGTTTTTAAACATATCTCCTGTGCAACTTTTCACCAGAATATGTCTCGAATACTTTTTCGGTCCTGTTGCATCAGAAACAAAGATAAGAGGATAGTCTGGTTCTTCAAGTGTTTCTTTGTAATAGTTTTTCAACTCTTCAATCAAATCATTAAACACTTCGTCGAATTGGATATCTGGATTGAATTCTTTAGTCACATCGATATCTCCATAAAAATGGCAAAGACTAGAAGCCTGTATTTCTTCTTCACTCCAGGTGCTTGCAAAATGATACTCTTTTTGGTACTCTTCTTTTCCGATTGTAAATTTCTTCTTTTCTCCAGGCATTATGTTTTCATAATGTATTCTATGATCCGATGGCATATTCATATAGGAAAGATAGAATTGAAAAATTCCAGTTGTAATAAACTGCTTTCCCAGCGAAACCTTGCCATTTTTTGAAGTCTTATGGTCATATGAAATAAGAAACCCTCTATTACTAGTATCCAAACAAACACAAGCATAGTCTTGACTGTAACAGTTGTTTGTAACAGAATTAAACATTTTCTTCTCCATCCACACAGAAACATCAATCCTCTTTCGTTTTGATACATATTTTGGATTGTCTTCTGGCTGATTGTATTCCAGTGTACTCCGAACGCCTCTTGTTATCATACTAAAAAAACTTTGCAATTTTTCAAAAAAAATGACTTTTATTTACTAAAAAAAATATGTTTAGTTATAAACAGCCTCTTTGGCTGGAGTTTGTTTTGATACAGTTACAGTTGGCGCTCCTGTGCTACTTGTGTTTTTGATTTTCTGTGCATCTTTCATATCATATTCATCTTCTAGCTTATCCAGTTCTTCCTTCAATTCATCTTCATCGATCACAGGCATTCCCATACTCAGAGTTTCGTAAATATCATCAATTTGGTCGTTTATGGCAGCCATTTTTGTATCTGCTTCCTCTAAAATCTCTACGGATTTGTCCAATTTGACGTTTTTTGTCAGCTTTGACATATCTTCTGCAGCCTGCGTCAATGCTAGTATGATATCTCTGTTTGTTTTAATTGACATAAAGTCCATTTGCATTTTTACAATGGTCTCATTCATCTTTTCAAGTCGAGTTAACATTGTATTATTTGCATGTTCTTTTAGAAGAAAGGTTCTGAGCAAATTCCGGTTCTTCTTTTGTAAGGCTTCGATTTTTTGTTTTTTGAGAATATCTTGCACTGATATAGCAGTGCTTAATTTGGCCTCAATAATACCCTGGGCCTTTGTTAACGAGGTCTCTGTATTTTTGCATAGTTCTTCATAGTTAACTTTTAATGGAAAGCACGAATAAGCGATTCCCATGAAATCGTTTACAAAAAATGCCAATGGCAAATGGATTAGTATAAATACAATATTGCAAAAACTTTTACAATTGACAAATTCATAAAAAAACTACAAAAAAGCACTTGATTTAGACTCATTGTCTAATGGCAATAATAATAACAGTAATAAATATCCCCACTAATAATAAAATTTCGAATCCTTTTGTAATCCACCAAGATGGAGGCATTTTTTTAATATTGGAACCATGTGCTATTATGTATTCGCAATCGTCTGGACTGGCATCTTTTATTACGGTCAATTCTCCTGTAGTTGTTTCTGTAACAGCCATGTTATTGTTGCGTGGTTTGTCTAGTGTTTTTCTCATTTGAAGTCCTGCATTTGTTGTTCCTCCTGACATTGTATTTTTTAAATGGCGGTTATTTTATTTTGGCAACACTCAACTGTTTATTTATTCTGAAACAACTAATACAATTAAAATATCATTTTATGAGATTTTCATGTTTGTATTTATAAAGAGTTGTAGTAAATGGCTCGTCGGATTCCGGATCTCTGTAAGCAACATATTCGATTTTGAGATAGTTTGTTTTCACAGCTCTTCTTGGCACCAACACAATCGAAATGAAGTTGCGATACTCTACCAATTTCGCAAATTGTTCTACTGTGACTGACATACTGTATTGGTCTACAACAGGAAACAGAATGGGTCTGTCAGACAAGAATGCCATAACTCCTGCTTTCGCAACTGCTTCTGGTAAGTTGGCTTTGTGTTCGAATATATAGTTTGTAGATCCAGCTGAAAGTGCAGTATAAAACTCTCCGTATGTTCCAATGTGTTGTTTTGGAGTGCTGTTTTGTACTATGTCTACTAATACCACATCGACAAATGCATCTTCATGATAAGGAATATTTTTGATATCGGTTCTACCAAGTGCAGCGTCCATCATCCTATGGACTTGGGGACATAATACTGCAATGGAAATAACTGCATTGTAAAAGGTTGACACAATGTTCTGTCGAACATTCTTGCACACAATATCACTTGTCTTCATCAATGGAATGTTTACACATACAGTAAAATCTTCTGAATTGATATCAGTTGCACCATTGTACATATCCTTTGCAATTTCAAACATTTCTTTCCATTTCAACTCGCCTCCTGGAGTATAGTCTTCTGGGCCTGGGAAAACTGTGGACAAAGCAGTAGATTCCAGTGCCAATACTGGAGGCAATCTGATAGGTTCGTGGAAATATAAAGGATCTTCAAAGCCTTTTCCATATTCAAGTAATTGCTCTTCCCATCTATGTTCAACAAAGGGGACAACCCAGCAACAAGAAGGAGGGGGATTTGAATCGCTAAAAAACATATAAGCTGGCCAATCTATTACTTCAACCTCTGCCGTGCTTGGATTTCCATGATGCATCATCAGCTTTGAAAAATATTGTTTTTCGTACAGCATGCAAAGCACATGGCAAAGTTCTGGGTGATCTTTAACAATTTCGTCTTTTTGTGGAACTCCGGCACACACCAGCTTTCCTAATACAGGTACATAGTGTTTCGATATTAATTCTGCCATTGTCTTGACCAGTTTGCTCTGCCAATAGTTCTTGTATCTAAGTAATGTAAGAATGAAACGAAAAATAAACATTCCCCCATCTTCGCAATCCCAGGCCTTTACAAAAATCTGTTTCTCTGGGTCATCTACATCAATTCCTATTCCGTCTTTATCACTTGCATATGGAATGTTGATGGCAAGGGTTTCCAATGCACTTGCACAAATAATCAGTGCAGTCACATATCCTGAATGATATTTTCCAGAGACTGCATCACTTTGATTCATCATAGCTCCTTTCATGAATTCTGATGGAATAGTATCGTGCTGCCACATCGCGGACAACAATGCATTAAAATAAACCATTTCATACATAGGCCCTACAAATTGTTGTACGGTATGCACTAGGGCAGATGGCTCCATCATACCTCTCAATCCTTCGTCCACATAAAACGGAACAATAAAAGGCTTGTATTTTGGTAGAAGAGAACGAATCTTTTTGTAAATGTCATATGTACTGTCTATGTATTTCATAAACAGTTCCTTTGTAGCATGCAAAGCCTTGTTGGTAAGCGCAACAGGTGCTGCCAAAAATCTGGTCTGTAATTCTCTCCAGTTGTTTATTTTTAGTTTGATATGGGCAGGCTCATCTGAAACTCGGTCTTTCATGGCAGTTACTGCATTAGACAATTCTTCTTCTGCTATCAATGGGTAATCGTACATAGTGGCACTAAACATATTTGTATTTGCATTCAAAATACTATTCCAGTAAATGACTGCATCTGCAACGTGACGTTTCATCAATCCTCCGAAATCATCGTATGAAACGTGATACAATGAAAATCTAATGCCACTTTGCGCAGAAATCTCTTTCCCTTCCAAAATATCATTTCGTATACTCATAATCCAAGTCTCGTTTTTAAATACATTCAAGCCTTCCGATAGATTACTGTAAAATTTAGTACACTCTTCTCCTGATGTAATGTGCATATCGAGTCCCATGCTGAGGATGTATTCATTTCTGTATCTTTTGGATGTAATATCCACATTCTTTTTCGGCTTTTCAATATGAATATTGAGTTCAGCTATTTCAAGAGACTCCATTTGCTAGAATAAGATACTAAAAATAAATCTCTTTTCTTTTTCAGAAGCGTATATTTTCATTAATTTGTAATTTGACAAAATCCGCATTTTTGCAAAAAGACTTGTAAAATATAAAAATATACTCAACTTTCAAAAACGGAATTTTGTCAAAAAATATTTTACAATACCGTAAAATGGACGAAGTCCTTGAAGATAAAAAGGAAAAGTGCATTCGCGGATTGTTTGAATCAACAAAACTCCATGAAGTATGCTACAAAAGCTTTGCTTGTAATATAGAAAATTACCTTTCACATATAGCATGCAGTCACAAAAAAAGAACTAGCGAACCATGCATTAAAAAACATAAAATTGGGAATTACAATTTTGGCATGTATACATGGGACGATCTTTCTGGATTGTTTGGAGATACTTTTTATCCATATGACCTGGAAATAATCCATAGATGTTATACAAGAGAAACTGAAAAAATCATCATTAATTTTGAAAATACTGAAAAGACCGGTTTTGCAACGATATATAGTCAAGGAAAGATATCTACAAAAGATATAGTATTAAAAACATGGCCTAATGAATGGAGAGTTGTGATTCCTGATTATTTATACAATGTTACAATACACTTTGAAAAATATCAACTTAGTTTCGTTTTCAAAACATATGTTGCAAATGCATCAATAAACGGGGAAATGACAGAAGTTTGTTATTGTAACGTTGATGTGACAACAACCTACAATGAATTGTCTTTTGAAAAAGAAAAAACTAGTATTTTGAAAAAATTTGATGTTCAAATCGAATACATGATGCTTAACGCATTCCACGATTTGTTTCTTAAAATCAACAAACCAAAAGAAATTGAATGTAATGTGATACAAGATTTGATGGATGCATACAAAATAATTAAACCAAAGTATTACATACCAATTTTTTACATGAAACAAGTTATTGAAACAGTGGATTCTTTGGGGAACTTGATTCCTGAAGTTAGGTTTCAAACAATCAAAAAATTTGCAAAGCTGATATACAATTCCATCAAAAAATCCAATGAAATCGAATTGCAAAAATATGCGAAAATGCTAAGTGTAAACAAATGGAAGGATTTATTTGGAAACACTGTTACTAAAAGTAGCATACAAAAATCAGAAACATTATTGTTTATTGCAAAGCATTGTGTTCCATATGAATTCACCGACTTTAATCACAAAGGGTGGTTTTTGATTGAAAAAACCCGAAACGGAGAACTCTTGCAATTCAGTAACGAAAATGAGACAAATACATTACCAGATGTGTGGCGATACACAATAGAGTTGCATTGGGATACCAAAAATTATATTGTTTATGGAATTGCTATTCAGTCATGGACAAATCCCATGAACGAAAATCCTTTTCCATATCCAAAAAACAACAAATGTTCGCAAATTGTTTACCTAAATCGAAATGAAGAAGAATATCCTGACAAAACTACATTAAAAATTCTTTTGGAAGACAATATGAATATTTTGGTTGATAAATACATGGGAAATCATTGGCGAAAAAATACTATCACCGAACCATTTTTATTTAATTGGTCTTAAAATATATTTTACTTTTTTCGAATAAAAATCCACTTTTATTTTTCATTCAGAAATTTTGTCAAAAATGTCGCAAATATCAAAAACACATAATTTATCAGAAACTGAACTAAAAGCAAAGCTTACTGAATATGTCAAGAAAACCGAAATCATTCCATTACATCACGAGAAGGTTGCAACCCAGTTGTTTGATTTGATATCGGGCAAACTAAAAAGGAATCCAGAACCAGAATACACAAAACATGTTAACGTATTTACCAGAGAAACCTGGGAAGAGTTGTTGCCATCTCATATACTTCATTCTGAAGTTGTTAAAGAAGGCGAACAAATATTGAAAGATGGACTGACTGCAAGACCGTTTGTGTTCAAACTTAAAAACGGAAAGACTCATTTAGGATGGTGGCGAGTAAATGGAAAAGGGAAGCGTGTTTTTGAAGATGATTTTTATGATATGGAAATAGTGAACAGCTTTGATGGGTGTTGCTTCCAAGTTGTTGTTTTGTATTGGGATAATGATACTTATTACAAACATGATTATTCGCAGTCGTATACGATTGAACCATGTTCATTTGGTTCATATACCCCAGAAATAGATGAAGACTGTTCTTTTTATTCTGGTCTTTATCCAAGTAGACCTGTACCATGTGATGGATACACTTTCGACGAATTTGAACATCTAATGAAAGAAAGTTTGAAGACGATATTGATACAATTAACTTTACCTAGGTCAAATCCTAGATTACATTGTGTTAGTTATGATACACATCAAAAACCACAGTCAATATCTGTTAACCCACGAAAGCGCACGAGATTGGAAAGAAAGTGCAAGAATAAAACTAAGAAATAAATTTTGTTGTTTTTGTGTTTGGTTTTATTTTTTCAAAACAAATAAACCCTTTTTAAAAGTATGGATGATGCAAAAATAAAAGAAAAGCTTTCAGAACTGGGAATAATAGAGCCTTTACGAGATGATGTGGTTAAAGAATTGAGAGAACTAAACAATCGTTACAAAGAAAGTACTCCTAGATGGAGATCGTTTGTCAAAAATTTCCCTCCAGAAGTCTGGGAACAAATACTTGACAAAGAAGTGCTTGAAAAGCATAGTATAAAAGATGGAGAGTATATTTTGAAAGAAGCTCTTAAAGCAAAGAGCTTTTTATTTACACAGTCAAAATTTGGCAACAATCATACAGGATGGTATATTGTTGATGATGAAGGATATGATGCAAGTCCGCATACTTCTGAATACTGTTGTGATTGCAAAGCACGTAAAAAATACGATGGCGAATATTTACATTCCATAACATTGTTTTGGGACAAAATGAACATTATCCAACATTGTTACAGTAAAAGCTATGATGTTGATCCTGGGGGTGACAAAGTAATTTTTAACAATGTAAAAGATTGGTGTGGAGTTGGATTTGAATTAGAAGACAAATTTGAACATGACAATGATTTTAAGCATATGTTATGTTCTAACTTGATGAGCTTGATGGAGGCAGACTACAAAGAGATAAAAGAGTGTTGTAATATTGAACATTTGGTCATGGGGACCTTGAATTCGAAAAGAAAACGAGAATATGATTAAAACCTGTTTTTATATTTTGTTAAGTTTATATTTGGTTGTAAGCGGTTTTATTTTAATAAAGAACAACCCTTTGAAAATTAACAAAATGGTCAAACTTCTTCAAAATGACGTGAATGAACAGGTAGTTAAACTAGGTATTATAAAACCACTTAGAAAAAAGGTAGCAAAGAAGCTTTTGAGCTTTGTGCGCACTGCACGAAAAAAGAAACCAAGATATAAACATGAATACTATGCCCGCCATCTAGATATAAAAACATGGCATCAGTTGCTTGGGAATGCCGCATTGATTAAGAAAAACATCAAAGAAGGAGAAAATATTTTGTCAAAAGCAATCAAGGCAAAAGAATGTGTTATTGGAAACGATAATCATAAAGGCTGGTTCAATATAGAAAAAGGTGGTAAACAAAGATACCATGGAGAAGAACGGCCGTGTTGTGAATGTCGATATTGTTGTCATTGTGACGTAGATGAATCACAGGAATACTATGAAATCATATCAGTGCATTGGGACAAACATATTTATGTTCGTCACGTTTACACAGAAACGTATTCCATTTTGAACAGTGATGGATATGATAAATGTTTAGATGCAACGAAAAATTGTTTTGTGGAAGTGGTTGTCAAAAAGAAAGAGAAAGAAAAAGATTATACAGAAGAGTTTAAGGAGAAGCTGGAAAAAGATGCATTGGAAATAATACGGCGAATGCTCATTGATAAATCGTTGAAATGTACAGAAGATTGCATAAAAAATAACACTAATTAAAACCATAGTATTTACAACAATAAATTTATTATTTTTAGTTATTACTAAAAAAGTAATGCCAAGATTCCAAAACGTAATGTAATCTATTTTATTCAATGAAATCAAAACAAATTGTGTTATATACAACTGCTGTTTTCTTAGCAGGGTTATCAATATATGCCATAATCTTTTCAGATTTCACATATGTTTCTGACATCGGGAATATCATTACCACTCCTTACAAAATTGAGCTATTTGAAAATAAAATAGAAGTAAATAACAATATCACACAACTAAAACAACCAGAATATGAATACTATGGTCCAACACAAGAACCGCAAAAAATAAATGTGGCGTTGTTTGTGCCAACTACTTCCAGAGTATCACCAGGACTTACATACTGTGCAACATGTATGGATTTTTTTGTTAATGTACTCGATGGATTTTTACAATATTTGCCTTCAAATGATAAACGATATAGTTATACGATTTATGTTGGGTACGATGATGGCGATTTGCTATGGGACAATGCAGAAAGACTTGCTTCTATTACAAAAGTGGTATTGCAATTGATTAAACCAAAAGGGTTCAAATTTGTCCCTGTTAAAATTATGCGATATCCAAATCCAGAAAAGGGATCTATCACAAATGTATGGAATAAACTCTCAGAAAGAGCAATCAAAGACAACAATGACTACTTTTTCCTTGCAAATGACGATTTGAAAATATATACCAATGATTTCATTCACAAGTTGGTGACCGCATTGGCAAATAATAAATACTTTCCAGGATTGGGAGAGGCTGCTCCAAAGGATATCAACTTCGATGTGCCAACGCATCCCACATTTCCTTTAGTATCAAGAGTTCATTTCGACATATTTGGAGAAATGTATTCGACCAAGATATTTTCTAGAGGATGTGATACTTGGCTGGGAGATGTGTATAGAGGATTCAATTCTGTGTTTTATCTACAAACTGTTTTAGTAGGAAACCAAGTATCTGGGCAAATCAGAAGATACGAAAATGATTTTGACGAAAATGTATACAAACAACTTGTAGTGGAAGGACGAAGGAAGATTCATGCTTATTTACAAAAACATAACATTAGAGCACCTATTGGAGGTTGGAAATTGGACTTGTGCAATGTGCCTCATACCTATGGATGTTCATGATGTGCATTATTTAAAATAAAATGTTTATATAATAATTTTGTAATGAGTAGTGCATTTTGACCAATAATTATGTTTTTTCAGAATCAGCCATGAAGCTTATAATTTTAGTGCCCTTGCTTATTATATTGTTTTTATCCATGAGTGTGAATATTTATTTTGTAACCAATCCCACTCCTGACACACTCACTCCACAGCAAAACTATTATATGTCTAAAATGGTCGAAAATCAAGCCATTACTATATTTAGCCAAAACAAAGTCATTGCGAATTGTACTGCTATCCTAAACAATCAAACGGAGATTATTGAAACATTGAATAATACATTAAATAGATGTATAAGAAATAACACCCGATTGGAAATAGAATTTAACGAATTGAATACAACAAAATGTTCATTCAAAAACTACCAGGACCCACAAAATGTTGCGATATTATCGAAAAGGTTAAACCAATGCAATTCAGAGACTTGTTTTCAATGGTATCCTATGGCTGATGTTTTAGCAAACAAAGTCCCTGACGTGCAGGTTTATTATACAAGAAACATAAAAACATACACAAAAAACAAACTTGGTACAGTTATAGACGAACAAAAATCAATATGGGATAGGTCTAGTTTAAAAAATTACTATGACAATATTTGCAAAGAAAATGATATGATATACACTTCTGAACGGGATTCCAATATCCCATTTAGACCATATACTAATATTTATTTGATTCGTATCAAATATGGATGCATTTCAAAAAATCACAATGACGCCGAAGAAGATTTTACAGTGTTTACTAATAATTTTGATGCTTTTGGAACGCCAAAAGCTATCAACCATGCAGACACAGGACATAAAAAACTATTTCATACTTTTTCGAAATACTCAAGTTCTTATCAACATTTTGTATCAGATTATTTGCCAAAGATACTGCCATGGCTTGAGTTTTTGCACGAAAATGAAGATATCAAAATTATTGTTGCGCATTTATCGCAAACAGTTATTGATATATTTGAAAAACATCTTAATATATCACGTAACAGATTGGTCACTCAATCTAACGAAATACTATGTGCAAATGATTTGTTTATGAATCATGTAGAACCCACTTGGTTTATGCAATGTAGATCAATAACATTACTAAAACAAACGGCTGAATTTATACAGAATCTAGATAATGATAGATATCAAGAAACTATCGTTTATGCAGAAAGATTGCCCAATACCCAGAGAGGATCGTTAAACAACAATAATCTTATTCAAATAGTTAAAAATCATGTAGCAGCATATGCACCAAATGCAAAGTTTGTAGTTTGGAATTACATAGAACCATACAAATGGACGGATCCGGAAACAAGAGATATATTTAGCAATGTCACGCTTTTTGTAGGGCCTCATGGTGGTTCTATGCCTAATTTATTGTTTAACAAGGCAGATAATATGACAATTATAGAATATGTTTCTACGAATTATCCTTCGTGGGGATGGAGTGATTTAGCAACTGCATTGAATGCTGATTATTGGTGGCTTCTTGTAAACGATCAAAATCACAGAACCACAAATCATTATGTGGACGAGAATGTGTTGCAAAAAATATTGAATGAATGTATGTGGACAAAAAGAAGGAGTAATGACATTGTGGCTCCTTCACCAAAACCAATGCCCACACCAACTCCCATTGTCAAGACAGAATTGTATTCAAAATCAAGAGTGTATGGAGTAATTGATAGCAACAAACCTTCAGGAATATATTTGGATGACTGGGCTTTCGTTGAATATGGAAAATTGCACCGTAAAATATTAACTATGCAAGCAGCACCTAGGTTTTTGATATTTCATCATGCAGGAGGAGGCTTGGGAGATATTATTACAGGAATTACTTCTTCTTTGCTGATTGCAATGCTTACAGACAGAGCATTGTTGATAGATATGCCTTCGATGTCATGGCATGATTGGTTAGAGTCTCCGTACTTTAATACTCATATAGATCATAATTATTTTATGCCAGGAAGTCTTACACGAACAGTACATACTCTGGACAATATGTATCAATTTATAGACATGTTTGAGACTCAGGATTTGAATCAGGCATGGAACGAACATATTGTTCGAATTTCAATGAATCAATTTGCTATCGAGTACTTGTATGCAAATCCTATGTATCATAACAAAATAAGATCGTGGGGGATAGATGGCAACGAAGAAGACCCTGGCTTAGTCAAGTATCGAGGTTGGGCTGGGCATCTGAAACAGATATGTGGTATTTACGACAGATTGTTAGGGAATTTATACAGGGCAGTTGCGAAGCCAGTGCCTTCTTTTCAGGAGAAAATCGACTTGTTTAAACAGCAACACTTTGGCAAAAATGGTACCTTGGGTATGCATTTAAGGTTTGGTTCTGATAGAGGAGATATTCCCTCAGATGCTCCAGAAGGAACAGATCCTCAGTGGTACTGGAACTGTGCAGAAAACTATCGAAATACTGCTGACAAATGGTTTATCACCAGTGATAGTCCTTCTATGATACAAGAAGCCATTGAAAAAGAAGGGTCTCGTATGATATATGTCCCTGGAAAGCCAAAACATGGCTGGAAATCGGATAACGGTCCAATTGGACATGAAGACATGGAAAAGATATTCATGGACCACTTTATCCTTGCAGAATGTGATGTGGTAATGATATCTCCTTCTGGCTTTTCCAGACTTGCCATTCATCGGTCATACTACTGTCCTCATATATTTTGTGGCACATGCAAAAGAGAAGTGTGTTCAAACGAGTTGGTTCCAATTCCAAGAAAGATATCTTTATAACAGTTTAAACAATTTTCTAACAAATAAAAAACTCATTGTAAAACAACTTATTTCATCAAACAAAATCTTTTTTCATAGTACGAAATTAAATCATTCAATTCATTCTTGCAATCTCCATCAATAGCAACCAAATACCGCAATCTTTCTATTATTTTCATCAGTTCATTTGCCACATCGTCTTTTTCCAGTTTGCATCTGAAGTTAGTACATTCTTGATTCAGCCTTGGTATTACTGATGCAGGCGGTTCTTTGGCGGATTCAGCAGGAACTGGTTGGTCGATTATTTTTCTTTTCTTAGGCGAATCTTTTTGCATAAATGCAGCAGCAACTTCATCTTCTAAATCTATACTGTCTCTTTCTCTTTTAGAGATCGAGTCATTTGATTTTTCATTGATGCAATCAGCTGGCATAGAGTCTGTATCTTCAGCAGGCACAACTTTGGTAACAAAGTTGCTGTTTTCGGAGAATTCTTCTGCATTTTCGCGGCTTTTGATTACAACAGTATCATTGGTTTTTGTCGATGATTCGGAAATGTTTGTGGAATACATTGGATATAATCTATCATAATTATTCGATAGCAACGTATATAGTTGTCTGGTTTCCACACTATCCGAACTCACTAATGGATCGTATTCTTTGACATTTTGCAAAATATGATTAATTCTATTCCAAAAGTGTTCGGGCTTACAACTATATCGTCCAGTAATTTTAAATTTGGTATTCATACTAGTTGCCATATCTCTACACAAGTATACGTCTTGGTGTAAAAACTCTAATATGTACTTGTCCAGCGCACCGTCTGTCTTTTGGTAGACTCCAGGAACAAAATGTCCCTTAGACTTTAGACGTCTCACTGCATTCTCTATTGATCTTATTGTTGCGTCGTTCCATGACGCATGTTTTTGTTTAACATCTTCAATAATTTCTCTTCCAAGCTTTCCAATCAAACGCCCATTCAATACTATCAAATCAATCTCTTGTCTTTCTTTTTCCTCTTTTTCCTTTTTCGCTTTTCTCTTCGCAACAATCTCTTGTTGTTGTTTCTTAAACTCTTCATCTAATTTCTGATTTCGTTTTAATATCGTAATGTCATCCACAATAGGCTGGTCTGGCGGTTTACTGTTCTGTGTAGACTGCGTTTCTATTGTATGTGTTTGCGATTCTGGCTTTTTCGATTGTTCCTGAGCAACAGCTGTATCAATGAATGGAAGAGTCGGTGCATTAACCAAAGGGACTTCCGCTTTGAATTCGTCTTCACTGTCATCAGTATCACTCTCCTTTCTTTTGTCCGCCATTGACTTAAGAAGGGATTTCCTCATAAAGCAAAAACTTTCGTCATGCATATCCATCATAGCCAATGCTCCAGGCCGGCTCAATAGTTGTTCAACTGCAGTTGCCATTTGAATACAATATGTAATTATTTAGCAGTAGCTATTTTGTGATATTTGGTTTTGAATTGGTCTATTTTAAAAAAAGACAGCAAAATAATTTTACTTATAAATAACTGTATCCTACGAAACGCTAAAAACCTCCGACCGAGCGCGCGATTTACAAAAAAGTCGACTGTCGGAAAAATCATAGGAAAAAAATTGAAAAAAGACTTTGAAAAAATGTGCGAAAAATCAATGCAATCGTTTATTGTATCAATCACAGTGATTTATATTATGATAATTAGTATCATAATAGAATGGATATATTTAATTCGCAAGATTGTAAAGTACATTCGATTAAAACCGATTCCAAAAGATATAGAATCCCCAGAAAATTTAGAAAATTATGAAAACAAAGACAGCTGTTTATTTTCGTACATAATCACACGATGTTTGTTTTCAACCTGCTTTACAATAGTGTGCATTATTTTTATCAGTATGTTTGCCAAACACTCTGATATAGATTGGCATATTTTTTTCCATATCACAAAAACCAACATAATCTCGTTAATTGGAATTATATTACTTTTGAATCAATTGATTTTGGCATGGATCATATTTATTTCAATATGTTTGCTTGCATGGGCAATATTATCAAAAAAGAAATGCAAACGTTCGTATGTGTGTACAGTATCTACAATTGGCGTTGTTTACATATTCTGTTTGATATATTATACATATCTCTATTTGGATGATGTTTTTGACTTTTTGATTTGACAAAAAAATTAAAAAAATAAATTTGTAAAATAAAATTTAGAAAACAAAACCCCAAGTTTCCAATAAAACACACTCAACTTTTTAAAAAAGAGGGAAATGAAATATATTTTTCTGGTTATTCTTGTAGTGACAGTGTTTAGTCAAGAAATCGATGAAACTGCAAAGCCTGTTGCTATTATAGAAATACCTTCTGCTGATGATCAAAAAGTTAACGACCATGGATGGAAGTTTGATTATCCTTACAAATACGAGATCATAAAAGATTCCGATTTGGAATCATTGAATAACAACAAATCCTCATATAATGAGGATGATACAGAATCAGCAAAACAAAGCTCCTTTGTTCAATTTTACAGTGACATTGAAATACTAGAAAAAAAATATGATCATGAAAGGATAAAGATAGAGATGAATGAACATAACGTATTGCCGGACAATATAAACGAATTTCGTAAAATCAAGGTGTTTTTCTACATCAACATGATGCATTTACAATATGCAGATGTACAGAAATGCAATAGTATTATTGATAACTTGGCAAAGGTGTATTATGATATGATTGAAACCGAATGGGCTGGAAAGGCAGTTAAAATCAATCCTATCGTGGGATATGGTGGTCGTATTTATCAAACTGGTCCTGGGTTATTTACTAATGATCCTAGTAACTTCCCACACGGAATTTTGCCAAACGGAGAGTATGTTATTAGAGAGCCATTCAAAGAGATTACTGATGTAAAGGAATTGATGAAACGAATCATAGAAATTGGAAATGTAATACCAGGGAAAGACTCGTTTCTTTCATTTGATAAATTTATGAAGCAAACTCCGTTTGACATGGGAGTGGCTATGATTATTGGCGCAAATCATATGATGGCTTTAAAAAGAGACATGTTTTATGACCGCAATATTCATTATGTGTTTATTACGTCAGATGACGAATTGAAATCGTATTTGCCTACTGTATATTTGGACAAACCGTATGTTACTGAATGTATTACATATAATATAAGAAAGCAACGATATGATACAAAACATTATTATGTTTATACTGAGTTACCAGAAACCAACTGTTTTTCGAATTGGGATATGGATTTTAAACATACCACATACTATACTGTGACAAAATGGAGCAAGAATATAGAATCAAATAACTTTTTTTTGACTCGTAAATTAGTAAACATTTTGATAGATACTGGGATAAGAATGCAACGATACGACAAAGAACTGTTTATTAACAGATACTATCATGTTGATACATATTGTAGTATGCAATGTATGAATGGTTCATGTGGGTATATTAGATGTGAAATCCCTACATATTTGTTAGAAAAAGAAGAGGAAATAAGAAAACAAGAGGACAACTATAACTTTACCTCGTATCAAGAAAACAGAAGAGTTGAATTTGAAAAAATACAGAAAGAAAAAGAAGAAGAAATCAAAAAAAATCAATTAAACTTTAAGGAAAAGATACTGGGACCAATTTTTGTCACCACAACCTATTTTATAGTAATAGGGATATTTTATTTTTTGTTAAAACACTGGTTGTAATGGTTAACAATAAACTTTTTTACTATATTACATCACTTATATACATAATATCATTACAAGCCCACCATTGATTTGAAGCTTTCAGATGGTTCAGCAGTCATGCAAATTTGTATATTAATCCATTCTTCATCAAAAAAATCCTTTTCGAATAATGCTTCGTCGTTTTCGTCGTTTACCGGGTTTTCATTAAGGTAATATTTATAGTAGTAGTTTTCATACGAAACAGATTTGTATTCAGAATCAATAGTTTTGACAACATCGTTGTCGTTTTGTGGAATAATAGAAAACACCCCTTTCTTAGCTGTTTCAATTGCAATAATGCCTTTGCTTCGATAACTTCGTTTGACAATTTTATGTACAAAACAATCGTTTTTATTTCCCTCAACTAAATTTGAAAACTCAGTATATGTTTCTTCTTCGTTATCACTATCGGCTTCCATGTAGTTGTCTATGACAGACTGTATTTTTTGTATATCTTCTTGTAGTAAGTATGGTCCGGATGGGTATCTTTCACTTGCAAAGCAGTTGCATGCACAACATCGAATGCATTGGAATATGCATTCGCAAATTTGTTCTGATTTGTCCAAAATCGGAGAAACAATGTTTTTGCAATCATTTTCCATAGCAAAATACTATTTATAAAAATTTAATTATTATAAGTTGACTCAAAAAATTAACACTTGCAAATTTGCCTTTACAAAATTTAAAATGAATTCATATACCAAAAGCCAATGCAGGATTTTGTTTGCCGATATCATAAGCGAATTGAAAAAAGAGGATGCGAGTTACGAGGAAGTGGCTTGCATGATCATGAGAACGGGAGAATGCGATGAACTAACCAATTTTTCAGTAATGCGAAGACTATTACGAAATTGTAAAGCACATTCTGAAACAGAAGATGCGTTCAATGATGACTGGATTTTATGGCCCAATGTAAATGAAATCATAAAAATGTCATGGTATTTCCAACACAATTGGCAAGAAATCCAGCGAAGTGCTATGAGAGGATTGGATATATCTAGAGGAAGATTGAACCTCCAGAAACCAGCACCCAGATGGATAGAGCAATTGACGAAATATGGAGGAGCTCTTCATATGCTACGCTGCAGACACAATTGGTCTGATATGAAAATAATGGATGAATGTACTGTGGGCATATTTCCATCCAAGTCTCCTGAACAAATTGAAAAAGAACTCAAACAAAAATACGATCTGAAAATTGTACGCGAATGAAAAAAGTGTTTATTTTGTATACAATAAAGTTTTAGTTTGTTATCAATCCACACGATTTATATACTATGAGCAAAATCCAAAACAGTTGCTACATCCTTGGTATGTTTATCTACCATTTTTTGTATGTTAGTCATACAAGTTTTGAATGAGTTCGTTTTGTCTTCATCGTTTTTCATCAATGGTCTGCAGGTTTTTATCATGCATTCTTTGTCTGGACCAAATGTCATGTATATTTCATCTTTGAAATGATCCATAACTACAGTCCATTTTTCATTTGGTAATGTAGTAGTTCCTTCTGAACGAATCCATTGTAACACAAAATTGTAAAAGTATTTTTCGCCATTAAAACATTTGTGTTTAACCAAATAATCGGTGACCACTGAGACTGCTTTGATCACATCAGTTGAATCTGAATCAAAACTAACTTCAACCGATTTATGTGTAGGATAATATTTTAAAGTGATATTTTTTATATCATCCGTGGCTGGTATACTGCAAACAAACCAGCCTAAATATAATGGTTGAACATTTGGGATTTTTTCTTTGTCAAGGGTTTCAGAACAAAACAAAATTTTGCAGGTAACACCTGGATACAGTTCCATTCTTAGCAAAAACAAAGGAGTTGTAAAAAGGTGTGTTTTAAACAGGTTCATATATATGTTAACCATTATTTTTATTTTTTAATGATATCAAAATTTTCAATATTCAAAGGGTTCTATTGGTTTTCGTTGCTTGATCAAATCATCTACTTCTTTTTTAAGATGGGACAAAAGTTCGCTATGATATTTTAAAAACGGAGTTGCAGGTAGTTTTTTAGTGTTTTTGGTAGTAGCATAATATCTTGGATTTTCAAAATTGACATTAATCAACTCTCTGGGTTTAATAGTCATTTTACATCCTTCCTCTTGAGTTAGCTGATGATCACCTACGGTTCTAATCCAATTGACAATAAATTTCCATTCCATAGTTGTATTTTTAATACAATTATGTAGAAAAAGAAATCCTTTGAATTCTTTGAGAATCTCCAGCATATTCCGAACATTGCAATCATATGTGACTTCAAGTAGTTCCGTTGTCTTGAATGCTAGCAATGCATTTTCAACATACATATTGTTTTCCAATATGGCGACTTTGTAAACATTGTCGTCATTGTTAGCAGTTCTGGCTATTTTGCACCCGGGGATCTTTTTAAGAAATTCTTCTGTAGAACATATTCCTTCTATGGTAAAGGCAATGTTACATGTGATGGTTGATGGAACGTCCATATTTTTATTTTTTTGCGTGATAAAATAACAATTTGGTTCAATGGTAATACAAAAAAACTATATTTACATTAATCTTCTTTTGTGGATTATTGTGACATTCAAAAAGGGACTTTTTTTGAGTTTTGTATCATAAAATCACTGAAATCGCTTGGTTTATATACATCAGCTTTCATTTTTGTAGTGAATTCATTAATAAGTGGCCTTACATTATCAACCAAGGTTTTATGTGTTGCAATAATGTCATCAATAAACAATTTGTTAAATGCATTGTAATAAGTTGTTAATTGGCAAGTGTTATTGGAGTGAAATATAATATCAATTTCCTGTGAATAAAATCGATTGTAATGTATCCCAATACTATGTGTTGCATGTAATGTAATTCGCGATGGACAATATAATGTGATTTGTTCATTGTCATCAATACACCCAATTTCTTTAAAAAATTGTTCGCAAAGGGTTTGCATCTTTGGAATTGTTTCGTAATCTGTTTCGTACACCAGATAAAACAATGCCCCTTTGTCTGGTATATGAAATCTAACATGTTTTACATTCTCGTCTTGTAGTGGCAATTCTAAAACCTTAAGACAAAATACTTTATCATAATACGATTCTGGCAGTTTTTCCAAATCGGCTGTTTGGGGTAATTTAATATATTGAAAGCATTCAATATATTTGTCTTCCATAAATGGTTATGATACAATTTGTGAAAAATAAAACAAACAAAAACAATATTATTTATTTTTATAATAAACTTTTTCTCTTATTGCGATTGTACAATATCCCCAAAAGAAATATCAGATTGAGGACTATATGTCATTTCCTGAGGAAGATATTCTCTTTTTGAATGATATTTGGCACGGGCCATAATCTCAATCAAATGAAGCTGGCTGTCTTCTCCATACATGATTTCTGAATCAGTGACTTGTCTAATACCGTTCTGGAGATTGTTGTTCAATAAAGTTTCATCGGTTTTCCAATTTGGATCAATGATATCCCTCAATTGAGTTATAACATCATCTGTTACTTTGTAATTGTATGAAATAAAGTCCTTGCTACCCACTCTTCTGGCAGCCAATTCAAAGTTCATGATTGCATACACATAAATTTGCCATTTAAAATAGTATGTCATATCATTATCATTTGTCCACGACTGTGTTTTTGGATCGTATCCAAAAAACTCTGCTCCTTGTGTAGGATGTGTATTGTATTTCTTGACAATTTCGGTTAGACTTTCCGAATCAACTCGTTTAGTTGCCTTTTCTAAAGAAGGAGGCTTATCTAAGAACCCTAGTGTGGTAAAGAACTGTACAAATCTAGGACCGTATTTTTGAGTTAAAGTCGGATTGCCTTTGATCATTAACAAAGTATAATCAAATGCGTTTTTAACATTCGAATACAATGCAAATTTGTTGTTTTGCCATTCAGGTATGATCAAGTTTCGTAATGCATTGTATACTATTTTAGGAGGCTTGTAATTAGCATCTATTACCGTTCTGTAATAAATAATTGCAAATGCATATCTGCCCCATTTCTCGTATTCTTTGTCATCAATAAACAACTCCAAAAAGATGTTATTTATTTCGTCACTATATGTTAAATATATGGCATTAATAGGCTCCAGGTCTTTGATAGCTATTTCTTCAATCAATTCTGTTTTTTCTTCTGTGACAGATTCGGTTTCTTGCAGTATTGTCAAATCGAATGACACTGGTTCTTTTCCAGGAATCTCCTCCACTTCATTCAATCGCAGCTTTTTGGAATTGATATCAAATTTAGGAGATATTTCTTGGTCTATAAGAATCACTTCTTCTCCTCGCTTAGTTTTGACTGGGGTAAATACAAACACAGTATCTTCTTTTTCTTTTTTAGGTTCCTCTATTCTCACAGGAGTCACAGGGTCGATATCTATATGAGAAAGCTTTAATTTAAGACTGCGTATCACGTTTTCCAACCTTGGTGCAAAAACCTCTTTTTCCTGTGTTCCGTTAGGTACATTTGATAATGTTTCGGCAATGTATTTTAATGCTAAATCTATTTCATTTTCAAGCACGGCCGAATTGACCTTCCATATAGGACTTATTTTGCTCCTGATTTGACTTGTTAGTTCCATTATGGTTTGCCTTGAAGGATTATAAGGCTCGTCGTTGTATGAATTGTAGATATAGGCAAATGCCAGTGCAGCTGCATAAACACCCCATTTTTTGTATATTTCGGGTGTTTCAAACAAAGGAAACATATGTGTATTAAACAAACGATTGTATTTTTCAGATAATACATCTATGTTGTTAATGTCAACATCTTTCATCACCATCACTTCAGGTTCTTTTTCTGAATACTTTAATGATTGTATTGTTTCAACTACATAGTCTGTATGGATTTCTACCAAGTTTAGTTTTTTGTAGTTGTCTGGGTTGAATTTTGGATTCAATGGAAATACCACGGCAAACCCTTTGATTGTGTAATTTTGTAATTTGTATACTAATTTGTCGATTTCCTTATTGAATTCTTCACTTGTATAATGAACGTCTTCTTTAGGCTTGTCTGCAATACCAGGAAGCTCTGTTGCAAGTATTTCGCGCAGCAATAAACGATGATATGGGATAAGATACTGGTGTTCTTTATCATACACATCATAATACCGCTGTTTTTTCTTTGGAGAAGGAACAGTGGCAGGATTGTGATAGAACGAGACTATGGCACACAATGTCAATACAAAGTCTTTTAGTAGTGCAAGAGCGCCTATATCAATTGAGACTTTTTCCAAAAGAGAAAAACAACTCGACTGATTGTACAATGCACGTTCCTTTTCAAAAAAATCGGTTACAAATTCCTTTTCAAAACTTCTATGGCGATGTTTGATAGCTGCATTTTCTAGTTCGTCTGTTTTTGAAACATCAATTCCCCCGTGAAGTTGATTTTTGATGAAAATAAAAAATCTGGCAATATTCAATTGCTTTTCAGTGTTCATAGGCCATTGTCGAACGTTAGACCCCACAATCATGTTTAGATTCGTCAATAATATTTTTTCAAAAAATTAAATCAATCTCTTTACAGTCTATATTGTCATTAAAGAAACATTGGATTATTTGACATTCTAAAAAATTTACAATTGATTGGCGTTGAATTTATGAATCATACCAAACATGACACAGACGGCCCTTGTAGAGAATGCATACGAGAAGTAATGAAAACTAAGAATCTAAAGCAATATGAAGTGGCCAAATTGGCAAACGTTTCTACTGGAGGGCTATCAGAGTACTTGAACAAAGTAAAACTGCACCCAAACAATCATAAAAAAATAAAAGACTGGCTTGACAAAGAAACTATTATAACCACTACCAAACTTGCTCCTGTGGCCAGTGATCCACAACCAAAGCATAAACGAGTATTGTCGGACAGTATACAACACAATCTTCAGAGAGCATTTAGTGATTTGGATTCCGAAACCATCGGGGAGTTTTCAACATCAAATGAATATGAAAATGATATATTCCGGTCACAAACTCCAGATTGTGCAAAAAACGAGCCAGTTACACCAAACTTTCTTATGTTGTATAAAAAATACGAGCCACATATTTCTTTGCTAACACTTCCACCCAATTACAAAGATATAAAGGAATATGGATTTGTTTATATTCTTACAGACAACGAAAAAAGAGTCAAGATTGGCATTACAAGAGATTTGACGGGCAGAACAAACAATTTGTTTTCTGGAAATCCAGACTTGAGAGTGGCAGGGTTTTATGCAAGCTGGTTTTATTTATATGCAGAAACATGTATCCACAAAATTTTATCGGATTTACAATACAAAAACAGAAGAAATATAGAAAACAATATAGCTGATAGCTCATCAGCATTGTCTGGAGCAACAGAGTTTTTTAATACGGTGCCTAATGAGACACTGTTTCTTGTGGGGGCAGTGGTTGTTCATTTGGAACAGTTGTATCAGTTGCAGAAATAGGTTTGTCTGTTAATGGTAGTTTGAGAAGCTTTAAGAATTTAACTCTGTCCTCTCTGAACATATGATGTTGAAAATGTGCATCGGACATTAATTCGAAAATAAAATTGATCGTAATACTTCTTTCCAATAATTTGCTGTATGCAAACATTCCAAAAAACGACTCATTGATTGGATATTTTTCTATTTCGTTTATCAGTCGTGTTGCTTCTTTTATGCAAAATGGCTTATGCAAGAAAACGTGTTTTTTTCTACATTGTTTGGAACAATATTTCACAGATTTGCAATCAGTGCATTCAACCACAAAAGATAGTGGTCTGTTACAAACAAAACATTTTTCATCATGTATGTCACTAAAATTTGGCAGTAAATGAATCATAAGCAATCGCTTAATGACATCCTGTTTCAAAGGGGATAAATGAGCATCAACAAAGTTGTCAAACGTTCCTGCCTTTGATGTTGCTAAAATAATTCCTTCGCAAATTGTTTGTTTGTATTTGCAGGTGTAAGCAATGTCCTTGAATCGTTTCAACGAAATGAACTTTGGCAATTTTGATTCCAAATCGATGTTATCCCGACTTGCTAATTTAGTTATTTTGGCGTTAGCCTCTTCCTGAAATCGTTTGTACTTTTCATTGGAGGTTATGACATAAAAGTCCTTTGTTTTTGTGTTGTAAAAGAAATAGACATTGGTATTGGACGCAGATTCGGTTTTGTCTCTGTGGATACATTCCAAACGGCCTTTTCCACTGTCAGTACATCTCCACTTGTATTTCGATGCTTGGCTAAAATACAGCACCTTCCACCACCATTCATTCTGCATTGTTTTCCTGATTAGAAATTATGAGGTTTTGTATTGACGGGATTATTGTACAAAATTTGGGTTAAAATAAATCTTATATTAATAATAATTATTTTCGCGTTTTACCAAAAAATTGCCTCTTTTTATTTTTCTTATTGTATTGTGCAAAACAATTATTGAAACTACTAAAACCAAAACAAAAACAGGCCTTGTTAAAATAATTCCATAATGCTTTTTGGTTTGATTTGTATAGTACTTGTTCCATATGCTTTGTGCAGTTCGGGAACGACGACCAGTTGCACAAATATGGCAGCAATACCTTGCTCTCCTCTAGGGCCCAGTGATAAAGCATCTACATATAGTATTCGACAAGTACTGACTGGATTGCAGTGCAGTGAGGACCTCAATGGAATAAACGAATGTTTAGTACAAGGAGGGAATGTTGCACAATTTGGTTCAACCACTCCATGTAACAATCCAACTGGGACACCATTTAATGCAACAGATTTTAAAAACCTTTGCTCGAATGGAAATTTGCCCAATGCTATAGTATTTGATATTTATTTTAATAGAGGATGTGATTTCGAAATTTCATTTAGTTCTGTTTCTGCTGATTCTACACAACAAGGATGTGATCCCGCCACTCCGTTTTGTTTTCCTACTGGAAACTGTCCTGGAACACAGGCTTGTTCTCTTCTTGATCCTGTAGTAAATATCACAGTAGAAGTTGAAGGCGTTCGATGGACAAGGCCTCTTGTATCTACTGGTTCTGATATTGTACAAATGCCATTTGAATATGTTGTATTATACCGAAATGCAATTTATGGAGGCGTTACAAATGGAGATGCCTATTGTTGCACAAAAGACACTCCTTTGAGTGATTACAATAAGGAAACAATGGGATGTTTCGATACTTGTTCTGCTACAATAGATAGTCTTAATTTACAGTGTTTATTTATTGACAGTGATACAGGAGATTCTACTAGTCAACATGAATATTGTTGTCATAATAACAAGTATCCGCCATTATCACCGAATTTCCAAGCAACAGATCCTAGTCAAATAAGCTGTGGGAAAAATGACAACACCAATAACGAAATCGATGCTTTTTCATACGGATATTCAAAATCGTATACGATTTCTGAATTCATTGACAAACAATATTTGCAAGTGAATGGCACCGGGCCTAGTTCTACATGGGGTGCAGCCACTCCATGGGATTTTATATATAGATATGTGACCAATGCACAAACCACTCCGTCTTCTTCATTTCAGACCCCAAATCCTACTGTTCAAATGGGATCAAGTCCCCCAGTTAATCAGGCCAGTGTTCCAGAGTATCAATATTACTTTCCAGGAATATCTTCGTTTGGTGGAAACATTCTTTCTTCGTTGATTAACAATCCTGGCAGTACTGCACAAACCCCTATTTTGAACGTATTCGAAAAGTTTTATACGTCTATGTTTAATTTGAATGATTGTGATATTACAAGGCCTCCTCAATTAGTGCCTAATGATGAGAGTATGCCCAATGGATACTGGATGCCATTATGGCCTACTTATTATACTTCTCCTACAGACTATGATTTATCTAGTACAACTAATATGCAATATACATTACAATGTGGATTTTGTGGTATGAATAGTAATGGTTGTGGCGGTACACGAAATAATCCATTATCTTCTCCAAATTGTTCCCCCACATATACCACATCAAATACAGCTTATTCCGGTCTTGATTTTAGTTTGGCCGATATGACATGTTCTGTTGATAGTACAATAACCGACAATCAAGTTACTTGTAGTGGCAAATGCTTTAATGGTGATTCGCCTTCCAGTAGTAACGCATGTAATAATAGCCCTGGACCAAGCACTGCTACATGTGACACTGCTTGTTGTGGTAATTCATGCCATAGTACAAGTATTCCTGGCCAAAATAGGCCTGGAGGATTTGCACAACGATTTTGGCTTCAAGGAATGGCCCCCCAATGTTATTTTCTTCAAATAGGAGATTTAGACAACGCAAAACCCCAATTTGATATTAGAGTAACTATAAAACAAGCTTATTCTTCAGATGCATCGGTTATGCCTCAAGTAAGCAGTGTTTTGCTGCAAAACATAACTGTTTCAAACACTGCAGGAGGTTGTGGACAATTTGCTGCAGCAACAACAGGTTCCAATTATGATATGTATGTAGCAGTCAAGCCTATTACAAATCAAGGAGAAAATACGATTGCAGATCCTTTGGGCAGTGTCAATCCCGGTTATATAGGAGTTTGTACTTCTAATCCATGGAGTCCTTCTGCATGTGCATGGAATTCGTGCCAACCGCCTCTTGGCACCGATGTACAAAATTGCAAAGTAACAGAAAATTACGTACTTCCTACATATAATGTAAATCCATGGCTAGGTCAAACAAACGAGTTTTTGCCGCCAGACCAGGAAAAAGGGTGTATGTGTTGCATGCCAATACAACAGCCATTACAAAACGATAAATATAGAATGTGGTTTTACATGGGCATTGACGATTACAATCAATATGTATATGGTACAACAAATACTGGCGGTAATGCCGAAATACCTGGATGTGGTGCAGGAGGATTCCAACCTTCAGAATTATGGGGTGTAAATGATGCTAAAATTACTCCGTCTTGGTCATACGGAAACGAAATATATTTACAAGCACAGATGTGCAGTGCTTGGGGTTATAGTGATAAATGTGCTACAAGCAAATATGCATATGGCTCAGCAGAAGAAGCGAATTTGCCTGGAGGATTTGCTGGCATGTGCAGACCGCCAGTTACTCCATTTAGTATCATGGCTGATATGGCTGCATATGAAGCACAGGTATATTACAATTCTGCAGAAGGTACAAAAATGATAAATGCTTGTCCAGCAACAAATGGATTTGTAGGATTGCCTCCTTTTTATACACCTCAATCGCCAAATATGTGGGTATTTGAAACAGTTCCAAATGCAGGAGAGGCTTTTACGGGTACAACCCAATGCTATAGTGATTGTTCAGTTGCTAAACAACAAGGCAATACACCTCCTTTTCCAACACATATTGGGTATTTAAACGGAAATCCTGAACAAATAGGAGGCAATGCAGACCCGGCTGGACAGTCAGGAGCAACAAGTTCGTATGGAATTACTTTGTTTTTAGTTATAGGGAGTGGTTTTGCCAAAGCAGGTTCTCTTGTCCCTGGGCTTTTGAATGTGGTCCCAGGAAAAGACTTTACAACTCCATGTGTACTTACAAATCCTCAATCTCAAGAAAGAAAAGGCGTTCCTATGGGAAATGTCACTTTTGCTGCTCCTGTTGCAACAAGAACCCAGTTTTCATTTCCTCCAAATCCTATTACATATGTAGCAGGCACGCTTTTTACACAGGTTAATATTACTTGTTGTCCAGAAGATCCACAAACTTCAGGAACTTGTTTTGCTGGCAGTTTTGAAATTCCTACAAGTATAGATTCATATGAAGTTTCATTTAATATTATATGTGATATTCCTTCTGGTATTGCCATTGATTGTGATACTGATGGATTGGGTAGTTATGCAGAAAGTGGAGTTAGTGGAAAACAGACTTTATTCACTTTACAAACCTGTAATACTCAAAACAAAAACAATCAAGCAAAATGCTCAAATCCTACAAGATTGCCTTCAGCCACGTCAACTCCTGCATCTAGTGCAACTACGCCTCCTTCTGGAGTTCCTCAAGTAACTCCTACTCCTGTTCCTACTCCCACTCAATCCTATCCTACACCTTTGTTTACCCCAACTCCCATTCCAACTTCTGTGCCTGAGACACATACTGCTGCATTTTGGATTGGACTTTCTGGAACTATAGTGTTTTTATTAATATTGGTTTGTTTGTTTGGTTGTTGTGTGTGGCATTGTTGCAGATCCAAATCAGGATCCTCTACAACTCCAGATGCACAACAGTACAGTCCTGTTTCTTAATGAATGTGTTTATTATATATCAATTTACAATAAAACTATCATATATTACATAGTATATGCTTTGCTTGACCATTCTCCATTCAAATTTGCATAGGGCATACCTTTATACCTTGGATCATAGGGGGTATATCGACCCCCAAAAAACCCGTTTTTTTCTTCCCAAAAAATGAAAAAATTCCTATTCCATACTTTATAAAAAAAGGTCGTTTTTGGGGAAAATAAAATGTGCCATGCTAACCACGTGGTTTTTCCTATAGGATTTTGTATGGAGGTTTTTTGGCAAAGATCGTGTAATTTTTTGTATGGGTACCCAAGTATATAAAATTTTTCAAATCCCTTTTTATTACGGATTCTTACTCTGTGTATAAAGTTTGTAACTTTTGCCATACAAAAGTTTTTTTGATTTTGAATAAATCCATCTCATATATTAATTACAAGTATCCCAAAATCCTCCATTCAAATTCCTAAGGAACGTTTCGAATTTTGTGAACCCACGTGGTTGCGTGACAACTTGGTCACGTGACAACTCCCAAAAACCCTGATGGGGTCGCCAACAGTTGGTTCGAAGACTTTGGATCCACAAAATCTTGGACGCCTACTTAGCGGGTTTTTACATTCAAAAAAGCTGTACTTCGTTAAGCGGGGGGTGATCTTAAACATGTACAGAAGGGAATTCGTCATACTAGAATGGTCTGGCAGGCCTGGGATTAAAATTATCCAATAACCACCCAGGCAGATCTTGCAGAATCCGGGGTCAAAATTGATTTTTGACCAGATCGAAATTTTTACAGAAAGGGTTTGTATGGGATCCGATCTCCATACAAAATCCTAAGGAAAGTTAATTTTTGTATGGAAAAATTTTTATTGCAGATTCTGCATCTCCAGACAAAGTTTGTAATCTTTGCCTTACAAAAGGTTTATGGTTTTTTTAAAAAAATGTATCAATTTGGAAAAAAATAATGGGATCAGGACTCCATACAAAAAACTTAAAGAGTTTTGGATTTACCAAAAACTTTTTTATCATGGATTCTTACTGTGCTCATAGAGTTTGCAAAGTTTGCCTTACAAAAGGTTTATGGTTTTTTTAAAAAAATGTATCAATTTGGAAAAA
>CAZQAU010000004.1:0-34928 GCA_964591375.1 uncultured Gammaproteobacteria bacterium
TCACTTCATGGCAAGAAGTTTATTAATTGGTACAATGTAGATATACAATTTGTATTGTAAATTATGGCAATAAAAACAAAAGCAGTAATATATTTAAGAAGAGACGGTATTGACTACTTTGTTTCAGATCGTCCTGATTTGCTGCATCTTGAATTTTCTTCGGGAGCGGTAGCGGATGTCGAAATAATTAATCGTGAACAGCTCGTAACAGCATTGGATAATTTTATTATTACTAATAAACTGGCACCTAGTCGGCTGACAGTTCTTTTATCAGATGCAGTTCTTTTTCAAAAGGATATTCCCATTACTACTGATGTTGAAACGGAAGCGCAGATAAAAGCATTTATTAGTAATGTTCCATTTGAACATGTGGGATCCATCACGATCGTTATTGATAAAAACAAGCGAGTTATTGCTACTAATTGCGATTTATATAGCATTATACAAACGATTTTTGAAAAACATAATTTTCAAGTGGCTGTTATAGCAGTTCCCGTGTCTTTTGAAAAAAATTTTGTTGTTGGCGATCATATAACGGTAGATCAGGCACACGTGATTCTTCAAAAAATGGACACTCTTAAGCCGACGGATAATTTTTTGGAACAATCAAAACAAATAGTGGATAATAGAACTACCTTTGTGCCCGCAGCTACTCCCAAGAAAAAGCCGGCTAAATCAACATTGCCATTATTATTGCCTTTATTTGGAGTATTGTTAGCAATTTTGGGAGTTGTTTACTACATGCAGACAAAACAAAACGTTAATCCTGTTGCACAGGCAGTACAAAGTACACCTCCACCTGCTATACCAACGGAAATCCCTACTGTTCTACCTTCTCCAACAATTAGTACAGAATCGGTTATTGCCGCCAACAAAGAAATTAAGATACAGATTCTGAATGGTTCCGGTATTGTGGGACAAGCGGAAAATGGGAGGAAACAGTTGAGTACGTTAGGTTTTGAAAATGTTGTTACAGGCAATGCTCCGGGTAGCGCTACTAAAACACTGCTCATATTTAAACAGTCTGTTCCTGAAGAAGTCAGGGCTGTAATAGTAACTGAACTGCAAAAGACATATCAGGAAATATCTACACAGGAAACAAATGATTCAGAGTATGATGTCCTCATTACTTTAGGTAGTATTCTAAACGCTCTCTCACCAACCATCTCTACCAATTAATATATCTAATGATACTTTTTGTTTATAGATCGTTATATAAACATGGTCATAATTTGTGATATGTAGATTTTGCATACGGACTGCTACTAACTTCTCTATTGATTTGTAGGATCCTCTTGACAAACCTTCTAAACTTATATAGGCTTAAAATTAATATTAAAAAGTTTTATACAACCACCTATGAAAAAACTCATGGCTCGAGGTTTCACACTGATCGAGCTTCTTGTTGTTATCGGCATCTTAGCCGTATTATTAGCAATTACCTTGGTTGCTATCAACCCAGCTCGACAATTCTCTCAGTCAAATAACACCAAGAGATCGAGTGATGTAAACGCCATCTTAAATGCTATTAATCAATATCAAGCCGACAACAAAGGCTCATTGCCAACAGGTATACCAACAGGCACAGCCGGTGTTGTTATTGGTAATGGTTCCGGACAGGTTGATATCTGTGCTGCACTTGTTACACGATATCTAGCCGCACTTCCCGTTGATCCATTGACAAATAATGGTGCCGCTGTAACTGATTGTACAGGCAACTATAACACCAACTACACTGTTGTTCAAAGTGGAAACGACAACAGAATTACTGTCGCAGCTCCAGCAGCTGAGTTGAGTGCAAGTATCTCGGTAACTAGATAATAACTTTTATTATCCCAGCTCCGTCCGGCGGTATGCCGGCCGGAGTTTTTTTTTGGTTTAAAACTTGACTCATCTCCCAATCGATGGTACGATCTATTTGTTATGTCAGACAAAAAAATATTAATTGTAGAAGATGATTTATTTTTGCGTGAGCTGTATAGCGACTTGCTGTCATCAAATAACTTGAATTTTGAAGCAGCTGCCGATGGTAAAGAGGCATATGAAAAGATGCAAAAGGGAGATTGGGATTTGGTTTTACTAGATATGAACTTGCCAGAAATGACCGGGTTGGAAGTTCTAAAAAAAATTCTTGCTTTACCAGTCCAACCACAAATAAAAAAAATAATTTTTTTAACAAACATGGAAGAAGGTCCAATTCTTGATGAAGTTAAAAAATTAGGATATGAATATCTGACTAAAAGCGACTTGTCTCCCGATCAATTCTTGGCTCAAATACAAACATATCTTCAGAAATAACGTGGTAAACTAAAGTATAATTTGTCTATGGATGCAATTAATTCTTCACTGCTTACGGATACTTTGATTCGACTTTTTTTAGTAATACTAGCTATTATTCTTTCTTCATTTATTACAACAGCTCTTGTATATTTTTTGATAATCTACAATCGACTCAAAAAAAGAGAACAGCTATCACTCGAAATGATTACGCTTGAGGTTAAGCTTTCCAAAGACAATGAAATAAAGATTGACGCAGCCGAACAGATGTTTTCCGCTTTTAGTTCTTTGAAAAAATCTGGATGGCTAACTTCTATAATGGAACTGGAAGATGTTTTGGCTTTTGAAATTGTAGGTAAAAGAGCTGAAATTCGCTTTTATGTTTCCGCTCCTGCACGATTAGTAGACTTGGTCGAAAAGACCATCTATGGGTATTATCCATCCGCTGATATTAAAAAAGTGGAAGAACCGAATATCTTTACTGAAGATGGTAAAGTCGCTTATGGCTTTTTGGTACAAAAACGCTCTTCATATATGCCCATTAAAGTATATAAAGATCTGCCCACAGATCCTTTAGCTTCGCTTACATCCGCGTTATCAAAAATGAGCGATGGAGAAGGCGCGGTTATCCAGTTTTTGATTCGTCCGGGATCAGGAAAAACAGCTAGTATTGGCAAGGATTTTGTTGCTACCACAAAAAGAAATGAAGCCAATCCGGAAAAAGCCACTTTTAAAACAGATCCTAAAGTATTGGAACGAATAGACGAAAAGAACTCAAAGCCAAACTTTGAAACTATGATTAGATTGGTAGTCTCAGCGAGAACTGAAGAGATGGCTAATATTCATTTGCGTAATTTGAAAGCGTCTTTTGCACAGTTCAACACAGATTCCAACCGCCTTTCTACAGGGGGAATATTGGTTAAAGGTGGTTTTATGACAAATTTTATTTATAAATTTTTTCCGATTTTTGAACCGCCTTTTTATAAAACAGTTAATACGTTTTCGACAGAAGAGTTGGCTACCTTATTTCATTTCCCCAATAAAACGATTGAAACGCCTCATGTTCAGTGGCTAAAAGCAAAGACAGGTCCGGTACCGGCTGATGTGCCACAGTCGGGGGGTACTTTTGTCGGATATGGATACCATCGTGGTATTAAACGACCGGTAGCGATTGGTTTTGAAGATCGTCGCCGACACGTTTACATTATTGGAAAAACAGGTACAGGAAAATCACAGTTACTGATTGAGATGATAAAACAGGATATTAGAGCAGGACATGGTGTCTGTGTAATCGACCCTCACGGAGATTTAATTGATGAAACTTTACGTTATATTCCCCCGACACGCGCAGAAGATGTGATTTATTTTGATCCGTCAGATACTGAGCGTCCAATGGGACTTAATTTACTCGAAGCTTACAGTGAGGAACAAAAACACTTTATGACAACCGCCATTATAAACCTGATGTATAAACTGTATGATCCTCAGCGCACCGGTATAATAGGACCGCGCTTTGAGCACGCAGTACGAAACGCTATGTTATCTGTTATGTCCGAGCCTGGGAGTACATTTATTGAAATTGTGCGTATTCTAACAGATCAAAAATATGTGCAGGAATTATTGCCAAAGATTCAGGACCCGATTGTACGACGATATTGGACCGACCAGATAGCGCAGACATCCGACTTTCACAAATCAGAGGTTTTGGATTACATCGTTTCGAAGTTTGGACGTTTCGTTACCAATAAGACAATGCGTAATATCATCGGGCAATCTAAATCGGCGTTTGATTTCCGTAATGTCATGGATGAAGGTAAGATTTTGCTCATTAATTTGTCAAAAGGAAAATTGGGTGAAGAAAATTCTAGTTTCTTAGGCTTGGTGCTCATCCCAAAAATTCTCGTGGCTGCCATGAGCCGTCAGGAGATTCCGGAACCACAACGACGTGATTTCTTCTTGTATGTAGACGAGTTCCAGAATTTTGCGACGCCCGACTTTGCAACCATATTATCTGAAGCTCGTAAGTATCGTCTCAACCTGACAGTCGCCAACCAGTTTATTGGACAGATGGATGAAGAAGTTAAGAATGCTATTTTTGGTAATGTTGGAACCATGATGTCTTTCCGTGTGGGTGTTACTGATGCTTCTTACTTACAGCGTGAGTTTCAACCAACTTTTACCGAATCGGATTTGATTAATGTAGAAAAATTCCATATTTACATGAAGACCATTGTAGAAAACGAACCCGTTCCTCCATTCTCTGTTGATGTAACCAAAGACATTAATAAAGTAAGAGCGGAAGCTAATGAGAAAATTGCCCAGGCAGTCATACAACTTTCCCGATTAAAGTTTGGTCGACCACGTGATCTTGTTGAGGCAGAAATCAGCCAGCGAGCCAAATTATGATACAATGTAAGTCCTATGATAAGATCTTACATGACACAACTCATCCTGAAACAAGAGTTAGCCCCTGCTATCTATAGATTTAGATTTCGTCCAGAGCCAGGAGTATTTGTGCAGTTCACCGCTGGTCAGTATATGATACTTATGGTGCCACAGACAGATGGACAGTATGCCCGCCGTCTTTATTCTATACTCACTCCCCCCTCACAAAAAAAATATTTTGATATCGTGGTCGAGATTATTCCCCATGGTGTTGCATCCAATTACTTAATGCAAATTAAAGAACACGACCAAATTTTTTTCCAGGGACCAGCCGGAGTATTTACTCTTAAAAAAACTCAGAAGCCGAAAGTTTTTCTGGCAACCGGCACGGGAATTGTTCCGATGATGAGTATTCTGGATACTCAGTTCACAGAAAATCCGGACCATGACACAACACTCTTCTGGGGATTACCCTACTATAAAGAGCTCTATCTGTTTGATGAACTGAAAAATATGTCTTTAAAACATTCTCATTTTCATCTGAAAATTTGTCTTTCCAGAGAGAAGGATCTGTCTATGATTCCAGAAGAGGACAGAAAATATTTCAGCATAGGAAGAATCACACAGGCGGTCGATTTACAAGCAACATATGAAGATATAATACATAACGATTACTATGTGTGTGGTGGGCGTGAGGTAGTTGAGTCTGTGCGTCAATATTTATATACAAAAAATATTGCTAAAGAGGCAGTTCATTTTGAAAAATTTTAATGATATGAATAGTCGTAATACACAAAAAACAATACAACCGGATACTATCGTGGGAGGTAAGGCCGTGGTTTATGACAAAAAGGGTAGGATATTAATTATGCGCCGATCTGAAATGAGTGCGGTCAATCCTGGAATGTGGGATTTTCCCGGCGGAAAACTGGAGATTGGCGAAGACCCACGGGAAGGCGTTAAACGCGAGATCATTGAGGAAACAGGATTGAAACCATACAAAGTCGAACCACTTGATGTGGTTTCTTTTTTCAATACAAATAAGCAGTTTGTTGTGGTGGTAGGATATAGCGCGTATGTGAGATCCAACCAAGTGACATTAAGTTTGGAGCATGATCAGTATATGTGGGTTACGGAACAAGAAGCCGTCAAAATTCCTTTACCGCAAAGACATCTACGTTTTTTGAAGCGTGCTCGCTTATCTTCCTAACGCTTTTTTGACAAGGGAATCGGCCAGTTTGTTTTTTTCACGTAGTACATGGGTATATCGAATCGGAATAGCCAGTTCCATCTCTAAAGATTTTATGGCGAGTACTTTCATCTGGAGTTCTCCATTTTTTACTTTATACAAACCATTCAGTTGTTTAATCATTAATTCGGAGTCGGCGTAGACGAATATCTGGTCAATTACATGAGATCTTTTATACTCCTTGAGTTTTTCCAAAGCTTTGATAAGACCTGTGTATTCAGCTATATTATTTGTCGCGATCCCGATAGGTACACCGATCTGATACTCTAATCTATCGTCAAAATATATGACAAAAGCATATGCTGCCTGACCAGGATTGTTTAGAGAGCCGCCATCAGTGTAGATTGTACAGTTCATTATGTAATTATACTGCCAGATCCTCTTAGTATAAAGGAGTATAATTCCTATTACGTAATGGATACTAAAAATATTAATTTAAAATACGTTTTGTGTTTTGTAATAAAATAAGAAAAAGTTTTGTTATTACGCCGTTATAAAGAACCGTGGAAAGGTAAGTGGAATGGTGTCGGGGGCAAGATAAATTCGGGAGAAAATCCACGTGAGACGGTTTATCGTGAGGTTGCAGAAGAGACAGGCATAGATCTTATGCAAGCAAAGGACGTGAGATTTACCGGGATTGTAACCTGGGATGCCATTGCGGAATCGAACGTAGTAGATACGATGATGTATGGTATGTATGTATATATTGCAGAGCTTTCTTCGCGACAAATAATCTGGAACGAACCACGAAATATGAAAGAAGGTATATTAGCATGGAAGTCACTTAAGTGGTCGGTCGATAAAGATAATAAGAGGATCGCCGATAACGTCCCACATTTTTTACAGGGCATGCTGGATAGTGTCGTTGCGCAGTATCATTGTAATTTTGAAGAGACTTTTTTTAAAAGCATAACCCAAAAAAATCTTCCTTCAGAATATCTGGGTTTATAGTTGTCCGAGTTTTTCTTTTCTTTCAGTTTCTTCTTTAACGAGATTTAAGAATCGTTCTGTAGAAGATAAACGTCGGTGTCCGACGACCCGGGCTATATACTCTAAAGATGCACCACGCATGAGCTGATGAGCTATAAAAGTATTGCGGAGATCATTAACAGTAGCATTTTCGATTTCAACTTCACGGAAACAACGATCAATTATCTGACGAATATTTCTGATAAGAAGCGGATGACCATTACGAGTAATGAAAACATGATCGTCGTTGAGATTAGGGCGAATTTTAAGATAGTCTTCAAGCGATTTTTTAGCAGCTTTATTTAACGGAACATCACGTTCAATATTTTTTCCGTAAGGTCGAATATGCAATGTCTCTTCTTTTATGTCGGGAATACGAAGTTCAGCTAATTCACCGATTTTAATGCCTGTCTGTAGTAATAATTCGACCAAAGCATATGTTCGGGCATCTTCCTTAGCCAAATCTCGTAAAGCTCGATATTCAAGTTTACTTAAGATTCGAGGTGGCGTTTGAGCGTATTTAGGGTGAGATATATCTAGTGATGGATTCGTTTCGATTAAATTTTGGTTCTTTAAATCGCGGAAAAAGGTGCGAATAGAGTTGAGCTTGCGTGAAGCTGATTTTTTTGTATAGTTTTCGGTAATGAGCTTATTTATAAAGGCCTCAATATCGTCTTTTTTGATTTCCCGAATGTCATTTTTTTCTCGGGTTGTCAAAAAGCCAATAAACTGTTCCAAGTCCTTTTTGTACGCTACAATAGTGTGTTGTGATTTATCTTGCCCCTTGAGATGGCTAATAAAAGCCTCAAGAAGCGAGGGTAGAAAGTATTGATCCATAATAAACCTATAATATATCATACTAAGATCAAACTTGCAAGGGGCAAATAGTATGTGTATAAGATATAGTTTAGCCTAAAAGGATAGAAATAAGCCCTAATAGATACACTTTGTGCGGGAAATATCCGGATAATATAATACTATGGGACCATTTATCTTTACCCTTTACTTTTATGTGTGAAGTGTTTAGAATGAATGAGCTTATTACTATTTATACAATATATATATGGCAGTTACTCATCTCACCCGTGATACGTTCCAAAAGGAAGTCATAGATTACAAAGGCATAGTTTTTGTGGATTTTTATGCCGAATGGTGTGGTCCATGCAAAATGACCTCTCCTATCATTGATGCTTTAGCGGAAGAAATGAAGGATGTTAAATTTGTAAAAGTTGATGTTGATGAAAGTCAGGAATTAGCCGCGCAATACTCTGTGTTTTCTATTCCTACATTCTATATTTTTAAAGATGGCACGCCAGCCAACCAGTTTGTGGGTGCTATGGGAAAAGAAAAATTCATTGAAGAAATAAAAAAAGTTACACACACCTAAGTTATCGACCCAAATCTTTTTTCACCAAGCGAATAAAGTTTTTTATTATACTCTGATGGGCTGTTTTAATTGTTCCATGGGATTGGTCTATAATGTAGAGTGTTAATTCTCCCAACCAGCGCAAAGAATCGGTTAAAGGCGCCTGAAGTGCCACAGGAAGTTTTTTTTCTTCAAGAGGCAATTTTAGAGATTTATTTGACTTAAACGATGAATTTGCCTGAGTGCTAACACCAATTTTTTTTAGATCCGGAGCTATTGTCGGAACATCTTTACGTATATCCACATGCATAGTTACCTGTGGATCCTGAACCTCATGTTCAATGACTTCTTGTACTATCACCTCGGTTTGTTTGGCAGCAAATGGTTCCGATTCTTTGGAAGCACTAAATGAACCAGGTGTGGTTTTATGGGAGGGTTGATTTTTTATTAGATGATTTATTGGTGAGGAGTTTGTTGTGGACATATCTATATTATAGATAATTATTCTAGTATATCATTATTCTTTTGTACATTTAAACTTATATCCACAGGTGTTTTTAGGGCATTTTTTAGCCCAGGTAGATGGGTGGCTGCCAATGATTTCTCCTTTTATTTCAGTTGCACATTTAGGACATTTATAATTCTCATGTCTTATTTCAATACCGAGTTTTTTTGCGAGTAATAATTCAGCACCAATGTAGTTGGTGGGTAAACCTGCTGCAATTGGTGTGGGTCCAATAGTCATAGCATTCTCTCCTGTACTAAAGCCAGAACCAATACCACAGCCAGTTGACAGTGAAGGTGCGTCGCGCTGAGATCGTATAAGAGCGGCTAATTTATTTAGTTCCAGAGTATCATCATTAGCAGATATGATTTCTGGTCTAAACGAACGTTTTTGATTTCTAAGTATTTGCATTTCTTTATGGGCTAACTCAGACAACGCCCTACTATTAAGTGTTAAAACATTTTGTATTCCTGCTGAACCAATTGCTTTTCCCTGCTGTAGATCGGCCACTGTTTGTTCCCATATGTGAAATCGCGCAGCAATAAAGTCTTGTATGTCCTGATCTTGAAGAATTTCTGTACCGGACGTTTCTCTCATTAAGTAGAAGACATATTGAAGAAAAGGCCGCATTTGGTAATGAATCTGTTTCATGTTTTGTTCATCTGTCCATAACTGTTGCTCATATGTCTGGGTTGGTTTAATCTTTTGTTCTTCTGGGGTATTAGCATAAATCCAATCTATTTGACTTTTTATATCAGAAGCTGAGATAGATTGGGTGGGAATTTTCGCTATGGTATTTAATATTTGTAACTCATCAACCTCATCGGGAAAAAGATCGGTATTGAGAACAATTTTTAGTAGTTCCCGCTGATCTTCTGCTCGGAGATAATTTTGTATAACTCTCCCCTGAAGAGTGTGGTCATCTTCGACTGTAAAGACAAATGTGTTAGTATGAAAACCAAATCCCTGCTCTTCTAGTATTCTTTTTTTTGCCTCATCAGATACATCGGCATGGATAATATCATAAGGGGGAGGTGAAATCCAAATATATGAATCACCAATTCTTGCATCATTTAAAGAAGATTCAAGTTCACAAAAACGCTCATATTCTATTTGGGCACGTTGCTGGTGATAAGCGGTTTTTCTATAAATTGGCCAAGCATCTTTAAGTTGAGGGTTTTCCGGATTAAATAACTCTCGCACAGGTCCTTCATAGTTGTCGGCGGTTAATGTGACAACACCATTGTCTTTTTGAATGCGATAGGGATCAAATCTTGCGATACCGACATGTAGTGCCTCATCGATATATGTTTCTGCGTTGCGTATAAATCGTTCTTCCTTTATTTCTTCAGCTGTACGTTCGCCTACTGGCTTTTCATGCTGATGAATATAACGCAGTTCCAGACTAAGGTCAAAACCGAGCGTTTTAGGTTGTTTTAATTTAGTATATTCAGAATCGGTGTCGGTATACCGACGTAAGTCGGCGTGTTCGGCAACAGTGGCCATAATAGATCCCTGCTCGGGGTGAGAGTGGTTTAGTCGGTCTTCGGACTGGATTGGCCAATGGCTACTAGCTAGTGGCTATCTTACCGCTGCGGCACAGTTCAGGATTTACACCTGATTCCCATAGTTCCTTGCCAAATCACTTAAGAGCTGATAAGGCAGGTTGATCTTCCCCAGTTTTATGCTGAGTGATCAATTACTAAACCAAATTTTCAATAAAAATCTACGGTCATTATACTGTAGATTTTAGCTTCGATGGTGGAAAAAATAATGCAATATCTTTAACAATCTGATATCCATAAAAAAATGTATATGTATATGTCAAATCACTGAGGATAGTATTTCTGAAAAAAGGAATGGCCAAGGTGTAAGCATGAACTAGTCCGGTAAAATTTTTAGAGTACATATCCGTTACTGCCCAGACACCAAAGTTAGTGATAAGAAAGAATATGATAGAGGTGAGTATTCCGGCGCCCGAGAGTCTGAGAACCGTAGTTTTGTTTTTTAGCATTATACCCAGAAGAATAGTCAGAAGAAAACTAAAGTATACAAACGGTATGGTGGCATGAAATTTTAGAAAAAAGTCAGACACTATCATAATCGCAAAAGGAAGTAGAAAACGGGACTTTTTATCTAAATGTGTACCGGAAAATAACGCTAAAGCTCCGATTGGGGCGAAGTTCGGGGGATGCGGTATCAAGCGTAACGATATGGGAATAATAATAAGCGTGAAAAAGAAAATAAGTTTATTAAATTTTTTTTTGTTCATATTTTATATCAGTCGAGGGTCACTCAAGCGATGCAAAAAAAAATGCATTGGCTCTCATTAATTATTAATAATTTTCGATTCTCCATTCTATGGAGTCGCCATCTTTGATACTGTAACTTCCGGCGCCAATTTCGGCTTGCTTACCATTTACATAGAAAGCCCAGAATTCTTTTTTGGAGTCATCTGCTTTTCTGTCATCAATGGCAATGATAAATGCTTCTTTTCCTTCGCCTTGTGTTTTTACTTGGGCTATCGACTGTAGCGCTTGCAATGCGGTCCATTGTTGGAGAATGTCTTTTCGTGATTCTTTTTTTTGTTTTGCGGAATATATAATTTTTTGGCTCACGGTAATCTTTGTTTGGGTTTCTACCGTGCTTGGTTGTGTTTGAGAAATTAAAGGCTTAAAGGTAAACCAGACGCCAATAATGGATAGCGCAAATAATATAAGACCGATTTTTTTTTGAAATACGTTTTTAGGTGACAATTTCTTTTTCATTGTTGTACCAGCGTGCGAATGTAAAAAATAAATCGGATAACCGATTTAAATATTGAATAATAATATGTGCCGACTGACTATTCCACTCTTTTGTACGAACCAGTTCAACTACTTTACGTTCGGCGTTGCGACAAATGGTGCGTACGATATGAAACCAGGCTGCTTCTTCAGTTCCACCCGGGAGAATGAATCGATTCAGTGAGGGAAGTTTTTCGTCCATTTCATCAATTTTTTTCTCAAAAATACTGATCTGTGGTGAAAGCAAAGTAAGTGAGGTGTCTGCTCCGGCAAGTACTCCCATGATCTGATATAAATCACGTTGAATATGAGTGAGTATATCTTTGGTGGACTGATCTTTGATTTTAAGAATAGTCATTCCTAAAAAGCTCGTTAGTTCATCGATGGTGCCATAGGTGTCGATTTGGAGATCGGATTTGGGAAGGCGTTTACCGCCAAAAATCCCTGTTTCTCCCCGATCACCGGTTTTGGTATATATAGGCATAGGTGTCGATACGATACAAAAGCTGTGACGAGTATCCTCGTCACAGCTTTTGAGTTAATAACGGTATTTTAGCATGCTGAGTAACCACAGCTATAGCATTTGGAACAACCTTCTTCACTGGCGAGTGTGGAGTTACCACAGTCCGGACAGATATCAAAGTGTGTTGCCGGTTTGCTTATCTGTGCCTGCATAAGCGATGGTTGAGTAACCTGGCTTACAAGGGCTCCTTTTGCGGAGCCATTGCCTTGAGCGGAAGCCAGCTGCAAGGTTTGAGCTTCGCCATTTCCCTGTCCGTTGGTTGCGTGTTTGCCAGGATTTCTATGCTTGAGAAAGTGCATAGTCATTACCTTAGCAATCGCATCAGGCAAACTCAGGATACGATCTTTGCCAAATCCCATCGGTCGGGTACCACCAATTCCTTGTAACTGTCCGATAATCTCTTTTACTCGTTCTTCTGGTGATAGATGGGCCGTAAAGCGGAGAGCCACCGAAATGACACGTCCCATACCTTCGGCCATGGCATTCACATCGGTGCCGGCTTTACCGACAGTAATAAAGACTTCCGATGGTTCGGCATCTTCATTGGTATTGATAGTTATAAAAGCGGTTCCCACCGGGGTTCCGATTTTATAGGTTGAGCCATGAACAACCATAGGGCGTGGTTTAACACTATATTTAGGTGTCTGAACTACTTCCGGTTTTTTCTCTTCTTTCTTTTCTTCGATTTTGGAAAGTACACCAGCTCGTGAACCGTCTCTCATATACGCTACACCTTTCAGACCCAGTTTATAAGCGAGACTATATAATCTTTTTACATCTTCGACTGTATGGGTGCTTGGAGCATTGACGGTTTTGGAAATCGAAGCATCTACATATTTTTGAATGGCTCCTTGAACTTTGACATGATCTTCCGGAGTTAAGTCATTGGCACTTACAAACCAGTCAGGTTTTTTGACTTTCCCCTCTTTGATTTCCTGTTCATGCTTTTTATACCACTGTTCATATAAGTGGTGTCGAATAATGTGCTCGCCAATACGATCACGACGAATGAATTCATATTCATAGACTGGTTCAATACCAGATGTTGTCCCTGACATAAGTGATGTGGAACCCGTGGGGGCCTGCATCAAGAGTAAAGAGTTACGAATACCACGTTTCTTAATGTCTTCACGGATATCATCGGGTAATTGTTGGATGAAAAGCCCTTGAGAATATTTTTCTGCATCGAATTTACCAAAGGATCCTTTTTCAGCGGCGATTTCCACTGACGCGGCATACGCTTCATCACGGATAATTTTGTATACTTTCTCAATGAACTCCAATGATTCTTCAGATCCATAGCGAAGGTGTAGTTTGATTAAGGTATCTCCGATTCCCATTGTTCCCAAACCAATTCTTCGTTCTCCCTCAAGCTGTGTTTTGCGAATGCCATCAAAAATATACGGATCCATGTCGATAACGTTATCCTGCAAACGGACAGCAGCCCGGACAATCTTTTTTAACTCTTTGAAGTCAAAGATACCCTTTTTGTCGATATCATTACCTTTAACCAAAGCAGAAAGATTAATTGATCCAAGGTTACACACGCCCCAAGCTGGTAATGGTTCTTCACCACAAGGATTAGTAGCAGGAATTTTATTCCAATACCAGTTGTTATACATCTTATTGCAGCGCTCCATAAACACCACACCCGGTTCGGCTGATTTCCAGGCTGCTTCTGCAACCAAATCCCAAATTTTACGAGCCTTCACTATCTTATGGACATTGATTTTCTTGCCCATTTTTTTCCAGGCTTCAATATCTCCATCCCATTTTTCATCATATTCAGGATCTTTAGTGTCGGGAAACATTAAAGGCCAATCAGCATCTTTTTCTACAGCTTCCATGAACGTGTCGGAAACACAGACTGAAAGATTAGCACCTAAAATCCGAGAAAGGTCCTGTTTTACGGTAATGAATTCTTCCAAATCAGGATGCCAGTCCCAGATCATAAGCATAAGTGCACCTCGGCGTGTGCCACCTTGTTGAATAATGTCACGAGTTGCCACCGAAAATAATTCAGCCCAGTTCATTGGTCCTGAGGAATAACCGTTAACTTTTTCCACACGCATTCCTCGTGGTCGAAGAGATGATAAATTAAATCCGACTCCTCCACCGTGTGCCATAATCTCAACCATTTGTTTCAAAGTTTCCAAAATACCACCGCGGGAATCTTTTGGAGACGGAATGACAAAGCAGTTGTAGTACGTCACGCTATATCCTGTGCCCGCGCCAGCTAAAATTCGACCACCGGGAACATATTTAAAATCTTTCATGGCATAATAAAATTCTTTCTCCCATTTTTTGCGTGAGTCTTTAGGTTCCTGAGCCGCGACTGCTTTAGCAACCCGTTTCCACATTTCGTCCGGGGTTTTTTCCATGGGCTCACCCTTCTTATTTTTTAAAGAATACCGATCAAGAAACACCTTTTCTGAGATCCCAGTAAGTTTCATAAATACAAAGAAAATTTATAATAATTTTTTTACCTCGCGTTCAAATTCTTCCACATCAACGAAACGGCGAAAGACTGACGCAAAGCGAATATAGGCAACTTTATCGATGCTTTTTAAACGTTCTGCGATCATATTGCCAATAATCTGACTCTCTACTTCCGACGACTCAAGTTGAGTTATATGTGTTTCAATATCATTAACAATGTGTTCAACTTGCTCGGCGGTCACCACTGTTTTTTCCGCAGACTTGAGCATGCCACCTCGTAATTTTTCCCGATTATATCGTTCGCGCTTGCCATCCCTTTTAATAACAAGCACAGGTAACTCCTCTATTCTTTCGTAAGTGGTAAATCGTTTTTTGCAAACAGGACAAACCCGGCGTCTTCTGATAGTACGTCCATCTTCTGATGGACGTGTTTCGATGACTTCGGTATCTGTATGTTTGCAAAATAAACAATGCATATGCTTAGTAATGTTTTATATGTTGTGTCACTATTTAGACTAAAGCACTATTGGTATGATTGCAAGTGATCAAACTATATCACTGATATAGTTCGAACTGGAATGAATTTTGTGCGATTTTTTATGAAAAAAAATTTGAACAACAAAAAATGGAACATTTTTATTTCAAATATATTTTTAAAGTTTTATAGCAAAGATGAATGGCATTTTGGTAACAATCAAGTAATAGAAACCGATTTGAAAAGAAGATATGGTATGATATATTCGTATGACAACATATATTTTAGATACCAACTTGTTTTTTAACATGGAAGCAGGTTTGGGTTTAGGAAGCAAAACAGAAGAAGTAGTCAGAACTGTAACGGAAGGAATTAAGCAACATTCCGAAGATAAAAAAAATCAATTTTTTGTGCCACCCAAGATAGTAGAAGAATTTCTGAGTTTTTTTGAAGATAAACAACAACAGTTTATTCAGGATTTTTTAAAGACTGTTACCGTAAAGTCACCGCACATACATGATATACAGTTACCTGCTACTGTTTTCTATCAGCTGGTTGATGATATAAGAACACGCAGTTATCGTGGTTTGACAATCGGTGATGAGTCAATCCAACAGGCAGGTAAAAAAATGGCCGGAAAAGAATATGCGCAAAAAAAAGATTTTGAAATTGCTATTGGTTCGGTAGTAAAAAATTTTCGAGATCGATACCGTCAAGCGACTCGTTTTGGATTCCTGGATAGTGTAGCAGATTTAGATTTAATCATGCTGGCCAAAGAACAAGATGGTGTTTTGGTTACTGCAGATGAAGGGGTAATTCGCTGGGGTAGAGTTTTTGGTGTGCGAGAAATTTCTTTATCTGTGTTTGGTGAAATTATCAAAACTCCTGCTATCAAATAATTTAGTCGGAAATTATTTATACGAACACTTCATCAAAGAGTTTATATTCCCAACAATCCTATACCGATCAGAAGTACTAGTAAGAAAGCACCCCCTGCAATAATAATCGCGGTTGCACCACTGGAAGTAGTGGTTATAGTCAAAACAGGTGTGAGCACTCCAATTCCGGTGCCTTTACTTAGTGGCATGCTGATTGAACCACTGATCAAATTACATGCAGGATCACTGGCTGTAATTTTTACAATAATATCTCTGTTTGCTGTTTCTGGTACATCTTGTGTAATTTGATGTGTCTTTGAAGTAACTCCCTCAAAAATAGTTATAAAGCTACCGCCTCCATCTGCACTCACCTCTACCTTTGATGTCAGACCATCACGTTCATTGGACCATCCGGCTGTTACCAGAGTGCCATTGCGTGCGGCTCCAGGATTCCAGACAGGATCGGCAATTGTCGAACAAGTTGGTGTAGTTGAAGCAGCGGGTGTAGTTGAAGCCCCTGGTGTGGTAGTTACCGCCGGGGTGTTTGTTGGTGTCGGCGTATTGGTGGCGTTGGCTGCGGTGACTCTAATCGGCACATCATGAGTATCCAGTACCGTGGAGTTACTATCAAGAGCTTCGGCGCGAACAATGTAGTTAGCCACGGTTGTAATGGTTGAATTAAAAGAGCCACTGAACGATTTATTGGCAATTCCCTGATTAGTAAATTGAGTAACATTTTTTGTCATAACAGTCTGATTATTAGATGCTTTCAAAACATACATTTTTACAGTAGCTACAGTGTTAGTAGCTGTTCCGGTAAAGTTAATTTGAGCAGGGGCAGGGATATGTTGATTATCAGAAGGGATAGTAAGATTTACCTGAGATCCTCCCGCCGGTGTCGCGGTAGGTGTATTGGTTGGTGTCGGTATGTTAGAACATTGATAACCACTATCGGCAACACAGCTACTGGTCGCAGTGCTACAGGTAGTATGATTCGGACAAGCTAATCCTTGAGTACAAGAAGTGGGACAGTTAACCGGAATCAATGTGGGAGTTGGCGTGGGTGTTTTTGTTGCAGTTGGCGCAGCAGAACAAGTGTATCCTGGCTGAGCCACACACGCATGAGTTGTTGTGCTACATACAGTACCTGCTGCACATGCTGCTTGATCAGTACAATACGTTGCACAGGTTACTGGGATAAGCGTAGGCGTGGGGCTGTTCGTAGGAGTAGTGGAGTTCAAAGGCGCAATCGCATTAGTAGGAGTACTAAAAGTGCCAAGTATGTAAGTAGAAGATGTTGAACACCACGAATTAGCTGCGACTTTAAATTTATAGGTAGACGTTTTATCTGCTGGTAGATCTTTAACTAAAGCGTTTTCTACATCGGCAGACCAATTCCATGTGTTTCCATTATCTGTAGTTCTATAAATAGCGTAAGAGGTAATGCCGGCTACTGCATTCCATGTAAGACGAATATTGTCGGACGTAGAAGTACTACTGGTTCGAACTCCCGTGACTCCGGTTGGTGCAGCAGCCTGATTACATCCCGGCGGGGTAGTTGGTGTAGCTGTCGCAGCTGATTCGATACATTGCTGGCTAATAGTTTGGTCTACGAGCAGTTGTGTTCTACTTGCGTTCCAAATTTTACCTTGCATGTTATAGGTATTTGGAGAAAAGTAAAAACTGTTATAGGGGCCGCTAAAGCTTTTAGTGCCAGTCCAAGTAGTACAGCCACTATAAGAAACCCCACCATTAACAAGAATATCAACACAATAGTTAGCCCCTGTATATTGTCCGTTAGTAGAATAGGTATAAGAATAATTTCCGTTGGCGCATGTCATGGTATGTGTCCAAACGCCAGAAGTTATGGTGGTGGGAGTAGGCGTTGGCGGTATGGGTGTATTTGTTGGTGGGACAGATGTTGCGGTAGCTACCGGAGGCTCACAAATACTGCCCAGATATGTACTACCTAAATATTTAGCAGTACATACCGTCCCTGTGCAGCATGAACCTTGTGTAGCCGTACCTCCACTAGAAATACAAAAACTGTTAGCAGGGATGCATGCAGGAGGCAGATTCACCCCAATATTGGTGGTGGCATTGGCATAAGTTCCGTAATTTGAGTCGCTTAGATTCAAAGTTATAGTATAACGTACACCGGTAATAGTATTAGTGGATGCAGGAAAGGTCCAGTTTACTTGGTTTTGTCCTGTTAAATATACACAAGATTCTCCTGATGGAGAACCAGGATTATATACATCACAAACAGGACTTTGGGGTGTGTTTTGATCATTAACAATTAAAGTACCGCCGTCTGGAAAAAAATTAGTGCCGGTATTTGTCCACCGAATCGTATATGTTCCTGGATCAATAAACGATCCGTTTGTGGGCGCATTAAAGGTAGTAGTCGGTGTGGTTTGAGCATTAGTCTTGGTAGTCTGTGTTTTTTTGAGAAGAGAGTTTGTAACAAAAATTCCTGTTGTAATTACAGCGAGAATAATAGCAGTAAAAATAGTCGCAATTTCGCCTCTGCGAAGTGATTTTTTAGAGAAAGAGTCTTTGTAAGACATATTAAAAAACGGAATATTCCGTGTATGTATATCAGTATTACAAATGGAAAAAAGATTGTCAACAGATGGGAAAGCGTTGGAAGAACGTAAAATGATTACTTTTTTGTATCTTCATCGTCGGGAATAAGCATCGAAAGCCATCCCAACATTTTTTCAGTGAATGTACGATTGGGTTTTTCCTGATAAATAAGATGCTCAGATAAAACACTAAGAACTTTATTTTTGAGTTCATCTGAAGGTACTACAAAATACATATGAGTATAAAAAGGCGGATGAGCAACTACGGTTAAAATTGTGAATCCAAAACGATTAGTAAAGTAAAAGTGCGACAGTAATTCCCAGCGAACTGTGATATCGGCGCTTTCTATTCCAAATCGTGTTATCTTATGTTCAATTTCCTGCGGAGGAGTAATTGTTAATACATAAAACAAAAATAGTACTGCCCATATAGGAACAAGCAATATTTTATCTGCAAAAAAAATCACGAGTACAGACAATAACAAAGCCAACGCAAGAAAAAATCTAATAATATTTTTACCACGCTTTTTATAGGGACGTATCGGTGCTTTCCAATGTAAAATTATTTGTGGATTGTCGTGAGATTCATTCACAGTCATATACCTATTCTTCTATTTTCTAGGAAAAATGTCAAATCATATCTTGGTGTATATCCAATGATTATTTTTGGTATAGTTAGATATATGCAGAAAGTTGAAATTTCTTCCAAGACAATTATATTTACGGTGGCGTTTATTTTAACCCTCTATTTCTTGTGGGTAGTACAAAACTTATTATATTCATTATTTATAGGTTTTATTCTCATGAGTGCTTTACGCCCATTGGTTTCTGCACTAAAACGTAAACGAGTTCCTCATACAGTAGCTGTTACTTTTGTATATGTAGGATTTGTTTTATTTTTTCTTTTTCTTTTCGGCATCATTATCCCGCCTATCATTCTTGAAACAGTTAATCTGTTGCGTACTCTCCCCTATATGATTCAGTCTATTAGTCCTGATCTTCAACAGTGGGTTCAGATTGAATCATTATCTCAGTACGTTCCTAATGTCACCAATCAGATTTTTTCGATTGCTGGCAACATTTTTTCCAATATTATTTTTGTTTTATCTACTCTTTTTTTTGGATATTACCTGTTATTGGAAGAGCAAGTAATTAAGAGATTTTTTTCACAACTATTTGATGAAAAAAAAGCCGAGTGGTATGTTAGTATTTTGGAAAAAGCAGAACGACGTATGTCCAATTGGTTTTGGGGCGAACTAATGCTTATGACGGTAGTCGGTTGGCTAACATTTATTGGTCTTAGTCTTTTACAGATACGCTATGCTGTTCCGTTGGCAGTTCTGGCCGGATTGCTGGAAATGGTGCCCAATGTGGGGCCCATGATGTCGGCTGTGCCTTCATTTATTATTGGGTTATCTATTTCTCCGTTCGCCGGCTTCTCTACTTTGGCCTTGTACTTTATTGTTCAGCAGCTAGAAAATAATCTAATTGTACCGGTAATTATGAAACGGGCGGTCGGTATAAACCCGATTGTTACTTTAATTGCACTGATAGTAGGTGGACAGCTTGGCGGTGTTTTAGGTCTTATCGTAGCCATTCCTATTTATGTTTTTGCAGAGACTTTTGCTAAGGAACTTCTAAAAGGACATCAGGTTTCGGAGATTCTACGTTAAATATGCGGTAATTACATAGCTCAAGGCTATTCTTTATAAATCGGAAGAAAAATAAACTATAATTCTTCTATATGGATATTGCAATTTTAGGTGGAGGATTTACTGGATTGACTGCAGCACATTATCTTAACAAGAAAGGACACAAGGTAACTATACTCGAGAAAAATAAAGGATTAGGGGGACTTGCTGCTGGTTTTAAAACCGATCACTGGGAATGGCCCCTTGAGTATGCCTACCATCATCTCTTTGCGAGTGATAGTGACATCCTGAATTTTGCGAAAGAAGTACAGTTTACCGATATTTTTTTCCGCACACCAAAAACCGATTCTCTCTATCTGGTAAATGGTAATTACCGCATATTTCCCGTGGATACTCCGCAAGATTTCCTTCGTTTTCCCCTTCTCTCATTTCCAGATAAGATAAGGGCCGCCGCAGCACTAGCATTTCTCCGCTACTCCCCTTTTCTGCCTATTTTTGAAAAATATACTGCGCAGCAATACATTCAAAACTGTATGGGAAATCAGGTGTGGGAAGTGTTTTGGAAAGAATTGTTTCGGAAAAAGTTCGGTATATATGCGGGAAATATTTTGTTGGCATGGTACTGGAGTCGGATCACGAAAAGAACAAAACAACTGGGATACATCAAAGGGGGGTTTCAAACATTCGTAGATTATTTGGAAAAAATAAATCTTTCTGCCGGCATCTCCATCCATAAGGATTATCCGATTATCGAAATTCGTAAAGAAAAGGAAGTATTTAAAATAAAAGGTGCTGATCATGAGGTTCATGAATATGACGCGGTTATTTCGACATTACCCTCACCAGTTTTATTAAAAGCCGGGAAGCAAATTCTTCCACCGGAATACTTAGAGAGGTTGAGTCAAATTAAATATTTGTGGGCACAGGTTTTGATTATTGAAACAAAAGAAAAGATTTTAGATGAAACGTACTGGCTTAATATCTGTACCGATCAGGCTCCTATGATGTTTATTGGGCAACATACTAACTTTATCGATCCTCAATATTATGGGGGGAATAATGTAGCGTATATAGCAAACTATCTTGATGATGATAGTCCCCTTCTGAAAATGAGCAAAGATGAATTATGGACTAACATGAAAACTTCGATTGAATCAATTACCGGTAAACAGGTTAATCCCCTGCAAATATATCACTTCAAAGCTCCTTTTGCGCAGCCTATTTATGAAAAAAGTTATCTTATGAATAAGCCGGACTTTATCACTCCTGTCGAAAGGTTTTATATTGCTAATTTAGATATGACGTATCCTCATGACCGCGGAACGAACTATGCGGTAAAGCTGGGCAAAGAAGTTGCGGAGAAAGTGCGTTAAATATGCGGTAATTAAAATCAGATGATTATCTTCTGATTATTGTATAATTGCTCCATGATAAAAGCGATTCCCTGGGTCCAAATCGTTGGTTTGCTTTCTGATTTAGTAGTATTCGATTCATATGATTTTCAGCAGTTTCTGAAAAAATTGATTAAACTGCTAACCAATTTTATTCCTGTCGATTCCTGCCTTATTTATTTTTATGATCGTCAGAACAAACAGTTAATTTTGGTCGGATCAAAACAATCGCATAACAAACTATTAGGAAAAATCATGCTTAAAACAGGGGAGGGGATAACCGGTTGGGTCGCCGTGCATAAAAAGACCGTAGTTTTAAAAAAGAATGCTTATCGGGATGAACGATTTAAATTTTTTAAAGAGTTACCGGAAGATTTGTATGAAGCTTTTTTATCGGTACCGATTATAGATAAGCAGGGAGTGGTGGGTGTTATCAATCTTCAGCATAAAACTCCTTATGAATTTAGTTTGGAACAAGTCAAGACAGTAGAAGCGATTGTTAAGATCATTGCCTCGGCTTTTGAAAAAGTAGTTTGGGAAAGAAAAGTCGAACATCTGGAAACAAAACTTGAAGAAAGAAAAGTGGTAGAAAAGGCAAAAGGTATTTTGATGAAAGAACGTGGTTTGACAGAAACGGATGCGTATACATTACTTCAACGGGAGGCGATGAAGAAAAGAAAGTCTATCCGGGAAATTGCTGAGGCAGTTTTGTTGGTCTACGATTGATTGCCAGTAATGCCTGAGCTGCCGACATATAAATAGGAGGAGCTTCTCCGCTATAAGCCAGTCCAATAGTTTCTCGTCGAACAGACTCACCGTACTTTGCCCTGGTTACTGCCGGATGCGTTTCGATCGCGCGTCGAGCAGCATTCTGAGCATCTTTTTTTGTAGAAAAGGTGCCTATAGTTGATATGTCGGAAACGTTCTTACTATATGTGCCATCATGTTTACTGGTGGGAATAACGGTGCTTTTAAATCTGTGAGGGACTATTTGTACCGGCAAGTTTGCGGCAATTTCTGTTCCTGTAATCGTCTTTTTCTTTGATCCTTTAAATAACCAGTCAATTGTTTTTTTCACATATCTAATCCGCTCTGTCGTGGCGCGACCATATTTTATGTGCCGGATAGACTCTGTCTGACGACGTTGTCTTTCCAAAAACAACTCCAGAACTTTATGTTGTGGTTTTGGAGAAATTTGTATTTCTCTTATCATTTTGTTTTTCGGATCCGTTGATACTTTGATTTGTTGTTGTGATGTTTGTTCCCGCGCCATCGTAATAGGTTTGGTGCTATTTAGAGTGTGTGGTTTTGATCGTGGTTCAATCCATTTTTTTGAACCGATTGCATGTGTGATGATTTTTTGAGCCTGTGCTTCGGGAAATCGGGCTTCTTTTAATTTGACAAATGTTATCTGTGCCTGGTTACGATTGGCTAAATCCGCCCGTGCCTGTGCTACTTGAAGTGTTGGTCTCACTTGTATTTCAGGTTTTTTATTGGATCTAGACACAATTTTAATCTCAGCGGGTTTGAGTGTTTTTAGTGCTTCTTTATTGTTTATTATTCTTCCCTGGGTCATAAATGTACGACGATCAAATATATTGACAGAATTTTTTTTTGCCGCTTCCACACTAAATGGAATGGTACGTACAGACTCTTTAGGAACTGATGGTTTAACAATGATTTGTGGTGTATGTTCCCATATGGGTTTGGAATATCTTTGAAAGCTTTTCCACTCCTTTTTTGTTACCCGTGCTGAGTCATGAAACCGCGGTCTTTGTGGAATAGTGGAGATTATGGATGTCATAGGAACGCGATGAGTGCGTATCGACGACCCACGTGGTGGCACTTTGTCTGTGTGTAGTAAACCAGCATCTCCTAATTTAGGTAAGCGTGTCGATATCTGCGGAGCACGATTACGGGTGAAATCAAGTGTTCGGGTAAAGGTTGCAGCAGAGGGAGATTGTCCGATTCTTTCGGCTGTGATGGTCGAAGCCGGTGATGGAGTGCGCGATCTCATTCGTTCTGTCATAGGCGCCTCCCGATTAAGTGTATGATACTATATGATAATTTAGATTGCAAGAGAATTTTATCTGAAGAAAGGAGAATTTACTATAATTAATGTTGTCCCACCTGTCCGATAAGACCGTAAATGGGTGCGATAATAGCAAGCATCATACCACCGATCATAACACCTACAGCCACAAGCATAATCGGTTCCAATAGAGCAGTGAGAATTTTAAGAGTGCTGGACACTTGGTAATCCAGATGTTCGGAAATTTCTTGTAAAGATTTATCTAGTGTGCCGGTTTTTTCACCCGCTTCGATCATCTTAATCATAATCGTGGGCATGATTCCTTTATGGGCTTTGAAACCTTCCGATAATCGTTTACCACTTAAAACCATTTCGCGCGAATTGGCAATGGTCTCAGCGATATCTTTGCGCATGACTACATCCTGACACAGTTCGAGTGCGGCATTAATAGGAATGCCAGAGGAGAGTAGGTGGTAGAAACTGCGACAGAAACGTGTTAAATCGATTTCTTTGACAAGCTCCGAAACGACCGGAAGTTTAAAAAGAAACCCAAAAATAATCTGTTTATTAGTTCGATAAATGAAAACAAGAATGCCGACAAAAAGCGCTAGTCCGCCGACAAAAAAAATAGTATTGTTAATCAGTAACCCTGAGATAAAAATAAGAACCCGTGTCGGAAGAGGAAGTGGTACTTTCAGACGAAGAAACACAGTTGAAATTTTCGGTACTACGACAATTAAGATCATCAGCAGTACGCCTACAAAGACAACAGAAATTAGAAGCGGATACATAACGGCAGATTTTATCTTGTCGGAAAACTCCATTTCTTTTTGAATATTATTCGTTAGATCTTTTAACGTTTCATCAAGGTTACCTGCTTCTTCGGAAGCTTTGATAATATTTACAGTTACCTTATCAAAAACTTTAGGAAATTTACCGAAGGCTTCGTGCACATGTTGTCCCTGCATAAGATCATCACGGAGCACCTCAAGTACTTTTTTTTGATTGCCTTTGGCATCTTCCAGTAATGAATCAACCGCTTCAAGAATTGAGATACCCGCCGAAAGCATAGTGGCGAAGTTGCCGACAAGTGTTTTTTTATCGTTAGCGGACAACGTAATACGTTTGGTATTCATTTCTCTTTTTTAATTTATACAGACTCCACCTTAGTTACACGCAAAACTTCCTGAATGGTAGTAACTCCTTTTGCAACTTTCATAAGTCCATCATCCAGCATGGTGGTCATACCTTCATCGATAGCGTGTTTTAAAATAACGTCGGAGTCAACTTTTTCCGTAATAAGTTTTTTGATTTCTTTAGTAACTTCCAGCACTTCAAACAAACCAATGCGGCCACTGTAACCGGTGCCATGACATAAAGTACATCCCGCACCTTTATACAAGCGAATTTCTTTTTTTTCACCGAAATATTTTTTGATAATGGCTCCCGGTAGTTGTTTCGTGAGCTCATCTTCGTTTGCGGTATAAGAAGTTTTGCACATATCACATATCTTTCTGATAAGACGCTGTCCGATGATTACATTTACCGTTGAGGCTACTAAAAAAGGTTCGATTTTCATATCAATAAGACGCGGCAGGGTAGTGGCCGCATCATTGGTATGAAGTGTTGAAAGCACGAGATGGCCGGTGAGCGCTGCGTTGACACCGATACCAGCTGTTTCACCATCGCGCATTTCACCGACAAAGACCACATTGGGATCCTGTCTTAAAATTGATCGTAAGCCATTGGCGAAGGTAAGGTTAGTTTTGGGATTTACCTGAATCTGATTGACACCTTTCAGACGATACTCTACCGGATCTTCAATAGTAGTAATATTTTTTTCGCGTACATTCAAAATTTTTAAAATAGCATATATAGATGTGGATTTTCCTGATCCGGTCGGTCCGGTTGATAAAATCATGCCGAAGGATTTGGTAAACGCATTAGTAACTTTTTTTAAGTCCGTTTCATTCATACCGAGTGTAATTAACGAGAACTGTTTCGCACGTGATGAAAGAAGACGCAAAACGATCTTTTCGCCTTCGACAATGGGCAGAATGGAAACACGAATATCTACATATTCAGTTTCGTCGATATTTACCCGCATTTTTCCATCTTGTGCCGCAAGATGTTCGTCGGTACGCAATCGTGACATGACTTTAATGCGGGTGACAACCCGATCATGGAGATGTTTGGGGAGAAAAAGTACGTCATGTAAAATACCATCGATACGAAAACGAATCAGTGAATTTTTTTCCTGTGGTTCAATGTGTACATCGGATGTTTTGTCCTGATACGCATAGGCAATCAGAAGATCTACCATATTGGCAACCGGTGTCTCAACTTCGTCATTGGCGTTGTTGCGCTCAGTAACTTCATTAAGAATGCCATCAAATGTTTTTTGAATATCTTTTCGGTAAATATATAGTGTGTTGGTGATATCACGTTCAGTCGCAAAACTGGTCACAATTTTAAGACCGGTTTTTTTAGCCAGCAACTGTTGAATTTCAACATTTGATGGGTCAGCCATAGCCAGTTTGATTGTTGTTTGATCTCGGGCATAGGCGATAATTTTTTGTTTACGCGCGATTCTTTCGGGTACTATATAAAGCGCATCAGGTGGAATAGTTATTTTCGATAAGACGATAAAAGGGATTTTAAGATGATCGGCGATGAGAAGTCCTAAATTTTCATCGGAGATAATATTACGTTCATTTAATGCTTCGGTTAGATTCATTTCCGCATTTTTAGCATAGGAGATGATATCGTTGAGAGCTTTTTCATCAAGAAGTTTTGTTTTCAGTACCAGAGCTTTCAGATCCGCTTCGGAAATAAGCATACAGGGTTAGATTTGAGAAATAAATTATAGATTAAGGATAAAGAATTAAGAAGAAAGAATCAAGGACAGCCGTAAGATTTCTTGATAATTATTTTTTAAGAGCAGCATTAATTTTAGTTTTCAGTCCTTCAAAGTCAAAAAAGCTTTTGTTTATATAGTCGACGGCACCCAATTTTTTAGCTTTTTCCACATCAGATTCCTGACCTAAGGTGGAAAATACAATTACCGGAATTTTTTTAAGAGTGGCATTTTGAGATAAGGACTGTAAAACATCAAAACCATCTTTTTTGGGCATGATAATATCGAGCAGTATAATATCTGGCTTTATTTCATCCGCTTTTTTTAGTCCTTCATCGCCATCGGAAGCCATTTCGACTTCCATACCTTCCTGCTGTAACTTTGCGGAATAAAATTCACGAAAAAAAGTGTCATCTTCAATTAAAAGTAATTTCATAGTATTTAAGGTAAGTATAGTTTATAAAATCCCCGTGAACTGTTTCATTACCGTTATATCTTGAGTTAAATCCAGCTCGTGATTACTAGTTTCGATAGTATTTATAGAGTCGGAAAGTTTTTGCAAAGCATTCGTCAAATGCAATACCGTTTCATCTGTTATTTTAATTTTTCCCTCACGAATATCACGAAATAAAAACTCAATAGTTCCGCATAAAGCTCCGGTTGTCGCATAGGTCATAATTTGACTTTGACTCTTAAGTGAATGAGCACTGATGTACATTGAATTTATGGCTTCTAGTTTTGCTTTATCACTTTTTAACATATCCAGGGCATTCTTCATATCCAGCAGATATTTGCGTGATGTTTGTATATAAAGATTTTTATATGAAGATAAATCAACATTTGCCATAATAGTTGATGGTACTAAAAGCTGATTATATATGCAAGCTCAAATCTCTTATGTGCTTTTCATTATAATAAGAAGGGGTATAATAGTGATATGCAGTCTTCATCGGTTTTTTTAGTAAAAAAATTAGCCAAGATGTTCCTAATCTGTTTAGCTATTGCGATAGTGGCAGCGAATATAGCAATCTCACAATTTTTACCCGCGGACTTTTTTTCGTTTATGCAGGAAGATAAAACAACGGCTATTCATTTTTTGAAATCGCTCAAATCTGTGCCCCAGTTTAATATGCTTGCCGAAAGACAACGTAACATTTATGGTCGTGATATTGACATAGAGCTTTTTGGTTCGGAGACACAGCGTGATGTAAAAATCTTTCAGCTGGAAAAAATGTTGACATATAATCCAAATGCGCGGGATGTTTTGTTTAATTTATACAAATTATATAAAGAAGCCGGCAATACCGAGAAAGCCAATCGGTATCTGAAACAGGCACGTGCCATTGATCCCATGGTGGAGAAGGCACAATAATACAATGGTTACACAGATACATGTTTATATTAAAGGTGATGTGATTGGGGTAGGATTTCGGGCTTGGACAAAAATTCAGGCTAAGATACACCAGGTCCGTGGTTGGGTACGCAATACTCATGATAAACAAGATATTTTTGGAGCCGGAGGAGGTGTCGAGGCTGTTTTTCAGGGAGAAGAAGATCAGGTAAAGAAAATGATTGAAGTGGTTAAAAAAGGCCCGCCGATCGCTCATGTCGTGGAAGTTGAACCCATGTGGCAGGAACCCAAGGAAATGTACGAGATATTTGAAATAAAGCCGACAGTTTAACGCAGATACGGATTTTTTTCTCCAAACACAATTCGTGGCGTATGGTTGTTGATTATATCTACAGAAATATTGTATTTTTGGGAGATAATAGCATCAACCGCACCAAAATAGGCTGCAGAGTAATCAAACTCTAAAAGCGCAGCTACTTTTTTTACTTCTGTTTCCGATTGACCTTCTATTTCAACATAAGGTTCAATATAAGGCCATTCATCAATGCAGATCTCAACTTCATGATATTTCCATAACTCCCGTTTGTTTTCCTGATAAGATTTTTGTATGCAACCCATTGTATTCAACAAGGTAATACCAGCATCAAAATTATCGATGTTCAAACAAATTTCTTTTTGATCGGCTATTTTATTTCCTGAAATGACTTTTAAGCTCAAGGTCACCTTGTCGTACTCCTGGCGAACGCGCAGCCAACCGTTTTTGATTTCGTGCCCTTTAGGAAGATCAAAAACCACTCGTTTTTGAAGATACTCGGGATATATTTGTTTGGCTCCGATTTTCTGAAGTTTTTGCCGGATGATATGTTGATCTATGTTGAGAAATGTTGCTTCGTATTCGATATCCATAGCAATGAAATTATATACAATTATTTTGATGGTGGATATTAGTAGAGTAAGTCAATTGTATATCTGATAATGATGATATCATTATAGAATATGCCGTATTTACAACATCACACATGGTTAATTATTCTTATTGCCATCATAATAAGTTTTTTAATTCCGTCCATTGGTATTGTTTTGGCTCCACTTGTTCAGTATATGCTAATGATACTGATGTTTTTTAGTCTGCTTTCCATCAAGACCCGCGACGTTATGAGTCAACTTAAGCACGTAAAAGAAATAATTATTATTCTTCTTATAATTCATGGAGCTGGTATAGGTATAACCTATTTAATAAAATCTTTTGTTACTTATGAGACATATCTGGGATTATTGTTGATTAGTGTAACACCAACAGGAATTTCGGCTGTATTTTTATCGAAATTATATGGAGGGAATCTCGCTAAAGCACTTCCTATTGTAGTAATTTCCAATTTGGTCAGTCCCTTTATTGTGCCTTACATACTAATAAACGTAATTAAGATGCCGGTATCATTTCCGGTTACCGGAATGATTATTACGATGACTAAACTGATTATTATCCCCTATATAGCCGCCATGATAGTTCGCAGGACACCATGGATACATCATCTGCGAAAACAGTCAGTTGTCTTTTCACAGGTATTGTTATTTTTACTTATTCTGGGAGTTGTGTCACCCTTTCGATTTTTGTTGATTACTAATCTTAAAGAAGTTATGCTGCTGGTGATATTTACTGTGTTTTTTACTGTAGTATCTTTCGTTTTATCTTTTTTGGTTGGTCAAACTAGAAAAGACAAAATTGCATTTGGTATCGCCGGTAGTTTTAAGAATTTTACTTTGGCGATTGTTACGGCTCTTTCTGTATTTTCGCCGCAGGTCGCGTTACCAGCTATTGTCTATGCTGTTGTAAACAATATAATGCTTATTCCATTAGAGTTTTGGTTAAAACAAAAAGATTAGTGGTTATAAAGCGGCGATAAAAATATAAGCCTGATTGATATAATCATAGGTATGAGCTTCAGTGAAGAAACGGGATTTATAAGCGGGGCAATGCACAAAGACGTTCCGGTTGTTACTTCTGAATTAGAAAGACAACGGGGAATGCTGGATAAGGTAAGAACGTTTTATCTACACCATGAATCTGATACTTCCCGAAAAATGGTTGTTGTTACAAAAACTATCCTCTCTCAGCTTGTTCAAAATGGTCAGGATGCAACTTTTCTATTAGGTGGTTCTGTAGGATTCGGACAGGCCAGTGAAGAAACACAAGATGTAGATTTAGTGTATGTGGGAGAATCACCTTCTGCATTTAGACAAGCGCTTGCTACAGTTGTCCCATTTTTTAATAAAGAAGGCATAGCGATTGACCATGTAGATTATACCGATATTGACGTGAGGCTGGCAAAAGCCTTTATAGATCATGCGGAAGGTAAACCGTATGAACCCTGGGTTTTGGAATATTGTAATGAGGAATATGTTGAAAATCAGTTTGAGCGGTTTGTTTCGCTGTATTGGGTTAACCGTGCTTTAGATAACAGATATGAAACCCTATTTCAAAAGGCGTTGTCATTAGACCATGCCGTTGCTGATCAACTACGATCGACACTGTCTTTAAATAATGCGATTCCAGGAGTAAGAAAAACCGACTTTGCCAATTCATTTGAAAAATATAAAGAGCGACTAGCTAAAAGAAATATCGAGGTTCCCCAAGAAATTTCTGCTTTACAGGAACAATTGATGCATTGATTGAACGGTGTCGGCTGACGTTAAAGCTTAGGCAAGGCGCTGTTTACCTTCGCTATCGGGCTTGCCCGACGAAGTGAGCCCGAAAGTTGCGGTGAAGCGAAGCCTGCCTCCGCTTAAAGCTTCGGCAAGGCGCAGTCGGGACGGCGGGACTTGAACCCGCGACCTCACGCTCCCAAAGCGTGCATTCTAGCCATCTGAACTACGTCCCGGTATATGCATATGGCTAATAGCTATTGGCTATTGGCCACTAGCTTATTTTACCAGACTAATGGCAATCATGAGCTGTAAATTAGTGCGGGGATCGGTACAATGGTATCATGAGAATTCGTCACCGTTCGGTTTATTCATTTTTATTTCTTGTTCTGCTGGCGCTGATCAATTGGTTTATTAAATCCGATGAGTTAAGAAATCCACAAGCTAAGATGTCGTCACCCACCCCTACACGCAAGGTATCTCAAGAAGTAATGGTAGTTAAACGGGTAGTTGATGGTGATACGATAGAACTGCAAAACGGTAAAAAATTACGCTATATAGGCATAGATACGCCCGAAACGAAGGATCCGCAGCAAAAATTGCAGTGTTATGGACAGGAGGCATATATAAAAAATAAGGAACTGGTCGAGGGAAAAGAAGTTCGTTTAGTCAAAGATACTTCGGAAACAGATCGGTATGGTAGATTACTCCGCTACGTATATCTGGTACCGGTGGCTACGGGGGAAGCGGAAATTTTTGTGAACGAGTATCTGGTTCGTGAAGGGTACGCGCAGGCGGTAACATTTCCGCCCGATGTTAAGTTCAATCAATATTTTCAGGAACTACAAAAAAAAGCGATGGCAGAGAATAAAGGGTTGTGGAGTAACTGTTCTGTAAAGAATTAAAAACCGCCCCGTTTTAAATTTTTAAGATACTCGCTTTTGAATTTACCTCTTCGGGATAATTGACCACGTTTTCCTTGAGGAAATTTCCAACTTTCATCGGGTGGTGATGGTGGTATGGCAGGTATAGATAATTGTTTGTCTGATGGACTATCTATTATTGGTTCACCAAACAGACTGCTTTTAAGGGCTGTTAAGATCTTCGCCACAGATTTGGCAACTCCCGGTGGCAGCTCTTGTTTTTCAGATCCATTTGGAGGAACCAATAAATCATGAAAGCGTGGGCGTAATTTTTCCATTCATCTATTATACCTTATAGTATTGATTTTTTATCTGAGAAGGATCGCTCTTACAGGTGAAGCATCAAGATCGGTAAGTTTGAGAGGGAGAGCGATCAGTTGATAGATACCTTCGGTGACATCACGCAAGTTAATCCCTTCTATTATAGGTATTTCTTTCGCAAGCAGTGCTGTATGAGGAGTATTGTCTTTGGAACCTTTTTGTTTAATAGATAACGCATCGATACCGACCAAGGCAATACCGATCTCCGCCAGGTAAACCGCCCCCTGGCTTGAAAGGTAAACATAGTCCTCATAGAATGTTTCAAAGCCACGGATAGAGTTGGTTGTTTTAAAAAGAATCCGTTCTCCTGACACAATTTTTTTTGCTTGTAAATCATTGAGGCTGATTTCTTTTTGGCACGCTGTAAAATCAAGAACACGACAGCTTCCAATAAACCGGTTTAACTCGATACTATCGATTCCTTTACCATTGGCAAAAGCATGCCGCGGGGCATCAATATGCGTGCCATTGTGAGAACTTACGGTTATTTTTGAATTATATGAACTACCTGATGCACTAGCAAAATGCTCAAACTCGTTTTTGGGATTACCCGGATATAGAGGGGTGTCATTATCAAGAGGAAGAGAAATATCGATGATAGTTGAGTAATTAGACATCATACACATATTATATTAAAACTGAGAAGACAATGCTCAAAGTAGTTGTTAATTTTTAAGCTTATATCTAAGCAAAAAGAAATAATCTTAAAAATTTGTGCGCTACTTTGACGGCGGTGCATTGTCTTCAATGTGTTAGTTTTTTAGTCTTACAAAGACTGAACCCGCAACATATAGCATTACCATAGCCAATAGAATGCTGAGAGTTCCCGCTACCCCGTTAATGCTTAAAGAGGAAAAACCGAAGATGGCCATTCCGATTCCAGCAATTAAAAAGAATACCGCTACTAACCTGTACTTCATGATCTACTCCTTTACTTATGCCGTGTTAAGTGAGTTCGGAGGATAGTTTATTATATAAAAAAATATTCAATTTGGGTTACTGTTTTGCCTTATGTCCTCCAAACTGATTACGCAATAAGGTTAGAATTTTGCCGGTGTAACTAGGTTTTTTTTCGGAATCAATCCGAAACTGTAAAGAATCTTTAATGACGGGGACTTCTATCTTCATTTCTTGAGCAGTATTGACTGTCCATGCACCTTCCCCTGTATGAGCTACCACACCAGAAACGGTATTTAAATTCTCACCATATTCTTCGAAACCATCTTTAAGCCATTTAGTCAATCTTGATTCGATTACACTACCGTGATTATAAATTTCAGTAACCCGTTTTAAATCTAGTTTGTAATCAGATTCTTTTAAGATATGAAATCCTTCTGCAATCGCCTGCATCATGCCATATTCAATACCGTTATGAATCATCTTTACAAAGTGACCTGCACCGACTCCTTTGAAAAACTGTACTCCATTGGGAACTGCAATATCGGTAAGAAATGGGAGCAAATATTCAAAGATTTTCTTCTCACCACCAACCATCAGACAGGCGCCATTTCGTGCTCCACCAGGTCCCCCTGATGTTCCTACATCTATGAAATGAATTCTTTTTTTTGCTAATTTCGTGGCTCTTTTCTTAGCGTCTTTAAAAAACGAGTTTCCCGCATCCACCACAATGTCATTTTTTTCTAAATATTTCATTAACTCATCAATCATTTCATCGACTGGATTACCAGATGGAACCATCAGCCAGACGACGCGCGGAGTGGGCAGTTTTTTTACTAACTCTTCAATAGAGTAAGCACCGGTAATACCTAATTTTTCATGCTCCTGAGTGACTGTCGCCGTGCGGTTATACGCTATCACATCCCAACTTTTTTCAATCGCCTGCTGCGCGATGCCGCTGCCCATTTTACCCAAACCAATAATACCAATTGTTTTTTTCATAGAGAATATATTGTTCCCCAAATTAATAACAGCTGATTTTTTTATAGCCTCGCCACTATCAGCTTTGTATGTATGTAAAGGAAGGACATTTTTATTCCATTCAGAGACAATCGGATCGACAAAACGCCACATAGCTTTGATCTCATCAGTACTGACAAAGAGGAGTTGGTTACCTTCGATACAGTCGAGTAATAACTTCTCATATTCTTCGACATACATATTTTTTTTTGATCGTCTTCGATAATTGAAATCGAAACTGCGTTCTTCCAGCTGAGTTTGCAAACCAGCAGCTTTGGAAAGAAACTGGATCTTTATGCCCTCTTTTGGTTTCAGAGAAAAAATAATTTTATTTTGAAAATGAGCACCAGGTGGACATAAACACGGTGTCGAATGTTTAAAAGTAACAATAATTTCTTTATTCACTTTATTTAAACGCTTACCATGCTCGAAGTAAATCGGGACACCCGCCCAGCGGGGCGTATCAATATATGTTTTTACTTTAAAGTATGTTTCGGTATTTGACTGAGGAGCAACACCGTTTATAGTGCGATACCCGGTATACTGCGCCCGATACGTATTGTGTTTAATTTCTGTTGGTGTAAGCTTTTTTAAAGCATGTAAAATTTCAGCTCGCTTTTGTCGTACGGTATTTGCATCAAAATTAATCGGATGATTCATGGTGATGAGAGCGAGCATTTGGAGAAGGTGGTTTTGTCCTACATCGCGTAAAGCTCCGACATTATCATAAAAAGCGCCCCGTCCCTCAACACCAATATCTTCATACATTTTAATTTCAATCTTTTCAATATATTTATTGTGCCAGGACGATTCTAAAATATTATTGGAAAAACGGAAGGTGAGAATATTCTGCATCATCTCCTTTGCCAGATAATGATCGATGCGATAAATTTGTTCTTCCTGAAATAGTTTCGCCATCAGAAGATCAAGTGATTCAGCTGTTTTTAGATCATTGCCAAAAGGTTTTTCCACTAAGACACGTGTCCAGCCACCATCGGGACCACAGGGAACAGATAATCCACTGGCATCGAGATGTTCGAAAATTGTTTTGTAATATAATGGTGGAACAGCCAGGTAAAATAGTTTATTGGCGCACGTTCTCCATTCGCCATCGATCTGTCCCAATTTCTCGGCTAAGGAAATATAATCGTTTTTATTATCAAAGCCACCCTGATGATACGTGAAGAGATTAGTAAATTTTATTAAATCATCTTCGGTGGTTTTGATATCAGAATGATTTTTTAAAATAGTGCGAATATGTTGTTTGAATGCCTCGTCAGTGATGCTTCTACGAGAAAAACCAATGAGACGAAGAAGCTTAGGAAGCTTATTTTTTTCATATAAATGAAAAAGTGCCGGAACAATTTTTTTAGCCATCAGGTCACCAGTGGCGCCATAGAT
>CAZQAU010000004.1:35028-36118 GCA_964591375.1 uncultured Gammaproteobacteria bacterium
GGCGATCGTAAATTGAACTGTTCGATAATGGCTTCAGGACGACAATCATATTCAAATGTTGTTTCTGTTCCATCGATAATCGCTTGTTTGATCACAGGGTCAGCAGAGCCGATCACATATCCGATTTTAACCAAAACTTCTTTGGCGCCTTTTTCTTTTAGAATTTGCAATGCTACCCATCGAGCCATATATGCTGCGCTGCGATCAACTTTGGAAGGATCTTTTCCAGAAAAAGCACCACCACCGACGGGAACGCGAGGACCATAGGCATCAACGACGATTTTTCGACCAGTGCAGCCGCTGTCGGCATCGAACCCGCCGATATCAAACGATCCGCAGTTGTTGAGGAAGAGTTCTGTTTTTTTATCGGCTATTTTTAATTTCTTTACATGTGCTGATAATTCGTTTTTGTCTTTTCCTTGTACAGACAAAACAATCGACTGGATTTTTCCGTCCATAATTACGACCTGGCTTTTTGCATCGGTTTGCACACCGTCTAATAGTTTGCGACACAAATACATTTCCTGCGGCATAAATAAAGCATTTTCACTACATGCATATCCCACCATAATTCCCTGATCACCGGCACCACCGGTATTGACTCCGGCCGCAATTTCTGGAGACTGTTTGGAAACATACACGGCAACATCAATATCTTTACCGGTTAACTTTTTATAAAATTTTTTTACTTCCGTTTTAATGTCCACATCTGCTTTTGAAGTTATTTCACCGAAAATACCCACATGTCCGTGACCTCCGGCCGTTTCAATGGCTACACGAGAAGTAGGATCTTGTGCTAAATATGCATCGAGTAATGCGTCTGAAATTTGGTCGCAAATTTTATCAGGATGCATGAAGGTTACTGATTCAGCAATAAAATTTTTCATGGAAAAAAATAATTTATATAGTAGTTCTTTAATATCGAAGAATGCGGAAGGTAGGATAGTACTCTCAATTCATCGTAATCTTGGCAGGAGCACCTTAAAAAAATATTTTCCAATAGTTTTTAGGATGCTGGTGGGTCATTGAGCCAAGTCTCTCACCACACTCTTGATAAAAGAGAACTTCCATAAAGGATATATAAGTGAGG
>CAZQAU010000004.1:36218-55342 GCA_964591375.1 uncultured Gammaproteobacteria bacterium
CATTCCGTCTAATGACAACAGAATAATTATGCTACATACGTTTTCAAGAGGTTTTCAGCATGCGAAGTATTTCTTCATCTTCTATTTGAGGAAAAGATTCATAAAACTGTGAAACTGATCCGGATTCACCTTCAGGAATAAAAGTGACAACCTCAACTTTGGGAATATTAAGAGGGCCGAGCATGACCGGAGTAGCAACAATAACATTCGTTGGATGGAAGGCGCGAATGAATAAGTAGGCCGCTTTTGTAGATGCACCGGTTGCGACTCCATCATCAACAATAACAACTGTTTTATCTTTGAGTAATCTTTCATACTCAAGTTCGTGAAGATAGTATCGATCCAGGCTATCATCAAATATGAGCTGGGCATCCTCTACTTGAGCACGTATCAGAGGACGGGGAATATTACCGATGTAATGTATGATGTTGCGATCGAGATAGGTTATGTCGTAGCAAACGGCCCCAATAGCGAGTTCTTCGCTGTGAGGCGCGGTAATTTTGGTTACAGCCAGAGGTAGATGAGTGGCATGTAGTGTTTTGGCTACTTCACAGCCCACGATAATTCCGCCACGCAACAATGAAATAACGACTATATCGTTTGAATGTATTCCTTGTAGTTTTTTTGCCACAATTTCTCCGAGTTTTTTGCCAGCAGCGCATCTGTCTTTAAATATCATGCTTCATATTCTATAATATGCTTAGTCTATATTACAGGGCTCGTAGCTCAACTGGCGGAGCACTTGGCTGGCAGTCAAGGGGTTAGGGGTTCAAATCCCCTCGAGTCCACACTTTCCTATACATTTGTAGAATATAAGCGATTGATAAAAAACCTTCTTTACTATAAAGTACGTATATTACAGATATAAATATAAGTTCAAATTGTTTTTCGACATTGTTATAAGTACAATAGTTACCTATGCCAAAAACAAAATCATCCTCAACCGAACCGAAAAAAGCAGATAATGATATGTGTCCAAAGTGTGGTGCTCCTCTTTCACCAGTTACTGAGACTCCAACCGGAAAGCGTCTACAGCGCTGTTCTAAAGGATCTTGGAATCCGCAAACACGTCAGAACGAAGGTTGTGATTACGTAAAATGGTTGGAAACACCCCCTCAAACACTTGAAGAAAATTGTCCAAAGTGTGGCGCTCCGTTACTTATGATCACCACTCGTTTTGGAAAAAAAGCCAAAAAATGTTCAACTTCCGGATGGGATCGTGAAGCGAAAAAAGCTACAGGTTGTGAGTATATTGAATGGATCAACAGTACAACCCGTCAAGAACTTGATGAAGACTGTCCAGAATGTGGAAGCAAACTCGTTATGGTTACAACCGCAAATGGAAAAAAAATGAAAAAATGTTCAACTTCCGGATGGGATCGTGCCACCAAGCAGGCAACTGGTTGTACGTATATAGAATGGCTGAATGATAATCGACCATCGGCCAATAATGGTGATGAGAACTTTCCATCTGAACCAATCTAACTGCAACAATAAAATCTATAGTTAAATAATTCCTGATAATCTTTATCAGGAATTATTTTTTATAGCCGATGTTTCTACATTATTTGGAACGTTTATATATGAAGTTGGTAAACTGATGAAGGATATCTGCATATTCTTTTGTTATAGGAAGTTTATTTATAAGAGAGTCAACCTTCTGTTTTTCTGTTTCCATTTTGGTATTCAGATCCTTCAGAATTCCATAAGAAATAATTAAATCTTTCACATACTGAAGATGTTCGGTAGTAAATGAAACATTGCCAAAGATAGCCGCCAAAGTATTTTTTTCCGATTTTGATACCTTATTATTAAGCATAGATCTCAGTAACGTTTTTTTGTTCTCACGAATATCTGAACCTACCGGCTTGCCCGTAACTGCTTCATCCCCAAAAATTCCCAGTTCATCATCTTTAATCTGAAACATAATCCCCAGTGTTTCACCCAATAAATCAAGGCTTTTTTGCACAGACAGATCGGCCTGAGCAAGTTTTGCACCCATAATTAGAGGTAAAGAGAAGCTATAACGTGCTGTTTTGTATCGATAAATATTCATAACCTCATCTTCGGTTGGTTCATATAGTCGGCCGGCAAAATCAACATCCATCATCTGTCCTGCACCAACGAGTTGCCACTCGTGTGAAAATAATGCTACTATTTCCGAGGCGATATTATTTTCTGATGAACAATGGCTTAACAGTTCAAAGGCCAGAAAAAATCCAATATCCCCAACACATGTGGCCATTGATTGTCCATATAATAATGAATCCTGATTCCCTTGTCTTTTTCCTCGATCGACATATTGAGCAAACACCGACCGTTGTCCGCGGCGCATTTCATCATTGTCCATAAAGTCATCTTGAATGAGTACAGCAGCTTGAATGATCTCTAACGCTGCTGCAGCATCAAGCGCACCTTCCTGGTTACGCCCGTTGAACATTTCATGTGCCAACAGTACTTGTATACCCCGTAATAACTTCCCCTTGGGAATAATAGTTTGCAATGTATTTAATGTATCTGAAAGTGTATTTAATCCAGAGGGTACGGATTCTTTTTTTTGGGTTAAGAAAGTGTTAATCCTCTCTTCCAGCCGAATTCGTTGTTTTTTTATGTAATCCTCAAGTTTCATAGTGCTAGTATACTATATCGTACTGTATGAAAATAATTTCACTTTCTCCCTCTGTCACCGAAACTTTGTTTGCAATTGGAATGGGAGATCAGATTATAGCCAATACTGTCTACTGTGATTATCCGGAGAAGGCAAAAAAAATTCCTAAAATCGGGAGTTGGATTCGGATAGATATAAAAAAAATTCAGGCTCTCAGTCCGGATGTGTTATTTACTTCATCGATTGTTCAGGAAAAAATTTTTCAGGATCTAAAACAGGTGGGATTACATGTTTGTCATACCGATCCACGATCTCTGAAGGGGATCTATGAGAGCATAGGGTTGATTGGCCAGGCTGTACATAAACAAAAAAGTACAGAAATATTGCTAAGTTCGATGAAAAAACAGGAAGTTTCTTTGCGAAAAAAATATCAGTCCCAGAACATTAAGGTATATATAGAAGAATGGTTTAATCCCCCCATGATTGCCGGTAACTGGGTACCCGATATTGTTCAAATTGCCGGTTATAAATATGGGATTATCCAAGCCGGTGATTTGTCACGGACTATAGATCTGGCTGAAATACAGAAATATGATCCGGATATTATATTATCTTCTTACTGTGGTTTTGGTAAAAACAGCAATCCACAACATGTGTTGAATCGGGATGGATGGTCACAGTTGCGGGCTATAAAGAATGGACAATTATACAATCTGGACGAGACAATTTTAAACCGACCCGGTCCTCGTATACTTGAGGCAGTTGAAGATATTCGCCAGGCTATTTCCTTAAATCGATAGTTAGCTGACGAAGTATCCCTGAATAAAAAAGCCCAGCATGATGGTATGAAGGATAAGAAAAATCATGGCGATCAAAATTTTAAGAAAAATGTTTTTTATCTGTGCCAAAATTATAAAAAAAGAAAAAGAGAATAGTGAATAGCGGGGAATAGAAGAGAGTGTTCCTGTGAGTGTTGGTAAGATAATTACACTAAACGAAAAAAGTAGTAATCCGATTTCAGAAATATGAGTCTGTAATTTTTTTTCTTTAAAAATCTGTAGTACCTTTCCTAGCATGACTCCTGTTATTAATATAAAACTAGAAAACTCACTTAGAGAAATCCAGTAACGAAAATCATGATTGGCAGTTATAAATATTTTTATATACCGATATAAAACTTGTGGTAAAAATATAAGTTTAGAAGATCTGTTTGCGCCAAACGCAGGTTGAGAATTAAGAAAAAATAGTGGATCGCCGGTAGTTGCCCAGAGATATGACATAAACATTGCCAGACCTGCGATTGGTGCTGCTAATACAATATACTCTTTAAGATTTTTCTGATGAGTTTTTTTAAACAGGAGTGGCATAATAAAAGGAATACACAGAAAAATTCCTTCAATACGGGTAGTTGTTGCAAGCATGCTTAAAATGGTAGCAGCAATGTAATATTTCTTTTCAAAAAAATACAGAGATCCAACAGCGAGACAAAAAAAGAGGGAGGTATTATAAGCTGCACCAAAAAAGAAAGATGCCGGATATAAACATATAAATACCAGTGACCAATATATTTTTTGTTCATTTCTTATAGTCTGTTTTAAATACCCATAAAAAAATAGTATGCCTATACAGTAGGAAACAAATGAAATAGCTAATCCGGTAATAATCGGATTATTGCCAAAAATAAAAGAAAGATGCCTTATGAGCAGGGGATAGAGAGGAAAGAATGCTTGTGCATATTGTGAATAACCGTATAAAGCTGTGCGTATGTAATGGAGTCCGTCAAAATTAGCAAAGGAAAAGATATAAGAGGGCAATGGATAGTGTTTAAAGATTTCTTTATAAGGAAAAAAACCGAGGTAGGGAATAAAGTGGGGACTAATATAACTTACAAAAAAATCAAAAAGTCGGAAGAGAATTAAAAAAATAAGAACACTGTATGTGCCCATGAAGGTATATTATATCTTATTTAAGCCATTCCTGTGCCCGCTCCTGCATAAAGGCTGTGTCTCCCCATTTAATGATGATTTTTTGAGGATCAGCTCCCTGGCTTCGAATCCATTTATAGACTTCAGCGGCTGCGGCGCGGAATGTATTTTTTGATGTCAGATAAAAAGGCGTCTCAGTAGGAGCCTGAAAATCAAAATCAGGCAAATAAACGAGTAATGACCAGCTATAGTCTTGTAGTGATGCCTCGGGAATGCGAATGGTTACCTGTTCGCCGTTAACGGTGATGGTTTTTATGTACGGAAGAGATTTTTTGATTTTTTCTATTTCTGATTTGGAATTTTGTACTGTTTCCGATTCGACATCGACGCCTTGTCCACGTGAAGGAGGTAGAGTAGGAGCATTAGCGATGCTTTTAAATGAATTGTTATTCACACTTTGTCCGGTAGTGGTGGGTGCTGGCGCTTTCTTTTTTGTTAAAGATGCATTAATCAGAATAAGAATAACCAATATAAAAACAGTTCCTGCAATGATTATTTGTGTGCGGTGTTGTTTCATAAGGCGTTGTTATATTTTCTCCAAGCTAATAATCCGATTAACGCTGCATTGGGTCTTGTAAATGACCCCACAGGAGCAGTACACAGCTGTCCGTCACGACAGAACAGTACAAACCAGTTGCGATTGGCATAATCGGAAAATAGTGTGCCCATTTTGTTCATGCCATAGGGGTGAGCTTCACCAGGAAATTTTTCCGGACAGCTCGTGTATTGTCCGGCGACAACATAATGATATTTGCCACAGTTATTGTTGCCGGTACCGTTATAGAGTCCATATGAATAAACAAGATCTTCCAGCTTTTGAGGTGTTCCGTTTTTACCAAGAAAATGGCGGGTTGCCCAAATGGCGCTGTCCAGAACATTGGCAAAACCGCAACCATTACCGATCGGAATGGGTTTACCCGTCCCTGGACCAACATCCTGTGAAGAACAGTCGCGATTGGCACCAAAACCAAACTGCGGATCGACAGTACCTATTTGGAACCCATTTCTCAAAGACTGGTTAGGATTGCAACTTCCTTCTATATAATGAATGCCGGCAAGAATCGGAGCTAAGTTTTCGGGTAAGCCCCCTATTTTGGCTGCCTGGATATACATGGCCATATTTTGTGCACACGGTGTAGCTGCGTTCAAAAATTCTTTAGCCGCATCGGTTACTTTTGTTGAAGTAAAAAATTCCTGCAGATTTGCCGGCCAGCCGGTGACCGTTCCGGGTGCCATAGAAACAGCACTAGTTGGATAAGGTGTGCCATTGTTATTATTATTCGATCCGTTGCCGCCACCTGTACAGGCAGCAATATAGGTAGCGATAATTTTTTGTATGATTGAGGGATCTTTGGTTGTACTTGCTATTTGGGAAGCAAGTTGATAAATATCGTATCCTGTACATTCTTTAAGATCAGAAGATCCGTTTCCGATGTTGGAATTGCCGGATTCTGTTGGTACAGGAGTGGGTCCAGATCCTTGTGTGGGGGCAGGTGTAGTAGAACTGAGACTGATGGAAATAGTTTTACCTGTTTCTGGTCCACAGCCTCCTCTAAAATCGTAAGCAACTAATTCTAATTTAGGATTATTATTTAAATCATTTCTTACCGGCAGAGTACAGTTGAAGGTAGCTACATTACCATTCCATCCGCCAAAGTTAGTGTCGGATGGACAAAAGTTTTCGGGCCAGGATGCATTATTTACCCTGATACCGCAGGCAACGTTTTGTGAGTTGGGTTGATCGGCAGTGACTAAGCACTGAAATTCTTTGCCAATTTCAATAGATCCGGCTGTTCTCAGATTGGAAATCTGGACACATGCGGTTTGTGCATGAACTCCTGAGGATGTAAATACCAGAGTTCCTCCTATAATTAAGGTAGCAAAGAATATCTGAATAATATATTTCATATCAGCTTATTTCATCATAACAAAAGATGTATTCATAACGCAATATGGATTAATAGGATATCTTGAGTCTGGTAAAATAAGCTAGTGGCCAATAGTTAATAGCTAATAGCTATTAGCCATATGCTAATTCCGGGACGTAGTTCAGATGGCTAGAATGCAGGGCTGGGGGTCCTGAGGTCGCGGGTTCAAGTCCCGCCGTCCCGACTTCGTTCGCCGCAACTTTCGGGCTCACTTCGTCGGGCAAGCCCGACAGTGAAGGAGAACCATTCGTAGGGGGTTGTGTGATTAATGCTTAGTTTCCGGCAAATGATCCAATTTCAAGCGCCATCGTTTCTGTACGCTGTAGAGGATACAGTAAAGGAGTGCGTGGATTTTCACCTGAGTTGGCTGATCCAACATAGAAATGCAGTCGATAAACAGCTTGTGGATCAGGAGAAATGGTTATCGGAACTTTTTGATTCACTTCCGACTGGGCAATTAGTCCGATAAAAACAGATGTTCCTTTTATGGTAGAGGCTGCGTGTTGTAATTCAAAAAGTCCGCGTTCTGTTTCGGCATCATTTAGTTTTAGTCCATCCTTTAAAGTTTTTTGAGCAAACTGTTTCAACATACTTTTATTTAGTACCCATCCTTCCTGTGGTTTTTCGAAAACAACGGGTTCGTATTCATAATAAATATAAGGTCTTTCGACATTATTGACTTCTGTATTACCCTGATCAGAAATGTGTACGAGCCAGGAGTTCTCTTCAGCAACAGGATCCATATATGTTAAAGTTACTTCCGGAGTAACTTTATAATCTGTGTTTTCCGGTCCATATAAAAATAATGTGGGTGATGCGCCTGTGAGACGTAGCGGACAAGATTCTTGGATGAGAGCAATGTCCCTGATAATTTTTTCCTGTTTTCGTATTTTTAATTCACCTAACGTAACTGGTGTGGTAGGCAAAGCGGTAACTTCAGGCGTAACATCAAATGTTGATTGTTGCTGCCCCACGCCGTTCGTTTGTTGCTGCTGAAAAGTGGGAATGGCAGTCGGTGTTGCAGCTTCCAAAGGAGATACATCAGGTGTTTGTCCCTGTAATGTTTTTAAAATCGAATCAAGATTAGCTAATAATGCATCGTCTTCAATTACGGTTTGGGGGATATAGTACCAGTATCCCCCTTTAGCATGTCTCAGTTCACCCGACCAGATCGTATATGCCGCCCAACCAAACTGTAGGCCACCAATTGAATATATCGGATTTAAATCAGAAACAGGCGGACGACACTGTTCCTGATTTAAAAGATCAACCGGTGTGGGTTGCAGAGGACTACCTGGTATGGGAGTGTTGGTTACGACGGGTGGAACTGTGGGAAGGCCCGAATCAAAGTTGAAAGTGGATTGTTGTTGACCTTCGGGGGTAATTTGTGCGAATGCTGGTAGAGCAATAAGGGCCAGAAAAAAAGAAACGAATACAATTTTTTTATACATATCTATTCTCTAAGTTACCTGAAAGAGATTGTGAAGTCAATAAGATCAATCTGTTTATTTGAAATTTAATATATAATATCCCCAAATGAGAAAAATTGCCGCCACTATGGCGTCACAACATCCGGATCATGCCAGCAAACCCTTCTGGCATGACTCAGAATTTATTAATACGCATGCGGAAATTCAGGAAGCATTCGTTAATTTTTCTGAACTGGGAATTCATGAATACAAATGGGATTGGGAAGGAAAACTGGTTGATGAATCGGTTCTGGAGCGTATGTGGGGACAGTATTATGACTTTTTTAAAAATAAACAAATAGGCAAAGAAAAATTTCTTACCTTTCGTCTCCCTAACCCCAAAGTAGAAACAGAGTTCCGTTTAGGAAGAGCTTTTATGGGGATATTATCGGCCGCCGGACTTGCTCATCAGGTGGGATTGCATAGTCCTCCACTTTTTGAAGTGATACTTCCTATGACAGAATCAGCTAAAGAAATGATCGATATTCAACAGGCTTTTAAAGAGTTATCTTCATTAAAACACAAATTATTGCGAGTTGATAATGGCTCATTAAAGCACATAGAGCTCATTCCTTTATTTGAATCTGTTCAAACCATTATGAATTCCGATAAGATTCTCAAAGAATATTTAGAGGGACACAAATGGATTTTTGGATTTAGTCCGACATATATGCGCCCGTATGTTGCCCGTTCGGATCCGGCGTTGAATGCCGGATTAGTACCTACGATACTAGCGATTAAAATAGCACTATCGCGTTTTAGGGCTTTTGAAAAAAGGAACAATATAAACCTGTATCCAATTATTGGATCCGCATCTCTTCCTTTTCGGGGCGGTCTAACGCCCTATACTGTTAAAGAATTTGCTGATGAATATAAAGGGATACGTACAGCATTGATTCAGAGTGGTTTTCGTTATGACTATGCAAAAAAAGATGTAATAGCCGGCATTCGTGAACTGGAAAAGACACTATCCAAAAACAAGGCAATAGAAATACCCGCAGAAGATGAAAAAAAGCTGCGTGAAATTGTAAAAATTTTTGAAAAGCACTATCAAAGTACGATTGAAGCAATCGCGCCTATCATTAACGAGGTGTCATCGCAACTACCCAAAAGAAGAGAGCGCGTACAACATGTTGGTCTCTTCGGCTACTCAAGAGGTATCGGTGCTGTAAAATTACCACGTGCAATTGGTTTTACGGCCGCGCTATATAGTATTGGAATACCACCAGAGTTAATCGGGACGGGTCGAGGTATTAAAGAGATTCAGAAGAAAGGTTTGTTATCATATCTCGAGAAATATTATCTGTATTTACAGAGTGATTTATTAAAGGCTGGACGATATTTCCATAGAGAAAATTTGAAAAAATTAGCTGGCATGTCTGCTGCTTGGTCGGAAATACAAGAGGATGTGAAGGATATTGAGAGCTATTTGAAGATGGAACTTGTTCCCCAGACCTCTGATGAGAAAGAACATGCGGTAAGTGCCGCTAAAGTATTGGATAAAATAGTTAAAAAGCGTGTTGTGGTCGAGGATATAGTGAGATCTGCAGTATTAAGAAAAAGTTTGGGGTAACGATTTACGTATTGTTATAAATATTAATAATAATTCGTATGTCCAACCATGAAAGACATCATATACATCATCACCGACGAACGCCGTTAGCGGATGAAGTGATTGACATTCATAATGAAGCAGCAATGGCAGATGGTGGCAATGAGGAACCCACAATATATGTGATGGGTCAAAATGTAATTGCCTTTACCCGACATGTGGTTTATACACTGGGTCCGATGTTCGATATTTTGAGAAGTAAAAAAAACGTAAAAAAAAGTTAACAAAATACATATGAAAATTATTGGATTACTATCACTGATTATTGTTTTATTCGCCTCATTGTTTGGCTTTGCCGGTGCAAATCTCACAAATAATGTGGCCGCTGTCGCTTTAATGGTATTACTGATCAGCCTTTTTTCTGATCTGAAAGAGTTTAATTTTTGGGGCCTAAAAGGTAAAACTAAAGAAGAAAAACAACTAAAAGATCTGAAAGGTGAAGAAGCCATTACGCGAAAAACTCAAAAAAAATTACCAGAAGAAAAGGTTCAAACAGCCATGCGTCAGGATACCGTGGTATTAATGGACAATGAAGAAGGAAATTTTTTGGCGCTCGCATTTGATATCGAACGGTTGCTTCGTGTTATTGCAGCGATTTTGGAAGGTGAAGAAGATACTGCCAATATTAAACCGTCACGAACTCTGGAAATCTTGATGGAACATGGTATTTTGACCACTTCCGGACAGGAACAGATTAATGCGATTCGTTGGCTGCGTAATATGCTTGTTCATGGACGCGAAAATGAACTGGCCGGAGATACCATTTCTCATGGTGTCGATCTAGCTTCTGATTTACATATGGAGCTTAAGAGTTGGCTTGATAACACGGTGTCGACAAAATAATTGGAGTTGTTATAATCGGATTATGAGTGAAATTATTCGCCCCCACTGGAATCAATACTTCATGAATCTGGCACATGTTGTCAAAACACGAGGTAACTGTGTGCTAGCTCAAGTAGGCGTTGTTTTAGTAAAAGATAAACGAATTATCGCGACAGGATATAATGGGACTCCAGTAGGACTTCCTAACTGTTCCGATGGTGGATGTTTACGCTGTCATAAGAAAAAAGAAGGCCTGATTAAGTCGGGTGAAGAAAAAGGATCATGTTTATGTGTGCATGCGGAATCTAATGCTATCATTCAATCTGCGTATCATGGAGTATCTACCAAAAATTCGATTATGTATAGCACCTTCTCCCCCTGTATGCTTTGTGCAAAGGAAATCATTAATGCCGGGATTACGGAACTGTATTATGCTCAGAAAGATTCGGGGGAAACAGAAAGTATAAACTTATTATCACTATATCTTAAGCAAGTCGCTCCTCAGGCAATGTGAATCTTCCAACAGATTTCCGAACGAAATTAGGCGTCTTTCAGGGTATAATTTCTATATGAAAAAGATACTTATTGTATCATTATTGGTTTTGGTCTTTTTTTGCCTGACACGTCCGGCGAGAGCTCTTGATGGAGCCATTTCCAATAATAAGTATGGTATTGGTTTAGCTCAACCCACAGAAGAAGATCTAGTCAAAGCAGCGGAGTTGGTCAACTCTAATGGTGGAGATTGGGGCTATGTGACGCTTGTTTTGCAAGAAAATGACCGTAATAAAGGGAAATGGCAGCAGATTTTTGACACCATGCGTAAACTTCATTTGATTCCGATTATTCGTTTGGCTACTCAACCAGATGGTCCGGTTTGGAAACGAGCTCAAAAACAGGACGCTTCTGAATGGGTAGCTTTTTTAAACTCTTTAAACTGGGTGGTAAAAGAGAGATATATCATTCTTTTTAATGAACCCAATCATGCTTCAGAGTGGGGGGGAGCTGTGGATGCAAAGCATTATGCCGACGTTGCGCTGGAGTTTGCCCGTAAACTTAAAGCATCTAATAATAACTATTATATTATGCTAGCTGGACTCGATGCTTCCGCACCGTCCGCTTTACCCTCATATGAAGATGAAGAACAGTATCTTCGCAGCATTTTTACCAGTGAAAACATAGCCGAATGGAACAATCTATTATCGGGATGGTCTTCTCATTCATATCCGAATCCAGGATTTATCGGTTCACCTTCCGATTACGGACGGGGTACAATTCGTACATACGAGTGGGAATTACAGCTACTTCGCAGTTGGGGTGTCAAAGAACTACCTGTTTTTATCACTGAGACAGGCTGGGATGCTTTTGAGTTAGGACAAGAAACAGTCGCTTCCTATACGAAAACTGCATTTGAACAACTTTGGTTTGCAGATAAACGTGTTGTAGCTGTTACGCCGTTTTTATTGAACTATCAAAGTGAACCGTTCGCAAAATTTTCCTGGGCAGTAAGCGGTAACCATGATTTTCATCCCGTATATTATCGCGTTCAGGAGTTATTAAAAACAGGTGGTCGACCAGAAATGGAAGAAAAAGGAGCTCTCCGTGGAGAACTTCCTCAGGAGCTGGTTACTGGTTCCATCTACCGATTCCCATTAACTTTACGTAACACCGGTCAATCCATCTGGAATGGAAAGGACGGCTACCATGTAGTTATCGAAGATGCCAACCCGACATTTTATTATGCTTCGGAGTTACCCTTATTATATCCATATCAGGAAACTCAGTTATATATTTATGCTCAGACACTTGATGATACGGCGGGAACACGCTCATTTAATGTTGCTTTGTATTATAAAGACAAAAAGTTACAGGATCTGCAGAAATGGAATATTGAAATTTTGCCTTTACCCAGTTTGACATTTAAGGTACAGCTGTTTCCTTCGTTTATAATCGATTCGAATGAGTATGAGATACAGATTTTTGATGCCAATGAACAGCTTGTTTATCGCAAAAAGAATGTCAAAGTAACGCAAGGACAAGGAATGATTGATGGTGTTCCTAATATCGTAATCGGCAAAAGATACCGCGCTGTTATTTTACGGCCTTTTTATCTGCCACGACAAACATATCTCATTTTTAAAAAAAATACCAATACTCTCACGTTTCCCTGGATGCTGCCGATTGATACCAACTCCGATGGCAGGCTTGATGCTCAGGATTTCTTTGGTATTGTACAAAGAAGATAAAAATTACAAGCTGTTATCTAAGATAAACTCGGATACGGTTTTGTTTATAACACTGCCAGTAATAGTTTTATAACGGATAGAATAGGGAATGTTAGGCAGGTACTGAGATGGAATACTAAAGTATCCTTTGTTATCTGTTTTTACCGTTGTAATTGCTTCGTCTGAAAAAGGTAGATAGATTTCGACCGTCGCATTAACGATACGATTACCCGTTTTGTTTACGGCATATCCTTTTAAAACAGAAAGAATTGGTTCGGTTTTTTTAACTGAGATGAGACCTTTTTCTTCACCCATTACGTTTTCAATAAATGATCCTGCAAAAATAAGGATGGACTGAAATACAGAGCGTGAGATATGCTTTTCAGAATTGTAAAGCGCTTGCTCTTTAATAACTTCCAGATCTCCAACTGTTTCTTCATATCCCAGAGAAGCGGCTTTAATAGAGGTAGAGAAGCGACCATTCTTGTCGGAAATCGTTGTTGTAAGGATACGTGTGCGTTCGAAGGTTCCGTTTTTTGGTTTTTTTCCATATACATGAATGGTCGACAACGGATGAGAAACCAGACCTTCAAATTTAATAATGGTTTTATTATCGGTTAGGGTTTGATTGAATGCCAGAATATTTGATTTCGTCAGAGCGGAATTGTTTTGTGAAGTTTCTCTATTAACGGGTGCAAGGGGAATATCATGATGGACCGCTTTTCCTTTTTGAATAATAATATCGCCATAATATAGATTGGAGTATATTTTGGCATAATTTTCATGAACTGTTTCCCTTTTTGCCGGAAAGGTATACCCTTTGGCTTCAACAGCTAGTTTATATGTGCCATCGGGAACACGGAAAGAGAAGCTGCCATCGGTAGCTGTTTGGATGGGATTGGTAATGCCGCCGATTACATCGCTATTTTTCACTTTTATAAATGTACCAACGGTATTTTTTTGCAGAAGAGTAACACGGGCACCTTTGATGGGTTCTAAAGTCTGACTATCAAAGACACGACCATAGGGATCGGAAGTGACCATTATGCAACCGGCATATGGAATAGCATCCATGATGAAGGTTGACTGCTTTGAAGTGCTATCCTGTCCAATTAGTTCATTGGGATTCACTTCATTCATCGCAAAAAAAACATGTCCGATTGCCTGAGTAGTAGTACTTTGCCATTCATGTTTAGCAATCTCTCCGTTACTTCCGGACAAGAGAGGATTGGTTTCGGTGTCTGTGCCATTCTGTTTAAAAAATCCCTGGTGATTGTATCCATAAGTAGTTCTTAAGCTTGCCAGCATATCTTTCTGAAGTGTTTTCAGATCGGTCGTAGAGTTACCGGTGGTACATTCCGGGCCATTTAATCCAATAATACATTCAAAAATATATGTCTGACGGTTGCCAATAGTCTGGCTAGATTTACCGGTTGCAATAGCAACGCGGTGTTTGGAGTCACCCTGACCAGAACATTTGGCAAAAGGATCAGAACACGGGGCGGTTTCCAGACAGACCCAACGCTGTGTTTTTTGCGGCGCTGCGCCACCATTACCAACCGGCGAAAACGTTGGCGCAATGGTAATCGCAGTTTTTACTTGCACCGGAGTCGGGGTAGGTGGGGGTACATACCCTGATTCAAAGCAGCTATCGCATTTACCGGCAGCGTTACATACTCCGCCATTACACCCAGGGTAGCATTTTTCATTATCACCGCCATTACATTTGTTAATACAACTTTGTCCAACAGTACAGGCAGGGGGCTGGCCGGCAGGACAGGAAATACAGACGTTATTCCGGCATACACCACCACCACAGTCCGGAAAGCATTGATTGGGATTTCCGTTACAGTTACTGCAACTGTTGCCAATTTTACATTCTAGTACACTTCCTCCGGGTGGATTGATACCGATATAGGAGGTTTGAGCGTTGATAGGGTCCGGTACGTTTCCGGAGCTTCCGGTAAATGAAACTCCGTTTAACTTACAACTATATGTATAAGCTGGGTGTTTACATAAACAATCCGATTCGGCGGTCGCACAGTATTCAAATGTGGTACCGAATGAACATTGCGTGTGTTTAGCTAACCCCTGGCAGGGTTCACAAGTAGTGCTGGTTTGATTTACTTCGCAGGTAACTTGTTCTCCGGGTCCCAGACGACGGGTAGATTGAAACCATACCCGGAAAGGCCGGTCTTTACAGGCGATTCCGCTGGCATCCGGTGTCGGTGAAGGTCCACCGCAGAAGTTGGCGCAGTCTGATGCAGGCGTTTCTGTGCCTCTATCGAGCCATTTTGTTCCGTCACAAAAAAAAACTCGTTGTTCTACTTTTCCTGGTAATCCGGGGTCACATCGGAGTGGGGAAATACACCACCAACCTTGATCAGCGGCGGTACATGGTCGCGGATTGCCATTGGCATCAGGGACGCATTCCGTTCGTGTTACGTCGCAATTATTAGTACAGGCATTGCGGGGACAAGCGGCTGCACACGTAGTTTTTGGTGCACTTATCACATGTATCACTGTGACAAGGAAGAACAGTCCAATTATGATTTTCCAAATATTTTTTTTCATCGATATTACTATTTAATAATTGCTGAAATTCTTTGCATTTAATTGTATAACTTCATCAATATTTTTATATTGTTTTGTTTGTACGAATATGGGATACACGATAACATACGCATATTCATCACCGGTTGAACCACGGAGCGTGTAAATATTGGAAACCGTACCCTGTTTTTGAGCAAACAAAAATGAATTGAATTTTTTATCGGTAAAGAATAATTCCATTTGAGTTAAATAATTCTTTATGATGCTGTTACGTTCTCCATTATTAAGCATGCTTATGACCTCGTCTTGATTAGATGCGGCAATGACGGTTTCCGGATCAATTCCGGTTGCGAATTGCTGACGATATTGTTCAATTACGTCATGAGCTTTTACTTTTAAGTCACCATATAAAGATTTTAAACGTTCCTCTTCCGGTGCATATTTGAAACGGACCTTTATATAGGCAAAGTCCATGTATGAAATAAGATTTTTCTCGATAAGATTTTGCATCTCGGGAAGACTTTTTTCCATAGATGTCCATTTTAAAGGTACAGCAGACTGAAAAGGAATTTTAGACTCATTCAAATAATCAGCAAAAATATAATAATGCTGTACTGTGTTTGTCATGTGAAGCAACACCTCACTTTTTGGTTGAGTTCGATATAAAGAGAGTGCTTCATCATATATGGTGGTAGGTATAGCGTTACCTTTATAAGATTTAGGTAACCCCTGATATCTACTTGTAGTTTGAGTCGGTGTTGGAGTGGTAAGAATAGTTCCGGGATTGGTAATGTTTTCTATGGTTTTTAATGTTTGAGCAACTTGACTAGGCTTTTGGGTTTGTCGGGAAACAACAAGATCGACTAAAATTAATAGTAAAAGAAAGATTCCTGCCAAGACAATGATTTTTTTATACATACCTATAATTCTATTTAACTATGAAGTGACTCTTTATTGCAAGATCGATTTTATATAATCAGACCGTTGCTGAATATCGACAGCTTTGGATAGGAAGCTGCCCATACATAAATAGTCTGGTTGATATTCCAAAGCAATGATTTCGGGTAAAGTTGTGTCATTCACACCGCCATCAATATAGATTTTATTTTGGAATCCTTTTTGACGGAGTTGTTTTATTTTTTGTAGTTCGCCGGGCATGAGCTTTTGTCCTTGAAATCCGGGAGTAATAGTCATAATCTGGGCAGTAGGGAGAGCGCTTATATTATAAACTTTTGCCACGTCCTCCACGTTATCTTGAGGGGTGAATGAAAGTCCGATGTTAAAAGATTGTTTTATCGGTAAGGGTTTCCCATTGAGAGGTCGTAAGTAAATTACTACATTTTCGACCCGGACATACTGTTGAATTTTTTCAATTTCATTGATCCGGCTTTCATAATCCATAACCATTAAATCAAAGTCGAAAATAATATCTGGCGAAACGGCTAGTTTTTTACTGGTAAATAATTCAAGAATCTGAGGTGCCTGAAGAGTAACATTATTTGCAAATTTACCATCGATTATGTCGATAGAAAATCTTTTAAAGTAAGGAGAAAAAGAATTGACTTGGTAAATAAATTCTTCTGTGTTATTCGTCAGAAGAGCAGGTACTGCTTGCATATGTAATATTGTACCATCATTTTATACAGAGTATAATAAGTTCTGCTGTAAGTTTTTTTTACCTTATGGCTAAAGCAGAGTTTGAACCGGAAGAGATTCCATTTATCGGAATATTGACTGGGTTGATAACCGCTTTTATCTGTATGGCTTTTGAAGCAGTGGATAGATAATTAATCTATATGAATGCAACTATTGAAAAGACTGCTCAAAAAGATCCAGTCGAAAAATTTTTAAAAGAAACGCTTCAAACGTTAAGTGCTGCTTTTTTGGGTTTGTTACAAGATGCTGTATCTCCTGTTTTACGGAAAAGAAGTTCTTCAAAATAAAAAGATGAGTAATCAGTCAATACTTGAGTTACTACAGAAATTAATTGCGATAGAATCCGTATCGGCTGATCCCCATCGAAGCATAAAAATTATTGAGACGGCTAATTTTCTGCATGATGTATTGCGTTCAATGGGATTTAAAGTACAGCAGTTTCAGGTAAATTCATCACCGCCTCTTATTATTGCTTCGCGGATTATTTCTTCACAGAACAAAACAATTGGTATTTATGGTCATTACGATGTACAACCGGACGATCCGGTGTCGGAATGGAAAACTAAACCATTTGTACTAACCCTGAATCAGGGAAAGTTATATGGACGCGGTGTTGCTGACAATAAAGGGCACGTGGTGCAGAACATTGCCGCAATTAAAACATTAATCGATGAGAATAAACTAAATAATAATATTATTTTCATTCTGGAAGGTGAGGAAGAGGTGGGTAGTGTTCATCTTGAAACACTTCTTTCCCAGGTCGATCAGAAGCTTATGAATAGTGTGGATGCTTTTTATGTAACCGATACAGGAATGAAAAGTAAAAGTCAGCCACAAATTTTTTACGCCTTGCGTGGTCTTATATATTTTGAAATTTCAATTAAAACAGGTAAACGTGATCTTCATTCCGGTGTCTACGGCAACAGAGTTTTAAATCCTCTTCAGATATTGGCAGATATAATTGCATCATTAAAAAATGTACATACTAATAAAGTTCTTATCCCTAATTTCTATCAGGATGTGCGCCAAATTCCTGAAGGAGAAATGAAGTTACTTGAAAGTTCAATTCGCTCGGAAGATGAAGAGTTGCAGGAAGCTGCTGTATATACATTAACTTCTATGGAATCATTGGCACCATCATTAGTGACAAAAATCATGCCTTCTTGTGATGTGCATGGAATCTGGGGTGGGTATATCGGCGCAGGCGCTAAAACAGTTATTCCTAAAGAAGCTCATGCGAAATTTTCATTTCGTTTAGTAGAAAATCAGGATGCGGATGATATAGAAAAAAAAGTAGTTCAGTTTATACTGTCGGTGATACCAGAGGGTGTGAAATATAGTCTTAAAACTCAGAGTAAAAATGCTCCATTTTATACTGATTTAAATAATTTATATATTTCTCAAACCGCCAGCATATTAAAAGATGTTTTTCATCAAGAGGTTGTTTTTAATAGAAGTGGTGGTTCGATACCGGCGGCAGAAGTTTTTCAGCGTGTTTTTAAGAAACCGGTCATATTGACAGGTTTTACTTTACCTGACGATTGTATACATTCACCCAATGAAAATTTTGATGAGGAGATGTTCTGGAAAGGTATTGAGGTATTGAAGAGGATCTATTCCCAATAATATTTAAGGCAGCAAACGAGCCACAAATCCTTCACGCCATGCTTCAAAATCAACTAAATCAGTCTTTGTATCGTCATTAAAATCTGCGTCTTTACTTGTCTCGGCAATAAATTCCTCACGCCAGATTTCAAAGTCTACCATGTCTACTTTATTATCACAGTTGGCATCACCTTGTGGTTTTAATGGACATGTTTCTACGTCGGTGGGATGGGGTGTAACAGTCGGCCCTACAAATGCCTGTAATTTAAAATTTTTGAAAAAGATAGTCGCTTGTGAAGGATCTACATTAGTTTGGGTAATAATTTGTTCGCCAGAATTGGTAAACATAGATCCCCGTGGTGTGGAGAAATAGTTGTTTCGATAATAAATCCAATCACCTGGAATAGTTCCATCATATGTTCTCATCTCATTAACCCACCAGTTATCTCCGTCTGATTTGAAATACATAAAGAGTCGCATTTCGGTAGCATTATTATTCCCGTCAGGCCAGGTAAGTTCGAGCGTGGTGTAAGTAGCGTCTCCCGGATCAGAATGGGCAGTGAGGGGGACGGTTATTTTCGGATAATATTTTTTTCCTTTCGCCATTATATAAAAATCATCGGCCTTAATCGATACGGTATTAGTGTTAACAGCGAGCGGATGA
>CAZQAU010000004.1:55442-77537 GCA_964591375.1 uncultured Gammaproteobacteria bacterium
ATACATTTAGAAATACTCTCAAAATCAGTTTGATTGATGAGACCATCATTATTACGGTCAGCGAATTTACACCCATAAAATTTTGTCATATCAGCAGAACATAGAGCTGCTGCCGTGATATCACCAGCTTCAACGGAACGACTACCATTAATGTCGGTACTACCACAGTTTGTCATATTTGGCATTGCCATACATTGTCGTATCAAATTAGTAGCATTTGGGTTACTTCGACAAAAAGAACAAGAACTAGGCGATGGAGATATGGGGGGTGGAGAAATAGTTATTGGCGGACACCAGCCGCCAAAAGGTTCAACATTTAGTTCACACAGTGGATTAGTACTGACAACTGGGCAGGCAATACGCGGTTTGCAAACAGGTGACGTATGAGTCTGATTACTAACTATAAATGACAACTGGTATATTTTGATCATATTATTTTGAGAACGTACCTCAGCTTTTAGTATGTGTGTTCCATTGGTGAGTTGATGGGTATCAAATCCATTGGCGGTGCCATTGATATCACCTCCGAGGTAATAGAGAGAGTCTAGATCTTCATTGACAAAAAGTCCGTCCATGAAAAAACGTACAGATTGAGTTACAGCAGGGTTGGTTTTAAAACTAACAGTGATTGTGCTGGATACAGTCTGTCCAGATGTAATACCCACAAATCCATCAGTTGCCGGAGTAGGGGTAGGAGTAATACATTTATATTTTGTACATCCGGCTGAATTGACTCCGTCACTGACGATACTACCACCGGGACAATACGGTGGAGTGAGGGTGGGACAAAAAATAGTGGGCGTGGGTGTTTTGGTTGGAGTAAGTGTATTTGTGGGAGTAATAGTGGGAGTTGGGGTTGCACATACATATCCAGTTTGAGCTGCACATCCGCCTGTTGTACTACAAACAGTTCCTGCCGGGCAGGCCGCATTCTGATTACAACTAGTCGGACAAACAACAACAGTTGGAGTAATATTTTGATTGTTATACTCAACAATTAGGGCAGGTCTATCGGCAGTTGCTTCGCGCGAGTTAATTCTTAAATCATCATCATTATTTAAATCTGCAGGTACACAGGCTATGCTTAATAAGGCTCCTTTTTTTTGATTCACTATATCTGTAAGATCAATTTCCACCCAAGTATTTTCTTTCGTACTGGTAAGAGTGCCTAATGTAGTTGAAGGCTTTAAAGTAGTATCTGTGCCGTTATAACTATTATTATATGTAATAGTATTTTCTAGCCAATTTGAATTAGGTACTAATTTTATATTCTGAGATGACTTAGAGCCACCATTATCGATGGTTTTTAATCGCAGTTTGGCAGTCACAATCGATTTACCTGCAAGCGAACCCAGATCAAATTTCATATATGAAATACGCAGATCATTTCCCTGACAGGAAATATCGGTATTTGTTGCATAGTTCGTATTAGGATTATTTTTTTTCACCATGGCATCGGCTATAGGATTGGAGGAGACAATGGTGCTGGCGGAGACATTAGAAGAAGATGTAATGAAATAAGAAACTATCACTAATACTGAAAAAACTATATTCAGTATACATTTTTTCGACACAATATTTTTATTACACATAGCATCTACAAGATTTTTTAATTGTAGTGTAATTAAAAGAAAAAAGTCAATAGCAATCAGGTAGATATCTGAAAATAAATAAGCGGATTATTTACGAATGATAAGACTTTGAAAATCGGCTGTTGGTTTCTGTAACTGCATTAGTTCCAGTGCTGTGCCGGCGATAAGACTCAGTCCGTTTTCCGGTTTATTATCGAGTTGAATTTTTTGATTGGCGGGGTCATGCGGATCATACACAATAAATGGTACCGGGTTTAAGGTATGGGCGGTATGAGGTTCTTTCGTTTGAAGGTCATACATAATATCGGCGTTCCCATGATCGGCTGTTATAAGACAGATATAATTATGTTTGGTTAAAAATTCACATAGTAATCGTAATTCCCGATCTACACTTTCGACTCCCGCAACAACTGCTTGGAAATTTCCGGTATGTCCCACCATGTCGGGGTTTGCAAAATTAACCAGTATAAAATCCGGATGATCTTTAAGTACTTCTCTTTTGATATTCTGGTGAATTTCGATGGCTTTCATTTCGGGCAACTGATCGTGTTTAACTTTATTACTCTCAGCAACTGCTCGGGATTCTCCTTCAAATACTTGTTCAATACCACCATTAAAAAAATATGTCACATGGGGTGCTTTTTCTGTCTCAGCGGCCTTTAATTGTTTAAGATTGAGGTTGCTTAACACTTCTCCAATTGTTCCCGCGATAGTTTCCTTTTCAAAAAGAACCTGGAAAACGTAGGATTTATCGTATCGTGTCATGGTAAAAATATGATCTTCCGGAACATGTGACTCTTTCTGAATCTCAGTGACAAGCTGTTTCATCCGATCGTTGCGAAAGTTAAAAAAGAAAATAGTATCATCACTTTTAATGCCCATATATTCGGGATCAAGCACGGCGGGAACAATAAATTCATCAGTAGTTTCTGATTGATAGCTTGCCTGAATAGCTTGTAATAGATTGGCATGAGTGTCTCGGGAATACCGGGCATCCGCACCTTTTTTATGTACAAACACATCAGTAGCGCGGTGTGTACGATCGAGATTCATATCGCGGTCCATTGCAAAAAACCGGCCTGACAATGTAGCCACAGTTCCAAATTCAAGTTCCTGTAGTTTTTTTACTAGCTTCTCAGCGCTTTTAATTCCGGAAGATGGAGATGTATCCCGGCCATCACTGATAAAATGGATGATAGGGCTCAGACAGCCATACTGTTTCATAATTTCCAGAATTCGGAAAAGATGATCTTCATGACTATGTACACCACCGGTTGAAATCTGTCCGATTATATGGACAGCCTTACGTTTTCCCAGTTCCAGTAAATCTTTAAATGTGTTAACTGAAAGTATACCTGCTTCTTCCTGTCTGAGACTTTTATTAATGCGTGGTAATGTCTGATAAATAACTCGTCCGGCACCAATGGTAAGATGTCCCACCTCTGATCCCCCAATTTGACCAGATGGAAGGCCAACAAACTCGCCGCTAGCTTGCAATTGTGTGTGTGGAAATTTTTGCCAAATCTGATCGAAAAAAGGAGTGCGTGCCATATGAATTGCGTTGTTGGGTTTTGCATCGCCAATACCCCATCCGTCAAGTATAATGAGAGCTAGTTTACGCATATGTATTTATTATACCACCAATGACAACAATATTTATTGTACGGCATGGACAAACTGTCTGGAATACACAGGGTAGAGTACAGGGACAAAAAGATTCTCCATTAACTGAACTTGGTATTCAGCAAGCAAAAAACTTAGCGAAAGAATTTAAAGATATACATTTCGATCATATTTTTTCTTCTGATTTACTGCGGGCAAAGAGAACAGCAGAGATCATTGCCTTAGAAAAAAAACTAGCTATACAGGCAACTGCAGTTTTACGAGAACAATCATATGGAAAGTATGAAGGAATACAAAGAGAAGAATTTTATAAACTATTTGTAAAATGGGACCAGCTGTCAGACGCACAGCGTCATACACACGTTGTAAGTGATGATATGGAGAGTAATGAAACAGCTGTTGGAAGACTGATTACTTTTATACGTGAAACTGCTTTGGCTTATCCGGATAAAACAATATTAATTGTTACTCATGGTGCGCTGATGCGTTATTTTTATATTCATTTGGGTTACGGGACATATACCAGCTTTAGAGGATTTGAAAATTTGGGATATATAAAAATAGAAACAGATGGTGTGGACTTTTTTCTTAAAGAAGCAAAAGGGATTAAGTAATTATCTTGTTAATTCAGGATGTTTTTGTTTGTTAATCATAATGCCTTTGGCATTGTGATGATGCTCATCAAGTGCAACTGCTTCATTGTGTTTGTGAATATCTCCTGCTTTAACTGTTGGTATAGTGAAGCTGAAAATAGAACCTTTTCCCAACTCAGACTCTACCCAGATATGACCACCATGCATCTCAACAATTGCTTTGGAGATATAAAGTCCTAACCCTGTACCTTTAGAACCTTGTGCGAGGGTACCCGCTACTCGGAAGAACTTAGTAAATAATTTTGATTGGGCTTCTTCAGGTATTCCTTCACCGGTATCTTTAATGTGAGTAATTAATTCATTATTTTTATATTCGAGCATAACTTCCACAGAACCACCGGTGTAAGTATAAGAAATAGCATTGGATAAGAGATTATTGAGTACCTCGGTGATACGAAGTTTATCGGCCATTACTGAAGGCATAACTTCTTTTGGTTCTATATATCTTAATGTAATTTTTTTATCTTTTGCGCGAGGACTAAAATCTTCGAGTGTCTGTTTCACCATATTTGGCCAGTCTATTGGTTGTAAGCTGGTGGTAAAGGCACCGCGTTCGATTTTAGTAACACTTAAAAGGTTCTCAACCAGAGCCAATAGCTGCTGGCACGCTATATGAATTCGTTGCAGGAAAGATTTTTGTTCATCGCTAAACTGATTTTCTGTCTCTTGAGTAAACAAAGATAAATAACCCCGTATAGCGGTCAACGGTGTGCGAAGTTCGTGAGCTGCCATAGAGACGAAGTCAAGTTTCATTTCTTCAAGCTCCTGTTTTTTGGTTATGTCATACGTTGTGACAAGGTATCGTACGGCGGATTCAGAGTTTTGTAGGGATGACACGACTACCTGGATAAATTTTTTTGATCCGCCTGAAGTTATGATTTCATATACATGTGTTTCTTCTTCGGAATGCTTTTCGGTTAAATCTGAAACGGATACAATCGTATCCCCATCATGCAGCGGTATACTACTATCGAATGACTTCCCTAATAATTCTTCGGACGTTTTGTTTACGAGTTGTGTTATCGCGTTATTTGTAAAAATGATACGGAACGCACTGTCCAGTCCTACTATCCCATTATCAGTGTTCTTTAATACGGTAGATAAAGTGTTTTTTTCTTCCAGCAAAGAGGCTCTGTCGTGTTGAATATTCCGTGCCATACGTTGATACGCATGAGCGAGTAGATCCAGTTCATCGCCGGTGTGAAGTTTTATCTGGTAATCAAAATCTCCTTTTCCTATCCGATCGGCAGCGTTGACGAGAATTTGGATTGGATGAGTTAACTTCTGGGAAACGAAAATACTCACTAAAATCACGAGAATTACCGGAAATAAGAATAAAGGCATTGCTTGTGACTGGATACGAGAAATATCAGATGTGATATCGGTTAAAGGTTCTTCTGAAATGATGGCCCAACCGGTGCGATCCAGTCTTTGGTGTGCAGAAAGTACCGGGATACTGGTTAGACTCAAACTATTTTGTGGTGCCGGTGTTGCAGACGGATTGAGGGCATTGGCAGAGGAAATAAATCTTTGAGCTTCAGATTGTGGATATGCGCCGGTGCTCATACCGACAATTCGTTTTTCCGGATGTGTAATAATATTTCCTCGATTATCCACAAGGTAAACATAGCCGTTATTACCTATTTTAAAATCAGAAAGCCCGGAAGATAATTGTTCCAGAGATACTGTTCCAATAAGAACACCGAAAACTTCATCAGCAAAGCGGGGTATAATTTGACTACTGGAGAAGGTTTGGAGAGATTTAGCATTTTTAGGAAATACAATCGGTACGGCAATGGTAATTGATGGTTCATGTTTTTCGTTGTATACAACCGGACCGATATATTCTTTACCATACCGGAATAATGCTACTTTATATTCTTCTGTAGTACTGTAATCATGTAATTCATTTTTTTCAAACTGTTTTCCACCTCTTTCAACCCGAACAATTTCTTGTCCCTTGGTATTTACATATGAAAGCGAAAGAACATCGGGATCTTGCAATAAAAAATTCGAGAGATCGTCTTGTACGAGATCGGTTTTTTGACTTAGTAAGGCGGCTCCCTGTGAGTGAGAAAGAAATCCAAGCAGCTTTGTTTTCATAAAATCATCTACCTTAGTTGCGGCTGCTTGTGTGGTGTCTTTGAGAGTCTTTTCTGCTGTATTACGGGCTGATTTTTGCGTATTTTGATACCAATACAAATTCGTGATGGTAAAAGGAATGATGGCTGTCAAAATGAGCAGTAAAAAAATTTTTACGCCGAGGGTAAATACAATCATTCGTTGAGGTATCATGGTGCTTGAGAGTAAGACAATTAAGGTTATTGTTTTGGTGCTTCCGGAAATGGAATATTTTTTTCTTGAATTGTCTGAATTACTTCCGGAGAATATACCTGATCTATACCTACATCCGGACAGATAGTCTCAATCTGTTCTTCAGGTAGGAGATATGCATGCATATCAATATGTGGTTCAGGAAAGCCGGCATGGGGAGCACTCCAGCTTAAAGTTATAGTTTTATATTGACTCTCATCAAGTTTAAACGCAATATCGTTTGCTAAAACAGAATCCTTCAAGGTGAATTTATTGGTCGTCAAATATTTTTGAAATTCAGGTAGTGACATTTTAGCTACTTTTTCACCAGGCAGTTCTTCATACTTAAACATGAACTCTGTTCCGATGACTTTTCCCTGATATACAACGTAGTATGGCCCGTTAGGAATATTTTGAGGTTGCACCCAGTGTTCACCCATTGCTGGAACGCATTCGGAAATTTTAATTGCATCTGTTGGCAGTTTAGGTTCTTTTATAAGAGGTGTTTGAACCATCTGATTTGAAGCCATCAAAGCTGTCACACGTTGATTAGATCGATACAGCTCATATGCCACAGAAAGTAGAACAATATATGTAATAATCACAAATGCACCTAATATTTTTTTCATCGTTATTCCAATAATGAAGTATTTTTTGGAATTTGTCAAATTATTTTAATGAGACAGCAGGCTCTATCTGGATTTAACAAAGAAGATGTCCCGGCATCGCTAATAAAAAAAATATTGCGAAGCGGGACATCTATTAATTCGGTCTTACAAATTATTTTCAATTTCAAGAAGTCGATTATATTTGCATAATCGTTCTGAACGTGACATAGATCCAGTCTTGATGAAATCTGCGGCTGATCCATAAGCCAGATCAGCAATAAATGAGTCTTCTGTTTCACCGGAACGGTGAGAAATAATATGTTTTAGGCCTGCACTGCGGGCTAGATTAATAGCCTCAGCTGTTTCCAGTACGGTGCCAATCTGATTGAGTTTAATCAGTATAGCATTACCGGCTTTTTCATCAATACCTTTTTGTAAACGTTTGGTATTGGTGGTGAAAAGATCGTCACCGACAACCAGAGAACTACTCCCGACTTTTTCAGTGAATTTGGTGAAATGATTCCAGTCATCTTCAAAGAAAGGATCTTCGAAAGAGATGATGAAATATTTTTCTTGTAATGTGGCATAGTATTCGAGTAACTCGTCACCCGTTAGTGTCTGGTTGGTTTTTTTGAAAATATAATTATTTTCTTTATAAAACTCAGAAGCCGCTGCATCAAGTGCGATATTAAAATCATCTTTGTCAGCATATCCAAGATCGGATCCCGCCTGAATAATGGTTTCGATAACTTCCTCATTCGAAGATAGCGATGGAGAGTAACCACCTTCATCCCCCACTAATGTAGACATGCTCTTCTTTTTTAAGATTGCTCCCAGTTGATGAAATATTTCTGCCGCTTCACGGACAGATTTTGAAGGTGTATTGGATGTAGGAACAACCATAAATTCCTGAATATCAAAGTTCCAGCCGGCATGTTTTCCTCCGTTGACAACATTGACCATTAAACGTGGAAATGATGGTGAAACATCATTGAAAAAACATTCGTTAATAAATTTCCAGAGAGGTTTTTTTTGTGCATACGCAGCCGCTCTTACCACAGCCTGTGATACAGACAAAATTGCATTGGCACCTAATTTCGATTTATTTTCGGTACCATCTAGTTCTAGCATTTTTTTATCAATCATTTTTGGATCAGATACTTCGACTCCTTTTAATGCAGAAGCGATGGTCGTATTAACATTTTTTACTGCATTTAAAACCCCCTGCCCTCCAAAACGTTTTTCATCCTTGTCTCTCATCTCGACAGCTTCGTGGCTTCCCGTTGATGCGCCGGATGGAACCGATGACGAATGCACAGATCCATCTTCAAGTTTTAAGAAGGTACGAACAGTTGGTTTTCCCCGCGAGTCTAAGACCTCAAGGGCTGTAATTTGTGATATTTTCATGAAAATATCATACCAGAAGGCTGCCTTACGGGCAATACTTAGCTTTTGCGCATACAATTAATTGACAATAATATTCAGGTATGTTTGAATAAAAGTAATGAAAAACAAACTATATATAGTAGTATTATTAACCCTTTCGTTACTTTTTAATAGTTTTCCTTCTTCGGTGTTAGCACAACAACAGACAGAACCTGCCTCTTCGGGAGTAATGGTCGCACCTGACTATTATCCGCAACCACAGACCACCACTAATTTTTTAGGACAAGATCATTACTATACTGTTACTTTTCGGGGAAATGGAGAAGCTGTAGTAAGTGCTAAGATGATATTTTCCAATCTCACCGAAGCCACAATGTCGGCACTTACTTTCAGAGTTCCGCGTGTGCAAGCACAGGATGTAGTCGTATACCAAGTTAATCGGGAAGGTCAGTGTTTGCGCTATCGCACTTATCCGGAGATTACACCTATTCCCTATGATATGAAGATGAATCAGGATCTGCAAACTTCACTGCGTGTTAAACCAGGAGTTTATTTACCACCTCTGTGTGAAGAGTATCAGGAGCCTGACTATTATCAGTACTGGTATGGGAATAATTCTTATCAGAAAGCCGAATCGACTCTTCAAGCAGATAACATTGTGATTAATTTACCTAAGCCAGTTAAACCAAATGCAACAGGAAGCTTGATTATTTATTATCGAGCTTTTGGCTTTGCAAAGAAAGATGTCTTCGGCGTACATAATTTTACGTTTGAAACATTAAAAACAGAAGATCGTATTCGAACACTTCAGGTAGGTATAAGTACGGACTCAGATTTATACATGAAAGGCGCTCAAGGAAATGTTAATTATGGTCGAACACAAGAAACTTTCGCACCTGCAAGTATGAATGCCGATGCTGGTGCCTCTTTCAAGAACTCACAGTTTGATAATTTCATTAATCAGATAGGGCAGGGAACAATTATGAAAACGGCCTCAAATTTGCAACCGCTTGACTCCTATACAGTTAAGGGCTCTTATGCTGAGTCACGATTGAGTTTATATGGAAAACAAATAACAGGCACGGTGGTTGTTATTGTATTAATTCTGGTAGGGTTATTTTTTCTAGGAAGATTTATATACAGACGTTATAAGAAAAATAATCCTGTTATGGAAAAAGGTAAACAGACCTCTGTTGCCGGCCACTCGATCAGCCGAATGATATTTGAAGTTGCTGGACTAAGTTTTGTTTCCTCGATTCTCGTGGTCGCTTATACATTACTGGTAATATTTGTAACATCAGTAATGCGAGTCATTGCGACATATGACTTTGAATATATATTTTTCTTATTCATTGTCGTTATATCATGCGCGGTCTATGCGCTGATTATCTTAGGTCCGGTACTATTTATGGGTATGAAACGCGGCTTTTGGAGAGCGGTAATTACTCTTTCCGCGGTGATTGCTTGGCTCGTTTTATACTTTTTCATTTTTGTCGTTTTTTTCGTCATGTACCGGGTGTATCCAAATAGTGGCTATTACGACAGTCCATTACGCTTTATGAATCTTGATGGCAGAGTTTCGCAAACAGAATCGATAATGAAATGAAAGTAGTGTGATACAAATTGTGTTGTCGTAATAAGATGAATCCTAGTTTTGTCGTGTATAATCGACAGACATGATGAGAGTTGATTGTTAGAATTCTATCATGTCACAAAATCTGCTTTACTACCTGGGTTTTTCCCACTGTCTTGGCATTGGACCAGTTCGATTTAACGCTCTTCTTCAAGCGTTGGGTTCAGCAAAAAGAGCATATGAAGCAGATGTAGGATTAATTCAGAGTGTAATCGGTGAGAATATCGGTAAAAAATTCGCTGAATTCAGATCTGATTTTGATCCCATAAAGAAAATGGAGGAAATAAAAAAGAAAAATATCACGGTTGTAACGCGTGAAGATTCACTGTATCCTCCACAACTCAAAAATATTTCTGATGCACCGATATGTTTGTATGTATGTGGTCATATTGATGAGATAGATTTCGGAAAAGAAATTTTTTTTGGAATGGTAGGCACACGGAAACCTACTACATATGGAACACAGGTAGCGCAGCTATTTGCGTCCGAACTTGCAGCGGCCGGCTGCATCATTGTTTCAGGCTTAGCACTAGGGGTGGATGCTATCTCTCATAAAGCTGCGGTCGATCTACAAAAAAAAACAATTGCCTTTTTAGGATGTGGTGTCGATGTTATCTATCCAACATCCAACGCCCATTTATATCACCAGATCATCAAAACAGGTGGCTTGATAATGTCCGAATTTCCACCAGGTATGTATGTGCAGAAAGGTTTATTTATAGCCCGTAATCGGTTGATTTCCGGTTTATCACGCGGAGTGATGGTAGTTGAAGGATTAAAAGATTCCGGTTCGTTAATTACCGCTAAATATGCCAGTGAACAGGGAAAAGAAGTGTTTGCTCCCCCCGTGCCGTTAACGACGCCTAATTCAGAAGCGCCCAATTTACTGTTAAAAGCCGGTGCCAAGTTGGTTACTGCATCTAAAGATATTTTAGATGAGCTCAATTTGAGAGTTATTCCCAAGACTCATTCAGAGATTACGGCAGGGCTATCGACAATAGAAAAAGAAATATATATGTTATTTCTTGCGGAACCAAAAATGCCGGATGATATCGCCATGATTTCATCATTGCCTATCCATGATGTGTTATCGACGGTTTCAACTTTGGAAATTAAGGGAGTGCTAAAAAAAAATCAAGAAGGCAAATATTACATTATTTAATGACAGAATACTGGTTATTTATTCTTCTATTTTTCTTAAACGGCGCAGATATTTTTCATCATAATTGGGTTTAGTTTCCAGAAAGGCGTCGATCATTTGTTTGGCTTTCTCCAGATCGACATAGTCTGCTGGTAATGCGAGAACGTTGGTATGATCGTGTTCACGGGCACTCTTTACCTGGTTAATATCAAAACCCAACGCACAAACAATTCCGTTATAACGATTGGCTGATACGCTGACACCGACTGCCGAACCGCAGATTACGATACCAAGAAGATCATCGGGATTTTGTAAAACAGCTTGTGCCACCTTTTTGGAGTAGTCGGGAAAATCATCAAGTGGATCATATTCGTAATTACCCATATCCTCCACACGGATATTTTTTTCCTGTAGATATTCGATTAGTTTATTTTTCAGCTCAAACCCGCGATGGTCAGCACCGATGAAGATAGTCATATGTCTATTATATAATAAATATTATTTTTTGAAAATTATCAACTCATCATATGTTCGATACTCATTGTCATCTTAACTTTTCTGCATTCAAAAAAAAATTAGATGAAGTTATTTTACAAGCGAAACAAGCTGGTGTTACGCGGATTGTCATACCTGGTACCGATATCATCAGTTCTCAAAAAGCAGTCGAGATTGCGGCTGTTAATAATGATATCTATGCTGCCGTGGGGATTCACCCGCATCATGTGTATGAGATGAAATTAGAAGAATATGAATCAAAAATAAAAAGTGATTTAGTCGAGTTGGAAAAATTATTACCCAATGAGAAGGTAGTCGCTGTAGGCGAAGTAGGAGTCGATCGTCATACGTATGAAAAAACGAAGTACGAAGGATACACGGTGGATGATAGTTTTATTGAACTGCAAAAAAAAGCTTTAGCCGCTCAGATACAGTTGGCAGTTTCATATAAAAAAAGTCTAATTATCCATAACCGAGAAGCAAAGCAAGATTTATTTGCAGTGCTCAATACCTGTTGGGACCGGTCACTGGAGAAAAAAACCGTTTTTCACTGTTGTGAACCGGATAGAGAGCTTTTTAATTTTGCAAAAAAGCATCAAATTTTTTTGGGAATAGATGGTGATATTACCTATTCAGAAGCAAAACAAACCTTCATTAAAAATATAGGTGCGGAAGAATTTTTGTCACGCTATGTTCTGGAGACTGATGCACCATTTTTATTACCTGAAGCACTACGACTGGAAAAAAAATACCCAAATAAACCAGAAAACATACCTTTGATTGCGCGGTTTATAGCTGAGCTTTTAGAGATTGATGTCCAACAGGTAATTGAACGAACTTCTGAAAATGGAGCCGTATTATTTCAGTTACCACAAAAATAATGATAGAACGACACCGAGAACAAAGCCAATGTCCAAACTACAAACATAATAGCCTAATGCCCCGGAGATTACGAACGTCGTAATTAATAAGTGCATTTTAAAATCTTCATTGATGGCGATAGCAAAGTGAATCACCATAATGTACACAGCCGAAGCAATAACATACATTAATATATCTTGAGAACATTTATTGACTGGCTCCCGTTTCATATTGATCAGTTTTTTAATAATCTGAAAATTATTTGATGGTAGGGCACTTTGAGTGGGAGTGGCAGCTGGTGCACCCACGAAATGATCAAGAATACGAATACGGGCGATACTGGTGGGTGGCAATAAGGCCTGAATTTTCCCCGAATTTTGATTATATAAAGTTTGAGAATCCAGTTGAAAAGATTGAGAGGTATATGATGCACCTGAATAAAGATCCATGACTACTGTTTTGTCATACCCAGTCCAGATAGGATAACTGATTATGGCATTTAATGTGAGTGGGTCGGCAGCTGTGGCATCGTTCCTGTTTACTAAAAAAACATACAAATCATTGCCCTGTTTGACAGCATAAGAACTCATGGTGCTATAGGCACCAGAAAGATCTGTCGTACAAGTAGATGGACTCGCTTTAATACAGTCCGCGTCAGTACAACCGGCGTTGGCTGGAATACACAGAAGGGCTACGTTGGTGGCGAACACATTTTGCGTATTTATGAGCTCTCCTCCGGCGGCGGGTGCTGAGAGTGAGAATGCCTGGCCGGCTGCGGAAAAGGTATTAAAGTTGGTAAAAAGACCACAGCCATAGTTTGTACTGACAGTACTATTCACCGATAAATCATGGAAATTCGCCATGTTAACTTTATTTTGTGCCATAACGAATAATGATGTAAAGGTAAAAAGTCCCTGATCAACTGTTTTGGCCATGGGTACGGGTAAACCCAACGTTGGATTATCAGCACAAGCTAAATTCCATTCTGTAATACTGTATTTTTGTCCCGTGAATGTTTGTTGAAAAGTGGGAAGTTGATTTGAGAGGTTAGTAATCGGATAGTAGGCCGCCATACCGACAAAGTTGCTGGTGTGTTTGGCACGCGGGTATTGATGATCTGAAACAAAGTCAAAACAAATAAGATTACCTGATGTGCCACAGTTAACATTGGCAGTAAGCATGGATTTAATCATCTGATTCCAAGGATCTTTTTTAGGGTCGGAAGCGGGAGCTAAACCTGGATATCCGATCACACCAATTTTGATATTCGGATTGATAGTTTTCATAGCTCGTGCAAATTCTACGGCGCGTGATTGATACTCTGCCGGATCCCAGTTGTACCATTGTTCATTTCCCAGTTCAAAAGTAAGTGGCTGGGTAAGATAGCGCGGATCATTTAACAGATCTCTAATCTCCTGCAAAAGCGTTGCTCGGGTTTTTCCTAATTGTGAAGTAGCGCCGCACGTATTGGGTAATGTTAAATCATTAATATTAACCTGATACAGAATTTCGGCTGGATACAGTCCGTTACTGGTGGCTGCAATCGTTAATGCATCATCGAGCGTAAGATATGGTTTGGTAACCGGACCGGTGGCGGTGTTATATACCAGTTGTCCAGTTTTCCAGTCATAATAATCAGCGGCACAGCCACCAGGAAAGCGGTACATTTTCGCACCGAGAGCAGCCAGTTGAACCTGATCGATATAAGTTCCAAAAAAATTGGTTGCATTCGGTGGAGATATATTGATAAATGACTGGAAGTCAACACCCCAGATATTTTTGGAAATAGGACCCACAGTATCTTTGATATTCACAGTAACAGATGCGGATGCGGCATTGACTACCGATGTTTTTATTACAAAAAGTAGTACAGCAAAACAGATGATTAGTGACAATTTAAGGTGTCTCATAAAACGCATATTCTATTCTAATATTTTGTCTAATATAAACGCAATGCATGATATTAAACAACGTTATTAATCAGCGGTTAAGTGAAAGAAAGCTAGATTTAAAATTTGCAGAATTAAAATAAATACTACGCTCATAAGATGCCTCAGCCAGATTCTGATGTTTCAAACGATCGGTAGAGATTTTTGTGATAGCCGCGGCTATTATATCGGTATTGTTTTGATCGACAAATATCGCGGCACCCCGTGCAGTTTCCTTGAGTGCTGGTATATCTGACAAAATAGATGGTACTTTAAGAGCAGCTGCTTCAACAAAAGAAAAACCGAAACCTTCATCTTGCGAGACAAGAAGATTACAAAGAGCATTTCTATACAATGCTATCAGATCATCATCGCTTACAAAACCAGGAAATATAAACTGCGGGTCGTTAGCGGTAAGTTGTTGAAATTCAAAGAGTTCCTGAAGCCAGATATTGGAAGGCGGCTTGGGAAGGTGTGTTGTAAATACCTTTCCTACAAAGATACACGGAATATTGGTTTTTTTAATCGCCTGTGCAAGATTTACCAGATTTTTGTTCCAGGTTGCATCCCCGACATACAGGCAATATTTATTATTATCAATGATATGGCGGATCGGATCTGAAGGTGTCTTATGCTGATTATCTGTAAATAGTCGTGCCGGAATAGGGTAGATAACTTGGATTTTTTGTTCACTGACTCCTAACATGTTTATTACATCCTGTTTGGTTGTTTCAGAATTGGTAATAATTACATCATAGTTTTTTAACGATCGTTTGTTACGAAACACATTTATTTTTCCGCGGAATCCAATGGGAAAGTGTGTCGAATATTTGAGTGGAATAAGATCATGGATGACTGCTATCTGTCTTTTAGCAATACGGTTGGTGATAAGCGGTGGTTGGAGGAAATTTAAAAAAGGATTGATGAAAGTTGCGTCTGCGGGAACCTGAGAAAGATCAGCTGTGAAAATGCATTCATTTCCCAGATTTTCGTGGAGTATCTGCATGAAGCGTCCAATACCACGCACGCGACTTAATGTATCGGCGGCGGTAGGATCATAAATATAGATTTTTTGATTCATTACTATAGTATATCAATATGTATATATCTTAATATGCATATTGAAATTATTCAGTTGATAGGAGTAACCGTTTTGTCATTCCGAGCGAAGTCGAGGAATCTAACTATAAGGGAGTTAGGAAAAGATAGTAAGGGTAGAATACAATTCCCAGGCTTAGTGGCAAGAGATCCTTCGACTTCGTTCCAGTACTCATCACTTCGTTCAGGATGACTCTGGTATCAACTGAATAGTTATGCATATTGCATCTCCTATAAAAACTTGTTAGTGTAATAGTAATGGAACTTCTGGCTGGTATTAATTTAATCGGAATAATCTATCTTTTTTTTGTCGTACAAGATCTCAAGAAAAGGTTGCCTACTCAGCCTCAAACACAGCCACTTTCCTCTCGGCATCAAAATATTTCTGATACTGAGGCGGTACCAGTGTATCAGCCAGTGGTTGCCAATACTACGGAAGAGCCTGATTTTCTGCAACGGTTTTTTAGCTGGTTTGCCCGCGACTGGCCGTTGAAAGTAGGCGCGTTATTTATTCTGTTAGGTTTTGTCTGGCTTGTATCGTATGCATTTCTTAATGACTGGATTGGACCAGTGGGACGGATTATATTGGGTATTATAACCGGTTCAGCAATTCTGGTTTGGGGCTCCCAGAGGATAAAAATCAATGTATATCAGGGGGAAATCTTAACAGCTTTAGGCTCTGGTGTAATTCTAGTAAGTATCTTTGCCGCACAATACGTTTATAGCAAAATGTTTTCTCCTACGATTGCCCTTGTCCTCGTTACGTTGGTGACGGTCACGGTGGCGTTTATCAGTTATCGTAATAATACAATAAGACTGGCTATACTTGGCTTTTTGATCGGTGCGATTGCACCAATGCTTACTGCCTCAGATACGCCGGGTGTGTTGGGGTTATTTAGTTATCTATTTTGTCTCACCGCAGCAACTGTCTGGCTTGTACGTCTTACGGGTTGGCGTCTACTGCTTTTGATTAGTATATTTGTAATCTGGGTATATAGTGTGCCATTTTTAAACTTATATATAGCGCCGAGCAACTTGGTTTATATGCGTTTTTTTGCAGTCACGTTTTCTATAATGTTTTATCTTCTTTCGTTATCTGCTTTTACCTATGATCGTAGTACCAAAGCTGAAGACGCGTTGATTGGTGGTTTGATTGGTTTGTATTCCTTACACTGGATACTAACAATTTTCCCCGTCGATTATCGCAGTATACTCTGTGTCGGATTGGCAATCGGATTTATGTATGGTTCTCTGGTTATATTCAAACTACATAAAATCGAGTATCCCGTATATATCTATACTGGTGTTTCGATCATTTTTTTGGTTGTCGCCACTATTATTCAGTTTAAAGGAACGGTTGTTCCGATTGCATTAGCTGTTGAAGCCCTGGTTCTTCTCATTTTTGCGGACACTATGTACAGCCCACGCATGGTTAAATGGATCGCTTTCTTATTTATTTTGCCTCTTTTTTACTCACTTGAATATTTAATTGGTTATAGTGCAAGCCGCGAAGATGGAGTGCTGATACTGATTAACTTAATTTTCTATGGAGGAGCTGTGTATCTCATGCAGTATGCAAAACAGCAGGATGATGTGATCAAGCAGATAGCCAAAGTGTTTATGGTTGCCTCAGGTATATATTCATTGATATATTTGTGGATTTCGATGCCTTATTATTTTGGATATGGTGAGTATATACAGTCTTCATCGGCATATAGTTCATATGGATATCCAGATAATTCACGATTGTTATTAGCTCATGCCGTTACTTTGATTATTTATGCTGCTATTGGTATCGCGATGTATATTTTTGGAATGCGTGAAAACAGAAAATTAACAAAAAATTTTGGCTTCTGGTTAACCTGTTTCGTGATTGCCCGCCTCCTGTTAATTGAAGTTTGGAATATGGAGTTGGCTCCCCGTATTATTACATTCTTTATCGTAGGCATCATTCTGATGGCTTCGGTATTTATACGCAAATCACATGAAAAAAAATCATAAGATAATATTTGGAATAGCAACGTTGTTTTTTTTAATGATTACCGGTCATACATATGCTTTGCAGAAAGTACCGTTAATGAATGATAGCAACGGTAAAAACATTTTGGCGGCCTTTCGTTTTGTCAAATATATCCCACAGCAGAACATAAGTATACCTACTGTCGTAGAATTTCCTCTATCTCAGACGGAAATTTCACAACAACCATTCCTTTTATATGAAATAGAATCGGATAAAACAGTTAATTTTTCAATACAGACAATCTATGGCAAACAGCCAATAAAAATTAGCACCGATGCACAATCTAGCATTGATATTACACAACTCCATGACACAAATAGTAATTCTTTTTTCGAAGCCACGGCCGATGGCACCGAGAAAACTACTACTCTTCATTACCGATCAACCGCGGCTATAACATCTTCAATGTTAAAAATAACTCTGGCACCTAATGCATTTGAACCGACCAATGTTACTATTTTGGCGTTAAGTAGCACCGATGGAGTTTGGAAGACAGTCGCCTCACAGGTGGGATACCGAGGTGGTCTGATTGTTTTTCCTCAGGAGCAGGCTAGTGAGTGGCAAATTGTCTTTAGCCATAAACAGCCTTTACGTATGGCAGAAGTGGAAATGGTATCAGCAACACCAAGTGTCGCATCCTATAATGCGATTCGTTTTTTAGCTGAACCAGGTAAACTCTACTATTTATATCTATCACCAGACAGATCAGTTTCAGTGCCGTACGCTGAATATACCAATCTCGAAGGCCCGATAAGTACTATTAATCGTATCGATACCCCTATCTCAGTAACGAACTCTTTGTATGCCAAAGCCGATATCGATAATGATTCTGTCATTGATGAGGTAGATAATTGTCCGACAGTGGCTAACACCGACCAAAAAGATGTAAATGGTAACCGGATCGGTGATGCGTGTGAAGACTTTGATCGTGATGGAGTTATGAATAATCGTGATAACTGTCCCAATAACCCCAATGCTAACCAGGCTGATGCCGATTCAGATAAATATGGTGATGTTTGTGATCCGGAAGAGAGTCGCTTAACAGAGCGTATCTGGTGGTTGCCCTGGTTAGGAATTGCCGTCGGTTTTGGTACGGTGATGGCAATTTTTTATTCAACTGCTAAAGGATTAAAGAAAGAAACAACCAACTGATCATCTACTGGGCATTCTTGTTGGATTATGCGCTCGTTTTCTCAAACGGTAAGCAGCAAGAGGATCAAATGGCTGTACGCCATCTGCGAATACCGATAAACGTTCTGCGTCTGTAAATTCTTCATGAGTAAGTGTTCCTGGAGAACTCGTTTGATTACGAGCTTGTTTATTCATATGATAAGCACCAAATATATCGAAGACTTGTAATGCTTGAGCAATTACAGTTAGTTTGTCTGCTAACCATTCCTTATTTTCTTCACGCACAGATGGTTTTTCGTTTTTCATATAGAGGTATAATAGTAAAGTATGATACTATATGATATGATAAAAATCACTCGTTAATGTAGCTGAAAGAAAGAAGTGCGATAAAAATTTAACTCTGCTATAGATTCTTTAATATCATCAAGTGCCCGGTGCGTTTCTGACTTTGTAAAAGATGGAGCATTAGATTTCCATCGTTTATATAGTTCTTTAACTGTCGAAACATCAATCAATCGATAATGGAGATATGCATTAAGATCTTTCATATACTTACGGATAAACATTCGGTCATTATATATAGAGTTACCGCACAGAGGTGAGGCGCCCGCTTCCACGTGTTTTTTTATAAACTCAATTGTTTGCAGCTCCGCTTCCTTGAGCGAGATGTTGGATTTTCGGACACGTCCGATCAAACCACTTTTTGTATGTACCGTTGTATTCCATTCATCCATGCTTCGGATTACTTCCTCAGACTGATGAATAGCAATTTCCGGTCCTTCGGCAATAATATTAAGGTTGATATCGGTAATTAGGGTCGCAATTTCTATAATGTGGTCTGTTTCCAGAGACAGTCCAGTCATTTCCAGATCCATCCACACGAGATGATTATCTTTAGTTGTCATATAGATATTGTAATATAAAAAAATCAGTATACAGCGATCGTGATATAATAGTAGGTATGAATCGTCCGATACTTGCGAAAAAACAGATATACGATTTGGTTTTTGAAAATAAATATAAAATAACAGCGGAAAATCGATTCTTCAGTCGCTGTATTGATGGCCGATATCCCAATAAAGACAGTCATTCACTGGCGATCGCGGGGGCTGATGCTGGACAGTTAGCCATTTTATATGCAACCGCGAATATCTATGCATTTGAAATTGATAAGCAAAAAACTTTACAGACACTCTTGGAAGTTATTGGAGGACCACAAAACTTTAATTTCCATTCTAATACCAAAGAAAAAAAAACTGTTCCCGGAGAAGGCTGTGCTCATATGTCTGAAATGAATGCCGACCCGGCTGCGTATTCACTTGATAAAGAACAGATAATTCTGATTACCGATCAGCTGGCAGAACTACTTAAAGCAGGAGCTCAGGAACAGGTACTGGAAGGTAATAATAATGAAGGTGCGATTTTACAGATCACCGGTGACTGGGCAGTCTACCCTCAATATCATCTCAGTACTGCGCGGGGAACTGTGCCGGTGCAGGTTTTCATTTATCATAAGACACTGGTCAATGAACGTAATCGTGCTATTGCAAAAAAACTGATTGAAAATAAGGCGGTAACATTGTTTGATGATCTGGATGAAGAATATTTATATGAGGTAATATCTTCGGTGACTGAAGATCATTTTTTTGAAACTGCCAAGCGTATTGCCAAGCAACTTCCTTTGTATGATCTCATTTTTCAGGAAGATGGAACATTTACTGTTGAGGATCGGGGAGTCATATAACTATGGATAATACAGTTGCAAAAAAAAGATTATTTCAGAACCCACTCTTTCTTTTGGGCGTAATGGTTTTTTTTATTATTGTCGGCATATTAATTAATACCTATATCTTAAAATTAAATCGACCGGCGCTGCGGAATTACTTTCAACGCTAAACCACTTCTGTTACAATTGGTATCGTTTATTAATTCACATATATTCATGAATCTTAAAATAAAACTGGTTGATTCGACATTACCATTTCCTTCTTATCAAACATCAGGTTCAGTAGCGTTCGATTTGTATGCACGCACAGATATTATTATTCCTCCATTTGTCGCGACGATTATACCCGCCAATGTAATTATCAAGACTCCCAAAGGATTTTTTTTAATGCTTGCGTCTCGTAGTTCTACACCCCTGAAAAAAAATTTAATGCTTGCCAATGGTATCGGTGTGATTGATCAGGACTACTGTGGAGAAAATGATGAAATTGGTTTGCAGGTGCTTAATTTTTCTCAGAAAAATGTTGAAGTTAAACGAGGAGAACGGATTGGTCAGGCAATCCTGGTTAAAATAGCGAAAGCGGAAAAGCTTGTTCAGGTTACGTCGATGAGTAAAAAATCGCGGGGCGGTTTTGGATCGACAGGATAGACATAGATATCGTATAATACAGATTAATTACATATGAACTTATCTGTATTTGGCAAAAAATTTACCAGTCATTCAGGAATTTTGCAGCTTATGGATGATCTTGGTAAAGCACTTGCAACTGGCGACAAACTCATGCTTGGTGGCGGCAATCCCAGCCATATTCCTGAGGTGGAAAAAGAGCTCCGTCTTCGCATGGAAAAAATTCTTCACGATGATACTTTTGAGAAAATGATCGGCGATTATGACTCTCCCGAAGGTGATCATGCCTTCATTCATGCATTGGTGGAACTCTTTAATAAAGAATATGGATGGAATATAACTGCCGCGAATATCGCACTGACAAACGGCAGCCAGACCTCATTTTTTTATCTGTTTAATATGTTTGCGGGTGAGTATGGTAATGGTCAAAAAAAGCGCATTTTACTCCCATTAACTCCAGAGTATATCGGATATGCCGACGCCGGTATAACCGATGATATTTTTGTTTCGGTTAAACCGACAATCGAGTATCTGGGCGAACATTCATTTAAATATCATGTAGATTTCTCACAGATTGTCATCGACGAATCAATTGGTGCGATCTGCGTTTCGCGTCCGACTAATCCAACAGGTAATGTATTGACCGATGAAGAAATAAGACATCTGGAGTCGCTTGCACGTCACCATAATATCCCTCTTATCATAGATAATGCGTATGGCCTGCCGTTCCCCGACGTTATTTATACCGAAGCAAAGCCACACTGGAATGAAAATACGATTATAACTATGTCTTTATCTAAAATCGGTCTGGCCGGTGTACGTACTGGCATAGTGATTGCCAAGCCGCAAGTTATTCAGGCAATTAGTGCGATGAATGCAGTCATTGGTTTGGCTCCGACCAGTGTTGGTGCCACTCTGACATATGATCTGGTAAAAACAGGAAAAATACTTGATCTGGCAAAAAAAACCGTTAGGCCTTTCTATGAAAATAAGATGAAAAATGCTGTACGCTGGTTTACGGAATCTTTAGGTGATGTCCCGTACTATATTCATAAACCTGAAGGTGCGTTTTTCTTGTGGCTTTGGCTTAAAGACCTGCCTATATCGTCGCAGGAGTTATATGAACGCCTAAAAAAGCGAGGGGTAGTGGTGGTTCCCGGTAACTATTTTTTCCCCGGATTACAAGAAGACTGGCGTCACACACAGGAATGTATTCGGGTGAGTTATGCGCAGAGTGAGGAAGTGGTACAAAAAGGAATT
>CAZQAU010000005.1:0-72179 GCA_964591375.1 uncultured Gammaproteobacteria bacterium
GGTGATCTTAAACATGTACAGAAGGGAATTCGTCATACTAGAATGGTCTGGCAGGTCTGGGATTAAAATTCTCCAATAACCACCCAGGCAGATCTTGCAGAATCCGAGGTCAAAATCGATTTTGGACATGATCGAAATTCTCACAGAAAGGATTTGTATGGGATCCGATCTCCATACAAAATCCTAAGGAAAATGTTAAAAATTTTTTATTGTAGATTCTGCATCTCCAGTCAGAGTTTGGACTTTTTGCCTTACAAAAGGTTTCTGGTTTTTGTATGGTTAGTAAATTATAGAAAGGATCTTAAGTATGGATCCAGACCATACAAAATTTATACGGTAACACTAAAATTTTTTATTGTAGATTCTGCATCTCCAGACAGAGTTTGCACTTTTTGCCTTACAAAAGGTTTTTGGTTTTTGAAAATTTTCCATTCAAACTTTTTATTCTACATTCTAAAATTTGTCCATTCAAATTCCTAAGGAACGTTCTGAATTTTGTGAACCCACGTGGTTGCGTGACAACTTGGTCACGTGACAACTCCCAAAAACCCTGATGGGGTCGCCAACAGTTGGTTCGAAGACTTTGGATCCACAAAATCTTGGACGCCTACTTAGCGGGTTTTTACATTCAAAAAAGCTGTACTTCGTTAAGCGGGGGGTGATCTTAAACATGTACAGAAGGGAATTCGGTATACTAGAATGGTCTGTTAGGTCTGGGATTGAAATTCTCCAATAACCACCCAGGCAGATCTTGTAGAATCCGAGGTCAAAATCGATTTTGGACATGATCGAATTTTTTACAGAAAGGGTTTGAATGGAGATCCGATCTTCATACAAAATCCTAAGGAAAAATACGAAAAATTTTTATTGCAGATTCTGCATCTCCAGACAGAGTTTGTAATCTTTGCCTTACAAAAGGTTTTTGGATTTTGAACAAATAAAAAAATAATGGAAGTTTTTTGGGTAATCGATTTACAAAAAAGTACTTAGAGAAAAAATTTTTTTATTAAGACCAAAAAGTAAAACACATGCAAAATATTTTTTGAACACAAGTACACTAAGCATAGACATAGTTACAATGAGGATTTTGTTTTACATATGCATATCCATCGGTTATTTTTATGTAATCTAAATACTGTAGTATTTTTTCAAGCATTTCGCCATGATCCAGATCCAAAGCATCCATTTCAAACACGGCCCTTTTTGATTCGTCCATGGGAATAATGTCCTTTTTGGTATGCCGTTGCTTCATGATAAGCAAATTGTCTGATATGATCATGGTAACTCCTTCACATAGCCCTAATTCGATTTCATTATGTTTCACAAGGATTTCGTAATTGGGACATTTTGGAAATTTGATTTGGTCAAGAGTCCTGTACAACGCATGAACCGATTTGATGGTCATATTGAAAACGTCTAAGTCTTCATTGCAGTAATCAACAGTACTATCTTTTGTATGCAGAAAAGGACAAACTTCGTCCACTTTCGCCCATTGTTCCTTATTGATATGACCATGACAATTGGGTTGTGGTTGCTGTTGTTCCTGGCCATATGTATTGTAAACATATACACATGCCCCCAAAGACGCTATCACAACGGCAACTGCACCTATAATAATCAGAGATATTGTTGCTTTGATACAGAATTTTTTTCTGGCAGAAGTAGTAACAGGTTGTCGTATTGTAAGGTCAGGGGAAAACTCAAGGCCGTTTTCTTTGTCATCAAATCGACTCATTTCAACGCCATACTCATTTGGATTATCCATTCAAAATAGTACAAGTTCTTTTCTGCGATATGCAATTTTTAAAACACCAATGTTTTATTAATTCAAAAAATAAAACCACTAATTGTATGAGAAACAACACTTTAGCAAAAAATATGTATCATATTTCTTTTTGTATAATAAACAAATATATAATATCAGTTTCATCGGCACTGCATATAATTCCATAGTAAATTTGAACATCGATCCATAGCATTCATCAAACACACAATTGCATTTGATTTACGATTATGATCCTCAGTTTTTTTATGTAATTCTAACTTGAGTGCTTTTGTTAACCAATAAAGTTCGTCATATCCATTTTTTTGGCACCAAATGCTCTCTGATTCTATTGTTATATGGTCAAAATGAATTGTTACCAAAACATACGGACAAGTATTGAGTGTTTTGAAAAATTCTTTTTTCCCATATCCAGATATATCAACATTTCCGTACAAAATAAATTTGATAGGTTTAAAAATTGATACTCTTTGAGAAATATCTTCCAAAAGAATATATCCCATATGTTCACTATTGTCACTAATTCCTTTCAAAAGAGGTGATGTTTTTTGTAATAGATCAATTAATAATTGCATTCCATCTAAGTCAAGTCTTTCGGTATGCATGCGAAGATTTGTGCTATATTCATATGCATGTGGGTTATTTAATGTACTCATTGTTGTTTTAGCAACTGTTTTTTTTTGGAAAAGCTATTTTGATAAACACAAGTTTTGAAAACACCATAAAACTTTTTTTTATTTTTTCAAAAAATAAGAACATTTTTTTGTTGGTTAAATTGCTCCAGCCAAACGCCGTTTTTTCAATCCAAATTTTTTCTCTTTGAGTAGTCTGTATTCTACATTGCCAATAGTACTAGAAAACTCACAAAATTCATCGTATTCGATAACCAATTTGTTATTCGGATCAATTGATTCATATACAATTTCGAGAATGTCAGTGTTTAGTAGCTGGATACAAATATCCGGACCTAACTCGCCAGCAGGAATGCTATTAACTATAAGCAATTTTCCGACCGAAGTACGTTCCAATGTCAAATGACTACTTAATGTATAATGTATATATTCACATTGCACATCTGATATTATTCCACTGCCTAACTTCATATTTAATAAAGTCGCATTTCTAATAATAGCATTTTTCTTAATATCAACAATTTGTGCATCTGTAAGATTGTTTATATCTGTGGTTTCTCCTAATATTTTTACAATTCCACTTGTATTTGTAATTTTGCTATTAGTACTGTAAACACTAGTACCACTTTTGTAAAGTGTACGACATTTGCTTATTTTGCAATCTTTTGCATGAATCTCATATGGCAATCCACAGTTACTTACTTTCATAGTATCAGTTTTGATACTACCGATTATTGTTGTATGTTTTGCATTTACATCAGTAGTCATAATTCTTTTTTCTAAAGTGCAGTTTTTAAGCGTAAGTTTTTTGCATTGGACATCACATTCAACCTTGCTATTTGTAAATGAAAAATCGGTTGGTACGAGGGATTTGATAGTTTGGTTATTGCAAAGGCATCTCATTTTAAAATGCTTTTTTTAAACGGGGTTGTGAAATTATAACTGATTAGTATAAGTGTTTTTAAGTCCGTATGATTTTTCCCAATTGGGAAAATTCCCATTTGAGTAAAACCCAATTGGGAAAAATATTATTAATTTTTAAAGCAAAAAGAATTTGGCTAATAGTATTTTTTTTACTTTGCAAAGTTGTTAACAAAACTAAGATGGCAAGACAAGTGAAGAAAAAGAGAACAGAAAAACCAGCAGAAGAAGATACTTCTGATTCTTCGTCTGAAAGTGAAGGAGAAGAAGAACAACAATTAGTTAGGCGAAGAAAAGAGCCAGAGAAGCCTGTTGAGCAAGCAGCTGAACCAGAACAGCCAGTGCAACAAAAATCATTTGCTGGAGCAGCTACGAAACGAGCACCAAACTCATTGGCAACAGTAGCAGCTGGATCAAAGAACGATACTGCTTCAGGAGTGAAAACCAAATCATTATTACCAGATTTGTCTTTTTTCGAAAAGAAAGAGGAGTTTAGAGAAATCGTTCAGGCTCTTTATCGACGATGGGAATTTTCTGGAGTCATTCCCAAAGATGACTGGGCACGAACAGTTGGATTTCCTGATGGATGGAAATTGAAGATGGTGGCTGCTAGCAAGGGATCTAGATATCTGGGCAACTTTAAAGTAGCCTTTGTTGGTCCCAAATCCACTCAAAAGCTTGATAGTAAAATTTATGAGAAGCTTTATTCGGTTATCACACCGCCGCTTCCTATTGAATCGTTTATTGGAGGGATTGGTATGGGCGGAGACCTGACCAAAAAAAATGAACGGGTTTATCCTCACAAGAACAAGCATTATATTGCATATGTATGCAGTGGGAAGTTTTATCCTGAAGAACTGCAAAATTTATTGTATCCGGAAATGGCAAAAATGTTTTGGCATGCAACCCGGGAGACATGCATACGATTCCTTGAGCAGATGTATGACAAGCCCGATGTATATCCTGACATCAAGGCAACCTGGAAAGAAAAAGAAATCAAAGATTTGATAGAAAAGAATGGTGGTGAAGATAGAGATAAGAATGGGGTTTTGATTGATGAAAACCATCCTGTTGTTATTGCAAACACCAAAAAGAAATTTATTGATGGTGGAAAGATGATGGCTACCACTGCGACTTGCTTGAATGAAGAAGGGGTAGAAGAAATTATGCCCATTATCAAAATAAGCAAGAACGCATTCAAATACAATTCTCCAAGTGGAAAGTCTACAGACGCCGCTCCAATCTTGACAGAAAAAGATTATGTAACCTTTGGAAAAGATTATGAGTGGTATTATAATATGAATAATTGTAATGAGATCATCGAAATCATGAAGAAGCTCAATTACACATTTGAGCGATGGAGAATTACAAATGGACAGGGGCAATTGATAACCCATGTGCCATATGAAGGAAAGAAAACTCCAGTGGATAAATTGCCAGTTACTGTCAATTTGGTATGGCCTGGATGTATTGCAAGAAATGTGTTTTTCTTCTTCCCTTATGCCTGTGAGGCAAGTGACGAGAAAGATATGAAGTATGGAGTGCGCGGCTATGTTTTGAGAGCATCTGGAGGAAAACAAGAGCATTTGCAGCTTATCTACAAACAAGCCGAACGACAAAAGTCTGGAGCGGTTATGGGAGCAGTATTTGGAGCACAAAACGAAGAGGATTTGATAAACACAAACAAAGATGGAGAGTTTGATGATTTTACTGAATATTTGAACGACGAGACAAAGGAAATTGCAGAAGGCACTGCTCCTCCAACAGCTTCGTAAAACAACTATTTTTTTATGTGTTTAGTGTTTTTGGTTTTATTTATATATTGGGGTTTTGTAAAACGAATGAATCTAATTAATAAAAATTTGAATATTGAAAATGAGTTGGAAAGTGTTAAATGAAACGGATGATTCAACAAGGCTTAAATTAATTATTGCATCAAAAGAATTAGTTGCGAAAGGACTAAAGGATAAGCAAATTTCTAAATACGAACCATCACTTAAAGACGAAATAGATTGTGCCGGAGCCATTCAAAACATTATTAAAACAACCAAAAAAAATGACTATGGGATAATAACAAACGCATGGAAAAAAGTTGCAAATGAAACCGGTGTACTGTATCGATTAGAAGATACAAGAGATTATCAGTATGTTCTTACTGTGTATGGATCAGTGAATGAAACGAAAAAACAAACTACAACCACAATCAAAGTGTATACAGATGGACGATGGTATTTGTACGGAGCCATATTTTTTTTGTTTTTATTGTTTGGTTCAGTGTTTCATGATTTTTGTAACAACGATGCTATGGCATTTTTTTAGACGAATAAAAGTATTTTGTTATATGTATAAAATAAAAAAAGTGAACAATATTAAACCTTTTTAATTGCAATTCAATTTTATCATAATTATACATGGCATTAGTAAGAGCCAAAGCAATTTATCATAACGAAAACAATGCTGACATTCAAACAACACTGGGCGCAAGAGCAATTGAAAATTTTTTATTGATTTTGAGTGGAAAGCTTTTGGATGTCAAATATACAGTCACTACAGTAAACGACGAAATATATTACTGTGCATTCAAGTTATATCCAACAGCAACTATCAAGTTGAGTGATATAGAAAACATAGTCAAAAACGGACAAAAGCTTGTGTACAATGTCGAAACTGTAGTGGATGATGGGAAACATTTTTGGTTAAGGATATACATGTTCAATGCAATTACAGAAGAATACAAAAATTATTTCCCTCCTATAGCAATTATCAAAACGATTACAATGAAAAAGAGCGCCTTTCCTGAAATTGAAGAGGCAGATTTTGAAGTTGTATCTGATATAATCAAAAGTGTATATCACATGCAGACCACAATGCCTGAGCTCGGGATGTTTATCGAAAACAAATTAAAAGAAATGGAATATGTGGTTACTTTTACAGGACTAAAATCCATTGACCATGCATTTATCATCCATCTGGCATCAAAAGGATTGACATTTATTGAACGGTTTGAAATCATGTACAATACATTAGCCACTCCTACAGTAAAGTTTTCAAACACTTTGCTTATTAAGATATACATCAGAAAAAGCTGCAAGCAGAGCACGTTTGTATTTGTGCCTTTGTCTCAATTAAATGACGATGAAGATGATTGTCCGGTTTCGGTTTCAAACGGGAAACGAACGGCTAGGACAGTGGAAAACGGTACTGATAGCGAATGTGACAATACTAGAATAGATAAATATATTCCAAATAAAAAGATGCTGCTTACCAATGGAATATTTAAATGAGTAGTGTTGCAAAATGTTTAATAAAAAGTACAAATTTTATTTTTTTCAAATTATTCTATAACATTGCCATTCAACACGCCTGTGACCCAATCAAAATCCATATCAACTTCCACTTGAATAGGACTATTTGATTTTTCGCAAGATGGTTGTTCATCTTTTTCGTTTATAAAAACCATACTTGTTTTTTTCTTTTTTTCAAAAATCTTCTTCGATTGTTTTATATTTTCACGTGTTCCCAAGTCAATAATATTTGTAATTTTATGACCTAATCTTTTTTTGTCAACATCTATCAAAGTACCAGGGAATCCATCTTGAGTTATTTCAATAGGAGAATTTGTCATATCATCTTGTTCGTCCAAGTGCGATATTTTTGTGGCATTATTGGCATTAATTCTAATAGTTGAATGGGACATTGTGCTAACTAATTTAGAACTATCTATATCTTCCATTTGATGAATTTGAGGAGGCTCTTGTTGTTTGTTCTTTTTGGATTTTGATTTTCTATGTTTCTGCTTACCAAAGGATTTCTTTCCTTTGTCTGGTATATCCGGTCTTCCAGATTTCTGATTGTTGATATCAAGCTGATAACATGATTTTGGCAGTCTCGATTCCAAATTCGCCCCAATAATACCATATGTACTTGTAACAGTTTCCATAAATCCAATTTCCTGAGTCAATGCATCATATTCCTCCTGGGTTTCTGCATTGATAATTTCATTGATTTTAGACTTTGTCTCTCTCAATTCAGTCATTTCATCAATGATAATATTCGGGTATACATCCGTTCCCTTTCCATCATATGCATTCCATCTATTATATTTGTCTTCTCGAATCAATGGAGTGGTGTGCTGTGTCTTGTATTGTTCAAATGTAAGCCCCAAAGCAACCCAATGCGGCTGCATAGACTCAAACTGAGGATGTACGGCTTCATACGGCTCCGTATTCACACTCTTATAATATTCGATAAGTGCTTCTTTGTCGTTTCTGAAAACAGGGACCATGCATTCACTGGATGGCAAATCAACATCTTCTGTATTGTCAACTGCATCCAAAATCCTGCGCACTGCTTTAGATTCTTCAGAATTGTCAGTACATTGATCATCTATATTATTTGCGTATTGATGGGATTGAAAATTTGCAGGAATACTGTCTACTATTTCGCTTTGTATTCTTTTCTGTTCTGTTTTCTCCTTGAATGGCTTGATAACATCTTTCACAAGTTTTTTGAAAATGCGTTTCTCTTTGTCGTTCATGTCAAGCATATTCTCTGCCACAGCAGTTGCCTTTGTCAAAATTTCATTGTAATTGTATACATTAGAAAGCATTTCTCGTCTGGTCATTTTCTCTGTGCATGGAAAATGGCATAATTCTGCATGTTTCATGGCTCCATATAAATCCAAAGAGGTATCCACAATAATAGACGCCTTTCTTTCCTTGAGTATACTATCTGCAGTGTCCTTTGTAAGACCGCCTTGAGCAATATATTTCAAGTGCTTTTTAGAAACAAAATTCAAGTTAGGAAAAATCATTTTCTTTTTGCAAGTGTTTTCTTTGGGAATTTGTTGATCCAAATCCGAAGTCATTCCTTTGCCCAAACGCAAGGTTGTGAAATACGGAGTGCAATCATTCAAATATCCCCACATATAATCGCATACAGGCTGGTGCTCTGTATTAAATATTTCTCTTAGACTACGCTTTAAGCACACATCAATATCATAATGAGCATAATTCAAAAACTCCCATGAAATATGGATTTCATTCCTATGTTCATCAATTTCAGCAATAGGGATATTAAATTTTTCTTTGCCTACTCTTACAGGCGGCTTGGTTAAATCAACTTTATCAAAATGATATTTGTGTGATCTTATGTATGTTCTAGTCAAATTCCACAATATATACTGAACATGTCGCACAGCATAGGCTTCAGTGGAACCTATTTCTCCTCCTTTCATATATCCCACAAGCTTAGCTGCTAAATCTGTTATGCTATTCTTGAATGTCACATATTGCCAATCAATAATAGACTTTGAGGTTCGGGCATTATGTGAAGACTTGACTTTATCTCTTTCATTTTTGTCGTGTTCAGGAGTTTCGTCATTCTGTCCTGCAGACATCCATTTCCTTCTAAACAAGTTGTCATAAGTAATACCAGGAGCCATAGTAATGTTAACTCTCAGCTGTTCTTTAAGTGCAAGTCTGACTTCAGATATTCCCTGAGGGATTACATGTCTAAAGAATGTACCAATAGATGCTACTACATGATGACTATTCATATACAAATAAGGTTCTAATGCACAAATGGAATCTGTTGTAATAGGCTTATTGTAAAATCGTCCTCCTGGAGAAAAGAATTCCCCAATAAACACATCCAAAAATTCATACAGCATTCCGCCTAGCAATAAATACTTTGTTGCCCTTGGATTAATTTCCAGTCCTATATTCTTGGTCAAGTCATCGCATACTTTAAAAATCACATACATTCCAACAAATGAGCTTGTGACAACTACTTTAGCACGAATCAATTTGTCCAAATGGTATTTAGTTTGTTGTAAAATATGGTGTTGAGTATTCATCTTCTTTTTGGTATCAATATCTTCTTTTGATTTGTTTGATTCTTTTGTCATAGAGTCCTGAATCCTCTCATCAATATTTGTTGGGTCAGTCACTGTAACTTGTAACGATCTCTGGACACCGGATTGTTCCACTCCATGCAATGTATGATTCAATATATTTGTAGTGGTTCCTATCATTTCCTTTTTTCTCATTCGGAGTTTCACATCACCATTATCCAAATAGGCAGCCATGGTCACTGCCACATGATCGTCCATTTTCTTTTTCCAAGCAGCATTACAACCTCCTCCTTCTTTGTTGTCTTTGAGATTCTCCAAATTCATCTCGTGATCTACGATAAACATATCGTTTGTAAGCCCTTTGGTATCCACTTGATCTGCTTTTGCACTAAAAGCAAATATTTCTTGAGAGGTTGATCGCAAAGAAATCCCTCCTTCTTCATTGTTGTCCAAATTTGCGCGCAAATCATTAGCAACTACTTTTGCTGATAAACTTTTGCTGTTAGCACCATCTCCTTGAATCATAACATCCATATGAGTGCCAAAATTGTGGCGGGTTCCATCCAAACTGCATATCCAAATGAAATAAATAAGTCCTGGGCGGAATCCAAAGTAAAAGTTTTTGTAGCTATATAAAAATTGTCCCAGTACATTATGCATATTGGACAAATTCATATCATATTTGTAAAAAGTGGTTCTGGCTGCCGGTTCGGCTGTTCGATAAAGATTCTGATGCTCAACCAAAACCAATCCTGCATCAGATATATTTGAATGAGAACCTCTGGCAGTCAAATCATACAAATCACATGCGTTTTTCTGATACATTTTGTATATGGCTCGTTTGGCTTTTACATTATTACTGATAAGAGTAAATGACTTGTTAAGCCCTGACAATACATTGGTATTGATTTTTTCAAGATGATTAATCAAATAACCGTCTCGCTCATTCATAAAATTACCATATTCCTCTAACAAAAAACTAGTATAACTCATTTCCACATTTCTTTGTGCTATGTAATCTATTTTCATTCTGGTTTCTGTTTCCAATATCATATTCAACTCTGCACCAGAGGGCAGTGGCTGGTTGTTTTGTTTGTACCGTATTTTCATAACATTGTATATCTGGTTCTTCACTTGCTTTCTATTTCTATAAAACTTTCTAATCTCTTTGATAATTTCTCTTGGATGAGCATATTGAATAAAAGAAGGAATCTCCAGCAGATTGTTTTTGGTATTGGACATTTCGCCTCTAATGGAATCTTTTAATGATTTGATCTTATTGCTTACATTGGCATCTTTTAATCCATTTGTAAAGTTGGGGATGTTTGAAAAGCAATCTGTACTATAGTAATCAATTTTGAATGCATCCAGCCATTTCTTTGCAAGTTTGATTTCGTTTAGAGTAAGATATTTCTCTCCTACCTTAGGAGGAGGTATGACGCTTGGGTCATATGGGTATTCTGGACCATGATGTAATCTTAAAGCGATTGCTTCGTGGTTCTTATTGCAAATAGCTGGATGCATTCTTTCAATTGAGCTATATAATGCTTGATCAACATGAGGTAAAGTTTTTTCTATAAAATTTGCTGGAAATATGGATTCTGGTTGAAGAATCACATGTGCTCCAGGAATGCGAAGAGTAAATGGCTCTCCTGGTTTGCATTGTTCATAATCAACATACGTCTCTGGTACATGTGTCCAGTAGTCCAAATCTTGTACTGGATGACACAAATGAGAACGATCTCTAATAGCATTCAACAAAGTAAACACTTCATTTGCATTCAAAGGATTACCGGGTCCATACTTAAACGAATAATCAACAGATAATTCGTTTTCTCTTGCAGCAAATCTCGAATCCTTTGTATACAAATCACACAATTTTCCCCAGTGTTCTGGTTTGCGAATAATTTTAAACAATTCATACTCATATAGTTTTGCATTGTTTTTGGTATTCCTGTCCTTTTTCTTCAAAGTAGGCAATTGTTTCGGCTTATTCCCATGTCCTTCATTGTTTCCATTGTCCAAAAATTCTGAAAAGATGTCATCGTTTTCATGTTCTTCTCCGGTAAAGTTTTCGTTTCCAATAATCAAGTATGCTTGCTGTTTTTTGCTCAAAGAAGCAGTTGCTCTAATAGAAGTAGCATATTCTGCCATATTCTCTCGCAAAGTATCGTTTATAATGGACGCAAAATCGATGCGGGTCCGTATCAAAACATGAATCGTAATTCCAATGCAACCGGTCCCATACAATCTTGAACAAGCATCAACAAAAGCTTTGAATTTGGGATTCTTCATTGATTTAGTAACTTGACTTCCCCAAATCTCATCAAACAATCTCATCTCTTTTTCATCTATAAAAGAGGGCTGTGAATTGGAATCGAATGAAATATCCATCATACTAACTCCGTTCTCATCTGTGCTTATATCCAGTTTTCTTCTCTTGCCTTTTAAGTCATAATCGTCATCTTCATAGTCATCAAAAGCAAATTTGTCTTCATCGTCTTCATCATCAAGCAAAATGTCTCTCATGGCAATCGGGTTTTTCTCTGCTTCTTCTACTTCTTTTTGTTTTTTCTTTTCTGTCAGGTTTTTCAACACTTTTTTCTTCCATGCCAAATTGCAAGATTGTATGTATTCAACTACAACTTCAATCGGTGGGAGATAAATAGTCTTCCCTTCTACTTTGTCTTCTTCGTCTTGTATAATATTGTTTTCAATTCTTTCATTGGAGTTTGTTGTCGGAATTCGATTCTGTCCTCGTTCAATCGCTTTCTCTATGTTTTTATAAAGTGTTGTTGATTGTTTCACACTTGCTTGTATAATATTTGGTATTTGCTGAATGTTTGTTTCGTGCAGTTTTCGTTTGCAATCAAGTAATTTCGACATCACCGCATTGGTATTTGAAATTATGTTTGCAAGCCCGTCTGGCACAATAATTTTTTGGCTGGTAGCCATCCCATTCGATCTGATTACATTTCCTTGCTTGTCCACTACAATTTTCTTGACAGCTCCTCCGCGTGCATTCATTCCGACATTCGATCTGCGATTGGCTTCGGTCACTCCGGGCAACCCAATTACCATACACGCTTTCTCTACCGCATGCAAAAACATCAGCATAAAAACAAATCGGTTTTGAGAATAACTGGTCAACTTGTAGTTGCCCATTTTCTGGCCATGATCATATATTTGATCAAAGGGGATGTTCAACGAATATACTTTATCAACTTCATGATACACTTCATTGTACTGAACATCGTCAGGCCATCCAGAAACGCGTGATTTCTGATTTGCAACGTTTTCCTGCTTTGGCAGGTCCGTAATATCAGTCATCTCTCACTCAAACCTGATCAAACCCAACACTATTAGCCTAACCAGATGATATTATTCCCGTATACAAAAATATCTATACCTTTCTTCACACAATTTGTTTGTTTTTATCGTACTTTTCTTGAATGAAAAATATCTATAAAAAATAAGTATAAGGGGACTTTTCCCAAAACCGGATTTTTTATTTACAATACAAAACTTAACAATAATTTTTTATTTTTTGAAATCATAAAAAGTCTTCTTCAGAATGGGTTTTGTAGTAGTCGTGTTGTTTTCGTTTTAATTCCGTCATAACATAATCAATAGCGCCTTCTTCGTCAAGGGCGCCCTGGACACCATGTTTAGCAAACATAGACGATACTTTGTTTACTGTATCCCTATCAGTAGAAAACTCAACAAACCAAAGGCGATTTATAATACACATTACTAACGCATATAAGCGTTGATAGTTTATCATTTCGTCTTTTTTGTATTGTTTGTACAATTCTATTATATTTAAGGACGAAAGTGGTATTGTGTGAGATTTTCGAACATCGATTGGTATGGAAACACTACATGGCAAATCGTCCGTTTTGATTTGGTTTAATAACAAAATATCGATATGAAAATGACGGTCTAGAATTTGTTGTGCCATTTGCTTTTTCATTTTCTCGTTTTCACAGTATTTTAGATGCAAAATAGCATAATATAATTCAACAATGGCAAGTGCGTTATATACAAACGATTCTTTAACAACCGCATCTTTTAAGAATGTGTTGTTTTCTTCGTCTGGGAATTCTATATTTTGATTATTAAATTTATCTTGTATAATCCATTCGGCTGCTTGCACCCGAATAAAAAACAAATCATAATAGTAATCGTCCATCTTGTTTTTGTATTCTGTAGTTTTTTTTCCTATTAACTCTACTTCATCAGCAGTTGGATGATAATCTTCATCTATATCTATTGGCCCTATGTAATTACAGCAATTGACGTTGTTTGTGGCAAATTTGGTAAAGAGCTCTTCAAGCCAATACAACATGATGCTTTCGTCTCTGATAGTGTAAACGTTGTTGTCACTTATTTCTCTATATATATCTTCCATTTCATAAATTTCTGCACGAGATTTGAACATATATGTGTATATGGGCTTGTATACCAAACACCATATAGAAAACACATACATAGAAGCTATTAGTATTGTGTAGATGGATCGTCCCCACCAAAATGTAAGGATTCCCATAAAATTCAAACAAGTCAAAACAATCAAAAAACTAGTGCATACAATCAAACTGTTTCTTGTTTCGTAATAGGAAGTAGTTATTTTTTCTTTTCTTTTGCTTAGCATGATAATCATCACCCACATCAATATTGTGCAAGAACTAATCCATATTATTACAGCCCCTTTGAAATATAAGTTTGCAGTGCACCAATGATATTTCTTGTCTACATGGGAACCTTGTGTTATTTCAAGTACAATGCAAGTCAATACAATAAAAATATATATTGTCCATATCAATACAAATTTGATCGTATTTCGAGCAATTTTGTTTTTTGTGCCGCCCATAATTCCCATACTAAAAATAAGCACGTGACTTGACATGCGTTGACAAAGCCCAATATACCAAAAGGAAAAGCCAAACACATATGGCAACCAAAAATCAAAAACGGGACAATGGAGTGTCATAAGCATTTGGAAAAACTTTATGGATACTAAATGCCCATTACTGATAAAAACAGCCCAAATCTGTATTATACTACCTATACACATTAATATGATCGAATTGTAATTTTTAATTTTTATGTTTGGCCTGTTTCTGTATTTTGATGCTGCTAAAAGAAATCCTACGAGTATTGCAGTTGCTGTTATACAAACCGCCAATACACACCAATCTGCAGGATTGGTCCTATCAAGTGGCCGCATAGTTTCATACTTGATATGTATAGTAATATCCGGCATTTTTCAGGTTGTGTTTTAAAACAGGTTTTTGCTTTTGGCATAAACAATTGGAAGATTATTATTAATTGCTAAAAGTAATTATTAATGTTTCCAGAAAAAAATAGAAACAACGAAAAATTACGATCTTGTTTTTTAAATTATTGCATAATTATATAAAATGCCAACTTCTCCAACAAGGCCTGTTTTGTTTATGTTTGCTGATACTTCTAAACTAGGAAAAGAAGATACAATTGGAAATGTTAGTGCAAGACTGATAACACAAAGTGATTTTACACATGTAGAACTATGCTTTCCAGATGCACCTGGCCTTACATACAGAGTAACCGAAAGAAGAAATGGTATTGAAAGTGTTGTTGGCATGGTTTACAATCAGAAATATTACGTTGCATATGAATGTAACCTTCCTCATGAAAAGGTACAACAAATGATAGATTGTTGTGCAGAATTGCTCGAAAGCTTGAAACAATATGACAAACGAGGGTTTTGGTGTTATCCATGTGCAGTTATAGCATATTATTTGTTTTGCGGAGCATGGGATCCATTTGTAGATACAAACAAACTTACCTGTACCAGAATGGTTGGAATGGCAATGAGAGAGGCTGGATTATGGGATATTCCCGAAAGCAAATTAGATATTTTGACATGTCAGGATGTTATGAATCAAATAAAAAAGATGGGTGCAGAACAAGTGGATGTGCCAGTATTTGAACTCAATGGAATTTATTCAGATGGATGTGCAAATCCATTCACAACTTGTTTTACAACTCAATGATCACAATCCTTTAAATAGTATTTTTTAATAAAAGCCTTGTACTCTTTTGTATTTTTAATCGTTTCAATGTATTTTTCCTTGACATAAGTAATGTCTGTCGCTAGCTTGATTTGTTGTTCTTCTGATGATATAGAGTACAAATATTTGACTATCATTGGACCAGGATAGGCAATGGCACTAGATAAATCAAATTTTTTCAAAAGAACAATCACGTTCATCCATTCCATTTTCACACTGTTAAACACTATTCCTAGTCTTTCTCCTAGTTCAAATCTGTCTTCTAAATCTTTTGTTTGGTCCAAAGGTTTGTCATAAAGAAATAAATTATTTACCACTTCAACAAACAATTGTCTAGTATGCAAGCTTTTTTCGCACAGAAGTTCGTATATATATCCAAAATCTCTTAATTTGATTGTTTTTAGCAAATTAGGAACATACATTAAAGACCAAATGTGATTGGAATGCATGTAAGAAATAATTTGTTTTTTCGCTTCAAATTGGACGTCTTCCAGATCTTGTTCCGATTCTTCATCATCCTCATTCAATGCTATTTTTTTAAACGTAATGTTTTTAAATTTGTCGTCCAAAATCTCCAAAAAAGGAGTTACATCATCGATTAAAAATGCATCATAAAAGGCAACTTTTTCCGATGATAAAATAAACGACAATTCATTGGGCCATTTCCTTTTCAATTCATCAAGTGCCACGTACTGATTTGCCCGATTGTCTTTTACTAATGTATCAGTAAGACCTGATTGTTCTACCGTATCCCAAAAGATCATGCTTGCGTCTTCGTTGTCCATAAACATGTCAACAATGTCGTCAGTAGGTTTCAATGAAACCTGTTCGAGCATTTTGCATTCTTTATCAGAGCAATGGTTTGCCATATTAAAATAAATTTTTAATATAATATTGTTTATATACATTTGTGGGTTTTTTTATTATATGAAAGTTAATACAAAAATGCTAAAAATAATCCTGATCGCTATTCTATGTTTGGGAGTTACATTGGCTTCGGAAAGCTGCAAATTGGACAAAGAGGGCTTCAAAAACTGTGTGTATTCCAGAAAGGCAGCAATTGATTGCCTTTTTGAAAGCTTTGGAGAAGGAGAAGGAGACAACAGATACCTAGATGGCAAATGGATTTACAAAGCCTGGGACAAATTTTTCCTGCCTGCAGAAAAACATTATGCACATGACAATCCGGACAATGTCGTAGGACAATGCGATGCAGACGGAGACAAAAAAGTGTACAGACCTGAATTCGAAATCACGGCTTGCAAATGCTTAAAGAATTGCTTTGAAGTGGCCGGCGCACTTAGAATGTGCGCAAGGGTGAAAGAAGACCCAAATTGGAGATATGATTGAGATGGTTGTTCAAAAACATAAACTTAAACAAAATGTTTTATTCCTAATACAAAATAAAATGACTGACTAATTTTTTAAACCATGAAATACTTTGTTTTTTCGCGTTGTCTGAGACGGTTAAAAAATAAAGCACTGGCTTCGACAACATTGTTATAAAGAGAATCTCCTTCATTGAGTTTTTCCTTGGCACTGGTTATGTAATCGTCAGCTTTCATAATATCACCAAATTCGTTCAATTCTTCGAATCCGTCTTCTACATATTGCAGAGCGGTTCTGTATGCATTCATGTAAGAACTTTTTTGTTTTTCCACATAGTTTTTCCCTTGTGCAGCCGTTATTTTGTCTTCTGCACCAACAAAATGATTGACATTGAAAAACGCTTCAAATTCGAGTGCTTTATTTACATGAGCACGGATATCTTCTTGTAATTTGTCTAATAAATTGTAAAGCACTTCAGTTTGATCCACTTCCAAGCATATGAAGGCGTTTCCTCCTTTGGTTGATTCTGGTTGATTACTTATGTTTGCACTTGATGGAGAGTTATTTTTAGCCGTCAATGTTTCTTCTTCAATTTCATAATCTTCCAGTAATTTTTTAAGAACCATCTTTGCCAAATTAATATGTCTTTCTGCATTGGTCAATGCTGATTTGTTCATAGTACTAACAATAGTTATATCCTGAAGCGAGTTCAGTCCTGCTCTGGCTTCATCCAAATGATGCTCGATTGTTGCTTGATAGGCAAGAACGTTTCCTACTGATCCTAATGCAATTTGGTTCAAATCCGGATCAGTATAAACCTTTTCAAACACGACCACAAATTTTTTTGTCATATCAGAAATCTTGTTTATTTCGTCAAATCCGGACTGCACAAGATTCTGTATGGTTCCTACATCAGTAATAACTTTAATTTCTGGCTTGATATCCAATTCAACAATACGAGCAAATTGCTTTTCGGCTTTCTTTGATTTGTTGTAAAGAGCAACCACATTTTGGAAATATGTCACATATGAACTAATGGTGGACGGTGCCATTACTTTAACGTTTTTATACATCATTTCTGAATTGGAAATCGCTGCTCTTGTCTCGTCTATGTCAAATTTCAACTGGTCTTTTATTTGCATCAGTTGTTTGATTTCTTCAGAATCCATATTTTTTGAAACAGTGTTAAAGGTAGTTTGCTCCGATTCTAAAATTTGCTCCATCTCCATAAAATGAGCCTGCATTCTAATAATATATGTTTTTGCAGCATCAATATACTGCTGTCTTTCAGGATCGTCACTGCGTTCATCCGGACTTTTTAAGGCTTTAGGCCATTTCGTATATCGGATTTGAGCAAGATTTATATCGATTGAAGCATGAATGTCGTTCAATTCCGTATTTTTTGAAGAAGCATCTTCGAAATTCTTGGGTTCTAATATTTTTTCGTATAAATCTTCCGCTTTTTTGTGCTGATCTGTAATCTCAAGAAGTTTGGTTCTAAATACTTCCAAAAAGTTGGAAACTACCGCTTCATCTGCAAGAGTAAATGCTTCTACATATGAGGCATTGTCTGCTCTTTCTACCAACAGTTTAAAAAGAGTGTTTGCTTCAAAATATGTTAAGGTAATATCATCCAAAACTCCCAAGGCTTTTTCTTTCAAATTAACCAAGTCTTTTAATTGTTGTTTTGTATAGATGTATGCAGGCAACACTTTGAGTTTCAATTGAGGAGGAGATGATTCAGGTAATGAACTCGATGGATTTCCTGATTCAGAGGGAGTCTTGGTACTTTCTTCATACACCTTAAAAGCAGCAGGCGATACTCTAGGAGTAATTACTCTAAATGGAGACAATTCTATAATGTCTTTAAAAATTCCTTCCAGTGTTCCAATAACACCAGGATTTGCTTGCAATGCCTCGATGTGTTCTTTTGGCATAGGATTACGTTTGTAGTTGGTTTCTGCATAATAGCTTCCAGGTTTAAACTCTAAATATTCGTGGTCAATAGCAATAAAATCTACTCCTAGCACTACATATTTGTCTCCAAATCGCGCAGTGTTAAACAGCTTTACATATCTGTCAAATAGAGTCTGTACTTCTTTGCCAAGTCCAACTCCACTAGCCACCTGTTGCCAGCGCAAAACTCTTCCTACAGATACAGTAGGCCTAGGTTTTGTGTTGCGAGCAAGTTCAATCAAATATGAGACCCCATTGACACGAACAACAATCCATCCAGTTGAATAATACACAGCTTTGTATTTGGCGGCTAAACGTACAAGATCAGTATCTTCAAAGACAGTCGAAGAAATTTGCTTAAAAGCATTTAAAAATATGTCCGTCAATCCCAAAAATGTTCTTGCAGCTATTGTAATCGGAGCAGTCACAATACTTGCAATGGTTTCTGGTACAGATGGAGTTGTCGGTGCAGAAGGAGTAGCTGGAGTAGAAACAGTGCTTGCAATTGTTGGCAAATTCGTTGCCGGAACCGTAGGCTTAGAAATTGCAGGAGGAATTACTTGAGGCGGTTGTTGATTTATCAATGTATTTAATACAGACAATGACGAATCATCTGAAGAAGATTCTGGGGTTGATTCATCAGAAGACGATGGAGGAGTAGAATCTGCTGTAGCAGACTCTGGCTCACTCGAAATTTCTTGGGGCTGATCGTTTGAAGGAGTCTCGTTTAATATCTTTTCTGCCACAAACAAATCAACTTCCTCTTCTTCGTCTTCATCTTCAGGTATTTTTGCAAACAACGGAACTTCTGCCATGTATGGTAATCAATAAATTATTATCAAGGTTCCTTTTTTTGGTGTTATATATTATGTATTTTAGTTTTATAATTACCTTGTTTTTGAATATTTTTATTTATTTTTTCTAGGCTTTCTGGTGGAGTCTGTTCCGTCTCTGAAAAAGGTTTTGTGGCAACAAATGAAGGGGATGATTCAGGAGATATAGTTTCTATTAAGGGAGGAATATCTACGTCTGGCAATCCAGGAGATGGTGGCTCTTGGCTTATGCTTGGATTGGAAGATAAATCAAAAATAGAAGTGTTTTCAAATATTTCTTCTTCGTCGTTTTCTTGGTTCGCCAACTTTTCCAAATCGGGTATAGAGATACTTGATTCAGCTGTGTTCGAAAATAAGAATTCTGCATCCGTATTTCCTTGGGTGTAATAATCAATATATTGTTGCCCATTTTCTTCAGTCAGTGTTTGTTTTGTAAGATTTAATATTTTTTCATATTCAGAAGCAAACGCAGGATTGTTCCATCTAAATTTGTTCAATACTGCAGTGTTGTCAACGTGAAATAAAGATTCGGTGATACTTCTGGATTTGTATATTGGTGCTGATTTCATGAACATTTTTAATTCAAGAGAATTAATATCGGTTCCATATCCAGTGCTTTTTGGTATAAAATGCAGTTCAGATACATATTGTTTGATAAACTCATTGCTATCAGTGTATGTTTTTAAAGTATCATATGGTTCACTTATAGAATTGCCCAGCAATTTTGGTTGTACAGGGAAATAAAACAGTTTGTTTATCTCGGACTCAGAAAAGTTTAGCATTTCCTTGAATTTGATATCAGAATTATCAATTTCCAAAAACGCCGTTTTGATAGACAAAAATCTGTATAATCTAAGCAATGTAAGCCATGTGAATGTATTATATTCTGTGTTATTGTTTTGTATGATGTTCTGAGTAATGCCTCTTTGAAAATGTTTATCAAGAGGCTTCGATGCGTCTTTATCTGTTCTTCCAGTATACGGCTCAACGACATTATGTTGATAAAGCTCAATCAACGGAATCCGATTTTTGGTCTGATATGATTTAATAGCTTTTGATAAGGTGTCTGGTATAATATAAGAAAATCTGGAGGTATTGTGCATCAAAATCATAAATTTGAATATGGTTGAAATATAGTCCAGATTGTTTTCGGTCTTGTATCGTAATGCCTTGACGTTTCCTACTGCAGTAGGATTTGCAGTTTTTTTAACATACAGAATTTTAGAAAATTGATTGTTTCCGTTACAAGCAAACGCAATGAGTGGATTGTATGCATAAGGATAATTTTTTGTTCTTGTAATGATATCATAAATTGTTAATCTATCTGTATCTAACGTATCACTTGTGCTTAGAAAGTAACGTAGAGCTCGAGTTTCTTTGTCGGACCATAATAACAATACTTGAATGTTAAATATGTCTGTGATAAAATCCACACACAACGCAGGTACGGGATTCAAGTTGTTGAAAATGAGAAGTCTGGAAATATAGGACTTGAATGCATAATATAAATTTTCATTGCTAGGAGTAGTATTAATGTAATCGGCAATGACTTCGGGAGAGGATACAAATACAAACTCTTTTTCAGCCACATTGAATTTAATAATTTGATCAAATAATGTTCCTATTGATTTAGGAAGAGTTTTGCTCCATGTTTTGTTTACGTAACTAACCCAAACTTTTACTGATTGCGGTGTAAGGTTTTTGATAACTCCGACCAAGTTTATAAATATATTGCCAATTTCTTCGGGAGTGATTTGTGTTTTGAAATTAGATTCAGAACGAACAAACGCTTTTTTGTTACTGACTCCATCGTAAATCAGTATCATTCGTATAAAATCAATAATATTTGTAGTAGGAATCAAATCCCATTGAGGATAGTATTTATTGATTTTAGATCTAAGCGTCCTTATACTCAAAACACCTTTTTTGGTGATTGCTTCGGGCTTGACATCTTTGCTTTGTTGATACAAGTCCAAAACATGTGGATGGTATCCAATAGCTTCTATTAAAGAAAGTTTTTCATTCTTTTTCCAGTTTATATTGAGAATGGGCTGTAATTCTTCGAGCGAAACTGTGCGATTATCCAATTGTTCGTAAACGTTAGGATTCGTCTGTTTTGCTTTTTCTATTTCCTCAGGACTGGTATCATTGAGATATTTAGCAAATTTAGTATATTCAATATCCAAGTTTTTTATATCAATTGGTATTTCTTCCATAGTTTTTGATAAAAAGTATTTTGTAAAAATATTTTGATTATAAAAAAATGTACATTGTTTTTACTATTTAAAATAAAACTAGTTTTTTTGGTAAAAACAAAGCCGTAAATATTTGGCAATTAAAAATAAGATGGAGGCACTTGGCAAAATAAAAACTGTCGCATACAAAACAATTGCTGTTTTTATTATATTATTTTGGATTCTGGGACGTTGGATTTTTAGGCCGGTATTCAAATACAATACTATTACATTTTTTAAACATTTTTCATTATATTTGGTCTGTCGAAAAAACAAAACAATAGATGAATGGTGGGGAATATTTTGGTTAAACTGGGAAAAGTTAAAAGGAGATTTGAAGTATAGTGGCAAACGCATTGCTATACTAGTATTTGTTATTGGTGCAATATATATTGTTGTCCAAATAGGAATGCATTGGGTTATTTATCCATTATTATATACAACAAAATACCACGTGTTTGTTGCGCCCAAAATGGAGATTGTCTTGTTTGAAAACGAAAACGAACTATCTCATGTGATGGGATGCAGTTGTGTTCCTTTGGATTCCATAGAAACCAAAAAAGGCATACTTACGTTCCACGAAAAAAACATTGTATTCAATCTTGACAATATTATGTATGTTCAAGAGAAATTGATTCAGCGGTTTGAGAACAAGGTGTCTTTTGTGACTCCAAAAATGTGGAAACCACTAGATGAATCAGATAGGGACTTGTTACATGACATAGAATTTAATCCGTGTATTTTGTCAGTCAAAAAACCAAGTGGAGATATTATTCATTTAATAAATCCATTGATAGTTCATGACAAGGAACTGGTGGAACAAAAACAAGTGGCAGAACCGAGTGCGATATTTGCATATGCAAATGCTATTAAAACGAATAGATTTACTAAGATCAAACTAAGGGCTATGGAATACAGACATAAAATGATTGATTTATGGGAAATTACGGATTTTAAGATGGCCGTACTCATTCAACACGCCTTGGACATTATGAGCGGTAGTATAGTAAACAAACTAGTTCCAATCAATGCCAATAAAACAGAGGAGAAAGTTGTTACAGATGCAAGTCCTGGTTACAAACGCACATTTATTGTGCAAGAAACCAATGGAAAAGGAGAAATTGTTTACACTAAAGGAAAACTCGAACTTTAAAGTTCGTATTTATTCATTATTTGTTGCAATAAAATGTATATTTTTTTCAAGTACTCGACAAGCCAAGAATACTTTTGTTCATCTATAAACGCAATGTCTCCAATTGACCCGTCTTCTTCTATGTTAAAGCGTTTTTTACATTGTTCTATATTCAATTTTGTTCTTTTTCTAACAACATCATAAAAATAACTATCCACATTTTGCCCATATTTATCATACAGTATTTTTGGATCAAGAACAAATCCATTTGAAGTAAATGCATGTTGTCGTTCATAAGGAGTTTCTAGTGATCGAATGTTCATCGAAGCACATGATGCATAACCTTCTATATATGACTTCCTTAATGCTTCATAACTACTGGATGCAATGCATATCAGAAAATCTGCAAACATAGCTTCTATAGGTCTTTCTTTTGCCAATGTGTACCATTTCGATTGTATGTTTTGTTCGCTGTTTTCGTATATGCTTTTGATACGAGTGTTTAACAAAAATGTTGTAACAAACGAATTGATGCGAGGTGGTTTTTGGTATTCATCAAATAAAAGCAATTGTATTGTGCTCTTGATTTCTTGTACAGGTGCGTCCACGTCCATATCATAATCTATTGATTGCGGGACGTTATGATTTAATGCATGTATTTCATTCAGTTTTGTATATAAATAGTTCATTCTTATGGATTTGTATTCTTCTGTTAATTTGGTATTGGAAATCAGTGTTCCAAATGGTACAATGTGTCCAAATAACAAAGCAGGGTCGTCTTGTCTGATTGCACCAAGAATAGACAATGACCTGTCATGGTTTTTTATATACAGTATCATTATCCCATTTGTAAATGTTATTTTTGATGTGGGTATAAAGACGGAACACATCTTCTTGGTTTGCGACTTGATTTTGTAGTTTGTGATGCATAGTATGTTACATATCTGATCTGTTATAGTTTGTTTTGTTTTGGACACCAACAATTTCCAAAAGTTTTCCATCTGAAGCTCTTCGTCAACAATATCTATATTCTTGTATGTGACAAATCCCAAATCGTTGATGCACATAATATCATTTGTCAATGGAGTAGCATATCTTTTTCTCTTCAACATAACCCACTTTTTATGCGTAAAAATATTTGATATTTTCGCTATATTTTTATATTGTTAAAAATTTGTTTCCGCTTACAAAGAAGTTTTTCAAAACCGACATAATTTATTATTATAATTTTCAATTTTTTTCACAAATCGACAATGAGCACTTTACCTTTAGTTGCAAGGAATCCTGATGGGACAGCGGCATATCGAAGCAATGGCAAATCGTTTTCACTTGCACTTTTAGGCAAGAATGCGAATGTGGTCAAAAGCGGATCACCGAAAGCAAAATCATCATACAAATACCAGAATCCACAGGAAATACAAACAAGTGACAAAATCAAACAAATGCAGAGCAGACAACCACAAAATCAAATGAACAGAATTGCAGGACACACTCCTCACACACCAGCACCCAATCCAGTGCCAATTTTTACCGGAAACACATCGTCCTTTATTACAGTGATAAAATCAAAACAACCAGATTCCCATGATCATCCCAATATGTTTGAGATTGATTTGTCAACATTTCCCAAAGAAAAACTAACTACATATAACGGAGTGAAAAGCATATACGAAGCCATTCAAACAGAAACAGAGTTAATAGGACCACAGATCGCAAAAGAAACACATAATGGTTGGTTCAAAGACACTTTGATAGTACCAGTTCGCATCGACAATGATTTGAAAGTATTTGATAGATTTATGGAATTGAGTCGTATGGTTATGCTTGACAATGCCGACTCAGGATGGAGATATCCTTATTCTAATAAAGGAACAAAGAACGAAGGAAAGCTGCCAGAATTGTATGATGATCCCATGAATAGCAGTATGTATTTCAGAAAGGTCTATTTTAATGGAGACCCATATAAGTTTTCAGCTTGAGTGTTTTATTTTTTGATGTTTTCAAAATGTTTGGGGTATATGTATCAAATCGTATAAATGATTATAATAAAGAAGTAAAAATGTCATTCAAGTTTTTTTCTAACAAACCACAATATACATTTTCTTCTGATGTTACCAAAAACTCTCAAACTTGTGAAAAGTGCAAATCAATGTCTTTTGAAACCGAATATGTGAAATGTCAAGAGCCTATAAGCAAAACGATGTTTTGGGTCTGCACAAAAGCGATTTTTCCTGGAAGTTACTGTGGTCATACAAATGCATTTAAATGAAAGTATTTGTTTCAATAAGATCTGATTTTCAAAAAAAGTTTTTTGTATTTTTATAAATTAAATAATCTTTGCACTAAACTATATTGATACATAACATAAAATTAAGCCAAGACATTTTTTTAAATATGGGTGCAACTAAATATTGGGGATTTAGTCCATTATTTGATTGCATTTCAACAACCACTATTGTGAGCAAATGGTCATTTGCAAACCTGTTCAGCGTTTTTAAAGCGACTATTACATGGATATGGATTTTTTTAATTTACTGTTGGGAAATATTTATTTTGGCAGAAGAGCCATACTACAAAGGAGAAGAATTATTAATTCATGATGGAGACGGAGTGACTACAGCAATAGTGTTAACAAACAAGCCAGGGTTGCTGAAAAGATTAAAACCTGGACAAACCCCATATTTAGTTAGCAAACACAAATCACAGAAAGAACAATTGGCAAATTTGAAACAACAAAAAATAGAATATCCTGTTTGGACGCCTGCTAGATGGGGTCGATTTAGTATCGATGTTGGCTGGTGTTTTGTATTATGGATAGGAACGGGCGTTCGTATTATAATGGATGATGGCCATTTTTTTATGTATTATACCAATTGGACATGGATATTCAATTTGATTTTCTACTCCATTGATTTTATAGGATTCATTGACTTTACAAACCAGGTGCATTTCTACAATATATACATTGTACTATGGATGTTTGTTGCGCAAGTATCTGTAGTGTTTTGGGAGGTCAATTTCATTTTATATGAAGCACCTCAATTAATGACAGCCGAAGCCGATAAATATGGCTGGGGAGCTGTGATTGTAGGCGAAAAGCTTGTACATACTTTTCCTTATATTATTCTATTGTTTTGGCTATGGTGCACTTTCCCTGAGATCATAAGTGTTTTAAATACTTTTCCATGGATCAAGGGACGCAAAATGCGGTTTATTGGATATGTTGTAATGAACTATGCGTTTGCACATATGCCATTCTTGATATATATGGCCAATTTCGATTTCCAGGCTGTGTATCAAGTTACATATCCGTTTTGGTTTGGAGTCATTATGACAGAAATGCTGTTTTTGTTATTGGTTGTTTTGCCACTTCTTGTATTATCTCCTATGCTCGCAAGACTAAGGAAAAATGCTTACAAACCGATACGAACAGCCAATCGGTTTAGGACATATCCGATCAGTGTAAAAAAGCAGCGAGTCAAACGCCCACACGTTGTATTTGATGTACAGTCTCCACAACCAATCGAAGGAAAAATCGAGCCTAATGAAAAACCATAGTTCATATATATTACTGTATGTGTTTCATTTTCCCCAAAAAATGTATGTTTTAGTTTATTAATAAATTTTTTGAAGTCAAAAAGTCAGTTTCCATTTTTTTGCAACTGCAAACAAAATGAATTTTTTGTCAACACAGGCATCATTTGGGTTTTCTGTTGATTCTTTGGATACGAATGGAATGTTTAAAAACTGGTACAGTTATGTGACTGCTCATGCGTTAGGCAGTGATGATGTTTATGCATTTGAAAAAGCAAAAAACGTTGCGATCATGTTCGGAAGTCCAATGAATTATATTTCTCCAAAGCAATACAAAGCAAACGGGCTTCTTTATTCTAAAGAGGAAGACAAAAAGATTTATAGCTTTTCTGTTTACTATGGGTTTGTGGGAGAAATGAAAAAGAACAGACTCGTTATGGAAGAAGACGATGGCCCTGGAACAGTTGAAGAGGAAGTCCCTGTTTGGAATTATTGTGACTATCATGATACAAAAGACTTGTTTTTTGGCACTAGAATATATATTTCCAATGTGCAATTGCCATGTGCAAGTCCATTTATGGTATATGGTATGGTGGTAAAATTAATTCCAGCTATGACAAATCATTCGTATGTTGGGTACACAACATCGAATTGTATTGAGTTTATAGACTGGATTGTTGGGTTTTCTAGTCCCAGTAGAATCACACTCGAAAACATTTTGCTTCATCTGAAAGGATATGATATGAGATTGGCAAATGAAGATTCCCATAACAACATCGTCCAGGAATTTAGGAACTGTTCAAATTTGATTATTTCGAGCGCAAACAACAATCCAAAAGGATTGCTATCCACTGATAGTCTATCTTGCATAACCAACAAGAAATTTGTAAAGTTTCGAAACTACTATTATGATGTGTCTGCAGCATATGTTCAAAATCCAGAGTTTATGTTTTTATCAAAAGTATTAGGAATTGCTACGATAGAACGCTTGTTTGTACAGAATCTATCGTTTATTTTGGCGGAATTGAAAGGGAATTTGTGCGGAGTGTTTTCTTTTCAGTTTATGATGAATTTGTTGATTCTTTCGTGCAAAGACAACAGTGCATTATTTGCTATTTTATGTGCATACGAAAACACGTTTAGTTCGTTTGCCAAATTTGATGTGGCTGCCACTATGTGGTTTACCATTATGAAAGATATTTTCAGAAACAAGATGAACGAACTGACGATGGAACAAAATAGAGAAATGACCACCGCAATCAACTTTGCAAATGATATGAAAAACAAATTTCTAAAGTCTTTTAGAGAAAAGATGTTTATAGCAGAACGCTATGGACAAGGGCTTTTGCCAGTGCTTCAATATGTTGAAGACGAAAATTACCCAGGATACTATTCTAATGATGAATATACTGGCATAACTGAAGACCTTATGGAATTTTTGAAATCGAAAAGCATATACAAATTGAATGAGTCTTATAACAAATATGGTGACAAAGAGTTGGTACTTGTGCCTCATAGTTGGGACAAATGTGTAAATATAATATACAATACATTGAAAGAAACATCTGAGTGTGATAGGGCAATTGATATATGGAATTGGCCTAGATGCCAAAGCAAACCCGAGCCTATACTCGAAAAAGTTGGCGGATTATTTACATTGAATAGTATTATTTTTGTATTGCCAACCATTGCAAAAGCAGCTGAATTTGATACTATTTATGACAAACGTTCTACAGTTATAGATTTGGAACGGGCTTTTTACCCAGAAACCTTTGAATCAGATGTTCTCAAAAACACAAAAGTCATTGTGTTTGTTAATGCAGAAATCATGAATCCGACATTGTTTATTTGCACACTCAAGACTTACATTAACAGAAAATATGATATTATAATCATTTGCGATTTGGCTTGTTCAAGACACAAAATTAAATATTCTTCATTCAATGGATTATTGTCAGGCATTGTCAAGACTTTTAAAGATACATCAATAATAAAATATGTTTCAGAATCGGAATTTATTGATGATGTTCGTATGGATGCAAACGAAACAATGCCAGAACTTGGAGATTTGAATGTGGAGATTTCTGTAAATCTCCCAAGTAATTTGAAAAATGCATATAGGTCTATTGATGGTGTTGGGGATACAGTCGTATTTTTTTCCCGGACGTTTAAAAAATTTGGATTAAACGAAAAGTGTCTTGTTGGATCGGTGCTTGGAAAAGAATGGTCGAAAACAATATCAAGTTGGTCAGAAAATACTTTGAAAAAGAACATGATAGTATATATTGGAGATACTGGAGAACTGGTTCGTATTCAAGATATCAAAAGAGGCTGTTTTGACTCTTTGATTTATATGAGCATATCGAAAAACGAAGAGAATTATGGAACATATTATAATAACAAAAACACAATGTGTTGGATAGCAAATGGAGTAGCTACCCATTTTTCATGTTGTTCTGTAAGATCGGCCATTCCCATCATTCATACATACACCGAAGAAAAGATTGAACAGATGAAGTTGATTAAAAATACACAACAATCATACAATAAATACAATGAAAGCAAACCTGATAGATTTTCCGTTGAAGTAAGGCCGGTATATCATTCTATTATATCAACAAACGTACTTGAAGCCAACCAATATTTTGGAATGCAATGCAAAGAAGGGGTTTTAATATGCCCGGTTATCAATGATCAATCCCATACCTATATTTCTCGTCATGATATTATGATGGCGGCAAGACATTGTTGTGAGAAATTGGATGTGGTTATAATTCCCATCAAAATGGAAAATGAAAAATATGTAATTGATGTGGACGTATGTGACAGTGATATTGGGAAATACCTTAAAGATAAACCTATTTCTGAAGAAGGGTATATGTGGCAATGGATTTCGTCTATATTTGATAGTTGTGGTAAATTAAATCAAGAAAAAGACAAAGATGCGATAATGAACGAAATAGATGAGGAAGAAAATGAAGACCTTCAAGATGACGAAGAAATCGGAGAAAACGAAATCTATCAAGAAGAAGAAGGAGAAGAAGAAGGATCGTCCGACGACGGAGAAAACGGACATAACGAAAACGAAGAAGGAGAAGAAGAAAATAGCGAAAACGAAGAAGCATCCGACCAAGAAGAAAGCCAAGGACAATCAAGTGCTGGTGATGATAGTCCCGGAGAAAAATTTACTTTCGATGATTTCGAAGATGCATTGAATGAATCAAGCGAAGAAGTTGTGATTGATTGAAATAATACAATGGAATGCGGTTTATTTATGTAAAAATGATATGAAAATAAATACTCTTTTATAATATAGTTGGACCGCCTTCCATACGTTGGATATAATAAAGTGTCAATCCCAATACTTGTATATCCCCTAAATATGTATCAGTCGGATCTGAACCTGAAAATCTTGATAAAAAGAACCATCCTATAGATTCTCCTAAGAACTGGGAATAAATTTGACTGTCAGGTAAATAAATCGTAGTTGAATACAATTGCTGGGTATTGGCTGTAATCGCTGGTATTGGAATCAGTGCATTAAAAAATATGGGATTTTTTGTAGATAAGTCATCGCCAACTTTGGTAGTAAGTTGTCCAAAATATAAAGAAGCTACTCCATTCGCTGCCACAGTTGGAATATATGTCAAAGTGACGTTAAATGCACATGACACATCAGCATCTATAGGAATGTTAAAATTCATGCCTCTTAGAGCATTTGTACCAAAAGCCATTACTGCATTCGAAAATCCGGCCATTACACTAGGAGTAAAAAAACTTACACTATAATCACCTAATGTTGACCCTGTCAATTGAGGTTGAAATAAAGAACTGCTAAATATTATATCTGATATGCGTCTTGCAAATCCATGATATAATGTAAATCCTTCAACGGTATCTTCTTTTGTATTTCCAGTATATCCAATATATGAAAAAGTAGGCGGACTTGCCATTGGAGCAACTGCAACACGATATCTGACCCAATAAAGAGGTCTAGTATAGCCTGGATCATTTCCAAGTCCCCAAGGATCAAAAGGAATTCCATAATAAAAATATCCTGTTTTCATTTGCCAATTATAATTTGTAATAGTTGTTCCAGTTGTTTCAAAACCCCATCCCGCTTCAAATGGTGTGTATGGATATGTATAATAATAAGTCATATGTATTATATCATGCCAGTTTAATCCGTCATAATATTCAAAAACAACAGTTGAACCACCAAGCACTGCAGGAGTTATCACATTCATAATTTGTCCAAAATGTTGGAAAGGTAAACCAGTCGAGGGATTATCCAAATCAACGGCAAAATACATCATCCCTCCTAAATCAACAGGCATTGTATATGTGTTACCAGAACATAACAAATCATCAATCTTTGTGAAGGCTCCAAATGGGTCTCTATAATAAATAACATATTCTCTTGAAGAATGTTTTCCAGTACCACAAAATACACTTTGCGGTTTTTCTGGTACTCCTACGGAAACATCTATTAAATTTCTTTGTATGGCTCCTTCGTTTAATGATATATCAACATACACTGCATCAACGGTAGAAGGTTTTGGACCACTAGTACAATTATAGTGTTGCAAATCACCGAATTGATACGTAACAGTTTCTGTATTGTCAATAATATAATCGCTGGCAATTGGACCGTACAATGGATCAAGAATGACATCGGAAATAAATAATTCCGTAAAGCCTGAAACTATGGTAGGCATATGAACAACCGCATACGAAATATCACTTGCATACAATTGATCAATGGTTATTGATAATGTAGTAGCTGGAATGTAAATTCCTGTGGATAACCCAATCAAACTAATATCTGTTGCAAAAATAACACATGTAACAGAAGTAATATATACTCCTATTCCAAACGACCCGGGCACATGTTGCATATTCACATTATTTAAATAAGTTTCGCCTGTATGATCAAATTGGAGCGTTTTTGTTGGTAATCCGTTATCAGCAACCAAATCACAATCCGAAATGTCAACTTGTTGAAAAGTTAGTCCGGAAGAAGAACTTGCATATAATCCTAAACCACTTCTCATTCTGCAGTGACTAATACTTGTAATTCCAAAATTTATAAATCCCGTTTGAATTATATACGGGGCATTCAACCCATTGAAAAATTCAAACCCAAAAATAGTATTATATCCTTGCAAATCAAAAATAGCAAATCCTGCTGTGCTAGGAGTCAATGAAGCACCACCTACAACTTTTGAAGTAATACTAACATATGCAGGAACAACCAATGGACCTGCACTATTGTCTATAATATATGTCCCTGGACAAAATTCTATACCAACACTGTTTGTTGCATTAGGGTTTAATAGTGTTGCCTGAGCAAGAGCAGCCGTAATATTGCCAGATGGACCACATACTTGTATTACTGTACAATTCTCAACTGGCAAATTTAGTAATTTATCAATTGCAGTAAACACATCAAAATATTGGTCACTTGTAGTATTCAACAAATTGATATAATCCACTTGTAATGTTCCATTATTTGTTATAACCGTATTCCCAGTGATAACAAAAGTGCCATTTGGAGTGCAATATGCACATGGCAAAGAAGATACGTTCAAATTGTTTAAAAAGGTAAACAAATCAAATAATGCTCCACTAGTTGTGTTCAAAAGAGATATTTGATATGCAGTTGTATTGCCATACAAGAATGTATCTCCATCAACAATCATATCATTGTCTACAATAAATGTTCCGTTCGGTGCACAGTGTGCACATGTTAATGATGCCGTTATGTTATTTAAAAATGCAAAAACATCAAAGAAATTGCCACTTGTTGTATTTAGTAATTGAATATCGTTTACTGTGAGACTTCCGTCTATTATGGCATTGTTTCCATTGCATGTTAAACAACCAAGATTCGGCAGGCTTTTGTTTGCCGTTGTTACTGTTGTTCCTATATATGAACCTATCAACAACAGCAATAATAACCACATCAATAAAGAAATAGCAAAAAAGAAGGTGGCCCATCGTTTGTGTTTTTTCAAGTCCGTTTGTAAATTTTGTAGTTGTTGTGATACTGGTAATTGATTTTCTAGTTGAGATGGAGAGTTGTTTTCTGGAGAAAGTGGTTGATATTGAGACGTTGGTTGAACAGGTGTTGGTTTGGGTTTCGGAGGATTTGCTATAGGTTTGTCGACGGGCTTGAAATTTGTTTTATATGGGTCAAAATCGTCTGGGATATTTGGTTTTACTGAAGTCACTGGACGATATTCTTGTGTAAACGGTGACGCGACGTTTTGTAATGGAGCGCTTGGTGGTTCATTGATAGTTGAAAATGGCACAGTTTGTTTAAACACAAGGCCGGCTTCTTTTCTGGAATATTTACCGTGTTGTTCGATATTCATTGTCTGGTTGATATATACATAACTTTTTCAAAAAAAATGCTGTCTGTTATGTAATGTCAACTGTATATAAATATACACTAGAAAAAAATATATCGTTTATAAATATCTAATTTTTCCAATTACAAAAAATACATCATATGTATATAATAATAAAACTGCATTTTTAATTCTTAAGATTGTTTCCAAATATGGTGGATGCAAACTCGGCCTCCCTTTGATTAGCCATAACTAATATATTACATTGGATTTCATTATCGGATGCACTATCTTCCTCATCTTCACTGTTATCCTCTTCGCTTTCGTTATCGTCGTCATCATTTGTTTCCTCCTCTTCAGATATATATGTGATATCATCGTCAATCACTTTGTCTATGTCTTCAATAGTTTCGTGACAAATTATATTACGCAATAGCTGTTGTTTCGCAATCTCATTCTTTTCAACAACTTTCAATCGAATACTATTGCTTTTTTCCAAGGGCACTATTTTTGAAGGAGAACCAATATAATCTCCGTTTGACACTTGCGATTTGGAGTCGGTCGTGTTTTCATCAAAAACAGTAGATTCTGTAGAACTTTCGGTACATTGTTCAACTGGTTTCGATGATTCAGTATCACTTTTGGGCTTCTGTTTTTGCAGTTTCTTTTTTTTCAATAATCGAATGCATTTTTGTAGCTTTTGTTTTGTATTAACTTTCGATGTTTTTGGTGATTTCGATGCCGACCGAGTTTTGACGCAACTGGGGAATTCTTTATCTGCAAGCAGTCTTTTGATTCTTCGTTCTTTATATGTCTTAGAGTGAACAAATTTTTTTGTCCTTGGACGTAGCATCAGTAATTCCTCGGTAATGTTTGAATTAGGATTTCTTTTTTTATCAAGGGCAGAGTTTAAAAACAGCATATTAGGTATTGTTGTGTAAACAGCGCCAGCAAAATAAGACGGAATGATTTTCAATTGTTGTAAGTCAATAATTATATCAGGATGCCTGCTTTTGTTTGTTGTATTGTATGGAAAGTTTTCAAATGCAACCGACTCCAGTTCTACAACCATCAAACCATCGTTTTTCTTGGTTTTGTATTTTTCAATACCTATCAGTTTGATATTTCCTTTCTTCTTAAGTTGTTTTAAATGACCTTCCTGACGAGTATCTGGTATAACAATGTCATTGTTTGTATAGTTTTTGATTTTTCTGCACACCATTTTTATTTTTTTGAGCAAAAAAAGCGGTGTTTTTACTATGATTTATTATTAGTTAAAAATGCTTTGATAGGAGATTTTCTAAAAAACGGAAAATCAAAAAACATGCACAGTGACTGTATTGATTTGTTTTTAATGAAAAAAAGGTTTACTATGATCTTTGAAAAACATAACGGCAACAGGCGAGCTTTGTATTATATTTTTCTCACTGTAAACATATTCCAATGAAATATATTCGTCCAAGCTTTTGTCCAAAAAAACATTGTTGCCAGCGTGCAGATGCGGAACAACGTTCGATTTCAAGTCCATTACATAATAACAATAATATTCCCATGATGTTTTAGACCATGATTGAATCAATGCATAGTTGTTCAATGTCATCATATTCACTTTTTTTGGATCAGAAAAATTCCAGCAATTGATAAAATTAACAAAATTTGGTTTTCTTTCCAATTCTCTGTAAAAGTAATCAACTAGTTGATGGTATTGCAGTGTTTCTTGTGCACTTTCTGACAGGTTTGAAATTTGAAAGGTATGTATTGATGGATAATTGATTTTAACATCATCATTTGCAGTTTGTTTCGGAATGGGTTTTCTTGATTTCTTTTTAAAGTGTTTCCTTTTAGGCTTGACTTCAAACAGCTTTGTTTTTTGTGTTATATGGTCGTATATATGTATTTGGCGACTTTGTTGACTCATTTGTATATTTTTTTAATTGTTTCCCAAATTTGTGGTCAAAGTGTTTTGTGGGGATACTATAAAAATAAATTTTACTTTTTTGACAAAGTATTTTTTCGCTATTTACAAAAATGGCATTAGAAGGGAAAACAGAGGAATGGTTAAAGCAGCATCTAGGATGTTCATCAGGTAGTAGTGTATCAGAACAAATTGGATGGTCTATATACGGCACCCCTATACAATCATGGGATGCAGTAAGGAAGGCGAAACATAAAGAATTTAGCGAAGAAAACCAAAAATATCTCGACTATGGAAACGAAAACGAACCCAATAATATGAAAACATTTGCCATATTATGGGGAGTGGATTTGTACGAAAGTCCGTTTGTATATGACAAAACCCATAAACGATTACGTACTACTCCAGATGGATATATTAGAGACGATATTATTGATAACAAACCAGCGGTTCTTGAATGCAAATGCCCACAGAAATTATATGAACATCCTCCTCCCAATTACTTACCTCAAATGTACTGTGAAATGAATGCATATGGAACATATAAATGCTATTTTACAGCATGGTCAAAAAGCAAAATGATAATATGGATGGTATTATGGGACGATAAAATGTGGAATTTCATAAAACTATTTTTGTACAGGTTTTGGGAATGCTTAAAGGCAGATATTGCTCCGGTGGAATCCATTATTCCAATTATATCAAATGATATGCAACGATGGTGTGAAAAGGGATATAGTGAAAAATTCAAACAAATATGGTTGAAATATATGCGAAGAACAAAACCATTGTTTGTATTGCCTCCCACTCCTTTAATATGTAAAGTATATGAAGCAACTGGTGAATTCTTACCTGATGAAAACAAATTTAAAGTAGAAGATGTGATACTTTCAAAAAAACTAACCCTTAAAGGAATTTGTAACGGGTCTATAAAACCCAAGACAGAATTTGAAAAGGAACTATATCGATTTTCAAAATTGGATGTAAAAAAGGTTGATTTACGGTTATATTGTAAAAAAGATGGTATTGCATGTAAAAAATAAAACCATTATATTCGCTTCAGCATATTGTATCTGGCTGTCAGTTTTGTAATAGGAGAGTTTTCAAAGATTTGTTTCATTTTTTCATCGGAAACTGCATTGATATGGCCTTCTTTATTGTTAAAGTATGCAATAGCTACCGGACCATTTGCATGCAATGAGCCGTCATTTTCATTAAGTCCAAGCTTTTTCAAATCATATTTGTAGTTTTGCGATTGAAACACCAATGGTTTGGTTGAAGTTCCACTTCCTGTAAGCTCCAATCGTTGCTTGAGCCAGTCATAGTAGAATCTTTCGTTCAATAATTCGTATACTACGATTTGGAATTTTGTCTTGGTTCTGGTAATGGCTTCAAAAATGGAATACATTCCGGAGTCTATGTTTTGAGCTGATTCCTGCACAGAATTCGTATGTTTGTTTGTAATTTGTGACATTATCATATGAGGCTCCGATCTATATGTGATGAGAATATATGGTTCCATACCATGGTCTCTGATTTGTTGTACCATATAATCAATATTGACAATTTCGCCTTCATGAGGCATGCTTCGATGCATGACGGCACACGATTTCTTTACCAAATCGTATTGTGTAAAATCAATTTGTGACCAATTGGAAATTTTCTTTTTGTGGTGTGTAATCCCTAGTTTATCATCAAACGGTTGATCGTGACCGGATTTACCAAAACAATCTGCCATATGGATCATCATTTTGACAGTATATCTATTTCCTGCGGATTCTGGTCCAACAACTAGATAAAACCTGGGCTTTTCACTAGGCACATAATCTTGAATGGCATATTGCGGCTTGGGTGCAACGGGTGGTTCTTTGTTGTTTTCGTTCCAAAAGAAGGCGTTTGTACAATATATCAATGAAATAAATACCAATACAAAAACACGCATGGTTTGTTTATTTGTTATTATGATTTACAGTATCTACAAAATATATCAATGTGTATCATTACTTATACAATAAATAATCTGTTTGAAAAATAAAATCGAGATCTTTTTTTTTAAGACATGGACAATCGACGAGAAATTTGTTGCTCCATCTGCAAAAAGGAATGAATGATCGTCCCGATAATCCCAACCGTATCACTTGTAAATATCACATTTTGCAACAATTGTACTATACTGGACCCAATCTGATCTGCTTCTTCTGAGTTTCTTGTTCGCAATGGATCTTGAATTAAATCTATTAGGGTTTGGTTGAGCATCCATGGCGGAGACATCCTGACTTGAATCTTTTTGAACGGTGAACAAACCCCCATTCTTCTTTGGATATATTGTTATTTATGATTTGATTAATTGATTTCTTTAAATGAGTTACAGTCAGCTTTTGTTTTTTCTTTATAAGGGCCCAAATTTCTATTGATTCGGAATTAAATAGGAATTTATAAAATCCGAATTCAAAAAAGTACTTTGAAAAACAAAAACATTTTTTATTTGATAAGTGAAAAGGCTTTATTTATACATTTTGGTCGTGTTGCATTCTTTGACGAAGTTCAGAAAAAAAGGAGGTAGATATAAACTGTTCAATATATGTTTTTTTTAAGAGATTCATGATATCGGAATGCCATACAATAAAATCCACTGTATATATGTCAATTAATAAAGGATTCAGCAATTTTTCCAAAGCTTTATACAATCCAACAGTCGTGTTTGCAACTGCAAGTATCCCGGTTTGTTTGTAGCTAATGGCATGTGAATCAAATACATAAAAAATTGGAGTGTCATTATCAAGCATTTTGCAATGCACGTTGATTGTAGCATTATTGGATGTCGTTATTATGGCACCAGAGTGCAGCATATTCCGTTCGTTTTTCAAACGATCATATTCTGGCAAATCATTTACAGGAATTTTTGAAGAAGAAGACTCGAGGTCTGTATCTGATTTCAGTTCTGCACAAACATCCAATTGAACTTTGTTTTTTAATGCAATAGTTTTCAGTGCAGTGCCTATATTGCAAAGAGAAATACTTCCATATGAAGGATTTTCCAATTCCATTCCAGGAGGGAGCTGGCTTTTAGCAAGTGCTATTTTGGCAGCAAAATCCTCTGCACTTAATTTACTAATAAGCTTATCAGCAACCGTCCAAGGAGTATAGTTTTTGTCATATAAAATCAAAACATCCTCTAAAAATCTCTGTTGCAATTTTTTGGAGGCAACCAAGCATATTAATGCATAAAGTAATTCAGGTTCATTTGAATTAGTATTATTAACACCACATGCTTCCAATTTCTTTTCTAATTGCGTAACAAAATAATCCATAGTTGGTATTGTATCCATGGCCTTTTGTTTGTATTTTACTTGATCAGAGACTAACTCTTCGGCCGTCCGTCCATTTAAGGAATATATTCCTTCTATCACTTTCTTCTTCAAGCTTGAATATTTGTTATCAAAATCAATCAAGCATTTCATCAAAACATTTCCATTGATTTTAGCAACCAATTGATTTAATAAATTGATGTTGTTGATATCCGAATGAATTCGCTGTATCATACTATCATAGCTTTGTAAATGGTCTACGATTATTTGAAACACTCTGATATTCCAATGTCCAAACAAATCTTTGAGCAGTGAAACTTCCCGAATTTTTCTGGTACATAGTTCCAATTTTTCAAACATATATAACGGCACACTATTCATATGTTTACATAGCAAAGATGTGTTTGTATTATCCTGAATTTTGTATGGAAACCCATTCAAAATGTCTTCACATGTCATACACCCTCCATCAAGATAACTATTTGCAGACGAGGCAGGATTGTCAAGAACAATACTACATAACTCTTTGATGGTCTTCCAGGTTTCGTTTGTTTTTTCTCCAATGGGTTCCACAATAATCGAATCGTCCCCTTGAAACATCTTATCCAAAATCTTATGCATTACCATTTCTTCAATACGAAAAACCCATATTGATGTGCCTATGTTCATAATTTCAGTCATCATTTCGTCCACATCTGACATCAATATGGGCATAGGAATACACCTAAAATACAGATCAGCAACAATGGCTATAGAAGCACATCCAACATTGGTCTTTTTGATACAATCCTTTTGCGAAATACTTAATGGAAAAATTACAAACTGGTCTGAATTTGTTGCTAAATTGTTTGTATATTCTAACCAGGTCTCTGTTGCTTTCATAATAGAGTTTGCTTCTGGTTTGGTCTTGGATAGTGTATGAAACGACATTCTATTATATAGCAAACTATTTTTTTGTTCCACTATGTTCATTTTGCTCGTTAGCGTTTGCTGTTTCATAGTCTCTAGTCAATTTGTATATAAACGCAGAAATTTTGTTTGCTTGTGCACTGTATTTTGCTTGTTTGACTAAATATGCCTGTTCCTTTTCTCGGTCGATCTGTGCTTGATCTTTTTGTCCTTGATTTGATTGATTAAACATATAGGCGTGATGTGTTATTTAGGTTGGGTTTTGTTGGCTTTGACTATAAAATTATAATTATAATTTTTGAAAAATTAATTTTAGATTTAAACAACAAAGTCTTTTGGTCAAATCGCTTAGAATTAAATTTGCTCAAAAAGAAAAAATGACATATTCTGACGAAGACGTGAATAAAGAATTGGAAAATGCACGATTAATTATTGATAATAGAACTCAAAGGCAAAAGAAACTGACTGATGTGCAGAATGAATTGCATGAACAAAATGAGAAACTTACATGTGTGAAAAGTTTGCTTGGCTGGTCTGGTGTAGTTGCAATAGCAGCGGCTTTGCCATTATTGTATTACAAACGACCAAACGATGCGATTTGTGTGATTGCTTTGGCATCAATTCTGAATAGCACAGAATCTTATGTTTGTGTTAGAAAAATGGAAGTTATTAAACTTTGGCATGATATCAAAAAAGAAAAGAAAATCATCAACAATATTACAGAAAAGTTTAAGATTCGCAATGAAATTGATAGTACTATAATCAATGATGGGAATGTATTGATGGCTGGACATTGTATGAGCTGCGTGCCAGAAACCAATGTGGTCAAAAGATACAACAAAATAAGAAACATCTTTACTCTGGTTAATTGTTCTTATTTTACCAGAAATATCGAATCACAAATCGAACAAAATTTTTCATAAATATTTTTGCACAGCTATAGTTTGTCGCATTCTATTTGTTTCTTTGATATGATTAACAATATAAAACACCATGCGTATATTTGATTGAACTGCAAGCAGTGCAAATACCACAGCAAAAGTAATGATTTCTTTTTGAATCCAAATTGCAGTAATTAATGTAATTACAGAGACTACAGAATATGCGATTCTTGAGATAATAAATGCATGCAAGTATCTTCTTGTGACCATGGGGATTTCGTGTTGAGTAAGGTTGAAAAGAATCAGCCATATATAAGTAAGACAAAACACCACAACAATATATACAGAAATTCCAATGGAAGAAAACAGAGTCACATTCACAGTCATCATAATATACAAAATAATTCCAAACACATTTAACAAACACATAATTCCCGTCACAAATGCCAGTTGCCAGGTAAGTCCTCTCCACATAGAATCCAGATTTGGGTACTTTTTTATGCGTTCAACGGGTTCCTTACAGTATGCACATACTAGATGTCTAGATGAGGTTACATGTTTCGTAATAAGAACATCATTTGCAGTTACACCCATCTGAAAAAAGGTTTTTTTGTTTATGGTATAAAAATACGATTTCTTTATTACTATTCAATCAAAATTTTCAAAATAATCAATTTTATATCAAACACATAAAACATTTGTCATATGATCTTTTCAGTACAATGATTCTCAATATATAAGCTTTTTTTAATTGAAGCTCGATGGATATCTGGAGTTGAATGAACTAACCAAGTCTGCTAACGAAGCATTGGGCAGAGGACGAGATGCAAGGTCTTCGGAAGTCTTTTCGATTGAAGGAGGAGTCTGCACATTTCTTCCATTGTATTCATTCATGTTTTGGGGAGGGTTGGTAAAGCGTTCTCCAACAGAAACGTTGTTCTTGACGCGGGCTATCTTTTGAACGGGATCTTTCAAAAGCTGCTGCAACTGATTCATTTGTTGTCTTCGGCTGTTTCTGCGCTCAGCTTCAAGAGAGGCTCCCAGCTTTTCCGATTGGATTCCTTGGCTCTTGCTACATGCACATGCAATGGTGGGAATAAAGTCATTCAATTCTGATAAAGTGTGAGGATCATTGATTTTCTTGATCATGTCTCCAAATTTGGCAATTCTTTCTTCATTGATTCCTGCTGCTTCAAAAGATTCTTTTCCGACTGGGGTCTTGTAAAGATTCTTCAAAAAGTCAACCAAACTGTCGGTCTGTTCGTTCTCGCTCTTGAAAACTTTCCCTTTCAAATTGTTGTTTTCATTTGCAAGCTTCTCCATTTCTCTGTCCTTGTAGTTGTTCATTTGAGTGAGAACACTGCTCAATTCAATTAGTAAAGTAGGATCCACATCTTCTCCTTTTTCGGAAATAACCTTTTTGATTTCTTCAAAACGAGTGGTTGCCTTAGCATAACCTTCTTGAGTCAATTCAGCGGGAGGAGCTGGAACATTGTTTTTGGGAGCCTCCTTTGGATCTACATCCATTTTGTCAGACTTTGGCTGCTCGTTTGTAGCAGGAGGAGCGGCTTGTTGTTGTTGCTGGCCAGGGGTTGCCATAATTTTTTTTTCGGAATTGTTTTGGCTTGGTAATAATTTGTCATATTGATTATTTTGTTTATGGTTTATTAAATCTTTTCTTGTAATTTTTCGTACGGTTCTGGGATTTGGATTGTCACGAATACCAGTCAAACTTTTTGCCTCTTCAACCAAATCTTTTATGGTCTTGGTATATTCAATACCATCGTTTAGCAGGTATTGAGACTCCTGGTCACATCCATAATATATGTGGGTACCAGGCCGTTTTCCGTTTTTCACATATCCTATACTTGATAAATCATACACATGCAACTTGTTTGGTTCGTCGTACTTGTAAAAATGCATCATGGAAACATCCGTCTTTTCCTTGTTTAATATTTTCCGCGTTGCAGCAAGTCCTTTTGCATTTCCATAATTGTAACTTAGTAAAACAATATTGCCTGTCTCTGGGTCTGTTACAGCCTTGACAACCTTTCCTACTTCCATTGGATTCACTATAAGTTTGTTTCCATCATTTACTCCATGTTTCAAAGTCATTGGCTTGTTTGCAAAGTCCATTTTCTCTAGCTGTTGTTGTGTCAGCTCCATGGCACTGTTCTTCTTTTGTCCCCATTTCACGTTCGACTTTGGATGTGCAACAGAAACAGTGTAAAAACGCAGCAACGAATTTTCTCCTTCCCATTTTTTGTCTTTGTTCATTTTTTTTTCAAAAAATGCTACGTCGGCGCTAGTAATTTCAAATTACTAATTTTTAATTTTCTGACTGTTTCGATAGGAGACAAAAACAACAATTTTATGTTATTATTTATGTTTCGATAGGAGACGTAATATTATATAAAGAAATACTGTTTTATAGATATTTGTTTAAAAAATTGTTAGTTTTTAAAATACAATAATACCATACTATATGGCAACCGAAGCAGTGGCACAAAAACCAGCAAAGGAGTCTTATGCATCGACATTTAAAATCAACAGGATTTCCATGTGCAAAGGCGAAAGCAAAAAGACAATCTTGCATCATATACGAGAATGTGGATTACATTATACTGTGGATGAGTTGACATCGATTCTAAAGTTAATCCAAGATTGCTTTTTGATTTGTAGCAATGCTACGGTGTCTTTGCATATTTGTTCAATGATGAACAATCACTTGAACAAAAAATTTGATATGCATATGGATGATGATTTTGGCGAAAAATATACTAAATGTATTATTATAGAAATCAACCTTCATAGCAATGAATCCGATTTGTTTTCGGAATGTGATATTTTTATCATTTTTCCCGAATTTGCTGTTCGAAACTCGGGTTGTTTGTGTTATCGGATTGCATATACGATTTCGATTTCAAGAGTTGATGAAGAGGGCGATGAGACAGATACGTTTACTCAAAACTCAGGCAAATTGACGACGTTCTATGCAATCAAAAAAAGCCTGAAGAAACAATTGATAGAAATAACGGAGTTGTTTAAAAATTCCTCAATGTTATTGCCATACTATTTGTCAAAGTCTTCAACTGAAGAAGAAGACATAATTAGAAAATTGAAAGACAGAAGAAATGTATTTGAAGTAGTGGATTAAGTAGTGTGTTTTTAAAAAATAATAAATGTTTTTTATTGTGGAGTAAAATAACCCAAATAAACGGCATGCAATTCGCCTTTTGCTCCAATCATTTCAATGGCAAATCCAAAGCAGACATTGAAAAAGTTCAATGTACGAACTGGTTTGCTAATCGCAGTTGCATCTTTGATTATAATCAAAGTACGAGACTCAGCAACTCCTCCGTCTTTATCCAAGGAGAAAGAGGCCATTTGAGAAAAATTACTAATGGTATAATTTGTTCGTCCAAATGTTCTTTGCAACAAATGAGAGGATTGATTTGACACATCCGGTCTTTCAAAAGATCCAAGGGGAATGGTTGGAAGAAGGATTTCATCGTATTCCAATTTTTCAGCACCTGTCAAACTTTTAGACAAATTGCGATATTCTTCCATTATCATCCAATCAGTAGGTATTTTTGGCAAAAATGCACTGTCATCTTTTCGTTTCCAAAACAATATGTTTGCATCTGCCTGTCGATATTTGATGGGAATACGTGCAGCTATACAAGATGAATTGCTCATAATATTCCAAACAATTTCGTTTTGTAGATGCTGGATTGAAAAACAGCTTCCAAATTCGGTGGTAGAAAATCGTTTTTTGTCCCATTCCCATTTAATATAGGATCGTATTCCAACAGCAAATTCCGTTTCGTTTTTCTTCAGTTTCTCAAAGCTTTTCACATCGTTCTTCATTGCGAGTTTCACTTCGTTTACGTTTCCAATGTATATTTTTGTATCTTCATCATAATAATACACTTTTTTTGCTCCTTCAATTGCTTTTCCAAATGTCCCATAGGTATTTAGTAATACGGTAAGTGCTTGGGATTCCGGTATTGCTCCAGTAAGTATCAATCCTGATTCACGATCGGCATATTGTTTTTGGTGCATTGCCTCAATTGTTTTGGCAAGCCCTATCAAAACGGGTCCAAATGCATAAATGCTCATGTTTTCAAACGGTTTTTTCTGTTTTGGCTGTGAATTTTATCCTCTTATAACCATTAAAAAATATCTTCGAAAAATATCTGACGCCTACGAAGCACAAAAATCAAAATAATTTTGGGTTTTATTTTTTTCACAAATCCATTTCAGAAAAGAAAAAAATTGATTTTTTGAAAGGCGGAGTTTGCGCGGTAAAAAAATAATATCTGGATCCGAATTCAAATTGTGTACCAATAACAAATTTATAAAATAGGAAAAAATGCAATCATTAGTAACGAAATATGCCGATCCAGAGTTTATCAAGTCATGCCCTGAGCTTTTAAGGAAACCGGTAGAATACGATGATAAACACAAAAGAGAAAGAGAATCCGAAAACACTCGATTCAACGAATACCTGAATAAGGCACACAGTAGATTTATTCCGTTTGCGAAAGAAATGGCAGAAAAAGAAGGCAAAGTGCTGGCGATTTGTTTGAATTTGATTGTTGATAACAAAAATAGCAAGCCAAGAAGAGTTATGAGAATGTTTGCCTATCCAGTGTATGTGAATGGCGAAATGTATTATGTGATGCCGGCATACAAGGAGTTGGCAGGCTTTACTGATACCCAAGGCAGGACCGTGAATATTCATAAAGATAATCGTAATATGATAGTTACGAAATCTTTTATGTTATTTATGATGATGAGCCGTTTTGTAATGGAAACCCGATGCAAGAACCATTTGAATGAAATAGAAGAGCACAATCCTATGACTTGCTTTGGTTTTTCAATGCCTAGAATCACGAGCAATCTGTTTAGTCCAATGGATTCCAACAAGACATTGGGCAGCGACATTCTTTTTTACGAGAAGTTGCATAATAATATGAAGAATCTTGTATTTGAAGAGAATACGACAAAAGATTACCGCCCCGACAAAAAAATTATAACATATGTGTTTCTTACACCGGAACAGCACAAAACCGTTTGCTATGGGAATATCAATGTGATTCTTGGATGGCTATATGCCGAAATTCCCGTTATCAGTACATATTTTAATGTGATGGGATATCCTTACACCGAGAAGGATATTTCTGAATTTCCACTTGGAGCAACAGAAATACTATACAAGCATCCTCCTGGAAAACGTAAATATGAGAATCTGGATTTTGATGACGATATGAACAAGAAGCAGAATACCGGTCATGTCGAAAGAGCAGTTGCATCAGAAGGAAGAACAGAGATATGCTTGAAAAACAACCAGTTTGACATTAATATCAACGTTCATGCTATTAATTTCCACAATCTTGGGCCTTTGCTTCAAGATACCGATTTGTGCCGGGCTACTCAGATGCTTACAGAGCAAATATACAACAAACACTCCTATGCTGTTCCAAAGAATGTTGATAGCCCGGTCGAGCCTGTTTCAGTTGCTGAACTGTACAATATTGTCAACCAATCTTATGAATCCGGACCTGAACCCGAGCCAATTGGTGATAGCCAGATCAATTATTTTTATTTTGAAAATAATAATATATTGCCCCTGGAAGAAAATGAAAATCATGAAAACAAATACCCGTGCCCCGACACCCCAGCATTCCCGTTGCATCCAAACAATATGATGTTTGCGGCTAACGCTATTTTACATGGAGATACGGTAAGATGGCAAATATTTGATTTAGATAACATATTGACTAACAGTTTTTAATTTAAAACAGAATCAAGAATATGATTTGTCTTTTAAACAAAGGAAAAATTTTGTTGAAGACAAAACAATTGATGGAAATGAACTTTGTGATGTGCATGAGATAATCAAAAATATGTTGGTTGAATCTCCCGAAAACGAATTGTTTGCAAACGAACTGCCTTCTAATCCGCCGAACACTATTGTACCTGCTTTGCTTGGAGAATGCTTGAATCATCAGGAAACTGATATTTATCATGATATAGTATGTACGGATGAAAAGGAAGTTGATATTGCGGAACAAAATGTTGTGGTTGTGGAAGAAGCTTGTGAACTAGATGTTGATATGCAAGAAGCTCATCAAGAAGAAGTACCTGAACAAGAAGTTGTGATTGTTGACAAAGTTGAAGAACTTGTGGATTTGAATGTAACGGAAACAGAGAAGGATGTGATTGTTGACAAAGTTGAAGAACTTGTGGATGTGAATGCAACGGAAACAGAGAAGGATGTGATTGTAGAAAAAGAGATTGTGGAAGATACAGAAAATGTTGTTGCAGAGAAAATCATAGAGAACGAAATTGTGCAAGAAACACAAGATGTTTTTATGGAAGAAATTGTTGAAAAAGAGCTTGTGGAGGAATCAAAAGAGAGTATTATTGAACAGCAGACAAAAGAAGAAATTGTAGATAACAACTTTGCAAAAGAATTTGTTGAGAAGAATTTGTTGGAAGAACCTAAAAAAATTGCATTGTTTGGAGAAAAGAGTGAGGAAATGGAATCTGAAGTGATTTCGACAAAGAGAAAGCTGGACAATTTCCATGAGCCTGAATATGATGAGGATAAAAGAATGAAAAAGAAATACAAGAAATTGAAAACCCGTTTCAACATGATGAGCGAAAGAATGGCTGTGGTAGAGAATTATAACAAAGAATTGGAGAGGAAATTGGAATTGCTAAATGAAAAGTTTATTGTATTGAACAATAACTTTACCGAAAAGACGAGACAAGATGAACGATTTGGCATGATTGGAAATGCTGTTGAGTCTTTATTGGACAAATTTAAACAGCCTCAGAAAACAATGTTGAAGAATGATACTATGGGATATCCTTTTGAAGAAACTGCCAATATTCCATTGTTATAAATTTTTCCGTTTTCTTTTTTGTGGTTGTGTATTATTATCAAATAGTTTGAATATGTCTTGGAAATCGTTTTGTACCATAGGGAATAGTTTTGAAACATAATATTTTTGATTAGTTGCATAAATTTCTACAACACTTAAATCACTTTTGTGCACATCGGTCCATGCTTTTAAGACGAATCCAATCGCCTTTGGAAGCTTTTCAATATGAGCCAAAGTTTTTGCATATGTCAATGCCGTTTCGATGTTGTGCAATTTTGCAAATACTACGATTAAAATAGCATATGCCAGTACAGAAGAAGAGAATGTTGCATAAGTATCAAAACATGCACATGCCTGAAACAAATGCTATAAAAAATATAAAATTATTAGTTAAAAAAGATAAGATGTAAAGATCAGAGGTTGTGCTTACATCGCAAAGAAATTTGAATTTGGAATCCTTATTATAAAATGCAGATTCGGATAAATAGACTGGTACCACATCAGATGTCAGATTAACATTACTGTTTGCAACCACAGTGCATTCCAAATGCACTAAATCTTCGGCTTTGATGGTGCCTTCGAACAACTTTACAATATTTCTTGCATAGTAATACAGATCGACACAATGCAGTTTCATTGAAAGCCAATATGCAGAAGCCCCAACTAAGTTAATCGAGGTGTCTTTTGTTGCAACGTGTTTTAGTATTTGGTCCACAATTTTAACGGCAGTTGCGATCATGATAAGATCACATTGTGGCTCGTTTGTCAAATCAAAAATTTTATCTAATACATTCTGACGTTGCGCATTTGTAATGTTGTTGTTTTTGTATAGTTCTTCAACATGTTCGATAACAAAATCTTGTTGATTTACCAACATTTTTCTGAGTTATTTATTTATTTTAAAGCGACTCAAAGAAAACATGAATTTTAGAAACAATACATAAAAACATTTTTTATTCTGCAACAATTATGGTAAATACATTTACTCTGTTCAATGCAGTGCCATCGTTTGCTTTGACTACATCTTTGTAGCCAAAAATGAAATCGCCATGTTCGAATTGTTTAGCAAAACTGGAAAACTCATTGTAAATATGTCCCTTTTTGTGATCATAAAATTTGTCTTTTAGTTGGACAAGATATCGGTCGTTTTTTTCGACATATGGATTTTGGTAAGTGCCTTGTAGCGTACCCATCCAGTCAAAGCCAAAAAATTTAATAGGTTCGATCACATCCATCATAAGCACATCAGATATGCTGCTCATATATCGTTGTATGATAGTAAATATAAAATGAAAACTGGATTTGATTGTAAAAGATTCATACACAAAATCATTGTTCCTTATTTTTTGCAACAATAAATAAATTATATACGTCTTCATCATTGCCCGCACCTTCAACGAATTTGTGAATTCATATTCGCCATTGTATCCTCTTACATCTCTCAAATCTATTTTTCCTAATGCAAGTGTTTTTCGGTAAAAATCATGTGGCATTCCAATACCATCCTCATTCCATTGTAATATATATGTATCAGAAAGCTCTCCGGTTGCCGTCATCGCAGGCAATGCATACATTATCGGAAACTTTTGTTGGAAAAGAATTAGTATGCATTTTTTGTCCGATTGGTTTCTGACTTTTGTTAAATGAAAAATCGTTTTGGGTCGAATAATTCTCTCCATTGGGACATTCTCTACACTAAAATTGTATAATTTTTCGAGATCGTCTCCCGAAACACTTTTACATGACCAATTGGGTCCTTGATATGCAGGGTCAACCATTGATGCAACCTCTGCCAAAAACTCGTTTTTGTTCATGATTGAAATAGTCAAATATTATTATATTTTGTCGGAATACAACTGTAGCTATTTTATGATAACGAGTAATTTTTTAAAAACATCAATATTACTAAATATATATTTTCCAAACAAAGAACCCATGGAAAAACTATCTTTTTTATTCCAGCAGAGAATAACAGTATATAATAATTTGTTGGCTATCATAGACGAGATGGCAAAATCAAGTTGTTGGATTAGTTTTCGCATATTCATAGCCAAGCTTCCGTTGAATTGTATATCAAACTGTTGCAGTCCGTTTTACAAATGGCCATTCTTGTATTTTTGTTGGTTGTTTGGCATCAATTTCACGACAATTGTCATGATTAAACTAGGAGTGGATTGCTATAGTACATTAATATTTAACATGTATACAAATTTCGGGTTTTCCTTTCTGCTCATATTATGGGCATTTGTGGCTGCGGGCAATGATAACTGCAGTCCTGCTCAGCAGAACATTCTAGCCGATTCCGAAAAGGTGTTGTTTATGGTCACTGAGAATGAATCTTCATTGTATGAAAGACCACAACGACGGTTTGATAATACAGATGATGTAATTATCGAAGTAGAATAATTGTCCATGTTTCATCAATTGTATTTTTGTACAAAGAATATTAAATGTAGTATATTTTGTTGTTTTCAAAACCATCCAAATCATGCCCAAACCAATGTGAATGAAAAGAAGAGTTTGATACTGCATATTTCCCAGTGTAACTGATACGAGGCCTGAGCATAAAAAGAGTAAATCCATATTTTTCAAACATATCGTATCTGGTTTGTGACCCAATTGTATTTTCGGGCAACAGTAATAAAAAAGGTTTGTTTATCGAATAACATTTTTGCAGAAACTCGTTTCTCAAACTGAACGGCGGATTTGTCACAATAGCATCGAACCAAAAATCAGGAGTGAAATTAAAAAAATCATGCCCATCTTCTATATCTGTACCAATAATTCCATATCCCTTCTTTTCTAAGAATTTTACAATATGCCCTTTACCTGCACATGGTTCCCATATGACATAGTCTTCTTTGGGCATACATTTTGATAAAATTGGTACTATTGGATTTAATGCCTCTGTAGGTGTATAATAGTTATCTCTTGCAGTCATGATTACAAAAGTTTAGATCTTAAAACTACAATACATATTTATTATTTTATAAAAATATAAAAAATAAACTGATCGTCATTATCAGTCCAACTATATTCATAGGCCCAATAGATTGGGATGCAAAAGATTGCACATTAATTTTTTCTCTGATCTTATAGTATTCTGGAGTAGGATTTTTCCACAGCTTATTTTGTTGCAAGTTATGCCATATTTCAAACAATTTTCTTCTTCGACTAACAAAAGTATAGTCATTTTCGGCAAATAAGACTCTTGAATACAAATAAGGCAGTTTGTTGCCCATTGCAAATTCAATCCCAATAATAAACCAATGACATCCTTTCTCCAAATCATGGGCTACGCAATCCAATCGAAACAAACAAACAAATGCATATTCTAATGCACATTCATAGTACCCCGCTTCGCATACTGTTTTTAAATATTTATATGCCAAATCATATTTCTTTTGGTAAAAATACCATTTCCCGTAGTTTGCCATGTTTTCCATAGGGTCCATGCTCCAATTCAAAAACATATAATCCACAAGGGCATGTAATTTAGTTTTTGTTTTGATCTTGTTCAAAGCGTAAAACAAATCTACTGGCTGAATGTTCAATAGTTCAGAAACCAGTATGGGTGTGTTTGGGAAATAAACATTTTGATTATGCATCTGCTTCCTTTTTTTGAAAAGCTGTGTGTGAAACATTTGTAAAAAAGGTGAGTGGAAAATGAAAAACAAATTTTTTATTTCAGCAACAATATAATATACAATTAAAATTTTTCCAAAAGGGTTTAATCCTCAATTTGCTTGGTTTTGATGGTTTCTAATGTTTGTTTATGGGATTCACCCATAATCTGTAGCAATCGCATGTTGTCTCTGAGACAATATAATAATGAACGAGCAGGGAGAATGATGCATTTATCCAGATCATCCTCAATGTCATGGTTCTCGGGTTTGTGTTCATAGGATGCCATTTTGTCATGCTGTTCCATCATTAATTGAATTATTGTGTTGAAAAAATCAATTTGGGTATCATAAATCTCAATCGCTTCTGTGCAAAATCTTGTGGATTTTGTTTGTTTTAACGGGGCAATGGCTGTTAACTGTTTTTGTTTGGCAACTGTAAGCCTTGACTTGGGCTTTTTCTTTTGTATGGGAGTTTTTGCTTTCTTGGTCATTATAAGATGTAATACGATACTCTTTATTATTCTTTACCACTTTCTTATATAAAATATATTGTATAACAAAAAACAAAAATAAACCTTATTTTAATTCCAAAATAGCTCCCAATGGAATATGCATAGATATAGATGGCCTATCAGGAGATTGAGCAGCAACAACCTCATTAGGATATTGCAATACACCAATAGGCTGTATCGTATGATTCGAAAGAGATCGTGAATGATAAATAAAATCAAACAGTATCTGTTTCGTGTCGGGACAAAGCAATCCATCAATCGAATTTATAATTTGGCAATGGTAACCACCCAAATAATCAGTCATGTTCGCATCTTTCCGTTCTGCTAATTTCTTTTTGTATTCTTGATAGCTATCAACAAATCCATAAGTTTGCTGAGAACCAACAGGCGAAAATTCTGTGAGCAGCTTGGATGTTGTGCATTTGTTTGACTCTAAATTACTACAGCATAGTATTATGTAATCACATAAATGCTCTCTTTCTTTCAACCAGCTGTTCATCTTGACTATCGTTTCCATTAATTTGATTGGGTTTATGGATGCTGATATGTATACTGAAACAAACAAAATGTGTCTGTTTTCTTTTACATTGTGAAACCCAGCAAATTCAAAAGAAAACAATGCTGCAAAAAGTTTGGCTTCGTCATCTAAATCATATGTAGATGAAAGCATATATTTCATGCGCTTCGGATTGTAAACAATCACATTCAATATTTTTGTTAACGAATTGGTATTGTTGTTAACAAGATCTCCAAACACTAATTTGTAGTTCTTTTTCTCTACCAAATCGTGCAATTCGTGAATAGCACTTTCGTCGTTATCTATGTCTGATATGCTAACTAAATCTACGTTGTTAATCAAAACTATATCTACTAGTCTTTGAATTCTTTTCTTTGGGAGTTCAAGTTTTTCTTGAAACATGACTTCAATTGATTTGGAAGGCATTGCATTAAAATGCACTACTGTTATTTGGTTGTTTTCAACCACTGATTTTCTAAACAAAAACCATCCCCTCTGCTCAAAATCATTGTATGTCAATCGTAATGGTGTTTTCTGTTCAGTCATTTTTGAAAATGGTTTGAATAGCTTTTCCGACAAAAACTTTTTCATAAATCAGTCACTGAAAAAAGTATTTTTAAATAAATGTAAAGGGATATAAAAAACTTTATTTTGTTATCGTTTTTTACAAGAGTTTGGTTTTATAAATTATTAGTTTGTAGTTAACGATGGAACCAGAATCTACTGAAATTATGGAAACAACTGAAACTAATGGATCAAACAAAAAACCAGTTAGTGAAGCCTTGTTTGATTATCTGCTTGAGAATGGCAATAAAACCCATCAAAATCTAGTTGAAAACCTTGATTATAATGTACTAGAAATCAAAAGGGCTGTAAGCAATGGAATCAAAGCGGGCACCATTGTTGTTTCCAAAAGATCGGGTCAAAAACAGTACTATGATGTTTCACCAATTGCACGAGCGTATACTGATCTTGAAAAAGAAAAAAACAATCTTGAAAAACGACTTGATGATGTATACACTGAAAAAGCAGTGTTTTTTCAGCTTTTAGTGGCATTGGCATTGAAAAATGGAATGGATGCTGGAATACGATCTGTTGGCAAACAAGATCCGGATTGGCCTGTTTTTGCCATTAAATTGGATGAAAATAGCGAAGTGGCATGTCATATCAAAAAAGCAGATGTTTTTAAGAATTGCGATTATCCTTCTTATCAACACGCTTGGAAATATGAAAAAGAGATGGAAAATCATCAAGACAAAGAAACTTATTACAAATTTGTACAAATGTTCAAAGAAGAACAATTGGATAAAGAAACTTATTACAAATTTGTACAAATGTTTAAAGAAGAACAGTTGGATACCATCAAAAAATTTGTTTGCAAAATTACACAATCAAAACTGGTCGATTGTTCTAAAGAAACTGCAGTCGAATTTGATGCAAAAAACAAAGGCGAGATTTAAATTGTGTTTATGCAGAATATTAATTGTCGTCATAATTTGATACAAGATCTTCGTACAATAAAAAACCTATGTCATTTACAGTTTTAAGCTTATATATTTTGGCAGGAATATCTAACGCCCATAAATCATAATCTTTTTTGCAAATATACGATGATGCTAACCAATTTTCTGATTCTTCATGTCCCAACGCAGTATCAATTAATGAATCGACGCAAACCCATATATTTATTGTATCATATTCGTTTACATTTATAAAATATTTATTGATTGGGATTAATTCATCGTTTTCATTCTTGTCTGGATGTGGCTTTATGTGTTTAAATAAAATGTCTGGTATATATGATGCATTTATAATATGAAATAAATCTGGATTAATATCTTTATAATACGACCCACTAAATACTATTCCAGGATATATCGTTATATTATCAACCACTGAACTCATTTACATATCATATGTTTTTGTTGGTATATCTGCCGTTTGTTTTTGATTTTATTGTTTTGAAATATAAAAATTTGTATTTATAAATATTCAAATGCATAAAGCATCGATGGTTTGATACCGAACAAAACAAAAATCTACAAACTGAATACTAAAAAATGCATATGGCACTTATTTTAGTGAACATAATATCCATATTTGTAAACTGTCTTCACAAGTCCAAATTGTTAACGATCCGAACAATCATTGACATAATATTATGCGAGTGTATATACAACGTTTTGTTTACATTTTACATACATATGGTGATTCTTTTCATGATTGCACAAGTGATGCCATATGGAGCAATAGGATGGTGTATTATTTTATGCACAATATCATCAATTATTTATGAATTCACGAAACAAGAGTTAACAGATCGCACAGCAAAAACGTTTTACTATTTGTTTTTAAATGTAGCAGTTTGTTTTTTGTTTGTTGTATCATACATTCTATGCAGTTTTGCATATCGTTTAGAGTTGATATTTTTTGTATTACCGTCTAATATTATGGATGTGCTAGGCCTAAAACTGTTTGGGAAATCCACTGGGGTTTTTATGATGCAATATATAAAGTTTAGTTATAAACAACTATGTATATTTAATTTAATACCAATTGACTTACCGGACGATATGCCCTATTTGGATACTATTATCTAAATCATGATGTCATGAATTGTTGATGACATCATTGCATTTTTTAATAATAAATTTTTTGACTTTACAAAATTTACTTTTTCACAAATCAGTTTCAAAAAACGGCCATTTAATATGGAAGCTGCTAAATCAATTTCTATTTTTCTTTTCGGCGTGGTTGTTGCTATTATGATTGGATATTATGGCTGCAGTCACACAAGTCAGCCGATTGATATATTGCCACATATCAGCATGGAAGATGTGAATATTACGTTTTGGCATGATCATAATGATTGGAACATTGATTGTATGATGGCTGCATGGAAGGAGAAAATAGTCGCAAATGCACTTTGCAATTGGAACAACACCAATGAAAATTGGAAAAACAGCAATTGTTTTTACAATGCATATGTAGTTGGCAACCATACCATCGAACACCATGCAATTTATTCCAATGTTTCTGTTTCTGGCAAAAATGGACATGTCATATCAGAATCATGGATGCAATACGGCTTGCTTGAAGCATATGACAATTTATACAATCATAACAAAAGACAACTATTTATAGGAATTACTACATGCAGTGCTTTGAACACATATTACAATTACGACAATTTACAAGAAACGTTTGAAAAAATACGTAATCATAATATAACAGTGGTTTTATTTGTTATAAACCAATATCAATGTGATTTGCAAAAATTGGATGGATCCATTTTTGATAGACTAGGTTTTAATAGATTATTTTCAAGATTTTTTGAAAATTCAAATGTTCATATTATCGATTTGGCTGCTTTGACAAAGTCGGCCAATTCAATGGGATTCTTTGCTCGCGAACTAATAGGAATTGATCGTGTTTATCCAACACTTACTTCTTCGTTGTTTTTATCAACTGTTATTGATGCAGTCAAAACTGACATGCATTTATACGCATAAATAATTTGTTATATTTTTAAGAATATGTGATGTCATGACATGTTCGTGATGTCAATGCATTTTTATGTTTAAATATAAAGTTTAGTTTAAAATAAAATCAAAGTTTTATCGAAATCAAAAAAGTTTCTATCAAAAGGGCAATCATACAGACATGACCAAAAAACAAAAGCAATCGGTCTATCTCAACACAGCACCAACATCACACAAAAACACGACAAAAGACGAAGCTGCAAAACAGTTGCAGATAACCGTGTTCAAATTCGTATGGATAGCTGTCTTCCTTGTCATTTCAGTAGTAATTTTTATTCTTCCAAACATCCCTTTCTTTGTTCAGCTTGTTCTTTGGATAGTATTGATAGTTGCAATGAAAGGCTGTGAAAAAGATATTGTTCAAATGATCAAATCAGGCAATTTCCTAGCTACATTTCCAACAAAGCTAGAATCTAAATGGCGACCGAATCCAGACGAATATAAAAACCTGGAACAAGTGGAAGAGGCTTTGAGGAAAAGGGGTCTGGAGTCGTGCAATCTTGCTATAGCAATAGATTATACAAAAAGCAATGAATGGCAAGGCTGGAAAAGTTTCGGCGCAAAAAATTTGCATTATATTTCGGAGGATATTAATGAAATGAATCCCTATGAACAAGTGATTCGTATCATATACAGAACACTCGAAAGATACGATGATGATAAATTAATTCCTGTTATTGGATTCGGAGATATAAATACTGGTGATCGTTCAGTTGTTTCATTGAAAGCAAATAACCAACCCTGTACAGGATTGGATGATGTTTTATATTCATATGCAGAATTTTCAAGAAAAGTAACAATGTCAGGACCTACTAATTTGGCGCCTACTATTGAATATGCAATCAACATCGTTAAAAGGACTGGACAATATCATATTTTACTTATTATAACGGATGGAAATGTAGACAAAGTGCAAGAGACCAGAGAAGCAGTAATCAAAGCAAGCAACTATCCCATTTCTATTGTTATTGTGGGTGTTGGTGATGGTCCTTTTGACGAAATGGAACTCTTGGATGACGGTCTATCAGAAAGACGATTCGATAATCTCCAGTTTGTTGAATGGAACAAGATCATAGATGGCAAAAAACATCCCGATGCTGCATTTGCAGTGACCGCCTTGCAGGAAATCCCGGCACAACTAGCCGCTATCAAAGAATTGCAACTATTGTAAATTTTGTGTTTTGTTAAAAATAAAATTTATAAAATAACATTTCCGCAAAAAGTCAAATTTTTTAAAATCCAAACAAAAGTAGCAACTATGAAATGCGTAATAGATAGACCGTTTGAGATTAGCAAAATACGAATAGCAGAAAAGAATAAACTAAAATACGAAATAGAATTTGATGTGCCTCCCAAGAAGCTTTTTGCAAAATACAAGTATCAAGATCCGACGATGGATGAATTATTAAACGATTACAGAAAGGAAGAATTTATAGAAAGTAAACCCATTGCCATGACATCAAAAGAATTAAACAAACAAATATCGTTGCATTTTAATAATGTCATTACAAACTGCACGTGTCCTATTACATACGAATTGTTTAAAGATCCCGTCATTGATGAATATGGACATTCTTACGAAAAAGAAGAGATGCTTAAGATTAGAGAAAAACAAAAAACATCACCGATGACAGGGAAGTCACAGCGATTTTTGTTTGAAAACAAAACTTTGAAGCGGTTTTGCAGCTTTTTTAGATCGTATTTGAAATCAAAGCCATTTGACATCCTTGATGATTACATAACCATAGAAGAACAATTTGAACAGAATTTTCACAAAAATTTATTTCATAGAGACAACTATTTTATTAATGAATGTTTTGGAGTTATAAATAGTATGAGTAATTTACCACCATATTATCCTGTTTATTTTGTATGTATTTTACGAGAAGCAATGTTTTGGGTTTTTGGAATGTTTAAACATGCAGAAACATTATCTCTAGAATCATTATTTCCATATGCTAAATCTGTAGATAGAACGAATAAGAAAAAAGATAGTTTGAAACTTCTTGAAATGATACAAGAATCTAATGGGGAAAGAATATATTGTATAAAGAATTTTTGTATGCAGAACATTGCCTGGTCAATGTATAACTTAGAAGCTTACGCAAAAGTGAAAATGAATGCCCATTTTTCTTTGTTGATGAAATATGTCAACGACAACAAAATGTTTGATATGCCTCAAATATATGTAGAAGAGATCATTAAAAATGTTTTTTTAAATGGAAATGCTTCAAAAGGTTTATTTGTTTTTAATCAACCATATTGGACAGTTGGGATTTGTTGTTTCCTGGCATTTGTACTAAAAGAGAATTTCAATAATATATATTATTTACTTTGTATTTCAAACAAAAAGTGTTATGAATTAGAAGGCGAACCATTGACACTTTACAACAAAATATTAGACATAGTGTTTTTTTTGTTTAACATAAAATTAGAAGACAAAGAACATGCAAATCTTAAGCAGATGGCAAAGAGAATACCCAGAGAAAGATATATTGATTTAATACAATATTATTATTTTCACAAGCATAAACGATGGTCATTTATGTCATCGCTTGATAATCATAATGTTCAAAACGGATTTCCAAAAATGAGAGAATTCCCTATAATAGACTATAATTTAACATGTTTTTTTAAGGAATTCATGTCTTTGAAATATTTATGGAAAGAAAAATCACTATGTAATTTGCAAATGAGATGGCAATATGAAACTCATAATAACACTCGGTCAATATATGATACTGGAATACTGACATGGGTAAATTCTGTATATTTATGTTCTAACGGATTTACAATAAGTGATTTGACATACAATGAAGTATATTTGAATTACAATACAAATTTTGAACAAAAGCTAGACAATTATAATGGTATATCGTCAAACATAAATGACATGGTGTTTAAAATGCATGTTAATGAAGAGACAATTGCAACACATTCCTTTTTCACATGGATTAACTGTATATATCCATACAAAGCACCGTTTAGAAGGGATGTATATACTTTAATATTATATGAATTACTGAAAAGGAATTTCAAAGAAGTGCGTGAATTTGTTTCCAAATCGCAATCCGATGTATTTAATAGAGTAGATATAGATTTAAGAAGTAATGATATAACTGATAGTATATCACAATCAAGTGCAGAAAACAAACACAAAAAACGAAGAACATTTGTGATACCTGAAACAATTGAAATAAACTGAAATTTATTACTCAATCAATTTTTTGTACATTTCCATATCGATTTTGTTGTTGTCGAGATGAATTCCTACTGTTTTAAGTTTTCTAATAAATTCATATCGTTTTGCATGATGATATTCTTGTGATACATGCACTTCATCATTCATTACATTAAAGTTATTGAATCTGGCAGGACATGTACCACATGGACATAGGATATCATTAATATCTAAATAGTATCCCAATCCTTTTAACGCACGTTTGTTAGTCGCTATTTCTTTGTTTACATCATTCATTTTATCTAATTGCTTGAATGCATGGTCACAATCCCCACAGCCCTTTTTGGTATTTAAGCAATGAAATCCGGTTTTTGCTTCAAATATAGGGGTTGGTGCAATTACAACCAATGTATCAGTATAATTAGCTATTTTCTCAAAAAATGCTCTTCGGTATTGATAATATGCTTCGTCATATGATAAATCACCCATAACAACTTTTTGTCCACTGGGACTTTTCATACTAAATTGTCCATACCATGAAAATATAAACATAATAACAACATTTGGTTTGTATTCTGCTTCTTGTTCAAATATAAGCTTTTGATGCTTGCCAGTGCATTCTAATATATATTTCAAACTTATGCCATGATATTGGTCATATTGCCAATTGCCATACAACATCGGACACGATACTGATGAAAAGAAATGAAAATTAATATCGTATTCTTTCGATATGGCTGTTCCTGTTAATGCAAATCGCAATGCAAATGAATCACCAATTGCACTAACTTTTAAACGATTTTCTGATTGTGCTTTTTCATATGTCAATGTTTCATAAAAAAACGGATATCCGGTAGGGTTTGGCGTGTGCTTGACGCCATCATAACAAGATCCGTAAATCGTTTCTTTGGAACATGTTTTTAATGGCACATCTGGTGTAACCGGAACGATCGAAATATTGGTATTATTCACTATAGTTATATTTGTTATATTTATATTCTGAGTGTAATTCGATAACTCGATAAATTGATGGGACAATGTATAATTTGTTTCAGATAACATTGTTTTCATTTTGTCAATTTGGGTATTCAATTCTTTGTATCGAGTTTCCATATCAAAAAGCATTTCTTGTGATTGTGTTGTTTGTTCAATCATTCGCTCGACCTTGCCTGTAATAATGTAACCATGTATGCAAGCAACAAATATCAAAGGTACAACTATCCCAATTCCAATAATTATTCGTATATGTTTCGGATTTGTGGTATCGGCTCTAGAGAATAACCAATCATTTGTCTTTTTAGATACAAATGCTATGGCAAAACTTGATACAAATACTATACTTGTATATATTATCTTTCCCACATTGTTATAATACAGTGAAATAAATACAATAATTGGCCAATGCCATAAATATATTCCATATGAATATACTCCTATCAATTTCAACAATGTTCCAATTTTATATTCCTTCGTAGATTCATTTTCTTCATTCAATATAGTAGGTTTCGGATTGTAATTGATATTGATGCTCAATAAGAATAAACTAGTCATGATAGAAACAAACAAACTAATAACCTTTTGTTTTGATATTATATCGGAAACTATATGCAAACTTGATATCAAAATCATACTAAGTAAACATGTTTGTATAATGCATCTAAATGTTCTGTTCTTGACACATATACAAATTCTTTGCTTCCAGACTCCTCTTTGAAATAATTGTCGAGATAATATCATAGCAATCATTCCCAATCCAAATTGATAAATACGAGCAATTGTGCTCATATGCACAACAGAATCTCTTGTTTCAATCAGCATTATATATGCTAAAGATAAAACGATCAAAAACAGAGCGAAAAGTATATGAGTAAAATATGGTAATTTGATAAGGATGTACATTATCAATGGAAATATGAAATAAAATTGTTCCTCCACAGATAATGACCAATAATGTAATGTTGGACTATTCACGTCACTTTCACGCCGCCAGTAATCGGTCGCATCAGATATATAAAACCAGTTTGCAATATATAGTACAGGACTGATAAACCAACCGCGATGTTCAATGATAAATTCCAATGAGTATATATAAATGTATGCTACAGATACAATTGAGAGTAAAATAAATGATTCTCCAAACAACCGTTTGATTCTGCGTGCATAAAACTGAGAAATTGAAATATATCCATGTTTTTGTCCATATTCTAACAAATTCCCTGAAATAAGAAATCCTGATAGTACAAAAAAGATATCAACCCCTATATACCCATTGCTAAACAAGTATATGTCGCAATGAAACAATACAACTAATATAATAGCAATCCCTCTTAATTGGTCAAGAGTCGAACTGTACTGCATTCTTTCTAAATTCCTAGTAAATTATAGTCATAAAGAAATAATAAATACAATCTTGTAACCATATGTAAAATTATAATAATATATAAAAAAATCTAACGCAGTTGTTTGCACCATCATAAATTTGGTGATACGTACAAAAAATATTTATACTATTTTACAATAAAAATGGCCAAATTACTTGATTTGAACATTGATGCAATGAATCCAAAGCCGAATGCATTAGAACATGTGCTATATGGAATGCCACCATTGATAAGAAAAACACCTAAGAAAATAATTAAATACACATGGATACTTGAAGCCGCCAGTAAAAAATGCGTTTTGAAACATGTGGATTATCCCAATATAGACGATTTGTACACATACGAAAATGGAGTTTTGGTTGGATTAGATGAAGATGCTCAGCCATATTTGGTTTCGGCTGAAATCAAGGGAGAACCGCCTATTCAACGAATGGTTTACATTGACAAAAAGGTTGAAGAAAAACTGAAAGATATTAAACAATTTATGAAATGGAACAAGGCAAAGCAATATTGGGACACACTTGCAGACGGAATAGCTGGCCAAATCAACGATGGAAACGGAATATTATTAGATCTAAATAACACGACAATACAATCGTTTCGAAACATTTATCCCGATTTGTTTAAAATGCATCGGATAATACAGGGTTTTATTTTGATTACTCCCCAAGAATTGGTTAGTATTGCAAACGATCTCAAAGGAATCATTCATCAAATGCTAAAGCCATTCAATTTGGCCATTCCAGTGTTTCCACGCAAAGAATATATTAATATTAAGGAAGACATGGAATTCACAGTCGAAGCCTGGATCGATTATGTCAGATGGTCTGAAAAGAACGATCGAATTGATAATATAATGTGTAACAATGATATTTGAAAAATAAACGATTTTTTTTCTAAGTCAATAATGCTATGTTAGGCTACAATTTTGCCATTTCGAAAAAACTTTTTTATGCTAGATAGGCTACAAATTTGCTAAATCGCCTCCTGCAAAGCAATGGACATAAAAAGAAAATCTGATTTGTTTTCAATAACAATTTATTCGAATAACCATGGCAAAACGAGAAAGATCCAAGTCTTTAGAAAAGGATAACCCCAAAGAAAGAAGAAAAGAGCCAGTTGCATTATTGCAATACGTTTCTGTGGAGTTATCGAAAGATGGAGAATCAGGGGATATGACAGTTTATTACTTTGACGTTGAAAAAACGAAATCTACAACCGCAGAATTTGGCATAATCGGACCTAATGGAGTACAATTTGGCACTTTGAGATATAGCCTATGGGATGCACTTCAATTACGATTGAAAAACGACAAAGCTTTTGATGATGACGATTTGATACCAAAAGGATCTGTCATTGAGATTTATTTCCCAATTGATAATGATATGTATTTTGAAATAGAAGAGAACAAAGTTTTTGGCTGTCACAAAACCATTATTGGTAAATATGCAAATCACAAGGACTATGAAAACGCAGCCGAGTTTGAAAAAGAACAATACAATGCAGTCAACAAATGCTTAGTATCGATTTTTTGTGCAAACAATCGAGAGCTTTCTATGGAGATGTTTTACATAAACCCATCTGAATATGTTATTACACATGTCTTACATGACTGTGTTCATTAATCATCTATATTTTACAAGCTTTTTATGTAATATTTTATAATGTATGTTTTATTGTTTCAAAAAAGATAAACTTGGGATATTGAATACGAAAATGGCATTTAACAATGCAAATAGGAATAAATATACATTGATGTATGGGATTGCTGGAATAGTCGTTTTTTTAATATTTTTCATCGTTATGCATCAAGTAAATTCATTACATTACGAAACCAAAATATTGGTTAACGATGTAAATGATATTCAAAACAGTTTGCATGCTTATAGAGATGCTATTATCTCATTGTCAAGACAAATTGAATTGAATAGAGTCGAATATCCATTGCTGTGGAATGTAGAGCAATATGCATGCAAAAACAAACTTACTATGGGAAATATATGGCACGATCACACAATTTGCTTGGATTTTGGGAAACCAACAAAAGATATGGTTATGTATTCGTTTGGAATTGGCACTGATTGTTCTTTTGATCTAGAAATGATACAAAAATATGGAATTAATGTATATGCATTTGATCCATCTCCAGCATCAATAGATTATATTGAATCACAATCTCATGGGTTTCCGAAACAATTTCGGTTTTATCCATGGGGCATTTGGAACTTTGATGGAACTATTGAAATGCAAGTTAAAGATGCATCGCAACACAGTGTCGTCAGAATTGATGGGAGTGCTCCTTACGATTCATTTCCAGTATATACGTTGGAAACCATTATGAAGAAACTTGGGCATACAAAAATCGATATTTTGAAAATTGATGTGGAAGGAAGTGAATGGGTTGTTTTTGAAAAAATCCTTAGGGCCGCTTATACACAGGATGGAATGGATTTGTTTGATAGTTATGGAATTACACATATTCTCACAGAATTCCATCATCCAAATTATGATTTGAAATATGGTCAAGGCAAATCTGCGCCTGATGTGAATATAATTATCCAAAAACTAAATGCATTGGGATTTTATACTTTTGATATTGGAACATTGCGTGAGAATTTTCAATATAGAGATATGGCTTTCGTCAGAATCAAAGACCCTCGTCTTGTTAAGCTAACCAATGGCGTTCATATATATGATTATATGTAATATATTTTAACAAATTCTGACCGAATAAAAATATTTATAATTTTTTCCAAAGTCAAACGAAAAAATTTTATACTAATTTTTAACGCACATCACAACCATGGACGACAATAAACACGAGAGAGAAGAAACTGAGGAAAACAGTGAACAATCACCGAACAAAAAATCCAAGACAGAACAGGAACAAGAACCAGAATACATTGAAATCAAAAAACATGGTTCGTTTTCAAAGGACGAAAAAGAAAACATCCATAACATGGCAAAGAAAGTGGGGTGGATAATACCAAAACAGTTAGATGATATTATAAAAATAGCCCAGATATGCAAAGGGATATTTAAAAAGACACATGTGTTTCTTACGTTTTTGTCTAATGAACATTCTGAAAACAATTGGAAACACACACCCGTCATAAAACTCACCATCACTTTTAAAGAAGCACGAAGTAGAGCATTGTATCAATTTGATAAGTTTTGGATTGATTTTTTGATGTGCGGCTTGACGGAAACTGAAAAAAAATTTAATATTGAATTCAATGAAGCAATGGAAAATGTGTCTGGAACGCCAAGCGATCTGCGTAAAAACGCAATTGAACGTTTACTAGAAATGTGTATAGACGATCATCCATACGAAGAAACTAATTTGCTGAATTTCGAAGAACGATTGTTTGCATTTAGAATTCATATGAGTTTGAGTGGTTTTGGCAATGATATAGACTTTTCCATTCCCAGAGATGAATTAGTCAAATATCGTCAAGTCATACGAACAAAACATAAAATTGATTACTGGATTGAAAAAAGTTTTCCTGCATATTTTAATCGTTTGAAATCATCATGGTATGTGTCTTATAGTGACGACGAAGATTTAAATTATGAATCCGGAAAGGAATTTGAAAAGGATATTGACAAAAATGTTAATAAAACCAACGATTCTTTGCCGACCGAAGATTTGGAATCAATTAATAATAATTATGTATATTCAAGAATTATGTATTGCAGATTTTCCGCAAATATAACATCTGGATCTGAAAATGAGTATGGTGAAACACTAAACCCAGATTTACCAAATCGTCGGTTTTTTACAAAATCGTCGCTAAAGAAAACCCTGAGAGATTTTGCTGATTTGTATTACAATGACGAACGAGAATCGTTGATTGTTTTATCATTACTTGTTCAAAACATGCCATCAAATATCACCGAAATGTTGAATGGGCATATATAAACATATCTTATTTTTTAAAGTGTTTGATTTGGGATTTATTTTATTCAATAAAATTTTCATACAAAAAAGTTTTTACAAACTTGCTAATTGTTGTAAGTTGGAAACGGATGTGTTTTTGTCATGAACAAATGATTGATACATTAAACTAAGCAATAAACTTAATTTTGTGCAGAATCTCTCTATGCAATTAATTTGTACTGATGATGCTTCGTTTTTATTGACCTCTTGAGTAGTTTCAATAAAATATTTCGGAATTTGATAAGCAATAAACCCACAAGTGTTGTCCCAGTTTGTAGGTTGCATGTCGGTTTTCATAGAAAACTTGAATTCATTCTGAACACCATCAAAAATGTATTGCATAAATCGATCGGATTCTGAGTGTTCGACTCTTATCCAAAAATAAATGCGCGTTCCACCGCATGTAAATTTGATTTGATTTTTAAGACATATATCTTTTCTTTTACCAGGCAACAAAGATAATATTTCTGTTATAGTTTCTTTAAAAAAATCCCAAAATATTGAAAAGTCATTATGAGATAACGTTTCAAATGGTATTGATGATTTCCCCGTAAATACAACAAATTGTTCGTCGATATGACATTCTGACTGTCGATTGTATTTTTTGTTAATATTATGTGCCATATTTGTAGTATGCACTGATTTTTATGTTTCTTTTAAAAAGTGTCCAAATCCATTGACTATTATGTATAAATATTTTTATGATATAAAGAAAATTTGAAACACAAATTAAAAGGCAATAAAAAATCTGTGGGCATAATATCGAACAATATAACATACAAATCATATGCAAGTTGAAACGGAAAACAATGCAAAAGAAACGGAAATGTACCAAGCGAAACGGCGCAGAACGGAATCTCCAATAAAACTATTGGAATACACGTTTGCAATACCATTGCATGAATGTTTGACACAAAAATGCAGTAGAAAATGCCATTCGGATATCATTGATGAAATCGGTTACTTTGTTGCATATTTTGATGTGGAAAAATTGAAGGCAAAAAAGGCAGAGTTTGAATTTTTGACGGAAAAAATAGACGAGGATAAAGAACTATATACCTCAAAGGAAGCTAAAGAATCATCGTTATTTGATGCACTAAGAAATTATTTGGGTCATAATCATCACATTGTCTGTGAAAATGATATAGTAAACATAGGGTTTGATGCAATGTTTTTATACAACGATATAAAACAAATATCAGAAACATTGACAGTCAACCTATTAGAAGAACAACATACCAAAATTCAAGATTGTATTATTACACACAAAACAATGCATCCACAAAATAAGCTATTTCGAAAATGGCTGAAATGTTTAGTGGGCATAATTGTGCCTAGTGAAGATACAACTCATTTTATGGAACTAGATGCATCAAAGTATGTTATTTCACATACATGTTTCAAATACAGGAAATACATACCATAAAAAAGTATTGAATAAATAAAGAATTTTTATTGAAAAACATTTTTGTTCAAAAACACATCCTATTCTTTGTCAGAAGAATCTGATGATTCTCCATCATAATCACCATTATCTTTTTTGTTTTTATAAATACGACAAATAGTATTATGAATATCATCCATAGCAAAGCATATGTTTTGTATTGTGCTATGCGTTTTCTTCAACACATCGTGTTCTGTAACTTCATGTAATAAAATTTTCCACATCTCGACCGATACTATTTTACATATTCTTTTCCATTCCTGAAATTCGTCTTCACAATTTGCTACACACATTATTTTGTTTTTTCTGTATGTGATTCGATATTGAATGAATTGATCCCAGCTTGGATGATCAATTATCAGCCAAAAATCCATTAAATTACCATGAATCATCACTCGCATATTATCTTGTTTTTTGTAAATTTTTTGTAATGCAATTCTAAGCCGTTTTTTCAATGCATCAAAAAACACATCCCAAAATGCTTTAAATTCTTCATCCGAAAACCAGATCGGACCAGTTTCTCTTTTGTCCACAAGCATATTTTCATAGTCATAATGCTTTTTAAGCTTTCTGGTACTATATGGGACATATCTGGTTTTGCATTCCGCGTAAGAACGAACAATTTTGGGCATTCAAAAAACTATTAGTTTTTGTAATTCTAATTTTGGTATTCAAAAAATATATTTTTTATAAACATAATTTTTGACTAAACCCAAATCTCCCGCAATGAGTTTTTTACAAAACTCAAATACAACTTGATAAAGAAAAATGTGTAAACAAAATATAACTCACGAATTTGTAGACGATGCAGATCAAATGGATGACAATACACTAGATTCAACTGATGATGACGAAAATCCTGACAGTCTATTTGATTATGATCCTGATCCCGGCCCTGAAGTGAATAGACGATTTTTCTTTACACCAATGAATGTAGACTACTGGAGAAAGAAACTTGAAATACTTAGAAACGAACCAGAATCCAATGAAAGAACAAGACAATTGGATGATCATCAAGCATTATTGGGAATGCTTCTTGTTCCTGGCAATATGACCGAGCATTATTTGAACACATGTGGAGACGAAGAAAAATTGAAAATATGGTTGCATAATCAATGTGTTCCAGCTATCAATAATATTATAGCCGAAACGAATTTGTTGCTTGGGAACACATACAATGATGTTATACATTAACTAAATGTTTTTGTTTAGTTTAAATCATATTTTACTGAACATATTTGCCTCATAATAAAAGTCATATGTTTTAATTCGTATACAAGTTAAAATATTCCATATGGATTTGTAATCAATATAATCAAAATCAAAATCCCATGCATTCCAAAAAATGAATCACATATTGATTCAACCATACGCATTTTGGATGCACTAATTTCCCCTTTTTTGTATTGTGATATTTTTCTCATCATGATTACTGAAAACGCAATCAATGGCACAACCTGTGCAGAATATATCCAAACAAAAGTCTTTGTCTTTGTGGAAAACGATAGGCTTAATAAAACAATTGTCCATTGTACAATAAAAATTGGCCAATTATTGCATTCATATGGTTTCTTTGCGGTTTGTTTTGAAGTGGTATTTGGTTGTTGTAATATGGGTTTTGTTATCCGAGTGATATCATTGTTCGCAGCCATGAAACAAATTTTTGGTTTAAAAGGGTTATATTATTTTATAAAGTATTAAATTTTGTATTGCAAAAATTATTTTAAAATTATTTCATAGTATTCAATTTCTTGGAAAACGGAAAAACAAAAACCGGTCACCGACTAATAGAAAACTGGAATGGCGTTTTTATATAATTGGGCATTGGATTTTGCATTGATGCTAGGATACCATCCATCAGTTAAAAATCAAAAGTCTGCAAATTGGGGTCCTGGAATGTTTATTATTCATGCAACTGACAAAAAAGGCAACAATTATGTCAAATTTACTGCGACCGGAAGCATCAATTTTGCAAGAGCAGTAAATGATATTAGAAGAATGACTGATGATGATGCAAAACACATATATGGCAAAGATGCATCGTTTTATAACAATCAATTGATATTGCCTCAAAAAGATTGAATATGCAACTATTTTTTAAAAGTTATGTTTATTGTTTGAAAAGTTAATAAAATTTTTTTGTACAAATCACAAAAACTGTTATTCCGTTGAATACAATACAACTCCAATAAAATGAGTACTAATGAAAAGGAAGAAGCGATTCCAGTCAACAATACATCCAATGACGATGATGACGTTGTAATTATAAAAGATGTCAAATCACGTTTGAAACCAGTTTCAATTGCGGTTGTGTCATACAACGATTTTTTAAAAGAAAAAGGGAATTTGTTGATACCGAATGCAACAGAAAAGGACTTGATATTTGACAAAGAAGAATGTATTTTTGAATACGAAACACCCGAAGAAACCACCAAGGAATTATGGAAACATGTGGACGAAGATCGAAGAAATATAATAAAAGAAATGGTGAAGAGGAAACATACTGAATGTATAAAACACAAAGCCAATTTTTTTGAATATATTACAAAAAGATACAAGGAAAAACGGGAATTGCAACAGATGATTGGGGCCATTGACGAAAATCTTTTTATTGCGAGTAGACAAGATTTATTATACACTAAATTACAACTAAAATATACTCACATATTAAAGACAATTGAGCAATTGGAAGATGAAACAAATAATAACATATTGAATGGAAATAACGAATTGACAAATCAAACAATCAAGCGCAACCTAGATACAATTACGGATTCAATTGACCGCATTATTAAAAAAAGACGCACTATGTTTATAGATCCAAAACCATATACAAATATGATTTAACAAAACTTTGTCAAATATGCATCTGGGTTTGTTGTAAAATAATTGATTTTCTTTATCACATGATTTTTTTTATCGATTTTTTCTGTGAGTAATTTTTGGTGATGTTCAATAGCATCTTTGCTAAATGCAGCAGCAAGAAACATCATAAACTCGTTCGTTTGTTTGCTGTCAGCTATTCTTTCCAAAAGAGCTTCTTTGCTTTTCTCTGTCAAATATATATCATTTTTGACACCAGTTTCATGTAGGATATATACTTTCGAAAGGGCTTTCTCTGCTTCTGTCGTAACCTTGTGAACATTTTGAGAAAGCTTTAGCATTATAACCTCCTCTTTTTCTGCATCCACTGCATCCTGCATCAAATCCGGCAGTTTGTTTCGTATGGTGCTAATTTTATTTGCCTTTTCCTCTAGATTCATTTCCCTATATCGTTTTTTCTGCTGTGGTTTTTTTGGATCCGATACTGGCTCTGGTATTTTCGATAGCCATAAATCAACTATTGATTCAAAAGATGCTTCGGTTGATTTTCTATTTCGTTTGCTCATCGTGTTTTTTGTTTGTAAAAAATAAACTCTGGAATATTTTTTGAATTTCGAAAAACGTTTTGTTTTCGTTTTTATATTTAATAAAAAATATGTTACAAATAATTATTTTTTTTCTATGGGTCACAAGGCACTGTTTGCACTAGTTGCAGCCTATCTGGACCACATGGATATACAGGAATTGGGACTGGAGATGGAATGAGTAAGAAACAGACAATAGCTGTACCACATGAAGTTGCAGAAGGATCTGTGCAGCCAGAATAAGTCAGTTGGTCTTTGCCAACGAAAGAAGGATTGAAAGGAGTATATGTAAGAATAGATGTCATGACATTGAATGTAGCGTTTCCATATAGAGGAGGTACAATAATAGTAAATGTTGTAGGATCGATTATGGTAGGCAAATCCGCTGCCAATGGGTCTCCTGTCACTGGATTGCCTTGTATTGCCTGGAAACAAACATCGTTCAAGATTATTGTATTTCCAAAAACAGTGATTGTTACAGTTGAATTCGTGCACAGACATAAATCTGGTTGATCACAAATTTGATATACAAAACTATCTACTCCTGTAAAGCTTGCATTTGGAGAATAAGTAACTAATCCAGTCGAACTGTTAAAGTATACAATTGCACCATTTACTGGAGGTGTGATAATGGATAATGTGTTTGGATCATATGGAGGCGTAATGTGAGGATACAATAATATATTAACCGAGGTATTTTGTGTTGTAACGGTGGAAAATGAAGTTGAACTTGGTCCTGTGCTAGGCAATATTTGCATTGTGACATATGCATTGCTACACAATCCATCTGCACTGCATATAGAGTATTGTACAGTAGTATTATATATTTGACAAGGAGGTTCTGTCAAATTTAATAGACAATTTGGAGCTGGTCCTATAGTCAAACTCCATCCTCCAGGTATGGGTGGGCTTACAGATACAATCGAACAAGTACTTATGTTACCACAATCATTTGTTGTAACATTGATAAGAGCAGGATTGGAGGTGATTGAACTAACACTATCATTTTGTGCCACAGGATAAATAGATAAATAAACAGTTGCCATACCACAGTTTCCACAACTGGTGTTATCACATGCAGTATAATTAAATGAATAATTTCCACTTGCATAACAATATGTTGATATGGTAAATGTGTAATTGACTGTTAGCGAAACATTTCCCCATATAAATGGACAAGGGAATGATATGCATCCAACTATGCCAACCGAAGGAGGATATACATTTACAGAATCATTCAAAAACTGATTCAAAGTTACGGAAGCATTTGCGGTTGTAATCACAGTATCATCTCTTAGAATAACACTGCTTAATCCTTGGACTGTTACTAAGGCCGAATTATTGGCACAATTTCCATAAGTTCCATTTGTAACAGAATAGGTCATATTATAAACCCCAGAACTGCAATTTGTAGGCACAAATGTTGCATTGCATCCACCTGCCCCAGAATATAGAATAGTACCATTAAATCCATCAGTATTTGTAATATTGCATACAGTCACTCCTGTATTGCCTGATGCCAAGTTTAATGTGCCATCTTGCAAAGGAGCTATAGTAATGTTTTTAGGTATAGCCGTGACCATAATAGTACAATTTCCTGTGACACATGCATCCGGGTTGCATCCAGATGTTGTTGTGTTGCAAGGAGTGCCGTTTGCTAAATTGGTTATATTACAAAATCCTGCAGGACAAGAAAAGTTTTGGCATGGGTTTCCATTGTTGCACAATGTAACATTTGTTTGCAAAATGCATGTTCCCGTTCCGTTACAATAAGAGCCTTGTTCACAATTTCCTCCTGTTGTTGCATTACAGGATGTTCCATTTATTGCATAGGTATACTGACAGCCAGTTGTAGCATTTGTGGCATTCGAAGGATTGCATATGGAAGTCGGTATACATGTTGTTGTGAATTGTGAACAGTATGAATCGTTGAAAAAGTATGAACATGTTCCATTTGATAAACAGGTAGGTATAACACATGAAAATCCTAAATATTGTGTGCATGCAGTCGTGTTTCTTGCAAAAACACAAGTTCCAGTTTCATTACAATATGAATTTTCACAAGCACCAGTTGTAGTGTTGCAATAAGTACCATTTATAGCATATGTTGTCGAGCAGCCTGTGGTTGCATTTGTTGCATTTGATGGCGAGCATATAGAACTAGGAGCACATGGAGGATTTACGAATATGTCACATACAGTATTATTGTATGAAGAAACACTACAATTTCCTGATTGGCATTGTTCTATAACACAACTTGGTTGTGTACCCGTACTACAACTCGTTCCATTATTTTGATATACCACATAGCACCCGCTTCCAGGTGATATATTTGTGTTGGTTGGATCACATGTAATATTGATTGCACATGTGTTATTTGTGATATATTGTTGACAATAGGTGTCATTGAATAAATAAGAACAAGTTCCATTCAATAAACAACTTGGAACCACACATGCATCATTTATGTATTGATTGCATGCTGTAACATTTGTTGCAAAAACACACTGACCTGTGCCATTGCAGAATGACCCATCGCAATTTCCAAGAGTAGTATTGCAATGAGTTCCATTAGCAGCATATATGTTCTGACAACCTGTAGTCGCATTTGTAGCATTGGTGGGATTACATATAGAATTTGGAGTGCAAGGAACATCGATATTAGGCAAGCATACAGTGTTATTATATTGTGTAACACTGCAATTTCCAGATATACACTGCTCAACCACACAAGACGGTTGCGATCCTGTCGAACAAGTTGTATTGTCTGGCTGGTATACTCTATAACATCCAGTATTATTAGCGACATTGGCCAATGGAGGATTACAAGTGATATTTAAGAAGCAAGATACATTTGAATATTGCAAACAATATGTATCGTTGAAAAAATAGGTACATGTTCCATTCGGATGACAAGTAGGGACAACACAGGAGGCATTTGTGTAATCATTGCATTGTGTAACGTTCGTGGAAGGTATGCAAGTATTTGTGCCATTACAGTAAGAAGCATCACATTGATTGCCAGTAGTGTTACAAGGAGTATTCAAAGGCTGATATGTCAAATAGCATCCTGAGCCAGCAGGACCGTTTGTAATATTAGGAT
>CAZQAU010000006.1:0-18145 GCA_964591375.1 uncultured Gammaproteobacteria bacterium
TATATTGACTATAAAGGTTTTTATTAATGGCGCAAGATGATGGATTCAACTCTACTGCTTTGGAAAAAGCCAAATTAGCATAGTCTGGTTTACCAAAAATGCTGAAAACGCGTGATAGTTTTACTAAATTCATATACGAATTTTCTTTTTCAATTAACTGCTTAAAATATTTTTCATCGTCTCGTATATCGGCTACATCCTTTTGACGGGAAAGCACTAATGCCGCGGCATCGATATAGAGTAACTTCCAGCTGGTATCTTTTGCAACACTTTGTATAAAAGCTTCTGCCCAGTACGTTTGATCGGTATGAGCAAAATATATAGTTTGTATATTATTTTTCTCAAAAGTTTTTTCCCTAAATATAGGATCAGTTTGTGTTTTTATATATATGTCCTGAAAAAAATTCCTAGGATACGCTTCCGGTCGATTATCTACAAAGACTGAATAACGCGGATATAAACTGTATATTGCATAACCACCGATATCAAAATTATTGAAAATATTTTTGGAAAGATTATTTCGGAGAATGAATTCGGAGCTGAGTTTGTAATCATCTATAACCGCAGTACCAAACTGTTTTCCTTGATCGTACGTATTAAAAAAAATATTTTGAAAGAAAAACACACTAGAAGTGATTGAAATTATTATAAAAAGGATATGAGATAGAATAACTATTTTCTTTGACCGATAAACTTTTGTAAGCAAAAAATTGATGGTAACACTTACAGGAATAATAGCAGCTAATGCAAAAAATGGCATATGTCGGATCTGCATAATTTCCGCCAAGAAAAATATACCAAGCAAGCTTGCCTCGACTAACTTTTTTTTAGAAATTAAAAATATTAATGTCGTGATTATTAACGGAAATAGTAAAAATAAATAGCGGATATGGGGATTCATCATGAGGCTATTCAAAAAGAAGATATTTTGATTTTCTACAATGGTATATCCGTAATTGTTGAATATATTAAGTGGATATAAGAGACCACTTAAACCATTTGGATTAAATAGCGTTATAACAAATCCAGAAAAAATAATGAAGAGATCATTTCGTATTTTAGTTTTTTCTTCTGTGGGGCGTTTACCATATATATAACGAAATGACATTTTTAACACCAGCATGCCCATTACGACAAATCCGAAAATGAAACTGATATGAAAGTTAGCCCACAATAGTAAAATAACGGGAACCAAGTAGAGCAGTTTTCGTTTTTGGGGATAATTATAAAAAATAAATAATAGACAGGAAAAGAAAATATAACCGAATAATTCAGGACGTATGGTTGAACGTTCTAAAAAAAGCGGTGTAAAAAGGAAAGCAGATATAAGCGTGCTTGAGAGTAGTTTTTTTTTATATCCGCAATAGATTAGTATTCCAATGGAAGTTGTGATGAGTAATACCTTACTCCATATCAAAAAAGTAAATCCAAATATACGTGTCGCTACATAAAAGAACACTTCGGAAAGCCAATGATGATTTATAAAAGGAAAGTCTTGGTTTGTATAGGAGAATGCATTAGTATGGGGAATGGAACGAGTGTTTAATATAATCTCACCTATTTTAATATGGCGTCCTAAGTCTTGACTTAAATCAGTGCTACTTGTTACATGCATCGAATAAAGCAAAACAAAAAAAGCCAACAAAGTCATCAAACGTAATTGTTTCATATCATTACTATTAGTATAGCAATGGTATCTAAAACAATTAGTTAGGTTTTTTTACTGAAACCATCACCCGACCCTGTTTATAATCGGTCAGTACTGTATCTTTTGGTTTAATTTTGCCTTCAATAATTTCAAGTGAAATTTCATCTACAATTAATTCGTTGATAATTCGTTTCAGGGGACGAGCACCATATACTTCGTCAAATCCAACCATTCTTAAATGTCTTTTCAGTGCATCGGTTACCTCCATGTGGAGGCCATGTTTCTCGAGCCGGGAAGAAAGGTCTGTAATTTGCATCTCCACAATCTGTTCGGTCATATTCTCGTTCAGTGGATTAAATTGAATGATAGAGTCAAGCCTATTGATAAATTCTGGTCGGAAAAATTTTTTCACTACATCCAGAATTTGTAATTCACGTTTTTTACTATCAGCTTTTTCTGTAAAAAGTTCGCTACCTAAATTAGAAGTGAGAATGATGATAGTATTTTTAAAGTTAACAATTCTTCCACGACCATCTGTCAGTCTACCATCATCAAGTATTTGTAAAAAGACATTAAATACCTGTGGATTGGCTTTCTCAACTTCATCAAATAGGATTACTGAATATGGTTTGCGACGAACTGCTTCAGTGAGCTGTCCACCTTCTTCATAGCCTACATAGCCAGGTGGTGCTCCGATTAAACGCGCAATAGTGTGTGCCTCCTGATATTCACTCATATCAATGCGGATCATCGCTTTCTCGTCATTAAATAATGTGTATGCTAAGCTTTTGGCGGTTTCAGTTTTTCCCACACCAGTTGGTCCTAAAAAGAGAAAGGAACCAATGGGTCTATTTTCTTCTGCAAGACCCGCGCGCGAGCGACGAATAGCGTTGGCTATTTTAGTGAGTGCATGATCTTGGCCGACAACACTTTTTTTTAGTTCGGATTCCAAATCTTTTAGTTTTTTTGACTCTGTTTCCAGAAGTCTGGTTACGGGAATGTTAGTCCACCGTGCCACAATACGTGCAATATCCTCATCAGTGACCTGTTCTTTCAGGAGTCGATCTGCTTCAGGAATTTTTTGCCATTGTTTTTCGATTTCTTTTAATTTTTTTTCGATTTCGGGAATTTTTCCATATTTAAGTTCAGCGGCCTTTTCTAGCAAGACATTACGTTCTGCTTCTTCAAGCTGTGCCCGCAATTTATCAAGTTCGACCCGGTTTTTTTGTAACTGGGAAATAATTTCTTTTTGTTCTACCCACTTTTTCTGTAAATCATTAAATTTTTCCTGCAAATTTTTTCGCTCTTCTTCCAGAGCTTTTTTTCGAATATCAAGATCTTTTTCACGTTTCAAAGCGGCTAGTTCAATATCCAGCTGCATAATGCGACGTTTAATTTGATCAAGCTCTACCGGCATAGAATCTATTTCAATTTTGGCTGCTGCTGCAGCTTCATCAATAAGATCAATTGCTTTATCCGGAAGAAAACGATCAGCAATATAGCGGACAGAGAGATTTACCGAGGCAATCAGTGCATCATCGGAAATTTTAATACCATGATGAACCTCATATTTTTCCTTAATGCCACGCAAAATCGCAATACTATTTTCTGGTGTAGGTTCGTCAATAAATACAGGTTGAAAACGTCGTTCAAGGGCTGGATCTTTTTCAATGTGTTGTCGATATTCACGAATAGTAGTTGCACCAATTGCGTGCAATTGCCCACGAGCTAAGGCTGGTTTGAGCATATTGCCAGCATCAACGGCACCTTCCGCTGCTCCTGCACCTACTATGGTATGAAGTTCGTCAATGAACAAGATATATTTACCTTCACTTTTTTCAAGTCCCTCAAGTACTTTTTTAAGACGCTGTTCAAACTCACCTCGATATGCTGCTCCTGCGAGCATTCCAGATAGATCCAAAGAAAGTACTTCTTTGTTTTTAAGTGTATCCGGAACATCACGAGTGACGATTCTTTGTGCAAGTCCTTCGACAATGGCTGTTTTTCCCACACCCGGGTCTCCTAACAGAACAGGATTATTTTTAGTACGGCGTGACAGAATTTGAATAACACGTCTGATTTCATCATCACGTCCGATAATCGGATCTAGCTTACCCAATTTAGCATGTTTGGTTAGATTTATAGTGTATTTTTCCAGAGGATCACCTTGATCTTCCGGAGGTTGATAGTGCATTTGCATAGTTAATTAGCAATTAATAAACTTAAGTGCTAATTTGTATTATAGCAAAAAATGCAGTTCAAAATCAAGTTAAAAAAGGTATTTATTTTACCGGATCATAGCCACCTTTAGTGAGCGGGTGACAGCGCAGAATGCGTAGAATTCCCATATATAGTCCTCTGATGCTTCCATACTTTTCCACTGCTTCATACGTATATACGGAACAGGTAGGCGTAAAACGACAGACTCTATCGGTCAAAAAAAGGGTTTTAAATATTCCCTGATGAAACACCGATGTTTTTTGGTAGAAGCGAATTGAGGACAAAATAATCTTTTTCATACGTGTCGTGATATTCAGGGATATAGTACAATAAAACCATGAAAATATCTATATTAACTTTGTTTCCCGATATGATGGGAGCTTTTTTTAAAGAAAGTATTATCAAACGGGCCATGGAAAAGAATCAGATTACCATAGAAATTATCAACATTCGAGACTATGCGCTGGATTCTTATGGAACAGTGGATGATAAACCTTATGGAGGTGGAGCAGGTATGGTTATGCGCGTCGATGTAATATCTCGATCTTTGGAAAAAACAGCCACTAGTTCTTTAGAAAGAGTACATAAAATAATCACAAGTCCCCGGGGTGTGACATTTAATCAGAAAAAAGCTACTGAGTATAGCGAGAATTTTAATCACATAATTATTTTATGCGGACACTATGAAGGAGTGGATGAACGTGTTTCTAAATTGTTTAATGAGGAAGTCTCACTCGGCGATTTTGTAATGACCGGAGGGGAGATTACCGCGGCTGCTATAGTTGATAGTATTGTAAGACTTCTACCTGGAGTTATCAAAAAAGACTCACCCCAGGAAGAAAGCTTTAGTGAAGTGCCAATAGAAGAATTAGAAAAAGTGGTGGGAAAAGATTATGAACTTCTTGCACTACAAAAACGAGGTGAGTTGACAGTCAGATTGCTGGAATATCCTCATTATACTCGTCCCGAAGAATTCGAAGGCGATAAAGTGCCTGATGTTTTGTTATCGGGTCATCATCAGCAGATAAAAGATTGGCGTTTGAAGCAAGCGTATCTGGAAACAAAAAAACGTCGGCCCGATCTGCTTCGATAAATTTATTTACTTTTCAGAATATGACCCTATTTCAAGAATCATAAAATCCTTTCTTTCTACTGGATTAAGATTTGGAGGTGTTGTTTTTCCTTTTTTTGAGCCTACATAAAAGAAATAACGGAGAATACTATCTGGCTTATGATCTAGACTTAAGGGCAATTTTTCATACAACTCTTTGCTGTCAATTATCCCAATAAATAGCGTATCTGCAGTGATCTCTTCTGCAGCATGATTCAGTTCGAAAGCTAACCGATTTGTTTCAGTCGGATACAGGAATAGTTGTTTGCTTAGGTTAGTAATAAACGAAGATAATTCAGATTTTTTGATGTTCCATCCTAAGTTAGGTCGTTTAAATTTCGTATCTATATATTCATAATAGAGATAATTTCTTTGGTTTCCATTTACCTGTATGCTCCCATTCGCTTGTGTTTCTATTTGCCACCGGGAATTAATTAATTGGGGATCGGCATATGAGGTAGAACTCGGAGCAATGTTCAGTTTAGTTCCAGCTGGAGCATAGACAAAAATTGTTGGAGAATCACCGGTCACCCGGATCGGGCAGGCATTACCTGTTGCTCGATAATCTTCCAAAATATTTGGTGGTGTTCCATCATTAAATTTTCGAAAGTCACGTCGATTGGTTATAGCTCGTATTTGTATAAATACCTGATTAATATCATCACGGAGATTAGCTTCGGTCGTGTCCTGACTTGGTACATAAAACCACCAGCCACGTCTACTTAATCTTATTTCACCTTTAATAACAGCAACGGGACTCCAGCCAAATGACACACGTGATCTTAGGTTTGGATCACTAGCATTTTGTTCATAACGAGGATTCAACTGGTCAACCGCAGGCACACAAGTAGAGAAGTGGGGTAGGGGCGTCGGGGTGGGAAAGGGTGTGACGATTAAAGGAAAAGTTTTTTGCTTCTGGGTGGCAGCTTGAGCATGAACTTGGGGAATGAGCGTAAAAGAAAAAGGATTTATAGACGCTTTCGTTTTTTCTGTTGTATTGGTAGCAGAGACAGCTGCAATAAAGTTTACTTTATATTGACTATTCAGTTCTGCAGTGCCTTTAAATAAATAATATGGTTGCAATGTCTTTTGTTCTGCTCCAGGTGAGTTTTCCAGATAAGCTATACTTGAATCGGTTACTGTCGCTGTCTCTGCTTCTGCTAAGTGTTGTGGATAAATTTTTTCCCATGCAATTACTGATCCTAATCCTGCGGGAGTAGTTAGGATAAATGAGTCAATGTTTTGTTTTAATTTTGATATCGCGTCTGCATAACTGATAAGCGCCGCATTTTGGGTTTTTGTGCTTTCCAATGCTCGGATGTTAGATTTTATAATTACGACGCTTTCATCGATATCTGTCACCGCAATAGTCATAGTATTAAAATCTGTTTTTCTTTCCAATCCATCTGTTTTATCAGAAGTATTATAGATCTCAGCGTTTTCTAGTGGATCGTTGGTGGTGGCATTAATTTGCAGCTTACTAATAGATTCTGATTCATCAAGGTTAAGTAACCCAATCGGATTAAGAATGGGGAGACCGGCAGTTTTCCAGTCTCGTTTAATTTCATAATAGGTTATTTCCGGGTCCGTATTTTTTTTATAAGTAGCAGTTATTTTGAGAGATGGATCATATAAGCCTAACTCCTTCAGAAAAGAGTAAATCTTATCTGGAGTAGATTGTTTGTTTTGTGGCAGTATAATTCCATTTGTAGCGGAATAAGCAAACTCACCGGTACTTTTATTAAATAACAATAAAGATGCAGCTTGTCCTTTTTTCCCTAATGTATAGCTCATGACATGATTTTTATAATCTTTCACTACGTCAAAAGCAGCTAGTTGTCGTGCCAATGATTTTACCTCATTTAAACTATATTCTTCTTTTAGTTTATATATGTGTGCTTCCCGTGGGTTAGGAATCTGATTAAATCCGGTCCAGGATCGAAATTTAGTGACCGGCATTTGCAAAGTATCTATTGTGTCCTGGGCAGACGGATGAATATCAGGTAATGTTTTTGGTTGAGGTTTTTGTGCCAAGAAACTACGGATATATCCCGTATTCAGAATATAAGAAGGAGTTTGAGCAATAATAGTATCTTTATTTGATGATTTTTTTACTATATATGTAATCGTTACCAAGACAAGAAGAATAATAAGCAGTGATGCTATTAGAAAATTAAATTTTTTTTTTCGTGAAGTAATTTTTTTAGCTTAATTTTCATAGAGGCAAGTAAACCGTCCCGCTTATGCAGCGGGACGGTGTTGATTTACAATGACTTTTTATCTCTCACCATATGATCCTAACTCAAGAACCATAGAAGTGCTTCTAGGTACTTTGGTTAATGTTGGCTGAGAAACATTTCCGTTGGAGGAGCCGACATAGAAGTAAACTCTGTGAACGGCATACTCTGCGGAACTAACTGTCAGAGGGAGTTTAGCATTCACTTCCTGCTCTGAAATCATACCGACAAACAAAGAGTCGTTATTAACTCGTGAGGCTGCGTGTTTTAATTCAAACACGGCTCTTTCAGTTTCGTTCGCTGTAAGTCCAAGACCTTTAGCTAATACGTTTTTAACAAAAGAGTCGATAGCATTTTTCTTAACTGTCCAACCTACTGTTGGTCTGTCGAATGATGCATTCTCATATTCGTAGTAAATCCAGTCTCTCGAATGACCATTAACATCAAGCTTTCCTTGATTGCCGACATTCACACTCCAGCTTTTGGTTGCAGTAAGGGATGGATCAGCAAAACTTACGGTTGCTCCAGAAAGCACGTCCAGATGAGCACCATTTGTACCATAGATAAAGATTGTCGGAGAGTCGCCAGTGACACGGATAGGACAGAAATCGACAATGCGATTTACATCCTTAATAACTTTATCTATCTTGCGTACTTTATATTCGCCAAGTTCTACTCGGTTCACTGGGATATCGGTAACTACTGTTGTAGGAACGATAAATGTACTCTGCTTCTGACCCTGATCATCTTGAGCTGTTTGTACAACAGTTGGCTGACTTGTTGGAGGAGGAGTATTTCCAGTTTGACCAACATTTGTTCCAATACCTGATCTAATGGCATTAAGAATATTCTCAAGATTGGCGAGCAATTCGCTATCTGTTTCAGTTGGCACATAGTACCAGAAACCATCTTTGTTATCGACCTTCATAGTATCGTTTCTAAAGTTGGTCCATCCGTATATTGCACCACCAATGTTATAAACAGGACTTAGTTCTGAAGCTGCTGGAACACATGTTTCCTGATCTCCACCATTTGGATTTGGTGTTAATGTAATAGGTGGAACTGTCGGAAGGTTACTACCTGTCACTGTTACACCAGTTGATGGTGTTGGTGAAAAGTCAAAACTACCTTGTTGCTGACCTTGACCTGGATCTTCTTGAGCATATACTTCTTTAATGAAGGAAAAGCCTTTTGCCTGAGTATTTCCAGTGGCAGGAACGGCAGCAATTATAAGTGCTCTATAGCCACTCTTAAGTACTGCGTTTGCTCTAAATATGTAATACGGTTTCAACTCTGTCTGTTTAGCAGAAGCTGGCTGTTCTAAATATACGAGTACTGAATCTATAACACGAGCTGTTTCTGCCTCAGCTTTGTTTAATGGATAGATTTTGTCCCAAGGCATTTCTCCGCCTGTGCCTGTTGGTGTTGTAAGCGCGAATTCATACATTCCACCCTTTAATTTTTCAACAGCCTGGTCAAACGTCAAAAGTGCTGCAGCGCTTGGAGCTGCTGTTTGAAAAGGACGAATCATGGATTTAATAAAAGTGACTGACTGAGCAGTATCTTCGACACCGACTGTCAGTGTATTGAAATCATCTCGTCGAGCATACCCATCTGTTCTATCAGATGTTGCATAAATATCTGCATCACGGGGAATCCGTGTATCTACTGTTTCGATTGCTAATTTTGAAAGAGAATCATTTTCAGCAATATTTAAAAGACCAACTGGACTTAAGATTGGCAAGCCAACTTTATTCCAATTGCGATGAAACTCATAGTATGTTACACCTGGTTTAGATTTACTTTTATATGAATAAACTGAAGTTAAAGTGGTATCATAAACACCAACTTTCTTTAGCAATTGGACAACTTTATTCTCTGTATTTGATCCGGCAGGTAAAGCAAGACCATCACTTGAATTGAATATAAAGGTTCCATTGGTTAAGTTATAAGCCAACAAAGATGCTGCATCAGTATCGGTCTGTGGTAGTGAATATGCCATTACAACATTACCGTTTCTTTGGACTTTTCCATCTGTTTCCAGTTGAGCAGCAAATGCTTTCACATCATTGAAAGTATAGTCTGTCTTGAAGGCATATGTTGATGCTGTAGTAGGCAAAGATGCTGGTTTTTTAATATCAATCCACGAAGTAACCGCGACTTGTGGTGGTGCCGATGCAATTACTTGAGGTCTGCGAGTTACCGGTGAGACTGTGGTATTAGTTCCTGGTGTATTCTGAGTTTGAGTTCCAGGAGCAGAAACCTTGTTGTTGTTTATAACAAGTACAAGAAGTACTATCAGCAAGACAAAAAGAGTTGATGCCAGTAGCAAAAATTTATTTTTTTGCTTACCGGACGATATTGGATCTTTATTTTCCATTAAATTGGCATATGTAAATGATAATTACTTTCATGATAGATAAATCAAAAATACTTGTCAATAGATAATAGGATATGTTCTTTTCTATTGCGATTTATTATCATTTTTGCTATACATAATACCTATGATTTCAGTAAGCTCAGTATCTAAGAAATTTTCATCTAAAATCGCTGTTAATAATATTAGCTTTAAAGCCAAGGTGGGGGAAATTATTGGTTTTCTGGGTCCCAATGGAGCCGGAAAAACTACTACTATGCGGCTTTTGTTAGGATATCTAAGTCCGAACAGTGGTCAGATTACTTTAAATGGTTATTCTCCAACCGAAAATAGAATCGATATTCTAAAGACTGTCGGATATTTGCCAGAGAACAATCCACTTTATCAAGAAATGCGAGTCCGAGAGTACTTAAACTTTATGGCTGAAATAAAAGAAGGAAAAAATGTTGAGGAAGTAATTGCACAGGTTAATTTAACAGATGTTGTGTCCTCTAAAATAGAAGAATTATCTCGGGGTTACCGTCAGAGAGTGGGGTTAGCTGCAGCACTGCTTGGTGATCCGGATATATTAATTCTTGATGAACCCACCTCTGGTTTAGATCCAATAGAACAAGAAAAAATTAAAGATCTCATAAAAAAAATTGCTAAGAAAAAAATGATTATCTTCTCGACTCATATTTTATCTGAAGTGGAAGATATAGCGACTAGATTAATCATTATTCATAAAGGTAAGTTAATATACGACGGTATAAAACCTAAAACTAAAGGAAGCGTTGAGAAATTATTTAAAAAGCTAGTTAAGGAATAATATATGAAATCACTATATAAAAAAGAAATTGGATATTATCTCAATAATCCAATTGGATATATAATTGTTATTTTATTCGGAGTTTTTGCTAATTTTCTTTTTGTTAAAGATATTTTTTTAATTGGAACTGCCTCTATGAAGCCATTTTTTTCTTTTCTTCCTTGGTTGTTTATGATATTTATTCCTGCTCTTAGTATGCGAATACTATCAGAAGAGAAAAGAACAAATACCTTGGAAACATTGTTAACTTTACCTATTTCTGAAACTCAAATAGTGACAGCTAAATTTTTTGCGTTATTAACGGTTGTCTGTATCGGTTTATTATTAACATTAAGTCTACCGATATCCTTAGCATTTTTATCTGGATTATATTTTCCGGAAACTTTAGTCGGATATTTAGGTGCAATAAGCATAAGTGCTTCATTTATTGCCGTATGTATGTTTTTTTCCTCTCAAACTAAAAATCAGGTGGTTGCATTTTTAAGTTCTGTTATTGTTTTATTTTTGCTCATTGTACTGGCAACTGACTTTATTTCGACCATTTTTCCTCGGATTCTGCTAGATTATGCAATTTTATTTAGTCCTACCTATCACTTACAAAATTTTATAAAAGGTATTTTAGATTTTAGATCCATATTTTATTTTTTGGGTATTACTACAATTTTTTTATTTTTAACAATTATTGATCTTGAAAAAAGACAATAATTTATTACAACATGAAATTCACCAATAAGTTAAAGAAAATTAATATACTTCGACTTTTTAATTTGGGAGGAATGGAGAGAAACCTGATTGTATTATTAACTATTATCATATTTGTAATTATCAATTTACTCATTGGATCAATAGCCCTAAGATATGATTTTTCCTATGGGAAGGCATATACTTTATCTCAATCGACAAAGAAAATCATTCAGAATATTGACGATCTAGTTACTATAAAACTGTATGCGTCTTCAGATTTGCCAGCCCAACTGACACCTTTAAAGACAGATGTAATTGATCTCATAAACGAATACAAACGTACAAATTCAGGAAAAATTGTAATAAAAATTATAGATCCAAAGAAAGATCAAAAAGCTGCCGAAGAAGCACGTTCAGCTGGCATCCCAGAGATGCAGTTTTCACAAGTCGAACAGGATAAGTATGCCATGACTTCAGCCCTTTTTGGAATTGCAGTTACCTATACAGATAAGACCGAAATAATTCCTCAACTAACCAATATTGGTAGTTTGGAATATAATATAACATCAGCTATATATAAAATGACTTCGAAAGAACTTCCTAAAGTGGCGATTATGGGAGTAACACCAAACGATGATCCCAATACTGAACAAATGGGTGCCGTAAAACAACTACTATCACGTCAATTTACATTACAAAATATTGATGTGTCATCTACATCGGCTGTGAAGAATATTCCTTCCACTACTAAAGCCTTAATGGTTTTTGATACGGGTCGTGAATATGACGTACAAGAAATTAATGCAATCAAGAAATATATCGCTACTAAAGGAAATGTTATTTTTTTTGTTGATGGAGTGCGAGTTTCTGATAATCTTGAAGCCTTGGGAGCTAATCATAATTTAACGCAGTTACTTAGTCTATACGGTATACAACTACAAAAAAACCTTTTATTATCGACCGCTTCTGAATATGTGAATTTAGGTAATCAAAATGTTTCTTTTCAGATCCCATATCCTTTTTGGTTAAAAACGAATGTCTTTAATCCAAAAGTAGGTTATTTTTCCAATGTTGCGCAATTAACATTTCCATGGGTTTCTGCCGTTAACTTTAAAGAAAAAAGAGGAGTAGAACAAATAGATCTCGTCAAAACAACAATGCGATCTTGGGAGCAAACTGCTAATTTTTCGTTAAATCCACAGAACATTACTCAACCGCAGTTAAATGAATTAAAACAGTTTGTAATTGCAGTGCAGTCACATCCTCATAATGAAGGAGTTGTGATGGTTATTCCCTCGTCTAGATTTATTTTTGATCGTTATTTATCTGCTACATCAGGTAATTTAGCATTTGTTGTGAATGTACTTAATGATTTAGCTTCAGGTGGTGCATTATCCGGAATAAACCAGCGGGCCATCCTGTTTTATCAGATTCCAGATCTGTCAGAAACTCAGAAGGATACCTTTAAATACGCTAACATCTTATTATTACCCGTATTATTAGCTATCTTCGCTACTATCCGATTAGTTAGAAGAAAGTAAAATCATTGAAAGAGGTATTTTTTGAATGCTTCCTTTACTGATACAAATGCAATTTTCTCGAAAGGAAGATTGGTCTTTTTAAAAAATTTTATTTCCGCAACATCATCTTTTGGGGTTAATTTTTGATTGTGTATTTTGCCGATGAATACTATGCCGAGGGTATGATAATTGATATTTTTGTACAGGTACCGATCAGAAAAGGAAGCAAAGTAGGTAAAATCTTTAATCTCAACGCCGAGCTCTTCTTTAATTTCCCGTGTCATAGACTGCTCAATAGATTCGTTTGTATTAATAAAACCTCCTGGAATGTCCCAGTAATCTTTTTTTGGTTCATATTTTCTTTTTACTAGTAAAATTTCGTCTTTGTCGTTTTCAAGTATGATACCGTTACAAGGTGCAGGGTTCGCATAAAAATAAAAATCACATTTGCTGCAATGCATAAACCAGTCGGATTCAATGACCATGTCTGAACGACAGGAAGGACAGTATTTATAAATATGCTTATATTCCATGCGATATTATATAATACGATGTATGGTAAGAACTAGAATTGCACCGTCACCAACTGGTTATCCACATATAGGAACAATTTATCAGGCATTATTTGACTATGCATTTACGAAAAAAAATAATGGCCAGTTTATTGTGCGTATAGAAGATACAGATAGACTACGTTTTGTTCCTGACGCAGAAGAAAAAATTTTTCAAGCATTGGACTGGTTTGGGATTATCGAAGATGAGAGTACAAGAAAAGGAGGAAATTATGCTCCTTATCGTCAGTCAGAACGACTGGATATTTACAAGAAATATGTCGATCAGTTACTTGAAGCGGGTCATGCGTATTATTGTTTTTGTTCAAAAGATCGTCTTGAAGAAGTGCGTAAACAAATGCAGGCCACTGGCAAAGTGCCTATGTATGACAAACATTGTCGTTCCTTACCTTCTGAGGATGTATCCTCTCGGTTGAAGAACAACGAAGTTGCAGTTGTTCGTATGAAAGTTCCGGAACATACCAAAATTATTACCCACGATTTAATTCGAGGTGATATTATTTTTGATTCTAATGTGGTCGATGATCAGGTTATTTTAAAATCAGATGGTTACCCTACGTATCATCTTGCTGTTGTTGTTGATGATCATCTGATGAAAATAACGCATATGGTTCGAGGAGAAGAATGGATTTCTTCAAGTCCAAAACAATATTTACTTTATGATTTTTTTGGTTGGGAAAAACCGATTTTTTTTCATACTCCCATTTTAAGAAACCCTGACAAATCAAAATTTTCTAAACGACATGGACATACCAATGTTTCCTGGTATCAGGAAAATGGTTTTTTGCCGGAAGCAATTCTTAATTATATGGCGTTAATGGGATGGAGTCATCCAGACGGAAAAGACATTTTTTCACTGGATGAGTTTATAAAAGTATTTGATTTAAAAGATGTGAAGCCGGTTGCTCCTATTTTTGATCTTAAGAAATTGGAATGGATGAATGGTCAATATATTATGAAGCTGAGCGATAAAGATTTGGCCGATAAAATTAATCATTTTTATAAAGGTGAATTATCTTTCGATATCATTCAGAAAACAGCACCTCTGGTTAAAGAGCGTATCAAAAAGTTAAGTGACTATGTATCTCTTACAGAGTTTTTATTTAAGAAGCCGCAAAGTTATGAAGTAGATCTTACTCCACATGCGGCTGTTCTTAAAACAGTTTCTCAGTCCTTGGAATTATTGGAAAACTGGAAAGCTATTTCGATTGGAGAAGTTATGCTTAAAACTGCGCAGGAGCTGGGAGTAAAAAATAGTCTATTTTTTATGGTAATTCGTGTAGCAATTTCCGGAAAGAAGATTTCTCCGCCATTAAATGAATCTATGGAGATACTGGGAAAAGATGAATGTATAACACGTCTTAATGCAATCAACCATAGCTAATCATATTATCATCATCTGGTTTACCGATGATTTTTCCAAATACATATTGATCTATTCCGAAATATGATTTATGTCGAATTCCTTCTTCTTTGAGTCCGACTTTCATGTAAAATTTTCTTGCTTTAGGTTGTGCTGCTACTTCTACTTTATGACAACCTGTTTCCTGAGCTCGCAGAATCCAGTTTGCAATTAACGATGTTCCGATACCTTTTTTTTGATACTCTTTTTTGATGCCTAACCAACGGCAAAAACTAACTCCACCATAGGGTTCATCTATTACTGCATATCCCACAAGTTTATCATCGATATATGCTACAAAAATAATTTTTATAGACTTAGTAAGCCAATATGCAAATGAGGTTTTAGTGTATAGTTTTTTAAGAAAAAAATTAACTACTTTTTTAGAATATCCGGGGAATTCAGTACTAAGAACTAAAGAAAATAAATTCCAGAACTCTGGAACATCATGTATTTGTAATTCACGAATTATGAGATTATTCATATCAAGGTCGGAGAAAAAGTGCCCATTGTCCATTTAAGCATTTATTGAAACCCATTTTCTCAAAAAAAATGTCTTTATCAGTTATTGTCAATATTTCATATATTTTTAAATCATGTGCTTTTTGTAAACAGGCATCGACAAGCTTTTTACCTATGCCCTGATTACGATAATTTTCATCGACGACAAGAGATCGAATTTCAGCAAGTTTTTTATTATATACTTCAAGACTACAGCATCCAATAATATCGTCGTTTTTAATATATACAAAAAAATTATTGATAACCTGTGTCAATTCTTCTTCATCGCGTGATAAGACTTTACCATGAGCGGCAGCCCAGTCTATTAATTTTTTTATAGAGGAAATATCTTTTTTTGTAGCTTTTTTTATCATAGAAAATAATCCTTCATTGTATCATATCGCCGTTCAAGTCATTTAATATGTTTGGCTACTTTGTTAAGTAGTTCTTGCATATCAAATGGTTTGGTAATAAAATCATCGGCCCCGGCTTTCTGGGCGATTTGTGCGGTGTCTTTATTTGCTGAGATCATAATAATCGGAATATCCTGAGTAGTGGTTTGATTTTTTAATTGTTCGCAAATAGTATTACCATCATGTCCAGACATCCATATATCAAGCAAAATAAGATTAGGAAAGTTATTTTCCATCTTGATTAAATCTTCTCCGTTCATAGTAGTGACCACAGAATAACCAGCGTCTTCCAAAATAAGTTGAATTGCATCGACGATAGCGGCATCGTCGTCGGCAACTAATATTTTATTTTTCATGTGCAGTTATATAAATTAGAATATCTGGAATTGTAGTATAAAAATGTGAGAAATACGTAAGAATTTTAGAATTAGTTTTTTTTAATTTGCGAAAGAAACAAATATAGCATTATCAAAAATATTAGCCCCCCTACTAAAATAAATGGCAAAAAGTTAAATTTTTCTAAATAACTAATTCCCAGTATGTTTGCTGTATCTTTTGCATTCGGATTCTGTCGTAGTATCACAAATGTATCGTTTATAAAGCCATACTTATCAGTTACACGCAGTATTGGCACAAGCATACTCCAACGTGCATCATAACTATGAGAGGTATTTTTTACATTACTTGAATGACCATCACCAAAACTCCATTCGAAACTTATTATTTCTTCCGATCCGTTTTGAGAAGCGGTTGCATCCAGATTAATACGTGATGAAGTTTTAACATCAAACATATCCGTAAACGGATCAGTACTTATTTTATTATTAACACGTATTTGTGCTTTAGGAAGTTTATAGGTTTTATTAGGTAAAACATGAATCATGATTGACTGAAATAACTGAGGTTTATTTGTTTTACTAAACGCGGAAACATCGAGAGTGATAGATAAAATAAATGATCCGGGTTTTTTATATCGATGTGCATTTACAAGCCCTTCTGCTGATATGCCATCGCCATAGTCCCAGATAAACTTCGTCTGATCAATAATTTCTTTAGGCATTCCTAACGAAGAGGTGTCAATTTCAAAATTTAAAATTTGATTAACTATATATTTTTCAGGCGCGATGTCTTGTGGAATGATATATGAGGCAATAGCGGGAGCAGGAATTGGATAAAGACCAGATAATTTTCCGTTAATTTTAAAAAAAGGTGGCTGACTGGGAAGTGTATGGGCAGAGGCTGGTGATAATACGTTTGTTAAAACGCACAAGGCCATTATTACCGAGATGATAGGATATAACGCGATTTTCATACCAACATTGTACAACAGTAAGCTAACCCGAGGCTAAAATATTGGAAGTTTTACGATGTGAATAAAAATAGTACACAGTAAGACCGCTTACAAACAGTATTATTGCACTGATTCTGAGTGCCCAAAAAGGACTTAGTTTTTCTGAAACTGCACCAATTTCAAAACTTCCCAATGGCATCAGTCCAGAAGACATAAAACTAAATATGCTCATAACACGTCCGCGAACAGAATCATCTATCTCATGGTGTAAGACTGAATTTATGGTAGAAAATTGAATCACAAGAGAGAAGCCTAAGAAAAATAAAAATAAATATGAGAATGCTAGAGAATTCATAAAAGTAAATCCTATCAGAGCAACTGAGATCAGCACAGTGCCTCCGAAAACAAAAAGTTTAATAGGTAGTTTTTGAGAGAATGCAGAAATTGTTACAGCTGCGACTACTGCTCCCAATCCTACAAACGTGTGTAAATATCCTAGACTTTCAGCACCACGGTGATAAATGGTTTCTACAATCACCGGAAAGATTGTTCCATAGGACCATCCAAAGATTGCAGTCGCTCCAACAAGTAGTAATAAATATTTTATGTGGGGATGATTATATGTATATTTAAGTCCCCGTTTGATTGCCTGGACGGGATGTGTTTTATCGGTGGGTAAATGTCGTACTTGTTGAATAAAGTATATAGCGATAATTCCGCCTAGAAAACTTAAGCCATTTATAATAAACACACCTCCGGGGCCGATAAATGCCAGGATTATACCCGCAACAGCAGGACCAATCGCCCTGGCTCCATTAAAAATACCAGAATTAATAGCTAAAGCTGATGACAAATACTCTCTTTCTATCATTTCTGTCATAAACGATTGTCGTGCCGGTATATCAAATACGGCTGTTATTCCCATCATAAAAACTAATATTGCCATATTCCATATACGTATTGTGTGAGTTAGCGTGAGTATTCCCAACATAGCTGCAATAATCATCGCGGCTGTTTGGGTTACGTATAATATTTTTTTATTAGAATATCGATCGGTAATAGCCCCCGCAAATAAAGAAAATAATAAAATAGGTAGAGTATTTAAGGCTGCAATGATACCCACCCATAACGCCGAATGCGTAAGCTGAAGAGCTAACCATCCTTCCGCTACTATGTGTAGCCACGTTCCGATAAGTGAAACAAGTTGCCCAATAAAATATAACTGATAGTTTTTTTGATTAAAAGCCGGAAACACGCCAATAAGAGTTTTTTTCATAATTATAAAAAAATTAAATGCAGAAGAACTGCTCAGGAGAAGCAAGAGTATACAAAAAGTATATCTGCAGGTCCCTAAAATTGAC
>CAZQAU010000006.1:18245-70689 GCA_964591375.1 uncultured Gammaproteobacteria bacterium
TATAAAAAAAACCAGCCAATCTCATATTATATATGAGCTGTGCTGGTTTACGATAAAACGATCTTAACGATCTTTTTACTGTCGACCTAATCATATTATAGGAAATTTAAGCGATGATAACAAGAGTACTATCATTACTAATCTGTTACATATCTATCATGAGAATATAATTATTGGTTTTTATAATAAACACACTTTTTATTAATCTGAAAATCGTATGAAAAATAGTTTAATAGTAGCTGTAGTGACTCTCCTGCTAATGCCTATGTATATTTATTTTATGATAACTTTCGTTCTACCGTTTACATTAGAATATTCGCAGGTATTAGCATCTCTTATTTTTACCTCATGTGTAGTTATACCTGTATTTTATATGTGGTTTATATGCACAAAAATATATATTTCAATCATCAAACTTAAGAATAGAAAGCATAGTTTTTCTCTTACTAAATATAAGAGTAATTTCTCATAAAAATCTTATATAAACAAATTATAGTTGTAATATGGAAAAACATTTAAAATTAGCATCTTCGGTAGCACATGCATTAGACAATCAGTTTGGGGTAGGTACATTTCGCTTTGGCTATGCATCACTTATTAATATAATACCTGGTGTTGGGGATATTTTAGATGCAGTACTTTCCTTTTATATAGTCTGGATAGCTATACAGATGCGGGCAAGAACAATGATTATTTTACAAATGGCTTGGAATATTTTAGTTAATTTTTTAATAGGATTATTACCATTTTACGGAGATTTTATTTACCTTATTCGTAAAGTAAATGTTAAAAACGTAGATCTTCTTAAAAAATATATGGCGGAAAAAAAAGATATTAGATACATTGTAGGTTGAATTATATGACTTTTTTATTGGCTTCGTACGCAGCAATCCCGACTGCAATAGAAAGGTTTAAAGAATCGACTTCGTTATTTTGTGGAATACGAACGCTATTTCCAATTTTTAAGTATTCATTTCCTAAACCTTGGCTTTCATTGCCAAACACTAATGCATAAGGTGCTTCAAACTTTATTTCCGGTAATGTATGTTTTGCATTCGTCATAAACGTATATATCTGATTGTCAAATTTATTAAGGTATTCTCCAAAACTTTGAAAATACTGAAACCTGATACGAAATAATGCGCCCATCGAGGAACGGATTACCTTCGGATCAAAGACATCGACCGCTGGTCGGACTAATGCCAAGTCATATAAACCAAAACCTAACATAGAACGAATAATGGTACCTACGTTACCCATATCGCTTGGATTTACCAAAACAAGATGATTTGTGCCTGGAGTGATGGAGTTTTCGTATTTTTCAAATACTCCAATTGCGTAGGTATTTTCATTTTGAGCCATTTTTTGAATCAATCCGTCACTATATTTAACAGAAATATTACGTTTTTGACATGTTTGCAATAGTTCGGCAACTCCTTTATTATCTTTGCCCCGCGGACTTAAAATAACTTTTCGCATCAAAGATGGCTGATAATGCAATAGTTCAAGTGTGGGATAAACACCGTAAGTATAAGAATACGTATTTTTCTTTTTATATTTATCAAGAGTAGACATATTCCTATAGTATATCAAATTACAATCAAAAAAGGTTTAATCGTACAATATATGAACTATGAAAGCAATTTTGGCAAAAATTTGGAAAGCAATGCGACTACCAAAATCTATGCAACTTATTGTTATGCGTTTCAGTAACGATCAGTTTCTGATTGGTGTTACCGGGGTTATTTTTAACAATAACAATGAAGTAATGTTGTTTAAACATACGTATCGTACAGTGGCGTGGAGCTTACCGGGAGGGTATTTGAAAGCGGGTGAACATCCAAGACGCGGACTGCGACGAGAAATTCAGGAAGAGTCAGGTTTACAGGTAACGATTATACAAAACATCGGTACACAGGAAGACTCTTCTACAGCAAGAATTGATATGGCTTATTGGGGGATTGTTAAAGGAGGGACTTTTAGAGCAAGTGAAGAAGTGTCTGCCTGTCAATTTTGTACCATTGAATCTCTGCCCGAACTTATCGATGGACAAAAAGAGCTCATTATATCGGCCTTGGAAAGAAAAAAGCACCATGACAGCCGTAAGCGTTGGCAAAAAATAAAATCAGCAGTATCTCAGCTTTTTAATGCTTCCTAAACAAATTTCTGTTAAGTTTCTTACACGCTTTTAATTATTCTTATCTCTTTATTTAATACAATCGAGCTAACTAATTGTCCGGTTACTAATTTTACAAGAAGGAGGTGATTGAAATGGGTTTACTTGATATTGTACTAATAATTCTTATTATATCTTGGCTTGGTGGTTTTTCATTACGCTTAGGTGGTGGGCTTATTCATATTCTATTGGTAGTTGCTTTAATTGTTCTAGTCGCGCGATTATTGGGTGTAAGTATTTAACTCTAAGATAGATGCTGTAGAGGCAGAAAAATACTGTCTCTACAGCTATTTTTCAGGTACGAGCGTATAATTAACCATATGAAGATATTAGTTGTTGAAGATGAACATCGTATTGCACAAGCAATAAAAAAAGGACTTGAACAGGAACTGCATGCGGTTGATATAGCTTATACAGGTCCAGATGGTTATGATTTTGCTTCTACAGAGAATTATGATCTGATTATTCTTGATCGTATGTTACCAGAAATGGATGGTATGCAAATATGCTCTAAACTACGTCAGAAAAAAAATCACACGCCAATTTTGATGCTCACTGCAAAAGGACAAATTGGTGATAAGGTTCAGGGGCTTAATGCAGGTGCAGATGATTATATGACTAAACCGTTTGCATTTGCTGAATTAATTGCACGTGTAAAGGCACTAACACGGAGACAAAAAAATCCAGTTGTCACTGATATTGTGATTGCTGATTTATCACTTAACACTCAAACATATGAAATTAAGCGAGATGGTAAATACATACAGCTTTCCAATAAAGAATTTTCTCTATTATCATACATGATGCGTCATCCCAACACTGTGTTAACAAAAGATCAAATTATTCAAAATGTCTGGGATTACGATGCAGATATTTTACCCAATACAGTTGAAGTATATATACGTAATTTGCGTAATAAAATAGATAGCCCATTCAAAAATAGAAAGACATTAATACATACAGTGCGAGGATTTGGTTATAAAATTGGAGAACATATATAATGTTTCAATCTGCTCGTCTTAAATTAACTGCCTGGTATTTACTGATAATTATGTTTATCAGTATTTTTTTTAGCTTTATTATTTATAGGTTTTTGACTAATGAACTTCAACGGTTCGCTCTTACCCAACGATATCGCATTGAACGTCGCTTAAATGAAACTACACCAGAACTTCGTTTCCGTATACCAATGCCCCCTGATCCACAACTTATTGAGGAAGTAGAAAATCGCATTATTATTATTCTGGTCATGATTAATGGCGTTATATTAATTGCTTCGGGGGGAATTGGTTATTTTCTTGCTGGTCGAACTCTGAAACCTATAAAAGATATGATGGAGGAACAAAATCGTTTTACTGCAGATGCTTCTCACGAATTTAGAACGCCACTGACAGCCTTAAAAACTAATATAGAGGTCACCTTAGCGGACAAAAATTTATCCATTACTGAAGCAAAAAAAGTATTGCACGAAAGTTTAGCAGATGTTAACGATTTACAAACATTATCTGATGCATTATTGCAGTTGGCTCATTATCAAACAGTAAATGGCAATTTATACGAAGCAATTTCTATCAAAAATATCATTGAAAATTCTCTTAAGAAAGTGCAACTCCAAGCTAAGCAAAAGAAGATTGTTTTGAATAATACGGTTGAAGATAAAACATTTGAAGGGGATTTTCAAAGAATTTCCGAATTAATGGTTATCCTTTTGGACAACGCTATCAAATATAGTCCAGAAAAAAGCACTGTCACGATACTATCAAAACATACAGATTCTCATATACATATATCAGTTACGGACCAGGGAGTTGGAATTGCGGAAAAAGATATTCCTCATATTTTTGATCGATTTTATCGCGCAGACAAATCTCGATCAAAAAATAGAGTATCCGGATATGGTCTGGGTTTATCGATTGCAAAAAAAATAATTAATGAACATCGTGGTTCTTTGAGTGTGAAAAGCAAAGTTAATAGCGGGACAACGTTTGGAATTTCACTTCCGGTTAAACAAAAAAAATAACGTATATAAATTAATAATTTATTCAGTAATTTTTCAGATTGTTAGATTATAGTACAGATCAGATATGAAAAACGTTTTATTACCTGTAACAAAAGCTAAAGAATGGTTTGTCAGCAGATCTTTGCTCATGAAAGTAGTGATAATTTTGGTAATTGGGTTTATCGGTTGGTATGGATATTCGAAAATGATAGCTTCTTCAAAACAAACCATTCAATATCAAACAGAAAAAGCTGCCAAAGGCACTCTCATCGTTTCGGTAAGCGCCTCCGGTAATGCGTTGACCTCCAATTTTATGGAGATTACTACTCAGGCGAGCGGAGTTATTTCTCAGGTATATGTTAAAGACGGTGATATTGTAACGCAAGGACAAAAAATTGCTGATATTTCATTGGATCAGCAAGGACAGCAAAAACAAACATCCGCATGGGCCAGCTATCTTTCCGCTAAAAATAATTTAGATTCTGCACAAACTAATATGTATACATTACAGTCTGATATGTTTACGAAATGGGAAAAGTACATGGATCTGGCACAAAATTCGACATATGAAAATTCAGATGGTTCCCCGAATAAGGAAAACAGAACATTACCTGAATTCCATATCGCTCAAAATGATTGGCTAGCGGCGGAAGCCAAATATAAAAGTCAGCAATCAGTAATTGCTCAAGCTCAGTCGGCATTAACCAATGCATGGACCTCTTATCAATTATCTTCATCATCTATCACTGCCCCTGCTGCGGGAACAGTCAATAATATTACTATTGTTCCTGGTATGCAATTATCTGCTATATCATCTTCGGACTCTTCTTCCAGTAATACTTCACAAAGGGTGGCGATTTTACAAAATAAAGGTAATCCATTTATTTCTGTTAATTTAACAGAAATCGATATACCAAATATCAAATCGGGTCAGAAAGCAACAGTTACCTTTGATAGTATTAAAGACAAAACATACACCGGTCGTGTAATGACGGTAGATCGTATTGGTAGTACAAGCAATGGCGTTACAAACTATCCAATAACTATACAGCTTGATACAGAAGTTGCACAAGTTCTTCCTAATATGTCGGCTTCCGCGAACATTATTATTGAGACTAAGGATAATGTGGTGCTGGTTCCGTCATCAGCGATCACAACACAGGACAGTCAGTCAACCGTCAAGATCATGAAGAATGGACAAGTACAAGAAACGCCAGTTGAAATAGGTTCCGCGTCGGACACACAGACAGAGGTACTTTCGGGAATATCTGAGGGAGATACAATCATTACCAGTGTCACCACGACGGGGACACAAAGTGCCAGCAGCAGTACACAGTCGCCATTTAGCGGTTTTGGTGGTGGGGGCATGCGAACTGGTAGCAGCAATGCGATCCGTATCTCCAGATAATTATATGATTCAACTTATAAACATCACGAAAATCTATAAGACAGACGCTTTGGAAACTAAGGCTTTGGATACTATTTCATTTGAAATAAAAAAAGGGGAGTTTGTGGCTATTATGGGACCTTCGGGGTCAGGAAAATCGACACTAATGCATATTTTAGGTGCTCTCGATGTCCCGACAAACGGAGAATATTTATTGGATGGAGAGAAAGTGAGCCGACTGACAGAAGATGAACTTGCAGATATTCGTAACCGTAAAATAGGATTTATTTTTCAGGCATTTAATTTGCTACCACGAACTTCTGCATTAAAAAATGTAATGCTTCCCCTGCGCTATGCAGGTTTACCTCAAGAAGAACGCATGATAAGAGCAAAAAAATATTTGGAGATGGTTGGATTGGGGCATCGTTTATATCACACATCTAATCAACTTTCAGGTGGCCAACAACAAAGGGTAGCTATCGCCCGGGGACTGGCTATGAATCCGAGTATTCTACTTGCTGATGAACCGACCGGAAATATAGCCTCGGCCCAGGCGGAGGAAATTATGGCTATCTTTCAGGATGTGAATAAAGATGCCGGTCATACTATTGTCATGATTACTCATGAGCCGGATATCGCCGCTCATGCTAAAAGAATTATTATGATCCGGGATGGAAAAATAGTGAGCGATAAAACTAACACAAAGCAAATACAGGCAAAACGAAGTCCAACCACTGAATAAAATAATATGAAAGAATTACTAGAAATATTTACAGAAAGTTTAGCAACACTAAGAGTCAATAAACTCAGAACAGGTTTAGCAATTCTGGGAATTATAATTGGAATTGGTAGTGTAATAGCTTTAGTGTCATTGGGCCAGGCCACACAACAGGCTATACAAAATCAGATACAGGCTTTGGGAGCTAATTTATTAACCGTCAATCCCGGTTCAATTAGTCAGGGAGGTGTACGAGGCGCAGCAGGTGGTGGGACAACATTGACGAATGCGGATGCCGATGCTATTAAAAATTCGTCACAAATTACAACGATTCAAAATGTATCTCCTGAGGTCCAAAGTAGATCACAAGTTAAAGCAGGCAGAAATAATACTAATATTCAGATAATCGGAGCGACGAATGTTTATGCACAAGTACATAAAGTTACAGTAGCCAGTGGCACATTTATCAGTGATAACGATAATAATAATTTGGCAAAAGTGATTGTACTAGGGCCGCAAGTAGTCACTGATTTATTTGGTGAGAATGCTAACGCTATTGGTCAGATGGTGCGCATTAATAATACTTCATTACGGGTAATTGGTGTGACGACTTCCAAAGGTGGTACCGGTTTTCAAAATCCTGATAATATGGCATACGTTCCTTTAACAACAGCACAAAAACAACTCTTTGGTCAATCATATTTAAACTCAATTGCCTTGGAAGCTAAAAGTGCAGATTTAATGATAGAAGCTCAGAACCAAGTGGGATATTTATTACTTTCTCGACACAAACTCAGTGATCCTACTGAAGCAGATTTTTCAATTTTTTCTCAACAGGATATCCTTAATGCGGCTTCTTCGACCACGGGAACTTTTACAACCTTGCTTTCAGGTATCGCAGCTATTTCCTTGCTTGTGGGCGGAATCGGTATTATGAATATTATGCTGGTCACTGTTACAGAACGCACGCGAGAAATTGGACTCCGTAAAGCACTTGGCGCCAAGCGTAATGTTATCATTACTCAATTTCTTATCGAGTCAATTATTCTCACCTTTACCGGAGGCATAATTGGTGTTGCAGCGGGTGTAGCTGTTTCCTATTTGTATTCCTATATCATGAGTTCTGTTTTTGTGATTTCACTAAATTCAATATTCTTAGCTTTTTTTGTATCAGCTGCAATAGGAATAGTGTTTGGATGGTATCCTGCGCATAAGGCGGCTATGCTTCAACCGATTGAAGCATTACGGTATGAATAAATTTATATATATTAAGAAAATAAAAACATGATGAGAGGAGGTGAGGGATATGAAAAATAAAAAAGTGAGTTTGATAACAACAATATTTATAACAGTCATAGTAGGAGCTGCAGGTTTTTTGGGTGGCCTAAAATATTCAGAATCGCAGCGAAATACGTTTTTTCGTAATGGTACAGGGGGACAATTTCAGCAAGGTATGATGATGAGAGCACAATCAGGGCAGCAAGGTCGAGCACGATTTACAGGTGGAAGACCAGTCGTTGGCGAAGTTGTTTCACAGGATGATAAATCTATTACCGTGAAAATGATGGATGGAAGTAGTAAAATAGTTATACTTTCAAGCACCACAAAATACAGTAAATCTACAGATGTATCAAAAGCTGATCTTAAAGCGGGAGAACAAGTAGGTGTCTTTGGTACCGATAATGCTGATGGTAGTGTTACCGCTCAAACTATTCAGTTGAATCCGACTTTTCGAGGTATGCAGGGTGGTCAACCACCTACACAACGCTAATTAAAAATATATTTTTCTGAAGAAAGGAGGTGTTAATAAATATGAAAAGAGGACAAGTAAATCCAGTGTTAATTGGGGGAATTGTGCTTGCACTTGTTATAGTGGGTATTGGGATGATGATGAGTCGTAACAATACTACTCAGGAAATGGCACAAGTACCCGAGACAACCACCGCACCCGCTGTTAATGAATCGCCAGCTGTTGCAGGTATGGAATCAAGCGCCAAAACTATTGAAGTTGAAGCAGGTAGTTTCTACTACAAACCCAATGAGATTCGCGTAAAAAAAGGTGAAACAGTTAAGATCGTCATGAAAAGTGTGAGTATGATGCATGATTTTGTCATTGATGAACTTAATGTAAAAATGCCTATCACTAAAAATGGTGAAACGGGAACAGTTGAGTTCGTAGCTGACAAAGCCGGCACGTTTGAATACTATTGTTCAGTGGGACAGCATCGTGCTAATGGACAAGTAGGAACAATTATTGTTGAGGAGTAATCTGTACATGTAAGAACATACTAAGCAGCCTCTTTAATCGGAGGCTGTTTTTTTAGTAACTTTAGAGAATTATTCAAGAAGATACATATACCGATGCTTATAGATAGTATTAGAACAAACTGAATAAACGGTTGAGAAAAAAACATAGATTGTTTACTGATTTTTAGTATTAAATCGAGAATAATAAAATGTATGAAATATAACTGATAAGAGTGTTTGCTTACATACAAACTTATTTTTTTAATAGTATTAATTTTATGTATAGAATAAATTCCTATTATTAGTATGAGAAAAGTGATTGTTTGACCATACGTTATATAAAAGAAACCCGGAGGATATTTATAGCTAACCAGTTGAAACGAACGATTCGTCTTTATATGAAAGATAACCAATAGAATAAAAAATAGTCCGCTTAGTATAGCTCCAAAAAGATATCGTTTTATAGTTCTGTAGTCCCCGGTATCTTTATGTTCTGCTAAATATATCCGCATTGAAAGAAGTAAAATTACCGACCAGGGGAGCCACATTATGGTTCGATAATAATCATGAGGAAATTTCATGAAAGTAAAAATGAGTGCAACTGCAATAGCCAAGCATTCGTACAAATAATAGAAAATTTTGTATCGTAAAGAACGCATCAAAAACGGAAATATCAATGTTAACTGAACAAATAAAAGTACTAACCAGTTTAATTCAACGCCTCCTACTAAAAAAATCGATCGCAGAATAAAATTAAATGACCGTTCCAATTCTAGTCCTACAAAAAACTGAGGAAATATCAGCCACAGCGAGTAATGTACAACCAGGTAAATATAAAAAGGAATAATTAATTTAAGTATTCTTTTCTTGTACCAACCTAATACTTTAAACTCAGTTGTAAACCGATCTTTGTATAAATATGTTAGAACATATCCGGAACAAAAAATAAATGACACGACTACAAAGTTAAGATAATTCCAGATTAAATAATAGGTAGTGTTGTTTAGATGATATGAATATGTATGTATGGCGATAACTCCGATTATTGACAGGGCACGTAAAAAATCAATGTGTTCAAATCGTTTCTTGATCATATTAGGATTATACTGTTAAAGTTAATTTTCATCAGGGATAAATTTAAGAGCAACTGAGTTTATACAGTAGCGCTTACCGGTTGGTGGTGGACCATCATCAAATACATGCCCAAGATGTCCTCCACATGCATCTAATACTTCGATGCGTATTTGTCCGAGCGATGTGTCTTCACGCAGCACAACCGAATTTTTATTTATTGGTTGCCAAAAGCTAGGCCATCCTGTACCGGAATCAAATTTGTGTTCGGACCGGAACACTGGTTGATTACAACCGACACTGTAATAGGTTCCTTTTTTATCGTTATGAACAAGTTCTCCAGTAAAAGGAATTTCAGTTCCTTCTTCCCGAAGAATATGATATTGTTCCGGCGTTAGTATCTTATGCCATTCCTCTTCTGATTTGAATCGTTTTAAATCAAAATTACCAGCAATAATTTTTTTTTCATTATCAACAGGTAATTGTGTCTTCGTAGTGGGTTTAAATTTAATTGCCATTAGGATAATAAAGAGTGAAAAAAAAAGAAAAATACTTAAGGAAAAAAGACGACGTATAGTTTTATTTGACATACAAAAGTATATCAATTCGTTAACTACACCATAAGACAATAGATGATGATTATGCTACAATTATATTCAGGTATGCGTGAAGAAAATAAAAATTTATACTCGTATCTTACATTTTTTTTCAGTAGTCTCTCGGTTGTTTTGCTTACATGGTACTTGTTACCGTATACCGGTAAAACAACTATATATCTACTGTCCATTTTAATTGTTGCAATTAACGCATGGTTTGTTGGTTATAATCTGGCTCTTTGGTATACTTTTGTTTCCGTCGCTGTCTTTCTCTATTTTTTTTTGGTTCCAAATGCACTGCATATCGTAAATCCATTACTCTCATTGTATGAAATTACCGTTTTTGCAATTGTAAGTGTAGTTATTCTTCATGTAATTGAAAAATACAGAATGACTGATTTACGCAATGATTTTTCTAAAAAAGATTTTGAATATAGGAGGCAAATAAATGCTTTACAGCAAGAAAATACTAAAATGCAGCAGGAGATTAAATTGCGGGAAGAGTTTCTTTCTATCGCATCACATGAATTAAAAACTCCATTAACATCGATGCTTTTGAAATTGCAAATGGTACTCCATAATATTCGGAATGTTTCACTTGCTAATTTTTCCGTCGAAAATTTATTGAAAATGCTCGAAACTGCTGAGCAGCAAACACAGCGTCTCGCCCGACTTATCAATGATCTTTTAAATGTTTCACTTATAACTACTGGGAAATGGAATCTTGAATTAGGAAAAACAGATGTGGTCACAATTGTTCGTGAAGTGTTAGATGAATTTTCGGAAAAAATGGAAAAACGTCACATTGATTTAAAAGTTGAAACAGATCAGTCACTTATTGCAAGCGTAGACAAACTTCGTTTTGAGCAGATGCTGACGAATCTCTTGTCTAATGCTATAAAGTATGGCAATGGTAAACCTATTGAAATTAAATTACACAAAAAAAATGACTGTTTACAGCTAATAGTAAAGGATTATGGTATAGGCATCGATTCGTCTAAAAAAGATCATATTTTCGGTCTATTTCAGAGAGGTGTCAGAGCTTCTGATTATAAAGGATTAGGAGTAGGATTATATATTGCCAGTCAAATTGTATCAGCACATAACGGCTCAATTCAGGTCAGTAGTAGGCTTAATTCCGGATCTACTTTTACCATTGAACTGCCCATTGAGGCAAAGCATTAATTATTATGTATACTACTTTTATTTTTCAAACTTTCAATTTCAGTTTGTAATCTGGTAAGTTGTTTTTGGATACTACTGAGAGTATTTGAAACGCTTTCATCATGAATTTCATCTTCGATTTCTTCAGCTTGAATACTATCTATGTCTTTCTCCACATCTTCGATACTTTCATTGGTTTTGTTTATTGTCATTTGAATAAAGAGAGCTAGATAGATAGCTTCAATAGATAGTAAAGTTGTTAGTAATAATAATACTTTATCAATCGTCCAACCGAAAAATGTCAACATAAATATTCCAGCAAAAAAGATAGTATGAATTAGTACCGAAATAGGAGTGCCTACGGCCTGTATAAGAGAATCTGATATTTTCTCAATAATTTTTTTTGATGATGGTTTCATTACTTATTTGGGAATGATTGATATACCGCCATTTTTTTCTAATATTGCATATTTTATCTGTTCCATTCTTTCCAATCCGTGAATTAGACGGGCTGCCGATAAAACATCTTCTTCATCTATCTTTTCTTTATTAGCTCTCTTTTTGATTATCTTACCATTTTCGGCGATAATAAGTGGAGCTCCTTCTAGCCATACATCAAGCGTTTTAAACTTTTGTTTAAGAAAAGAAAGGATAATTTCAAGCACGATGAGCGTGATAATCACCAGTATAGTGCTTGTTAATGATTGATCAGGACCAATAATAGAATTGTCTACCGCTTCTGAGATTATTAGTAATAAAACAAAATCGAAAGTAGTTATTTCATTTAAAGTTCTTTTGCCGGTAGCTTGTAAAATAAATAAAACAAATAAGTATAGAACTGTAGCACGAATTATAAGGTCCATATTAAGGATATATAAATTGTTTTAATTGGTATTGATCGACACCTATATTAATTTGTCCCGATAAATATCCATGTTTTTGAGGCTCCAGATAAAAAATGATATGCGTATTAGTTGGTTCTTTTACATCAAAAATATAGTTATAGTAATTTTTTTTTATTTCTACATTTTTGGGTGGGGGAAGTATATCAATGATTTGATACTCACCTAGCAGTTTTTGATCGAAACTAACAGATGAGTTAGTAAGATTAGATGATCTGATAATAATAGATGTAGGTGATTGATATCGTGCAAAATACTCATACTCAATTACAGAATTTTTTATAGTTAGTTTTGATTGACTTAATATTCCCTCTCCGAATAAACCCAATATTCCAGACGTTACTATACCTATAAAGGCAATCCACATAATTCGCTGGAAAATCCAGAATTTTTTTTGGAACTTAATATGTTCGTTTAAATTAAGGTCTGACATTTTTAATTAATTAACTGTCCGTATGGTATCGGTTTTATATCATAAACCATTAAGAGGAAGGTAAGGAGGCGTTAATAAGACAATTTGACATATATCAGCGAATTTTCAGCTTTAGTTTATATCATATTATTATGAAAGGAGGAAAAACTATGATATCAAAAAAAATATTGCTTCCCGTTATTGCTGCGGCATTTGCAGGCGTTACAGTTTTAGGTGTTCCGAATGTGAATGCACAGACAACAAGCGCTCCATTTGCCAATATGGTTGATGCTATATCACAGAAATTTGGTTTGGATAGAACCAAAGTTCAGGCTGTGGTTGAAGAAGTGCATAAAAAGAATCAAGTAGAAAGAACAGCCATGATGAAGCAGAAAATGGAGACAAAACTAACTCAAGATGTAAAAGATGGAAAAATTACTGAAGCACAAAAACAAGCTATTATCAAAAAGCTTGCAGAAGTACATGCATCGGTTGTCCCAGGTTCAATGAAAGATAAAACACCGGAACAGCGTAAACAAGAAATGGAAGCTAAGAGAAGTGAAATGAGCAACTGGGCTAAATCCCAAGGAATTGATCCAGATTATTTGTTGAAAATATTCGGACGAAGCGGAATGCACAAACAGGGTTGGGCAAAGCCGTAACACATTAAATTCACAGCTGTGATTTATAAAAACGCTCTCAGTATAAAAGCTGAGAGCGTTTTTTTTATAGCTAGTTTGAATTACGATCAAATAGATTAATTATTTTATGATGTATGATGAATACTTCTTTTTTTCAAAAAGAGCATATAAACGGCACAGATATAAACTACCATAATGGCGAGTCGAGCTACACTAAAATCACGGTCTATTCCGATAAAGCTTTGAATCAGATGTCCCAAAGGACTATGTTTATCGGGAAGAAATTTAAGAGGAATTTCCATCATATGTTCGAGTTCAATATCAAATTTATGTTCAAGCATTTCATTAATGCCGTTTTGAACTAATGATGCCCCCAGAAGAATGATCATATATTCTGTGAATTTAAAAATTTTACCGATAGAGAATTTAATATAAGCAAAAAATGTCATTACTCCTAAAACAGAAGCAGCACCAAAGCCTATAATTAATCCAATAAAGTTTTGCATAAATTTTGCAAATAGAGAGGCGCTTGCCGTAAACAAAGCAATTTCAAATCCTTCACGTACTACCAAAAAAACGATTGTAAAGAATAACGACAAATCGAATGCATTTTCCTGCAATTTTTGGTGTGCCTTGATTAAAGTAGCGGCTCTGTGTCCACGGATCGTATTGTGTAACGAGAATACAACATATGCGATAAAAAGTCCTGAAAATATCATTAAATATCCTTCAAGAATTTCAGCGCGATCTTCAGTAAGGATAGTATGTGCTCTATCACCTAGCAGATATGTACCGATAGCCATAAGGAGAGATACAACTATTCCCAGCGCTGCTGCTAAACCAATTTCGGTCTCTTTTTTAAGACCCATTTTGCGAGAAATACCCAAGAAAACACCAACTATTAAAAAAGCCTCCAGAAATTCACGAAATGCAATTACAGCTGTCGTTATCATAGGTCTATAGATAATTTATAAATAGAGTGGTTTTCAGCCACAAAAAAACGACCACATGGAATGGTCGTGTATTCGTTATGAGAGTGGGTGCAACTCTCAGTGTTTAAATCAGCACCCTTTAGCAAAAAAACATTTTCATAGGTAAAAAAATAGAATCAACTATAATACTATACAGTTTTGATAGCCTAAAGTCAAAGTTTTTTTATATTAGTTTGAGTACAATAAGTGCATGGTAGGAAACATTCTTATATTTATAGTCGCTTTTATTCTCGGGATCGGATCTCAACTGTATGTGCAGCGTACATTAACGAAGCAGTCGGAAGTAGTAACTACTACAAAAAAAACTGTTCCAGCTATTGCTTTAAAGAATGCTCCAGAAAACGCACTGAAAGGGGATTTGTCTGCAAGTTCTGGTACTATTTTGTTTCAAGATAGGATAGCCACCAAGCCTGCCACATTACTATCTCCTGTTCAAATACAGCAAGGAGAAACTTTGGAAACAACAGCCGATAGTAAAGCAACTGTTAAATTCGGTACTATTTTAACAACTGAATTAAATTCACAAACGAAATTAAACTATGTGCAAACTCTTCCTGAAAATATAGTAATCAATCAGTTAACTGGTAAAGCGACGTATATTACAGCGACTTCTTCCCCAGTTTCTATACGAAGCTTACATACCGTGATTAAAATAGAGTCGGAGTCAGTAATGACGATTGAGACTGATGACGGACTCATTGATATAGAGGTTACAAAAGGATCTATTATAGTTGGATATAATGATCTAGAGAATATTAGCACTATTGTGAAGGTAAAAGAAGGTTATGTTTTCAGATACGACGATGGTTTGCGTGCTGGTGAAATAACAGAGATTTAGTAATCTAACAGTGGTTCAAGAATAGTTTTTCCTTCGTAACCAAGCGCCCATAAAGCAACACCACCTAAATGATTGCGTTGAGCAAATTTAAGTTTTTGTTCCATCGAATTACGATCAGGATAAAAAATTTGATGATACGTACCAGTCGCTTCATCTTTATAAATGAGATATGATTCCTGAGCTATCTTATCTAACTGTATTTTACAGTTAGAACAATCTTTGAGAAGTTCTTCAACACGTGCATTACTTGCTGTAATGCCACTGCCTGGTATGGTTGCCGAACGGGGAGTATCATCAATTGTTTCCCATTCATATCCATAGAGTGGCACACCTAAAATTATTTTGTCGCTGGGTATTATTTTAATAGCTTCATCTATCGCTTGCTCATTATCGAATTCTGAAATAATACCGCCACCAGATAATGGTGAGACAGGGCCAGTTACCTCAGATCCCTGATAATGGTAGTCGTAGGTCATAAATACCACTGTATCTACATACGGTTCGATTTCTTTAACATTAATTAAATATGGTTTAATCAGCGCGGTAGGACTAACATCAATAGTGAGTGATCCTAACTCTTCCCGCTTCATCTCTTGTCGTATAGTTTTTATAAACAATGAAAAGTTTGTGCGAGCTTCTTCTGATGCTTCCTGAAAACTTTCTATATCTATATTAAGATCAGTGAATCCATACTTATTCATAATAGGTTTTACATCAGTTACTAAATTTCTTCCATGCCTCTCAGGATTTTCGAGTAACTGTGCAATTGATTCTTCATTAGCATTAAAAACGAGTAATGATAGTTTAATTTTTTCATTTTTTGCTTTATTCAGAAATTCATTAACTGCTCCCGAGCGAAGATTGGTCCAACCAGGTTCTTCTTCCTGTTCGTTGACCAGTTTCATAATTGTTCCGTCAGGATTAATGGTTAACCCAAAATAGGTGAGTGTAGTAATATATCCCGAATAATTATTTTGAGCTTTTCCTAAAAGCCAGTATGGCAAAAAACCGATTTTTTGTTTAACTCTAATACTTTCGTTAAGAGTCGCGCTCGTATTACTGAGAAGATTAAATAAGGAGGGATTGTAATGGAGAAGAGTGAATGTGGTACCAATTCCCAATAAAATACCCAGTATGATTATGAATAATTTCTGCATATATTAAATTGTACCATTCTGTGTAATCAGGAAGCCTTAATTGCTGATTGTGCCTCATATAGCAAAACCGTCAGTAAAAGGAGTGCACTACCAAATACAAAATCCTCAATTGGTATAGTAAGAAGATTAATATTTGTTTTTAATGATACGTTATATATAACAATCGGTCTTGCAGTCAGATACCAATTAAAAATAATAGTTAAAATATTTACTATTGCTAAAAATAACTGTGTTTTCTTTGTAAATATGATTCCAGTACCCAAAAGTTTTTCCAGCAATAAAACTGCCGCCAGTAAAAACATCATTACCGCAGTATATAGAAGATGTATTAAAAAAAATATTAGTCCTAAGACAGTAATACCAAAGATAATGTAGGAAAGCAGATGATTGTCATTTTTTTTACTAATATTCAATTCCTGTGGAATATTTTCCCAGACAAGAAGGCAGGCAAAGGGAATCGAAAAAAAGAAAAAGATTTCCTCAATAGGTAATTTGTATACATGTAATCCAGTTATAAAACGGGGATTAAAATTCCAGAAATTCCCAGTTGAAAAAGTATCGATTATGATGAAAACTGCTGCTGCAATTGAGATCGCCACTAAACCTTTTTTTATTTTAAAAAAGGTGAAACCAAATAGTTGAAAATATGCAATCAGAAATGTCGGGACGAAAATAATAAAATTAAAGATTAAATATTCCCATTTCATAATTGATTATTTATAAATAGAAGACAAATAATTAATGAGTATTGATGTGAATATATTTATTTTTGATGGTTTTACTTTTTTTTCGAAAATAACACTTGGTTTATCGTAAATTTTTTTAGTTGTATTAATATATAAATCGGTTGAAATTTGTATTGGCAACCGGAGTGGTTTTGGGATAAAATGAAAGCCTTTTTTGGCTTCGTCCAGCAATTGAAAAATTCTTTCACACTGGTACTGTATTAATGAGTTAAATTGTCGAGTTTTTTTTTCTGCAATATCAAATGTGATTGTATTGGGTATATTAAAAGATTGTAATTCATCCTGAGGTATATAAACTCTGCCAAGACGACTGTCTTCCTCAATATCTCGGAGTATGTTTACGAGTTGCATAGCACGACCTAGTATACGTGCGCTAGGGTATGATTTTTTTGGTAAATCCATAACATGTGCCATTAATAATCCAATAACTTCTGCAACTCCATATACAAACTTTAAAAGTTCTTCATAGCTTTTATAATTTTTTTTTGTAGCATCAGTTCTTTGAGCCACAAAAAAGTCATTAATTAATGAGTATGGAATGTTTTTTCTTTGAGCAAGATCAGCAAATGTTTCAATAAAAATAGAATCTACTTTTTTTCCCTCGAAGGCTTTTTTTGCGCGAAGACGGTATTCTTCAAATTCTTTTATTTTAGGAGGATTACTATCTATGAGATCGTCTGCAATGCGCACGAAACTATAAAGTATAAATACGTCTTCACGAATTTTTTTTGGAAATAAAAGAGAAGCACTGTAAAAAGTTTTACTTGCATTTTTAGTAATTTCGGCAAATATTTTATTATTTTCCATGGGTGATCATTGAGTGAACTATTTGTGCGGAAATAAGACATGTAGGTACACCTATTCCGGGATTGGTATATTGACCAACATAATATAAATTTTTGACTTTTTTACTCTTATTGTTTGGGCGAAAAAAAGCTGTCTGTGTCAGAGTGTGGGCAAGTCCAAAAGCACTACCAGATTGGGTATTATAATCAGCATTAAAATCTCTTTGGGAATAGATTTTTTTAACTACTATTTTGTCGGAAATTATTTGTCCGGTTAATTTTTCAAAATGTTGAATAATCTGTTGAGAAAATTTTTCTCTTATTTCATCATTATCCGTTAAATGAGCGGATACCGGCACGAGAAAAATCAAACTTTCTCCACCTTCAGGTGCTACACTGGGATCTGATTTTGAGGGAACATGAATATAATATGAGGGCGATTCAGGCCATTGTGAATTCGCAAATACCGTATCAAAATGTTGTTCCCAGGATGGATCAAAATATAATGTATGATGTTCCACATTTTTTATTTTTTCTTTTAATCCCAAGAAAATAAGGAAAGCAGAGGGCGCGTATGTTTTTTTATTCCAATAATTTTGATTATATGTTTGATCTTTTTGTGTAAGCAGCCGGGTTTCCGTAAATGCATAATCCGCGTTGGAAATTACGATATCTGCATGATACTGTTCTTTATCGGTAATAACTAAATCGGCAACCTTGTTTACTACGTCAACTGATTGTACAGATTCATTGGTTTTAATAATTACATCGTGTTCCGCGCAAAGAGTTTTTAGACTCTCGACTACTTTATACATTCCACCCATTGGGTACCATATGTGAAGGTTAAAGTCAGTGTGTGCGATAAGGCGATAAAAGGCTGGCATATTATATGGCGAACCACCAAGGAATACCGTTGTAAACTCAAGAATCTTTTGTAATCGTTTGTCTTTAAATCGTTTTTCGATGAAACTGTGATAACTCTCAAATAGATTCATTGATGGTAAATATTTAATGACTTTAAGAAGTTTATAATCCAGCATATTTTTATAATCAAGCTGAACAAGTTCATTCATAGAGAGGTTATATACTTTCTCACTGTCTTTTAGAAATTTTTCTAATTCTTTACCTGCTCCTGCTTCAATACTTTCAAAAAGATCAATGTTATTTTTTAAAACATCTGAAACTTCATAGGAAGTATCAGGTGAAAAAAACACTTTATAACTAGGAGATAGTTTCTTTAAGGTAAAATAATCACATGGTTTTTTATCAAACTGTGCATAAAATTTTTCAAATGCATCAGGCATCATATACCATGAAGGACCTATATCAAAGGCAAACTCTTTTTCCTTATAAACGCGTGCCCGACCCCCCACCTGATTGTTTTTTTCAATTACTGTTACATCGTGGCCAGATTTTCCCAGGAGAGCTGCTGTAGCTAATCCACCGATTCCTCCTCCAATGATAATGATTTTCTTTTTCATATTATTTTTTTATGGCACGCCATAAGAATTTATGAATTGTGTTAATGAGGTCGATTTTTTCTTTATCTGTAGGTATTTCCGGATAGTATTCCAGCAAAAATCCATTAATCGCATGGGTAATAACTTTTGCTGATTCCTTAATATCTGTTGATTCTATCTCCTTTTTATTTATCCCATATGTAAGAACTTCTTCAATATGCAAATATCCTTTATCCGGTACAAAACCGGTGGGTATTTTTTTAAACCTTTTACGATATGCCAGATAGAATTTTAAGACTGCGACGATTTCTTCTGCATGATTGAGTTGAAACTCGATTCGCTGCTTTAACATAGAGGATGTATTGTGAACAGGAGATAGTTTTGCCCGCTCTATTCCCAAATTAGTATTTATATAATCGAACATGCTTGTAAGAAGAGTATCTTTATCTTTAAAATAATAATAAAGTACAGAAGGTGCAATTTTTACTTTTTGGGCAAGAGTACGCATACTAAGACGACCATATCCTTCACGGGCAAAAAGTTTTGTAGCTTCTTTAAGAATAATATCAGGTGTTTCTTCCATAGAACGTATGTTCTATATTATAGAACGTGTGTTCTATTTTTGTCAAAGAGAATTCAGGTGCGGTATTTAAAAAAAAGAAAATTTAAAAAGGAATGTCCCCAGATTGTGTGTCGGGCTTTTTAGAATCCGTTTCAAGTTCGTTAAACTCTTCTTTAATCTTGACGAATTCATTTTCTACATTCTTTAACCTATCTCTACATTTTTTGATGAGGTCTTTTCCACGGCGCAATTTAGTAAGCCCCACATCTAAATCAACCTCTTCTTCCTGAAACCAACGATTAATTTCTTCAAGTTCTTCGATAGACTTTTTAAAGTCAAAATCTTGATTGCTCATAGGGTTTTATCAACGGTAGCTATAATTTCACCTGTGTGTAATTTTATCGTAACAGTATCAGTAATTGCAACCATATCAACAGATTTGATAACTTTTCTGTTTTTATCGAAGGCAATGCTATAACCTTGTTTTAGTTTTAAATCGGGATCTGAAGCAGAAAGAGTTCTTTCATGTATATCAATATATTTATTAAGTGATTTGTACCAGCGTGAAGAAAAATCAAACAGATATTTTTCATATTCATCAATTCTTTTTTTAGAATCAATCCATTTATTGGTGAATTGATTAAAGTTATACGTAAATCGATCGGTAATATATTTGAAATCCCGCAATATTTTTTGAAAAGATGCAGAAAGAGATCTATCAATGGAAACTATTTTATCTGACTCTCGTTCAAGTGTTCGTTTAAATCCAAAGATTATATTTTGTTGAATATTTTCCAGACGATTGGTTAGATCATTGCAAATTTTCCTGAAAATCGCTGATATTGATATGTCAATTTCATCTACTTTTATGAGTGCCTGGTTCCAATGTTCAGAAAGAATTTTTCCGGCATCGGTTGGGGTTGAAGCACGTAGATCGGCAACCAGATCGGCAATAGTTACATCGTTCTCATGTCCTACTGCTGAGATTATAGGGATTCTTGATGAATATATTGCTTTCGCAACAGGTTCAGAATTAAAAGATTGAAGGCTTTCGAGGCTTCCACCACCGCGTGTTAACACCAAAACTTCGACATCCGCTGCATTTTCATTAAACCACCGGAGAGCATTCACAATAGAGTCAACTGATTTAACCCCTTCAACACGTACATCATAAAAGTAAATTTTGATACCAAAGTTACCCAAATGAGTCAGGAAATCTTTTTTAGCATCTGCCATATCTGAAGTTACTAGTCCCAAAGACTGTACATATTGAGGAACTGATCGTTTACGGGCCGTATCAAAATAGCCTTCCAATTGAAGCTTTCTTTTTAATTGTTCAAACGCTTGTTTAAGGGCGCCTTCTCCGACTGGTGTGATATAGTTAGCCATTAAAGAAAACCTGCCAGTGGGTTTGTAGATATTAGCGGCGCCGACTATTTTTACTTCTAAACCTTCTTTAAGAGTAATACCAAAACTGTTAAGTTTAGCTCGCCATACTATACAACTTAAAGCCGCTTTTTCTTTTTTATCAGATAAGGTAAAGTATACTGCTGTTCCACGTTCGGTAACCTGACTGATTTCTCCCTGTACAATACATTCGATGGGTTTAACTATATTGTTAATATGATCTATGAATTCTGATACAGAGTAAATTTTTTCTATGTCTTTTTTTGGAAGAGGTTTTGATTTGGCTATTCTTGGAGTGGTATCTATAAAACTTGCAAAACTTAATTGATCAGCCATTTTTTTATTATACAGAAATACTTTTATATTGGCTAAGCCAATAAGCTAAAGTTAATGTTGAAAAATAGTAAATTTTTTTATTTGTTGTTGTTTGAAAATAGTACTATACTAAATGGTAGTTTGAAGTCAATCCTTGAGTCCAGATACACCAATGGTTTCATAAATAATGTGAAGGCGGCCTATCAAACTTCGCGATTATATTATCCCGCCCATGATCTTCAACCGGTTGATGGTACTTCTAATCCTTATTTTGCTGAAACTCGTGGGAAAACCATAACACGATCTTTAGCAGAGGAAAGACATCGGTATGACACATCTACACAAGCATATTTATCTGAGTGGTTTGCTTATACATGTTTACATCCTTCATTTAAAGGTACTAAGTTTATTGCGGATTTAGCACCAGAAACATTAGAAAGAAGCTTTCCTGGTCATAAAGGCACAGATTTAATAATTTCAGAAATGAATGATGATGTTTTAATTCCTATTGTTTCAATTAATATGAAATTAAGAAAAAGGAAAGAGTCGCGAGATGACAGGCACTGGTTTGATAGAACTCTACAATCACCATCTATGAATGTTTCTGTAGGTGATTGGAATATTACTACAAGAGAAAATGAAACTTTTAATGTTAAAAAATGGATAAGCAATTTGGTGTTAACAAATATACAAACATCAGGTAAAGTTCCTTATTTTGAACAATATAAGGAATACATTCTAAAAACGATCCGAAACACCTTAGGAATATATAAAGTAAAATTTGATGAATATACTCAGGGTATATACACACCTCACGGACAAGATAGACGATTATTTCCTTCATCATCTGATGAGATGGATAATTTGGCATATAAATTATTTACTGGATATAAGCTTTTTGATGAACTTGTAGAATATTATTGTTAATATAAATACATGAAATTAAATGACTGTATTATTGTAGGTGGAGGACCTGCGGGGTTATCGGCAGCGATATATTTAGGAAGATTTAATCGAAGTGTACTTTTATTTGATAAGGGGTTTGGCCGATGGAATACATATGAAATAAATGAAAATTATCTTGGGTTTCCGGACGGAATTGCGACAAGGCATCTGCATGAACTGGGAAAAAAACAAGCGACAAAGTTTGGTGCAGAAATAAAAGAGGAAGAGATTATAGATGTACGTGCGGAAAACGGGTTATATATAGCTACTACACCAACATCTTCCTACTCATCAAAATCCATTATATTCGCAACTGGTGTGACCGATGATTTTTCTCACGTGGAAAAATGGAAAGAATATTTAGGAAAGACTTTATACGTTTGTATTACGTGTGACGGATATAAAACGAGAGATAAACGAATTGTTGTAGTCGGACATGACGATGATGCTGTATGTACTGCGATGCAGTTTTTAAACTATACCAAACATATTCAGTTTGTAACGAATCGGGAAGTAGGTGAAGATGTGATTTCAGCGCGTGCTAAAAGCATATTGCATACTGCAAAAATCCCCTTTCACGAATCTATTATTGAACATATAAAAGGTGATATGGGTATAATGCAGTCGATTACTCTTACATCAGGAAATATATTATCTTTGGACTTTTTATTTAGTGAACAAGGGAAGACTCCCAATATTAAGCTGCCTAAAAGATTAGGGGTACAACTTGATTCAGCAGATTACATACTTACTGATGACGATCAACGCACTAATATCCCATTTTTATATGCAGCAGGTGATGTAACTAAGGCATTTGCTCATCAGGTAGGCACTGCAGTACATGAAGGTTCAATGGCAGCTCAATCTGCTAATTACGATCTGTACACACCGGAGCAAAGGATATAAATCATTATGAAAAAAAGTTATTTGACAGTTGTTCTTTTACTGATAGTTATTTTAGGCAATGTAAAGTTTTTATCGGCTCAGACCACTTTACCTGGATATTCTTCAAAGCTTCCATCAACTTTGCAAATTGGGACGGTTGATTCACCAGGTGGAGCGGCTACTTTAAGACAAGGAGCACCGTTTCAATACCGCTATCAATATTTAGCCGGGGGTGTTAATACAGGTACAGGCTGGGCGACATGGAATACCAACGGAGCTTTTGCTACAAACTATATCCAGGAATCTATACAAGCGGAGATTATTCCAGTGTTTACTTATTATATGATCTATCAGTCACGTCCAGGCGGGGGAACAGAGACAGCTGCCATTACAACTAATCTTCGCAATACATCAACTATGCAGGCTTATTTTGCTGATCTCAAACTTTTTTTTCAGAAAGCAGCCCAGTTTCCTAATAATGCTGTCATACTACATGTTGAACCTGATATGTGGGGATATATCCAACAAAATAGTACGAATGATAATGCAACGACATTTGCAGTCCAAGTGGGCGCAACTAATATTGCTGATGTAACTCAGTTTCCCAATAACGCAGCGGGTTTAGCACAGGCGATTATAAAATTACGGGATATATATGCCCCCAATGTAATTCTTGCCTACCATCTTAGTCTTTGGGGAACAGGTACGAGTCCGATTTATAGTAATCTTACTGACAATGAGGTGATTAATTTAGCCCACCGCTCTTCCGCGTTTTATATATCACTGAATGCGAATTTTGATCTCTATTTCTCTGAATTTCGTGATCGAGATGCGGCATTCTATCAGTATCAATATGGTGATCCCAATGCCTGGTGGGATGAGAATGACTTTCATAAAGGAATCTTATATATGAAAACAATGACTCAGGATATTCAGAAACGGAATATGATCTGGCAGATTCCATTGGGAAATACCAAAATGAAAGCGATGAATAATACGTGGAATCATTATCAGGATAATATAGTGGAAAACTTATTTGAGGACACGAGTAGAGTAAAGCTTACTCAGTTCAGAGATGCAGGTGTAATAGGTCTTTTATTTGGTCGCGGCGCGGACGGTGCAACGTGCGCTTGTGATGCGTCTCATGATGGTGTAACCAATCCCAATCCGATTAATAATAATACAACTGCATCATATTCTGCAGACGATGATGGAGGTTACTTTAAAGTTAAAATTAATGCTTATTATCAGACGGGGCCTTTAAGTTTATCGGGTGGTTTAACTCCTACTCCAAGCCTCACGCCCTTACCAACAGGCCAACCGACTGCAACGCGTGTACCGACTTCTACAATCACGATTACGCAGATTCCATCGATAACTCCCTCTGTTTCTGTATCGCCATCGCCTACAATATCCGGGTGTGACAAAACACATGGTGATGCTAACTGTGATGGTTTATATAACTTGGTAGACTTTGAAATTTGGCGTAAGGAGTTCATGGGAATATTGTCTACAAAGACAGCCGATTTCAATGCCGATGGGAATGTTACGATCCTGGATTTTGAGTCATGGCGAAAAAAAGCAATGCCTTAAATGTTGAGTACTTATTGCAATACAATACATTTTATATCATTATGTATAAATACGTGTTGTTGACGATAAATAGTTTATGTGTTAAACTATTTATGACGTAAACAATTATGACATATCAAGTCGAAATAGAAGCACTTTTCAGTACTATGATGCAATTGAGGAAATTAATGGCTCAACGGGCAGAGGAATCTCATGAGCAAAGAGCCGCTACTATGCTTCAGTTTTCTGCATTGCATTTTTTGATAGATAACAAAAAGGGAACGGTTAAAGAGTTAGCCCAATTTTTAAACCTATCAAAATCTTCAGCTACACAGTTAGTAGAACGATTAGCAAAAGCTGATTATGTCATAAGATTGGAAGATGCGGAAGATCGGCGTATAACTCGATTAAATATAACTCAATCAGGAAAAGAAAAAGCCGAAGAGTTGAAAGAAAAAATTAAATTAAAAATGAGTAAAATTTTTTCAAAGATAGCAAAAAAAGATATTCAAGAACTGATTAGAATTCAAACACAACTTATTGATATATTAAAAAAAGAACCTTATGAATAAACTGAAATCTATTTTAAAAATAATTATTAAACCTTACACGTGGTTCCGTACGACAAGAACACGTAATAAGGTGTTTACTATTCTTGGTTTGATTATTATTGTCATTCTTGTTTTAAGACAGATGAATAAAGCTAATTCTCAGCCGAAGTATGTAACTGCAAAAGTAAGCAGAAAAACTATCACTGCTTTAGTTTCTGAAACAGGTAATGTAAATACGGCAGGGCGAGTGGATGTGTATTCATCTTCGACCGGAATCATCGAAGAAATTTATATTAATGACAGTGAAGAAGTTGCGTTAAATCAAGAATTGTTTAAAGTGCGAAGTACAGCGACCGATCAAGAGAAAGCGGCTGCTTACGCTGCATATGTAAGTGCATTAAATTCACGTAATATAGCTGTTCAGAATAAGCCTTTATATCAGGCACAGCTCGAATCAGCACGTAAATCCGTGATTGATGCTTCTAATGCTGTTAATGAAATGACTGACAACCGTAATAATGGACGTAATAATCCGGCAACAAAAAAAACATATACGCAAGAGGAGATAGATAGTATTAATTCAGCACTTACGAGTGCCCGTCAGAACTTCTCGTCTTTAGAACAAAAATATAAAGATACCGATACTGCAATACAAAGCGGGGCCGCGAGTTTAAGTTCGGCATGGCTAGCCTATCAAGCAACACAAAATTTAGTGGTGAAGGCACCGGCAGCTGGAACCGTCGCTAATTTTTCCAGCAAAATTGGTGATAAAGTCACTGCCAGTTCAGGCACAGTAGCCGCTTCTACTTCGCCTGTTCTAACGATTGCTAATTTATATGATTATTCGATCAAGTTGGCTCTTAATGAAGTAGATGTTCCCAAAGTTAAAGTAGGACAAACAGCTGAGATTACCATAGATGCGATTCCCGGAAAAACATTTAAAGGTGAGGTGATTCATGTTGATTCAGTAGGAACTAATTCCCAGGGCGTGATTACTTATAATGTGGTTTTAAATATTATGAATCCCACTGATGTAATCAAACCAGCAATGACAGCAAATGCTGAAATCATAGTAGCTAAATCACAGGATGTATTGACAGTACCGAACAGTGCCATTAAACCATATCAGGGAAAAAAAGCTGTACAGGTGCTAGATACAAAAACGAAGAAACCAAAATATATCCCAGTTGAAGTGGGTATCAAAAGCCCAGAACGAACAGAAATAAAACGGGGAGTTGCCGAAGGTACTGAAGTCATTACGGCAATTAAAAATGGTTCTGCCGCAGCAGTTACTCCCGCCAATTAAGACATGTATGAAAGATCGTAAATTACTTATCTCCTTGCGAGATATTACTAAAACGTATGGCAAAGGAACAGATACATATCAGGCCTTAAAAGGTATATCTCTGGATGTTTATGAAGGTGAATTTGTAGCCATCATGGGTCCTTCCGGATCAGGAAAATCGACAACCATGCATATCGTAGGTGCATTAGATACCCCAACATCGGGAAAGTATATATTAAAAGGAAAAGATATTAGTACTTACAATGATGACGAACTAGCACTTATTCGTAATCGGGAAATTGGATTTGTGTTTCAATCGTTTAATTTACTACCTAGAACAACTGTACTAAAAAATGTAGAAAGACCTATGATGTATGCCGGTATTCCTGAAGAAGAGCGATTAAGACGAGCGATGAAATGTTTAGAATTGGTACATATTGAAAGTAAGGCAAATAATATGTCAAACAATATATCGGGCGGACAGATTCAGCGTGTAGCAATAGCACGTGCTTTAGTCATGAATCCTGCGATTATTCTTGCCGATGAGCCAACCGGTAATCTTGATAGTAAAACTTCGCATGAGATCATGAAATTTTTTCAAGAACTGAATAAACAAGGTCACACAATTGTACTTATTACCCATGAAGATGATATTGCCGGTTTCGCCAGCCGTGTTGTCCGATTAAGAGATGGCGAAATTATTTCTGATACTAAAAAATAAATTATGAACTACCGAGAATTAGTCATTTCAGCACTTACAGCCTTACGCGGTAATCTTCTCCGTACTCTATTAACGATGCTGGGAATTATAATCGGTATTACTTCTGTTATTCTGATTATTTCTTTAGGTGATGGAGCGACTCAGAGTATCAGCAATCAGATTTCTTCCTTTGGAACAAACACTTTATTTATAGTACCGGGATCGCGCGAACAACGTCAACAGCAAGGCCCGCAAGCTGGTGCGATTCGCTCACTCACCCTTGATGATGCGGAGGCAATTGCCGATAAAAATAAAATACAAAATATCAGCCTGGTTGCGGCGATGGTAAGTAAGTCTACCCAAGCTACTGCCAATGGACAGACAAAGAATGTCACTGTTCAGGGAGTGGGATCAAATTTTTTCGCTATTCAGTCATATGAAATCGCACAAGGAGAATTTTTTGATAAAGATAGTGAAGATAGTCTCGCCCGGGTAGCTGTTCTGGGATCTGAAGTTGTAACTGAGCTTTTTGGAGAAGGAGCCGAACCGGTTGGCGAAACCGTAAAAATAGATAACCGATCGTTCAGAGTGATGGGGGTACTTCAGGAAAAAGACAGTAGTGGTTTCTCCAATCCTAATTCAGCGGTTTATATACCCGTTACAACGGCAATGAAAATTTTACTTGGGCAAGATAATGTGTCGATGATTATGGCTCAGGCACAAGACCCCGATTTAATTGATCAGACAGTTAATGATTTAGGTAATTTGTTAGTAGATCAACACGATATTGAACCGGGAGAGAGTCGTGACTTTACGGTTAGTAGTTCCAAAGAAGCACTGGCTACCTTAAGTTCTGTCACCGGTCTTCTGACGACCTTACTTGCTGGTATTGCCGCAATTTCTTTGGTTGTCGGCGGTATTGGAATTATGAATATTATGTTAGTTACTGTGACTGAGCGGACAAAAGAGATAGGGTTATTAAAGGCAATTGGAGCTCAGCAACGTGATATTCTCACTCAGTTTCTGATCGAATCGTTGGTTTTAACTTTAGTAGGCGGGATTATTGGTATGACATTGGGAATCTTTTTTGCCTATATTATCACTCAGGTCGTAAAAATACCTTTTGTACTTTCTCCTATGGCAATTGTACTTGCGGTCGGTGTTTCCTCAGCAGTTGGAATCGGTTTTGGATATTACCCTGCAAGACGTGCGGCTAAGCTTTCGCCGATTGAGGCACTTCGTTATGAGTAAAAAATCATATTGATCTTAATTTTTTCTTGCTAAAATATGCTGCAAGAAGGGTAGTTATGGGCACCGCTAAAATAAGTCCGATACTTGCAACAAGTGTACGAACAATTTCCTCGGCAATCATTTCGTAGTTAATCACTTCCGAAAAGGGGGCCGGATTATTAATAAAAAGCAGTAATAAAGGTAGCGCTGCACCAGTATAAACGAGTACTAGGGTATTAACTACAGATGCAATATGATCTTTCCCTACATCCATTCCCCGTGCATACAATTCTTTAAATGAAAGACGGGGAGATGTATCAATTAGTTGTTCGACAATTGCAGCTTGTGAAATAGTGATATCATCAAGAATTCCTAACAAACCGATAATAATACCCGCCAACAGTAATCCTCGAATGTTTATACTACCCTGTTTAATCGATTGAAGAAAACCTGCTTCTTCCGAGGAAAATCCGGTTAATTTTGCGGCGTCAACAAAAATAGTAGCTAAAATACCAGTGACTAAAAGTGCTATCATCGTACCGATTACAGACATAGTAGTTTTTCGATTAAATCCATGAGAGAGATAGAAAGTAACCGGAATAATAATAAGCGATGCAATAATTGCGATTAGAATCGGATCCTGTCCATTGGAGATTTGAGGAAGTACAAAAAGAAAAATAACTAAAAATGAGAAGGCCATACCAAATATCGATGCAATACCTCTTTTTCTCCCAATAATAATAGTAAGTGCCACAAAGATAATAAACAGCCAGAATAATGGTGCCCGTCTTACATAATCATTTATATAATACATATCATTACCTTCATAGTCTTTTATTGCAGTGAAAATGACATTGTCGCGAACCTGATATTTCTTTACATTACTAACAGGTATATTACCGTTTTCAATTATTATTGTCTCACCGCGTCGGCTTCCCTGAGTAATATAGATTTCTAGTTTTTGATATAGTTGTTTTTGATTCAGCCCTGGTGGTTGAATCTGTTTTTCCTCAAGAATTTGAGTGATGACACCTTCCATTCGTTCTTGAATTGGGGTAGGCATAGGAGACGCAAGTTCTTGTGCATATGAAGTGGTAGCAAGAGTCAATATTACAGTCATTAGCATTGATGCATATAAATGTCTTAGCATATATAAATTATATCAGCTTGGACTGGTGATATAATTTATATATGGACCTGATCAAACAATCATCATTTGTTGAAGAAAAAATCTCTCACATAAATTTAAATGCAAGCGTCCTGAAAGATAAAGAGTTTGAAAACTGCACATTTGAAAGATGTTCTTTTGTTAATGTTATTTTCGACAACTGCAAATTTATTGAATGTAAATTTATTGAATGCGTATTAAGTGCCATAAAACCTAATAATAATTCCTTTGTAGATATTACATTTCAGGATTCTAAAGTGATTGGTGTTGATTGGACAATCGCAAAAAATATTCGATCTTTGAGTTTTATGAAGTCACAGCTAGATTATTCCAATTTTAGTTATTTAAAACTGCCTAAGATGAAGCTGACTAATTGTATTGTCCATGACGTGGATTTTACGGAAACGGATTTAACGGAAGGAGATTTTTCTGGCTCAGACTTCGAAAAAACTATTTTTTCAAATACAAATCTCACTAAGGTCGATTTTAGAAGAGCATCTAATTATGCTATTGATTTTCGATATAATATTTTAAAAAAAGCACAGTTTACTTTACCTGAAGCTGCTAACCTGCTAAATTCTCTTGATATTTTGCTGGAATACTAATTCTTGACATTCTTATCAAAAAATTCGACAGAACGCTCAAGTGCTGTGTACAGATTAGTCGCGATATTATGATCATCACCCGGATAAATATATAATTCAGACTCTTTTCCTGCTTTTTTTAATTGCTTATCAAGTGTCTCACTAAACTGAACGGGTACAGAAGTATCGGAAGTACCATGATGAATCTGAATGGGGCCACCAATATCTTTCAAATATGAATTAGCCGAAATTGAATCCCAGAAATCACGGTTTTTTTCTGGATCGCCATATTGTTCGATCATTGATTGTCTCCAGCCACGTCGGGTAGTAGAAATAGTTGGGCTAAGAGAGTTACCACGACGCCAGTTGTAAATAAGATCCGGATATGAAGCCACGACACCAGCCCAGATTACTCCGGCTTTTATTTCCGAATTCACCACCATACTACGGAGTGTTATATAGCCACCCATAGAATGTCCCCACATACCAATTCGTTTTGGATCAGCATCTTTATATTTTTTCACAGAAGCGAGAGCATTTAAAACATCTATGGTATAGTCATTGGAGCCATACCCGCCGCCCGCTACACCTTCTGAACTGCCATGTCCACGGTAGTCAGGTCGGAAAAGAAGATAGCCATTACGGGAAAATGCGTCGGTATAGGCAATATACCGTTCTGTGGTGCGATATTCGGAAGGCGGAATATAGCCGTGGTTAAAAATTATGACTGGCCAGCCACTGGCAGGCTTTTCTCCTTGTGGTACAGTTAGTAAACCGAAAATTTTTAATCCATCAGATTTATAGGAGGCTATGTAGCGACTGTAGTTTAAACCAGGACTTAAAGTTTGTTCGATGGTAAGTTCACTACCAGGAAAATTCTGTTTACGAAACTCTTTTATCTGAAGTGGGTGAGTGTCTTTCGTTTCTAAAAAGCCACCTTCATCATCGTTTGTTTCAGATACCAGATTGTCATTTTTTGTATTAGATGTGTTTTGACTATTTTGAAAGAAAATAAAACTAACAATAAATAATATTCCTACCACTAAAGGAATAGCCATTTTTTTCATAGAGATAAGTGTAATTAATAAAACTGAAATACTGCTGAAGAAATAGGAAAGTATAGCATGCTGCTTATAGCGTCGCAGGATTAATTTTGATTATTTTGTCATCACCATTTTTGGGATTACCCCGTCCATCCTGGTTACTCGTGCTTATATAAAGCATATTGTCTGTACCTAAAGTAACTTCGCGTATGCGACCGAATTCATTCTTAAAATGTTCTTTAACAGCTGTTATATTTGTTCCATTTAAAACAGCTTCATACAAAGCTTCCCCTCGCAATCCACCAAAAAAAATCGATCCTTTAAAGTATGCCATTCCTGAAGGTGCCCAAGTATTGGAACCACCAGAGTGCTTTTTAGACAGCTCCATTCCCGATTTAGTTTTGTCGCCTTCTATATCAGGCCAGCCATAGTTTTTCCCTTTTTGAATGAGATTAAGTTCATCAAGCCCGGATAATATACCAGATCGGCCATGTTCTGTTGCCCACATCCGGCCATTGACATCCCATGTAAGCCCTTGCACATTACGATGTCCGTAGGTGTAAACAGCAGTGCTAAAAGGGTTATCGGATGGTATTTTTCCTTCATCTGTCACACGAAGAATTTTTCCACCTAATGTTTTAGTATTTTGAGCCTGTGAAGGATTTTGAGCATCACCCGTTCCTATATATAACATCTTGTCAGGTCCAAACTTTATGCGGCCGCCATTATGATTAGATGCACCGGGTATGGCATCAACAATAATCTTTTCGTCACTTAATTTTTTCTTTTCATATTTCATACGGGACACTCGATTTAAAGTATCATCACCTGTTTGACTATATGTGTAGTAAAAATAAACATAGTGATTTGTATCAAAATCAGGATGCAGTGTAATACCGAGGAGTCCGCCTTCGCCAATTTCTTTTGCTTTTGTAATATGTGCTATTGGTTGAGAATTGAGCTCACCATTGGTATCAATCAAACGTACTGATCCGGATCGTTCGGTAATAAGAATACTTGTATCTGGCAGTAGTGCCAAACCCCACGGAGTATCCAGGTTCTCAGCGATAACGGTAACTGTGTTTGAGTCGGAAACACTAGGATTAGTAGGCAAACCTGTTGTGGAATTATTGAACACGGGGGTAGATGTTGGACGAGTAAGTGATTTTTGTCGGAATAAAAAAATACTTACTAAAATAATGCTAAAAATAACGATAAGAAAAATATTTTTCATAAAAAAAAGAAGGTAATAATACTATAATTATAATCGATATGAATTTTATTAAAGCCTTAAATAGAAAATTATTTATCTATTCTTTTTTTTTAATTATTGTACTGTTTACACATCTTCCTTTCGCAGCAGCACATACTGGGATATTCTTGCCTCAGATAAAGATTAATAAAGAGTTTGTACAGGAGAATATGACCTCACATTTTATTATGCCAAAATCTATTGTGATTCCTATGAGTGAGGCACCACAGGTTTATCGCACACAGGAGACGCTTATCTTTGAAGCAACGGGTCTGACGTTAACTCAGGCTGATACAAGTGGAATATATCAATGGAACTTTGGTGATAATACTGTATCCCAAACTGGGGTATCTGTGCGTCATGTGTATCAAAATCCAGGGAGTTATGAGATTGTGTTAAAAAAACAACCGGTAGGCAAAGATGAATATATTTTAGTTGATACTATAAAAATAGATATAACAGGATCTGCTAAATACGCACGACCAAAAGCCAAAATAAATGTCGAGGGAAAATCCGTAGAAGAAAAATATATTAATACTGTCACGGTTGATAAAGACACCATTACCCTTGATGGTACTAATTCTGAGGGCGATATTAAAGAGTTTTTCTGGGAGTTTGAAAGCGGTAAAAAATTTACAGGTGATAAAATTACCTACACCTATCAAGGACAAAGTAATAGTGATATTGTAGTTCTGCGTGTAACAGATACTAACAATCTTACGAGCGACCAATATACATATATTGTTTTTACCAATCGAAGTAATGCTCTCAATCAATCTCAGTCGGGAACACCATATATAGTTTCCAACGAAGCTACCTTCAAACTAGCGGATTATGCAGACTCGGTACAAATTTTTTTTCATAAAATAGGATCTTTTATTCCGATTAGTGCAGTGGTTTTATTCATACTAATATATGTTCTGTCATCTCGCGCAAGACACTCAGAATTACATGGATCCGGTCAGTTTTTAAGCATAATTCAAAGGATAACTCCTTATATTCGAAGAATAGTATATATAGCGGCTGTTATCTGGGCAACTGTTTTATATTCTTACTGTGCTCTTTCTATTCCGACAACAGGTGCTGCATTAAGCGCTTTGATGCGTTATTATGCTTTGACGGCGCTCATGCTTTTGTTTATAGTACTAACGCCAGGATTATTAAGAGTATATTATCCACTTTTCCCATTAAATGGACTTTTCATTACTGCACGTAAAGCGTTTGGTATTAGTTTATTTTTTTTCGCCTTTCTTCATGCTACTATTGGTTTCTATAACAATCTATCCGGAAATTTTTTATCAATTTTTTTTCTTGCTGGTCGGCATCAAATAGCTCTTATTTTTAGTGAAATTGCCTTCGTCATTTTTTGTGTTATGGCAGTTACATCGATAAATAAAGTTGCTGGCCTGATTGGTCATCAAAGATGGAAATTGCTGCATCGTTTTATTTATGTGGCAGGTTTACTTGTGTTAGTACATGCATTTTTTATTGGTTCTCATTTCACTAATCCGTATTCCCGTTTGCCACTGTTTATAAATTTTATGTCTGTATTGTATATATTTCTTGAGGTTGGTGCTACTTATAAAGAACTAAAAAAACGTAAGGTGGACATTATTACTGGACGCTTTAGTAGCCTCGCACTTTCAGTAATAATTATTGCAGCGTTATATTTCAGCTTGTATGTTTTATATATGGGACCTTATGATCCACATGCACAACATCGAGTAGTTTATAATCAAAATTACGTAGTTCATTTACAAAGCGATCCGATCATTATCAGACCCTTAACTCCATTGAATTTAAACCTTACTATTTATGATAAAAAAACAGGTCAACAGGTACGAGACTTCAAAATTATTCAAGAAAAATTGATGCATATCATTATTACAAGTAAAGATTTGACATATTATGATCATATACACCCGATCTATGATGGGAATGGTAATTTTTCCGTTAAAACACAACTGCCGCGAGAAGGCACATACATGGCATACGTTGAATACTCACCGGCATCAATGCAGGAAAATATTTCTACAATTACATTAAAAACTCAAAATGCACCGGAACTGGAAAGGGCTCATTTACAGACAGGTACCCTGACAAAACAGTATAACGGCAAATTTAAAGTCACTCTCAGTTCGAGTCAAAAAATACGTGTAAATGAGCCAGTAGATCTAGTTTATACATTCATCAATCAGGAAACAGGCGAATCTGTTGAAAGTATCGAGCCATATCTGGGCGCATTTGGACATTTAGCTGCCATCAGTGAAGACACGAGAATTTTTAATCATGTTCATCCGATTGATATCCCTTTTAATGCATCAGCTTTAGGAGGTCCATCTATCCGGTTTAGTACGGTATTTCAAAAACCAGGTAAATATAAACTGTTTGCTCAGTTTAAAGAAAGTGGACAGATTTTTGTTACTGATTTTGTTATAAATGTGCCATGAAATTAAACACATTTTTATTGATAGTTTCAGCACTAATAGTGTTTATTGTTATGCCTTCTATCGTATCAGCGCATACCTTAAAAATTAATGGCAGTTTTGGTATTACTACTCATATTGAACCGGACGACGCCCCATTGGCGGGTCAAGAATCAAAAATACTAATTGATATACAAGATAAAAGTAATCGATTCAATCCCTATAATCCGCAGAGTTGTAACTGTGTCGTGGAGATTCAGCAGAATGGTAGAATTTTAAAAAGATTACCCTTTGTTATTGGTAATAGTTTTGTACAGCCACGATTTGTTTTCCCATATGGAGGAACATATAGAGTTCTTGTGAGGGGAGAGTATAATGGACAGGGAACTGCGTTCGATTCTTTTATTGGGTCATTTGATTACTACGTAGATGGTCAAAACAAGATGGCTGATGTATCAGTAAATGATAATGGTTTGCAAAAGTATTTATCGATAACTATAATTTTTGCAGTTGTTGTAGTGCTATTAATAATTTTTTTACCAGCTCAATTGGTACCGATAAATAGAAATGAAAAAAATACTTAACTCGCTTATTATAATAAGCTTCTTTTTCTTAGCTACCTATGCTTCAGCTCATGTTACCCTGGATCCAAAGCAGACAGTTGTGGGAAGACAGTCTTACTATGTGCGTGTTCCTAATGAAAAAGATGTTGCAACTACGCAGGTGAAAATTATTGTTCCGGATGGTGTCGAAGTCACAGGGATTCTCCCAGTATATGGCTGGGATCATAAGGAGGTTACTGAAAAAGCAGATTCTATGGTTGAGACAGATGAACATGGACATGAAGAAGAGTCTCAAGGTCGTATTACTGAAATCACCTGGACTGGTGGTAAAATTAATCCCGGGGAATATATGCTATTCGGATTTTCCACTAATTATACTGGTAAAGCCGAGAGTCTTGTTTGGAAGGCTTATCAGACATATGCAGATGGAGAAGTAGTATCATGGGATGACACGAATGAAAAAAATCCGGCACCTAAAGTGGCGATCATGAAAAATGTACCTCCGAATACACAAACTGAGAAAGAAATAAAAACTGTGGAAACGAATTCAAGTATGTCCATGTCTTTAGCAGGTGCAGCACTCGCACTTTCTGTTATTTCTTTAGTGATAAGCCTAAAAAGTAGAAAAATAAAGATCTAAGATAGTGATGAAGGTTCCATACTACTCTATAGTTGAGTCAACGTGACTTAAAGTTGATTCCACTTATCTAGCAGTAAAATACGATATGAACATATATTTTACTGCTTCTATTGCAGCTAAGGATCAATATCTTGCCAAATATAAGATGATCGTGGATTCATTGATCAGAAAAAATCATACGGTTACGTATGAGCACATTTTTAAAGAAACAGAAACTAGTATACGGGAAATGAAAAAAGAAGATCGGGTTTCTTTTTTGAATAGAGTTGAAAAATGGATTAAATCAAGTGATTTTATTATTGCAGAAACTTCTCATCCAAGTGTGAGTGTTGGTTATGAAATTGCGATGGCACTGCGTTTAGCAAAACCTGTTTTAGTTTTATATAGTAACGGTGATCCTCCTTCTTTATTAACGCATCATACATATGATCGTCTTCAGACAGAAAAATATACCGCTCACTCACTAGGATCTATTATTGATGATTTTATTTTATATATCGAAGGAAAACATGATACACGCTTCACATTTTTTCTACCAGAAGAGCTAAATGCATATTTAGAAATTGCTGCAAAAAAAAGTAAAACGACCAAGTCTATGTATCTCCGGCGTTTAATCGAAAAAGATATGGGAGATGGTGCTCTTTAGATTATTTATAGTATGACTTTATTTGGAACAAGATATAAAAACCGATTAAACCTCCAATAATTGCTGAAATAATATCAAACTGGATTAATGATCCAACGACGGTCGCAATTTCGCTCCAGAATAACAACTCCCAGCCTCGAAATTTGTGGGCTTTAACAGCAGGATAGGCGGCTAATAGAAAAGCGGAGGAGACTACTAATGTCAAAGAAGAAACGAATCCATTACCATAGCCCGTGCCATACCGATTTACCATCAGTGCTAAAGGAGCAAGAACAGTTAAGGATAAAAATCCTACTATACCTATTAATATCCCCAAAATTCCAAATACAAGTGATAATACTGGTGTAAATCGCACAATAACGTCACGTGCACTAGTGGGTAACACAGGTGCTTTCTTATAAAATTCTTCTAATGTACTAATCAGACTAGTGGTATTTTTATCCATATTAAATTTGAAATGTTAATTTATCCTATTATGACGTACTACTTTATAAATTGCAACTATTTCATAACTCCTAAATTAAGCAGATCTTCAGTTTAAATTGTAATAATGGAACTTGTTAGTGATTGAACATGAAAAGAAAGGAGGTGAAAAAGTATGAACATCAATAAGAAAACATTCGTGACCGGAGCACTGGCAATAGCACTCGGTATCGGAGTTGCGCTGGGTACATCCTTTAACGCATTATAAGCCAATGCTGCTGACGCAGTTTCTCCAACTACGACACAAAATAAACAAATTCCAAATAAACCCGATGGTCAGTTTGATGAAACTAAGGGAGGCCATATGGGTGATAACGGAAAGAAGGAAGAATTATTAACTGGTGAAATTGCTGAAAAAGTTAAATCAGCCGCTCTCGCCGCCATTCAAGGAGGCACAATACAGCGAGTAGAGACTGATGCAGAAGGTGCAGCTTATGAAGCACATATGACTAAAGCTGACGGCTCTCGCATAACCGTTAAACTGGACAGTAGTTTTAAAGTTACTACGACAGAAACCGGCCGTTAAACTTCTTTAAAGTAGCAATAAAGTCAGGCATCCTTTAATGGATGTCTGGCTTTTTATTTATTCTTAATTCGAAAGAGTTGACATTCACTGTTTTTATATATCTCTTCGTAGTTCTTAATAAGTTTAGGTTTTTTTTGTATTTCTTTAGAAATACTATCACCCTGGCATGCTACTATAAAGGTAGCATATATTTCAGGACGAGTCAGGGATGTTTTCCAATATTTACCAGTACCCTCGTGTATAAAAACATTGAGCGGTAAATGAGTTGTATACATAATTGGATCATCGGACGCTCCAGCACTCATCAGTATTAATCCATCAGTATAGTTGTTGCGGATTGCAGTAGCCGTTTCCTCTTGTATTGTTTTAAAGCCACTTTTACCAATCATTGTATCTTCTATGACGACAGGAATTGTTAGTTGATAAAAGATAAACATTTGTATAAATACATATGTAGCGATTAGGATCAGTGAAATATAAAAAAATCTTAACTTTCCAACTATAAAGTCGGCCAGATATCCGCTAAAAATTGCAATAGCTGTAAGTCCCATTAAACCGTAACGGACATTAAATATAGAGTGTATATCAGTATCAGGATATGCTTTAGTAAAAATAACGGAAATACCACCAAACAAACTGATGATATTAAATATGATAGGACTGACTAAGACTATACTATACATTTTTGAGACAATATTTTCTTTACGAATAAACATTAATATTGCGCCTACAAATCCTGTTAGAACGAATAAAGTGCCAATGTTTTCATACATAGCAGAAAGAAAAACTAAAGTCGATTGCACAATATTGTATTTGGTGGTAAGGTTCCCTGCACTTTCAAATAATTCCTTTTGCTGAGCTCTCGCAGAAAATTCTCCTAAGAGAAAATAGAGTGGATTTTTCCATATCAGTAAATTCCATAGAAACCAGAGAATGATACCCAGTGAAGATAAGGTTAGAAATGTTACATAATTTCCCTCGGCAATTTTATAATCTTTATTTTTTAAGGTCACAAAAAAGATAAAGAAAGCTTCAAAAATAACTACAAACCACGCATCATATCTCACTAATGTACCCAAAAAAATAAAAAAGGCCGCGGTAATAATATAAACTAACTCCTGTTTTCTTGACCAGACCAATAAATAATATAAAGATGCATTTACACTAAAAAGCAAGAGCGTCTCGGTCATAGGAGTCGCCTGCATGTACAGTAAGTTTGGATTGAGCGAAAAAATTACTAATGCTGTCAATATTGCGACGGGTGATTTTGTAAGCAAAGAAGATATTTTGTATAAGTAATAACTAGCGCCAATATAAGCAAGTGCTGAAATGATATTCCCAGCTAAACCTGAGTGGAATAAAAAGTCGTTCCATACAAAAGGAAGTAACAAAATATGATAAAGAGGTAGCCACGTTCCTCCAAATTGCGCGATTCCTGGTGTCAGATTGTCAATCACCCGGCGTGCAATATTTAGATGCGAACGAGAGTCGTTATACATAAGGAGCAGATTATTGGAATACACAAAAAAAGATGCACCAACACTTAGTAGTGTGATCCAAACCAGGACTATTTTATCCGATATTTTTTTAGTCGTTTGTTCCATAAGGTATTTAAGCGTTGGGTGCTTCAACCAATAACTGACCAGTTTTTAACTGAGCCTGCTCTAGAGCTTTTTTATTGTTAAGGTGAAGACCATGTTTGGTTTTTGACCAGTAAAAAGGTTCTGTAATAAATTTATATACAGCCACCCACGCGGCTACACTCATCGCCAACCAATAAATTGGTACCAAATACATGTATTTAACCAACTGATGATGTCCATGACGAGAACAGCCGATCATGTAATAGTACATATACAAAAAATTACCGACAATCAATGAGATGATGCCCATGTAGAGGATTAGAGGTGGAAAAAATTCTTCCACTAATAAGCCAATGTGTGCATAAAAAACGAAATACGAAATAGTAATGAGCCACATCAATGGGTTTATAAACATAGACATGACTTTGCCACCGACAACAAGCTGAAATGTCCAATAATGTGTTTTTTTCTTAAATTCTTCCGGTTTGCGAACATGCAACAAATAGGTTTGTACATATCCTTTTATCCATCGTGTTCTTTGCCAGAACCAGTTAACCATATCACTATTGGCTTCCTCAAGCGTAATAGAGTCCAAAATGGCGGTTTTAAGGCCATTTTTTATCAGTCGCATTCCCAAATCACAGTCTTCGGTTACATTAAATGAATCCCAGCCATGTAAATTTCTTAAATCCTGTGTTCGGAAGTGGTTTGATGTTCCACCTAACGGAATGGGAGCGTTGATAGACTGTAAACCTGTAAGTACAAGATCGAACCACAATGAATATTCAGCTGTAAATATTTTAGTCAACAGATTCTGATGTGGATTATAAAAGTTCAGTTTCGCCTGAATACATCCTACTTTTGCTCCTACTTTTTCGTAGGCTAAAATTACTTTTTTTAATTGGTTAGTATCGGGTACATCCTCTGCATCATATACCACTGCATACTCACCCTTTGTTTTTAGAAGTCCGTAATTGAGGGCTTTTGGCTTAGTTTTTGGTTTAGTATCCGGTACCACAACAATTTCGAAATAAGATGGGAGCTCATAATTGCGTATATGATCAATCGTCTCAGTATCTTTTTCCTCAAGAAGGAACATAATTTGAAGTTTATCTTTTGGATAATCCAAATTTTTCATGGCAGTCACGAATTGAGGTACAACATGATGTTCTTTATATAAAGGACAAAAGACAGTATATGTCGGCCATTCATGGTCAGCCACTCGTTGTATTTCTTCATCAGATATACTAATTTCCTGCTTTTTAGAGAAGCTACGGAACACCAGGTATAAGTTAAAAAGTAAATCGGCAAAATATACAAATGTTAATCCAGCTACAATTACGATCAGAGTGGTTTTCCAATCTATAGCGATTCCTAGCCCTAAGATACCTATTAAAAGTAGTGAAATAATGATTTGATCAGCAGAAAGTTGATGGATCGCAATGTTTTCATCTGGCAGATTTGAATAGGGCATATATTCGACTCCTTCATGATGAAATCCCTTACTTTTTTTACCGGCATGCGATGTGTCAAAATGAATAACATCAGAGGGAAATATGCGAAGCTTTATAGCCGAATATAACTGTTTTAAACTATCAAATAAGCCCACTTTTTTTTGATCTCTGACATCAGCGATTTCATAGGCATCGATGGAATAACCCGCATTTTTGACTTTATGTAGAAACTCTACATCTGAAATAGAATGCTCGGCATCCATATTAATACGTTTAATTACCTCAGTTTTTGAGAAAGCCAATGACGAATTGATTGCAAATTCAGAAACAGGTAATAATTTTACTGCTAAGGTGCGAAAATATTTAGATACTATTCTAGTAAAAAGGTTAGATTGTGCTGATTTTCCTTTTGCAACAATTACATCATTGTCAGACTGCATTAAGGTAAATATATGTGGTATGAGTTCTGTATGGGTAAGAAGTATTGCATCGATGATACAGACATAATGGTATTGTGCGAGGTCAAAAGCTTCCTTAAGTGTGGATACATACGTTACATGAGGAAGTTGAGCTCGTTCTATTGATATATTTGGATCTACTATTATATATTCTCGTCTAGTTTCTCGAGTAAGTTGATTGTCAGCTTGAATAATTAAAGGTTCTAAAGCGGTATTCTGACCTGTATTTTTGATGATTAATGTTAATCCTAGTAAGTGACTAATTGTGCTATAACAATAGATGGTGTCGTTTATTCCCATATGTTGATACCTATTATACATACTATAAGTCAATAAATCAAACGACATTTACCAATAAAAAACTAACCTATAATTATATCTGGATTTTTTGAAGTAAAGTTAGAATGTGTTGGCTTTTATACATATGATATTGATTATATGTGAAATTATATGTATAATACAATATTACACAAAATAGACTTATAGTTATATTTGATGTGTTAAAAACCAAATTATGAATCAATATCTCAGTAAATATCGGGAAAATATACTATTTTATTTAACAAGTACTATCAGTTTAGGCGCACTGATTTATTTTTTCTTGATAGGACAAATGGGACTAATGAACTATGATGCCTATGCACGACTGAATATTGCTCGCAAGGTTGTAGATAATCTTACTCCTGGTGTTGGTCAACTTGGAGGTATGTGGTTGCCGTTACCTCATGTATTGCTAATTCCGCTTGTTTGGTATGAGCCTTTATGGCACTCAGGAATTGCAGGAGCATTTGTTTCAACAGTTTCTTTTGTAATAGGCGCTTTATTTTTAGAAAAGACTACTTACTTAATTACAAAAAGTGCCAAGGCTTCGTTTTTTGCATGGTTTATTTTCGTTACTAATCAGAATAATTTACTCTTCCAGACTACACCAATGAGTGAATCCTTCTTTCTTTGTACTGTAATTCTAATACTATTTTTTTTCACAAAGTGGGTTAAAACGCTCGACACTCGTGATTTGTTGGGTGCTGCTGTGTGTGTAATGTTTGCTACACTAACTCGTTATGAAGGATATTTTGTTTTAGGTGCATCGTTTATCACGGTTATTGTAGTTATGGTACTTATGGCTATCGGAAAAAGAAAAGAAGAGATGGCTAAAATTGAAGGTACTCTTGTGCTTTTCATTACGATCGCTGCTTATGGAATATTTCTCTGGTGTATGTACTGTTTAATTTTCTTTAAAGATCCATTGTACTGGCTGCATTTTTATTCAAAAACAGCTGCCCGATTAACAGCAACACCTCAGATTGAAGAACACCAGCGCACTATTTTGGGATCATTGATCACATATGCTGATGTTAGTTTTTGGATGGCAGGGCTGATAGTCTCGGCACTATCGCTGGGAGGAATTGTTATTTATATTTCCGTGATGACATATCGGGGAATCATTAAGAAGAAGGTTATGGAGATGTTACCTATGATCATAATATTAGTTATTCTCTTTCCCGCATTAGTTTACGGTCATTATAGAAAGCTAACACCAGGTATAACATATCCGTTCATAACGTGGGAAAATATATGGAATAAATCTGTTTATGTATATACGAGAATAGATAGCCCAAACGTTCGCTATGGACTGACAATATTTCCATTTATGGCTTTTTTTGCAGCTTATTTTGCCTCGCGTAACAAAATATTATATGCTCTTTGTATTTTATTAGTGTGTTTCCAGATATATACTGTATTCTATACCCCATTGAATTTACAGTTTTCCATTCCGGTTGCTGACCGATATAAACCTGCCTTTACGGATGGACCGGAGGAAATAACCGGAAACTGGATCAGAAATAACTGTAGCAATGGATTAACTCTTGTCAGCGCTTCACAATATGAACGTATGATGTACTTTAGTGGTATGCCGTATAAAAAATTTATTCATGAAGGAACACGTCAGTACTGGGACACATCTCTGGATAGACCGGATGTGTATGCTGAATGTGTAGTAATTAAACCGATTAATGTACAAGATGATCGGGTACTCATATTTTTGACACCTAATGGAAAGTATATTTTAGAAACAAAATATAAAGTTGGATTTGATCAGTTTGGTTATAAAGTATACAAGAAGATCTAAGCATGAAATTTTTTATTTCTCTAACTAAAATAGCGATCGGTATTTATCTGATATTCCTATTCTTCGAAATAACAACTAACCTTTTTTCTTCATATAAAAATAAATACCGGACAAACTCAGATTTTGTGTCAGCTGTGGGAACAAGACTATCACTCAACAACAAAGATTTTAAATCTATTGGCGTGAATCGATATAATTTACTCTCTTACAAAGGTAATCATTGTGCTAATAGTTTTACAGAAGAAGAAATATCTGATATGTTTCAAAACCTGCATGAGATTGGAATTACTTCAATACGATTTTGGATGTTTCAGAGTTTCACCAAAAGTGGCGAAGATCTTTCACGCTTTGACTTTGTATTAGAACAAGCTAAAAAAAATGATATTTATCTTATCCCTGTCTTTGAAAATCAATGGGCAGATTGTACTGGTGAGGAAATGAAAACTGATGAATGGTATCAGTCGGGATATTTATATCCCTACGAAAATTATCCAATTTCGTTTAAAGAGTATGTGGGAAAAATTGTTTTTCGTTATAAGAATGATCCGATGATTCTGACTTGGGAGCTTATGAATGAAGCACGTGCTTCAAAGGATAATCTCTATTTTTTTACCAAAGATATGACAAACTATGTTCGTTCTCTTGATGAATTTCATCTGATTAGTCTGGGAACAAGTGGTACAGAACTGGATCAGGAAGATTATGTTAGTATTTATGAATTGCCTAATGTTGATATGCTCGAATATCACGATTATGAAGATATTTTTAGTAGTATACCGGAAACTTTGAAAGAACGAATTGATGATTCAGAGTATTTACAAAAGCCTATTGTGGTGGGGGAATCGGGAATACAGCTATCTGTATCTGATCAACCATATTTATTACAGCAAAAAATTGAATCATTTTTTCAAAACGGCGGTTCGGTTTATCTTATCTGGTCGTATGGTGGTGATGGAGTTACTGATGATGGCTATAATTTTGATACAAATGATGATATCGCTGAAGTAATACGCAAAATATCTGTCGATATTGCTCCGTAATTTTCGTCGCCGATTGTATACTATTAGCATGATTGTCTCTATTGGCATCATTGTTTTTAACGAAGAAAAAAATATCGTTTATCTGCTGGATTCTCTTCTTAAGCAAAAACTCAAAAAAGTAAAAATAGGTGAAATTATTGTTGTCTCGAGTGGCTCTGTTGATCAGACAAATGATATAGTTAAAAAATTTTCTGAGAAGCATAAAAATATCAGACTTGTAACACAAAAAAAGCGACAAGGTAAAGCATCTGCAGTTAATTTATTTTTAAAATCAGCTCAGAATCATTTTGTTATCATTATGTCGGGAGATTTAGTATTAAAGCCAGATACGGTGGAACAGTTGGTCACTCCCTTACATCATTCTACCGTGGGAATTGTTGGCTCACATCCGGTGCCAGTCAACGATCCCAACACTTTTATGGGATATGCTGCTCATTTTATGTGGGATCTGCACCATCTGATTTCACTTAAAAAACCTAAAATGGGCGAGATGATCGCATTTCGAAAAATATTTCAAAAAATTCCTGTCTTATCAGCCGTGGATGAAGCGAATATTGAACCCCTTATTCGTGGACAAGGATACAAAGCAGTATATGCACCTCAGGCAATTGTTTTCAATAAAGGCCCGGAAACTGTGAGTGAGTTTATAACGCGGAGACGGCATATTGCTTATGGGCATCATTGTGTTAAAAAAGAGTATAGTTATGAAGTTTCAACATCCAGCAGTTTAAATATTATATTTATGCTTCTTAAAAATATTAAACTTTCCTGGCGGTTTTTTTTATGGACACCAGCCGTTATGGCACTTGAATTATATGGACGTATTCTCGGATATATGGATTATAAACTAAAGTTAAAACAGCACACTATATGGCAGATCACTCCCAGCACCAAACAAGTCATACCGATTGGCAAGCAGAACGATTAATTCCCGATGCCGTACCATGGCATAAAAAGCGAATGATAGAAGAGCATATGAAGCGATATCAGTTTGCAGCACCGTTTGTGCGTCATAAGCGGGTTGTTGATCTGGCATGCGGAACTGGTTATGGCTGTGCGACACTTGCTCAGGCCCGGGCTCGTTCAGTAATTGGTGTCGATATTAACACTGAAGCGATAGCATATGCAAAAAAACAATATGATTTACCGGCAATTCGATATGTACAGGCAGATGTCACCGCCACCAATCTTCCAGAAAAATCTGCAGACATAATTACGTCTTTTGAGACGGTAGAACATCTTAAGAATGAAGAGAAATTTATCCAGGAAATACGCCGTTTACTCAAGCCTAATGGGTTACTGATTATTTCGACACCTAATGTGGAGTTTTCAGTAGGTAATAATCCATTTCATATTCGCGAATATACGTTTGATGAATGCCTTGTACTTCTTAAAGATTTTAAATCGGTTGATTATTTTGGACAGCGTAAAGTAATTCGACCCTTATTCAAGCTTATGAAGTTAGTTCCTCCTTTGAGCGCATTTCGACCTTGGGAGAATGTACAGATTGAAAAAATACCCGTGACTGCAGATACTAATTACTGTTACTTTATTTTTATCTGTCGCACATGAAGAAACCACGGGTTGGTGTTATTATCGTAACGTATAATTCGGCAAAGACAATTGTCGGTTGTCTAAAGTCCGTAAGTAAACTACAGTATCCGGATCTGGAAATTATTGTTATTGATAACACTTCAACCGATGATACGGTAAAAATTATTTCTCAACAGTTTAAACAAATATCATGTATTCAAAATAATAATAACATTGGTTTTGCGCAAGCGAATAACCAGGGAATTGAAATATTACAGCAAAAAAAATGCGACTATGTGTTACTTCTCAATCCAGATACAGAAGTGAAAGAAACTCTCATTATAGAGTTATTAATACCATTTTCACACAGTGAACACGTGGGTGTTAGCGGGTGTGCGATCAGTTACAAGAAGCAGCAGAAGATTTGGTATGCAGGTGGTAGTTTTAACCGTCTTTTTTGTTATACCCGCCATACCAAAATGAATCAGTCTCTTTCAACTCTTGATACTATGATCCACGACACGGATTTTATCACAGGTTGCTGTATGCTTATTCGAACTACTATTTTTGAAAAAATCGGATTGCTTGATACAAAGTTTCAGTTTTATTTTGAAGATGCTGAGTTTTGTCTCCGGGCAAGGCACGCAGGGTTTTCATCAGTAGTTATCGAAAAAACACTCGTGTATCATGATGTTTCCTCCTCAGCCGGTGAAGCTGGCTCCAATTCGTTATCACCGTTTAAAGCATATTATTTCGGCCGCAATCCATTTTTATTATTGAAAAAAAATGCTGGTATATTACTCTTGATCACAGGCATTTGGGGACAGCTGTGCATTCGTTTTCCTTTTCATGCGTTCAATATGATTCGTGGACATAATTGGAAATCTATGGCAGCATATATACGGGGGATGAAGGACGGCATAATGCAATAAACTTATTTCTTTTTAGGAGTAAGTGCGGCAATATCCGCATACTCTACACGGGCTTTATCTTTTTGATGCGTTTTCTCATACAAGGCAGCCAGTTCACGACGGATTGATACGTCAGAGGGTGTAAGGAGAGTTGCTTGTTTTAAGTATTCAATTTTATATGTATCGGTACTATTTTGTTTAGCTGCATATACGAGTTCATCTGTAGTAACATTCTTAATTTTCGCTCCGCATTGATCTTTCTGGGAAAAATCTGGTTTTGGTCCAAATGGTACAAGTGGGTTTAAAGTAAGAGCCATATCATATTCTTTTTTTGACTGTTTTATACAATGTGCTTTTTGATACTGAAGATAATTAAAGTAACGCTGATATCCTAAATACAAGGGAATCATTTTAGCAGTTGGAGCGTTTTCTGTATAAAAAGCATTCAGGGCCTGTTTTTCAGCTAAGAGGCATCCATTATTTTTTTTTAAAAGTGTAAATGATTTAGCAACCTTCATGGTGCATCCTTGAGGAATGAGAAAAAAAGGATTGCCATTGAGAGCGAACTGTTCAAGATAATCGGCATCATGATTAATACCGGCTATATAGACCGGTCGAGTATCGACATTCCAACGAATAACATCTTTGACAAGATCAACTGCATCGCGGGCGTTTCGACGGACTAAAGTCGTTTTGAGAATTCCGGGATATTTTTTCTTGATCTGTTCGGGTTTCTGTTGCAGGAAATCAGCCGGAATAATGATAATATCTTTTCGGATATTTTTATCGATTTGAACATACTGAGTAGTAAAACAGGTAGGTTCAGAAAAGCAAATTAAAATAGCATTTTTTTCCAGACTCGCGAGTACATTTTCACCAAACCGATGTGCTATGGAAAAATCATTGGCTTTAATTTCGGCAAACCGCAAGGTAGTTATATATAGTACTATCATGGAGATTACGACGAAAATAACAGGAGCAAAGCGGGGAAGAAAACGGTTGGTTATCTGATATAAAGCTTGAATACCGAACGTAATCAGTAATGAAACGAATAATAAGGAGGCAAGATAAAACCGGTAATGAATGCCGAGCTCATACAAGGTATACATAGAAATTGAAGGTGGTGAATAAAAGGAAAAGAATAGACCTCCCCCAATAATTCCCAGAACCAGGAAAGCTAATAGAGCTAACTTTTTTTTCCATACTAAATACCCCGCACCGATCACACCGATGCCGGTGAAGAACCAGGAAAAATTATTGATTATATAGAGAAAAAATAATTGTAAACCCAATAAACGCTGTTGAAATGTGATTCCTTTGACACTAATATACGCGCCACTGCCCTGTGCATCGGCGTAGTCTTGTCTTCCAATAATATGCAAAATATCGCTCAAACTTCGAGGGTTACCCCAATTAATAAGTGGTAATTTTGTAGCAGCGATGAGTAGGTATGCATATGGGGAGAGCCAGCCTACTATAAGAATAATTACTGCCGGAATCATTATTTTCATATTAAAAACGACTTTATAATTTATATGAAGAAGCAAAAATAGAAACGCAGGCGCAAGTAAGATGATTGCCTGTTGATTGGAGAGACCTAACCCCATAAAAAAAGCGGCAAGTAATATATATCCCGTCCGTTTTGTCTGTTGCCATACAAGAAGAGTAAGCACAATGAGTACTACGAGAAAGTTATTGAGTGAAAAAACTTCAGCAAATAAGGAAAAAAACCAGAATGAAAATGAAATGGAGAGGATGATTGATCCCAGTACTGCCACAGTAGTAACGTCTTTTTCTGACATTTGTTTGAGAAGAAGTCGGGCGATGTAAAAAATAATCACCGTGGTAAGAGCATGCAGTAGAGAGCTTAAAGCGTTGATTTTCCAGGCATATGTGAGAGGAACCGGTATAGAGCCGGCAACTGTCGCAAGGAGCGTGTAAAGCGGATAACCAGGCGGGTGCGCGACACCCTGTATGCGCGCCACAGTGATAAGTTCATCTGAGTCGGCAAAACCAGTGTTGAGGTTGGGAACAGTGACTAAATACAAGACAAAGGTGAAGAGAAAAAGTGAATAAGCAATGATGAAGTTTTTCATGTACGAGTATTGTACTGTATTATTTTTTTATTATTAAATAATGATATATTTATATGAATAATAATATTACTCCGATTATTAATACTGTTACTAATGTAAGTATTACAAAAACTCCTTGTAGAATAAGAAATATGTGCCCTGATGATGGTTTTGTTTTGCCCAAATGCTGTTCTTCTTTAGTAAGTTCAGAAAGACTTTTGAACGTTTGTTTCCACACTTTCATTCTTTTAGTTTCATCAGTCATTAGATAAACAAAATAATTAATATTTATTATTATTTGTATAACTCCGCATATTAAACTTGCCAAAAGGAAAAACCACATAAATAATATGATGATTCGTATTTCATTATTAATTATGGTTTTATCAAGAGCAACTAAAGAAGCAGATAAAGTGAAAAAAATAGTGCCGAATGCCAACATTTGTTTTGTTAATTCAAGTTCCTGTTCATTTGCGTGAGAGTTCCAGTGAGATGCAGCACTATAATGTATGTCTAAATATTTTTGTTTAATTAAATCTTCTTGATTTTTATCCATTAGTATCAATGTCTTGTTCACAATCTTCTGGAGGACTGGTGTCTAGTCCTACAGAACTAGTTATTGTATCAATAATTTCAATACCATTATAAGTGTCTAAATCATTATTTGTCATATTAATATTAGAAGATTACAATTAAATATCAAATTATATCAATTCTTAAGATATATAAATGAAAAAAAAGAAAGTATTAGTTGGAATTAAATGGAAAAAAATCTTGAAACGTTTACCACATCTTCTTTTTTTACTGGTTATTGTTTTTCTTTTATATACGACTGTGATCTTGAAACCATCACATACTCGTAACTGGGAAGTGGGATTTGAGAAACTGCCTCGTATTCGGATTCAAAAAAACATAGTTAGTATTGAAGATTTTCGCAATTACGAATATGGTTGGGATAAAATAGTAGCTGCCCGTTATATGAAGCGACAGATTGATATTTCAACATTAGAGCGAGCCTGGTTTATAGTCGAACCATTTGAAGGGTTTCCTATCGTGAAGTTTGATGGAATTGCTCATACATATTTTGTCTTTGATTTTAAAGGACAGAAACCGGTTGTCGTCTCAGTGGAAGCTCGCCGCGAGAAGGGGGAAAAGTTTGGGTTATTGCCCGGAATTTTGAACCGTTTTGAGTTGATGTATGTCTGGGGCAGTGAAGAAGATCTTACAGCCGGTCGTGTGCTACGGGAGCATAATCAGCTCTATATGTATCCTTTGACTATCAGTAAAACAGCTGCACAAAAGCTATTTGTGCAGCTTGCCCAAACAACGCAGGGGATCGAAAAAACACCTCGTTTTTACCACAGTCTAACCAGTAACTGTACCAATGAACTGGCTAAAAATGCAAATCAGATTAAGCCCGGAACGATTCCATATGATCTAACCTGGTTTTTACCGGGTTTTGCTGCGCAGGAACTATATAAATTAGGATTTATACCTAACAGCGATCCATTACCATCTATTACAAAAAAATATTACATTTCAGAGCTCGTCAAAGAATATGCTGGTAGGTCTGATTTTTCCGAGTTATTGAGGAAAAAATTAGAATAACAGTCCGCATAGCTTGTTATAATAAAGAATGTCTTCTATACACACATATATAAGAAGAAATTTTTCCCTTCTCATACTTTTTGTTTTGCCACTGGTTTTTATTGTGTATCTACTTTCACAAATATATTTTCTCCCAACTACACAAAAAGAAGCCGAATCTGTATCAGAATGCACACCGACTTTTTTTGATGGTGATGGCCCATATTATTATCCCGATTCCCCGTTTAGAAAAAAAATTGTGCCCGAGAAAAATGAAGGAGAACCACTTATTATCAGTGGCCGGGTACTGGCTAAAGACTGCAAGACAGTCATCTCCAATGTCATACTAGATATTTGGCAAGCAGATGAAAAGGGAGAATATGATAAAGACTGGTATCGTGGGAAAGTACTTGTTGATACAAAGGGAAGATATGAAATTGAGACAGTCGTTCCTAAGGGATATGGAGAAGGTACTGCGTATCGTCCACCGCATATTCATTTTAAGGTTGTTCAAGATAAGCGTGTAATTATTACATCAGAAATGTTTTTTCCTGATGTCAAAGGTCGGGCAGGATTTAATGATGCCTATATTATGAAAATTGAAAAAAAGAATCAGCGGGGAAAAACCATACTGTATGGTTACCACGATATCATTATTCCTTGAAAATAATTCTTATCCTACATTAAGGAACAATCTTCGTTTTTTTAGGAATGTGGGCAAATATTTGAAACGACAAAAAGAAACAAATGAATATCAGCACACTGGCACCTATAAACGGAGATTTAACAGAATAGGTGGCAATAATGCCGGCCACGATCGGACCAATAATCTGGCCGATACTCATATATGATGTGTTCAGTCCCTGCATCTCACCTTGTTCTTTTGCATCAGTTTCTTCAGAAAGAATAGTCTGGGATAGAGGCTGGATAAATGAGTTCACGAGGCCTAAAACGATATTGGAGACGATAAACATGGTGGTTGTCTGAGTAAAGAACATAAAAATGAAAGACAGTGCGATCCAGACAAGTGAAACAATAAATGTTTTCTTTACGCCAAAGGCTTTGGTTACAATCCCCATAGTGAAAACCTGCGAAATTAATCCGAGAACTCCAAAAATGGTAAAGACAATAGAAATCTGGTTGGCACTCATATGATATGCCTTAACGGAAGCAGACTGAAATCCGTAAATAAACATAGAAAAGGCGGTTGAATAGAGAAGTGTTAGCATTAAGGTAGCACCGACGGTTTTATTTGTCAGAGCATGTAGTAATTTTCCAAAATCAAAGAGTTTATCATGCTTAATTTCCCCCATGTGTTTATTTGTTTCCGGAAGGAATATAGCGGTTAAAATTACGGCGATTATGGATATTACAGCTGCGATGATAAATGGAATAGCGGCATTAATTCCGACGGTGAGCGCCGAGATAGCCGGACCAAAGATAAATCCGAATCCGAAGGAGGCGCCGATGATACCAAAACCTTTAGCACGGTCTTTTGGTTCAGTAGTATCGGTAATCACCGCAGAAGCAACCGGAATATTACCCGCTGTTATACCATCAAGAGCACGAGCGATAAACAGAAAGATGAAGTTAGGAGC